>SWDO01000009.1:3958-4729 GCA_005116895.1 Nitrospira sp. | reverse complement strand
TGAGACGAATCCTCACCGGAAGGACCCGGCGAAATACCGGAAGGCCTTGATCGCCAACGTGGCCAGTTCGACAGCGATCGAGACGGGCGCCCCTGTCGAATCCATCGCGCGTACCCTCACCGAAGGAGAAACGCCCCGACGGATCAGGAGGGCGAAAGGCTCCGCTCGATGAGCTCCGCGAAGAGACTTTCCATCGGTCTGTAATTCTTATCCAGCCCCGCCTGAACCGCCGCGAAATACTCTTTCTTTTTGTCCCCGGCAATCATACTGAAGTCGAGAAGCGGCAATCCAGCCTGAAGCGCCATCAGGGTGGACAGGACCCTGGCAAGCCGGCCGTTTCCATCCCTGAACGGATGGATCAATACCAACTCGACGTGCGTCTCAGCCAGAGCATGGACGACCTCCGCGCGGTCCGTGAAATTGCATGGCGTAGACCGCCGCAAGACGCCTTGTTCGAACTGTTCCATCAAAGCAGAAATGTACATCGAAGCCGCGAAGGGAAAATCGCCTTTACTGACATTGACCTGCCGATAGTGACCAGCCCATTCATAGATGTCCCCAAGCCAGGTTCTGTGACACTCGCAGATATCCGAAGCGGTGAACCGATGGGCCAGATCGTACTGTCTGATCAGTGTGTCCATCGTCTGCTCAAGCGCCTTCGTTTCCGTGTCATCCATGTCCCGTGTAGACACGATACCGAGCCGATTCTTGAGCACTTGCTCATTCGAGCCTGGCTCAAACTGAGCCTCGGGCAGGCCGGACACGTTGTAC
>SWDO01000009.1:0-3858 GCA_005116895.1 Nitrospira sp. | reverse complement strand
CCGGTTCCGCAGGCCGGGTCACAGATCGTCTCGCTGGACTTTGGAGCGATAACCTCTACCATCGCGACAATCAGCGGGCGCGGAGTGAAGTACTGGCCAGCGCCGGACTTGGTGTCTTGCGCGTTCTTTTCGAGTAGACCTTCGTAAGCGTCCCCTTTCACATCGGCGCTCATCGTGGACCAGTCTTCCTTGTCGATCAGATCCACAATCAGCCGTCTGAGCTTAACCGGGTCCTGGAATTTGTTCTGGGCCTTGGTGAAAATCAGGCCGAGCATCCCCTTCCCTTTGCCGAGTTCTTCCAGGAGATGACGGTAGTGATCAAATAGGTCATCACCGTCCTTCTTCAGTAGGCTGGGCCAACTGTACTTATCAGGGATCTGGCTCGGCTGATTGTATGGCGGCTTCTTGCGCTCGTCGGCCATCTTGAGGAAGAGCAAATAGGTCAACTGCTCGACGTAGTCGCCATAGCTCATCCCATCTTCTCGGAGAACGTTGCAGTAATTCCAGAGCTTTTGAGCGATGCTGGCAGAAGTCATAAACTCGACCCTCTAAAGCTTACTTGCTGAGGCTTTAACAAAACCGTCGATGAATACGATTTCCGAAGCTGGAAACCCCTCTTTCTTGCGCACCCCCTGGAGCTTTAGTATTTCCTTGTCCTTTTTCCCCATCTTCCCCACGTCAATCACGACATAGGTCGCTCGCATTGTGTGCTCTGCCTTCTTGTAAGTCTCCAATTGCCTTTCGTATCCCCCAACAACTTTTGGGTTATCCGATAACTTGATCTCCACGAGTACTCGGCTGGTGTAGCCGTGCGAGAATTTGAAATCCACTTCACCCGTGCCCGTGTCCACTTCCGGACTAATATCGAGATTATTTGCTTTGCAGTAGCTGTCCGCAACTGCAAAGAAGAGCCTTTGCACTGATTTCTCGTTACGGCGTTTCCCATCATGCCAAAGCTCCTTAGACAACCCTCTTTTTTCAATCAGGTGTTGAAATTGTGCAATGATTTGAGACACCACTTCATCTGCCTGCTTCAGATCAAGAGACTTTGGCGCTTTCAGTAATAACGGAAATTCCTTTGCGACTGTCTCGTGGATGCGCCTCCAAACGAGAAACCCTTCAGGATCGGATTCAAAATCATATGATGACGGTACAGTTTGATGGATCGTCTGTAACAGAGTGTTAAATGCTTCATAGCTTGCCAAGACATTTTCTCTAATCGCTTTCTTATCCTTCCTGGTCTTGGCCTCCCAGATTTCCCCAATAAGTTTATTAACCTTACTTCGAAGCTCAGCTGTTTCTTGAGCTGCCCTGCAGACATCCTCCCAGTCGTTCGCAATTGGAAGATCTCGAAGTACGTCTTTGGGAACTAGTAGAACTGGAACTCTAGTTGTCTCGAGAGGGTTAACCGCTAGGCTTGCATCAAGACCGTTAAATTCAAACTTTTCCCTTGGAACCTTGAGCGCACCTTGCACTCGTTCATTAAACCGAACAAGATCTGGAAGAATGATGCTCGTCGCCATGTCACTAATTAGGTCTGGTCCGACATCTTCTTCGAGAAGAGGGAGAGAAAGAAAAAGGTCTGGGTCGCGAACTCCAAGGTCAACAATTTCTTTGGCTGTAGCTGTCAGCCTTCTGGCTAGCTTAGGACCAGGTCCGCGCCCATGGATGGAAGCTGCACCATAGCCAAGACAAGTTCCCTTAATTTCTCTGAATAGCAACTTCTTATAAGCAGCTCGCCAGGCGATATCATTTTCAGCCTTGGCTGCTACAAGTAATTTGATTACATCGGCAAAGAACTTTTTATAGGCACCATCCGCCTCCTGCATTTCGGAATGCTTGCTGGATTTGAACAACAGAGGATCAATAAATAACCTGGCATCTACATTAGGCGTATGGTCCAAAACCCCCAATGAGCTGAGCCTTGCGGGACTGATTCCAAAGTGGTGGGAGAATTGAAGCGGATTCTTTATTTTCCCCATTAGTTCGTCCTAAGTGACCCGGAGAAGGCTTGAGCCAAAATTGACTGCCTTAGTCGGTCGGCACGGGTGAGGTTGGCTTGGACAGCGGCTTCAAGTTCATCGATGACGGACAGGCGGCGCTCGACTTCGGCGACGATCTCTTTTTGTTCAAAGAACGGTGGTAGGGATACTGGGGCTGCTTTGAGAATCGATCCATTGATCCCAGGACGTGTCTGACCTCGGACATTCCCGAAGAGGTATATGCAGCCAACGCTCCGTTCAATTCTTCAATCATCTTGATCAGCTCATTTCCAAAGATCTGATGCACTTTCCCCAACCCACCTTCTTGAGCAAAGGGCGCGAACTCGAAGTCGTCCGGCTCAACTGCAAGATTTGCCTGTTTACGTGCAACGCACAGACACGCCGCAATGTAGTTTTACCCAGGCAGACACACGAGAGGCATATACTTAGCCTGAGCGTGCCTTCCAGTACCCTGGCTCTCGCTTCAGGTGCATGATCGCGAGTATTTCGACCATCTCAGATTTTGTTCGATAGATGACGCCGTATGGAAAGCGGGGGAGCCTGCACTTATGGATATCGCCCTCGACCTTGGGATACATATGCGGGCGACGGCTGATTCTGTGGAGGGCATCTTCCAGAATGTCAAGGAAACGACGATCAAGACCCGGCTGTCTTGCCCCGTAAAAGCTCGCCGCCTCGTCCGCCTCAATTCGAGCTTCCCGATGCCACAAGATTCGCATCAAGCGTGCTTCTTCCGAAGCTCAGCCATGACCATATCGGAGTCGATCAACTCGACTTCCCCGCGATCGATCTGCTCGCAGCGTCGTTGAATCTCCTCCCGCCACGCCTGCGACACCTCAAAGTCCTCTTCGAAATCCAGGCTCTCTAAGAGCGTTTCAGCAATCATGGCACGGGAGCCCGGCTCTAGCTGCATGGCCTCTTCCAGAACTTTCTTTGCATTCCCTTTCATAGTGTCAACCCCTCCTCCAGATCGCCTGGTTTACACGCCATTCCAAACCTCGTCGTCTTGGTTGTCCCACACATGGCGCATGGCTGGTTCCTGCGCCTGCTTCAATTCTTCGGTATGACGGTCTCTCAGGCCATGCTTGATTTCGATGTACTCGATGAAATCCAACACCTCCTGCGCGAGTGTGTCCGGAAGTTTCTGCACCTCCTTGAAGATTCGTTCGGCTGTCGACATAGATCCTCCGTTTTAGGCCACCAGGGCCATATTCAGGCTTTCTATTATGGTCTGAAGGCCGTCCGGAAACAATCGATAGGCTTTTCCCAACCCACCGGCCTGGGAAAAGGGTGCGTACTCGAAGTCGTCTGATTCAACCCCCATGTTTGCCGCAATATGGTCTCTAATCATGCTGAGCCACTGCCTCTGTTCATCGGTAAACTTCTTGCCTGCCTGCCGCGTCCGGCCCGCAGCGAATTCTCGCTTAAGCCATTTTCGGCCAAACCCGGTCTTCAAGTACTTCTCGCGCTCAACCGCTTCATGCTCTGAAGCATACTCCTCCCAATGAATTACTCGCACAGGCGGGTGCCGTCTTGTCCAAGATGCCCCGGTGCCTGCCTTATGCTCTTCAAAACGTCGTGGCAAGTCACTGGTTTGGCCGATATATCGGCTTCCGTTGGAACATTCAATGGCATAGACGAACCATGTTCCAGGTCGCGGCGCAGGCAGGCCTCCACGCTCCTGATCTCCAAGCCAGGCGTTGAAGTTGGCGGTCACCCTCTCAGGAAATGGCACCAGTTCGTTGTCCTGATGCGTGGCGAAGCGGACGAGGGAAACCAGATCCGTGAGGATGCGCTTGCCGCTCGCGCCTTTGACTTTCGATTTCTCCAGCGCGGCATAGGCCTGCCAGAGTTG
>SWDO01000008.1 GCA_005116895.1 Nitrospira sp. | reverse complement strand
ATGGAGGACAACACCAACTCGGTGTTACCTGGAGCGCCACAAACGGAGGGTATAACTTTTACGTCGATGGACAACAGGTTGGAAGCGGAACCGGTCTTCAAACTGGGTACACGACACGATCGACCGGAACCTTGGTGGTGGGGATGGACCAGGACAGCGTCGGCGGAAACTTTCAGACCAGCCAAGTCTTCAAGGGGACGCTTCAAGATCTACGAGTGTTCAACGATGTTCGCACGGCAAATGAAATTTCAGCCTACCTCAATCAGGATGTACCCACTTCCGAATCAGGTCTTGTCGCTGACTGGACGATGAACAACCTCTCCGGCGGAAGTACCTCCGATGTCGTCGCAGGCTGCAATCTCACCGTTGGATCAGTGTCTGGATCGGGATGGGTGGCCTCCACACCATCGTTGACATGGAAAGTTGCCGAAAATGTATCCATTGGGACGGTGGTCGGAACGGTAACGGGGACCGATTCCGATAGCGGTGATTCAAAGAGCTATAGCTTCACCGACAGTGCTGGCGGCCGGTTTGCGATCAACAGCAGCACGGGCCAGATCACCGTCGCCGACAGCAGCCGGCTGAATTACGAGAGTGCCACCGGCCACAGTGTGACGGTGCGGGTGATGGACTCAGGCGGGCTGACGTACGACGAGACATTTACGATCAATCTGACGAATGTAAACGAGTCGCCGACCGACCTGTCCCTTTCCGCCAACACCGTGTCTGAGAACGCCGCAACGGGGACCGTGGTGGGCAGCGTGAGTGGTACCGATGTCGATGCCAGCGACACCAAGACCTACAGCCTCACTGACGCGGCAGGCGGACGGTTCGCGATCAACAGCAGCACCGGGGTTATTACAGTGGCCGACGGCACGCTGTTGAACTATGAGGCGGCGCAAAGTCACAACATCACGGTCCAGGTAACTGACAAGGCAGGTCTGACGTACCACGAAACGTTTGCGATTAATCTCACGAATGTCAATGAGTTCGCCCCAACCATCACCAGTCAGAGTGGTGGCGCCACTGGATCGGTCTCGGTGGCGGAGAACAGTACCGGTGTAACGACCGTCACGGCCACCGATGCGGATGCAGGACAGACGCTGACCAGCCTCACCCTCTCGGGGGTCGCGGTGACGGCCGGACAAGTGGTCTCGGCCGCTGATATCACAGCAAGTCGTCTGGTGTTCACTCCCGCCGCGAATGCTAGTGGAACGGGCTACGCCAGTGTCACCTTTTCAGTCCGCGATAGTAACAATGTGTACGATGCCGCGCCCAACACGCTCACAGTTCATGTCACTGCCGTCAACGATGCCCCGGTGATCACAGCGATCGCCCCGAACGTGACCTTCGTCGAAGGCGGACTTGCGCAGGTGATTGATGCCACGGGCACGATTGTCGATGTGGATTCCACCAATCTCGACGGAGGCGTATTGACCATTTCGATCTCGGCTAATGGCACCGCCGATGACCGCCTCATGGTTGGGAACTGGGGAACTGGCCCAGGACAGGTTGGGGTCTCCGGCAGCAATGTAACCTATGGAGGGATCGTTATCGGTACGGTCAGTGGGGGCACGAGCGGCTCTGATCCATTGACAGTGACGTTTAACACCAGTGCCACATCGGCGGCCGTTCAGGAAGTCTACCGAAGTATTCAGTTCGCCAACGAGAGTGACAACCCATCCACCGCCACCCGTACTCTGGCAATCGGGCTCACGGATGGCGATGGTGGCACCGCCACTCCACAAACCAAGCTCGTCTTTGTACAAGCAACCAACGATGCCCCGACGGATCTTAGCCTCTCCAGCAACACCGTGGCGGAGAACGCCGCCACCGGCACCGTCGTCGGTACCGTCAGCGGCACCGATGTGGATGCGGGCGATACGAAGACGTACAGCCTGACCGATACCGCCGGAGGCCGCTTTGCGATCAACGCGAGTACGGACGAGATCACGGTGGCGGACGGGTCCTTGTTAAACTACGAGAATGCGGCGAGCTACAGCGTGACCGTGCGAGTAACCGACACGGGAGGTCTGACCTACGACGAGACCTTCACCATCAATCTGACCAATGTGAATGAGAGCCCGACGGGAACCGATGCGACTCTCACACTCACCGAAGATACATCCCATTCGCTAACGGCAGCCAATTTCGGCTTCAGTGATGTGGATGGAGGCGATAGTTTGAGCGCGGTTCGAATCGACAGCCTGCCGACGGTTGGGAGCCTCACCCTCTCGGTGGTCGCCGT
>SWDO01000007.1:60040-66831 GCA_005116895.1 Nitrospira sp. | reverse complement strand
TGCCTCAGTTGCCGTACCTGCAGCAACAGTCCTCAAGTGGTCCGTGGCTCCACCAGTCCGCGCCACCGCACCGGAACCCATTTGACCCGTATGCCATGCCGTTTTGACCAGCTGGCTCTTTTGATTCTGACTGTCGTATTCGCGTGCAGTGACTTTTGCCAGCGCTGTACCACCACCTTCCACCTGCGCCGTTTTATAGTCGAAGAAGGCCGACATCGTGACCGCTTCATCCGCCGTTCCCGGCTCCTGCAGTCCAAAATCATTCACGGGAAAGGCCAACACCTCGAATCCACGGTCACAATATCGCCCGTACATTTCCAGAAGACCGGCATCCTCGGCGTGTTTACAATCAACAACACCTTACCTTCGAACGTCTTGAAATCAACCGGGCAACCGTCAATATCGGGAAGACGAAAGCTGTCGAGTGATACCGGCCATTGACGTGACTGCGATCGTGCACGCACCTGTTTCTCACTGGCGAACATTTCTCCGCCTGACCCGCTGCTGAGACAAAATTCCATCAGTATCAATCCAGAAACTATCAGGAATAACATTGGACATTAATGAATGTTGACGCCATATTTACACTTGATAAATTAGTAAATGCTAATGAAATTTAACAATAATTCAAGGTATTCATTTCGTCTATTGCTTAATTCTAATTCATTTGACAAACATTGGACATCGTGATACATATTAATCAGTCTTTGCCCACCACCAACAATATGTAGGCGAGCCCTAGAACCTTGGCTTTGGGTCTGATGGCTGAAGGGAGATTAGCGATGAGGGATGACGAATTAAGAGGAGTCTCTGACAGTAGTCATTTCGAGGAAAAAATTGAGCTGGAGGTTAACGATCAAGACGAGGCCACTTCCGGAGCACTCATCAACCAGATCGCATGCGACCAAGAGCCCGACGGAGACTCTGACCCAACCGTCAGGCCTGACACAGAGGGTCGAAGCCGACAGAATCCCTTTCTACTCGAATCTCTCTACTTCCGTTCCTTCCGTGGTACAGCCCTGTTGACCAAGAAGGAGGAACTCGACCTTGCCAAACGAATCGACGAAGGAACCCGCCACATCAGGATGTCCGTGAAGAACGCCACGGCCATACTGGCTAACGCTGTCTCCCCAACTTCCCGTAAAGAAACGATCCAAGAACTCAGTGCCATCCGACGTCTGAGCGGTCTCTCTGCCATTGCACTGGATCGAGCCGACACACTTCTCAGTGCTTGGGCTGGATCAACCGCAGAGGGCAGCCTCGTGGTACCGGAGGTCCGTCAGCAACTCCTGACTATGCTGACGGAAATACGAACGGCAGGCCGTCAGCTGGAAGACGCGAAAGAGGAGCTCGTCCGGCGCAACTTGCGCCTGGTAGTCGATGTCGCAAAACGGTACATCACACACGGCCTCACGCTGCTCGATCTGGTCCAGGAAGGAAATATTGGCCTGATGAAGGCGGCGGAACGCTTTCAATACCGCAAGGGATTCAAGTTCAGCACCTACGCGACCTGGTGGATCCGCCAAGGCATCACGCGAGCGCTCGCCGAGCAATCCCGTGTAATCCGTGTGCCCGTTCACCAATGCGAGGCCGCAAGTCGCATTGCCCGCGCCACACGACGATTGGAGCTGCAACTCGGAGAGCCCCCGCAGATAGAGGACATCGCTCGAACCCTTCGACTCCGTCCAGAACGAGTACGCACCACCTTGGCCGCTTTTCAAAACCCTCTCGGACTGGAGACACCTGTCGGTGATGGTCAGACCGTCTTAGGCGAGCTTCTTCCCGATCATCAGACCGCACCACCGGACAGCTCTATCCATCAGCTCGAACGAGAAAAGGAACTCGAACGCCTACTGAGCCCGCTCAGCACAAGAGAAAACGCCGTGATTCGCATGCGCTTCGGCCTCTCTCACGACAAGATGATGACCTTGGTCGAGGTCGGCGAACAGTTGGACTTAAGCCGGGAACGGGTTCGCCAGATCGAGGCTCACGCACTTCGCAAACTACAGACGCCAGCCACACGAGAAGTGCTGAGGTTGATTCAGTAAGATTCAGTGCGTGGCCGACAGGCCCTCGCTGCTGATGATTACATCGCGGTTCCTATTGAGCCACTGTACAACTGACGTGAGCCCTGCTTGCCAGTCAGGCCTAGTGCCGTTCTTGGAAATCCTGAACCAGCCCGACACCTCTCCAGTCTCTCTATTGAGAGCCATCGCGTCTCTCCTGCTGTATACACCTCACCAACATCGGGCTTGTCTTGGCGCGTCAAGGCTGGCAAGCTTCGGCAGGATCACCTGCGACTTGGACCGCACACATAATAATCCCTGGTGGCGTACAACAGCTATGAAAACACCTCGCCGTTCTCTCTTTCGCGCGATTGCAGCAGCCTTGCTCTTCCTGCAGGCCGGCTGTGGAGCCGCGCAGTTGGGAACATGCGCGCCGCATACGAAAGAAGAAGGCACGCCTACACTGAATTGGACCGAATGCTTCGAGGCTCCCTTCACACATGCTGGAATAACGCATTCGGTTTTCTGTCTCAATGACGGCACTTCGAAACCGCCTGTGCTCCTGCTCCACGAGCTGACGGGGCTGACGCCAGGGACACTCGCCTATGCGGAAGAACTCTCCAAAGATTTCACCGTCTACGTGCCACTGTTGTTCGGCGAGAAAGGGACGTTCTCCCCGGCCTCCGGATTGTGGGCCTATTGGTTTCGAGGGTTCGTTGATTTCTTTCCTGGCGGCGAATGGGGCGTTCCCTCTCATGGAAGCACTCCCCTTGTTGAATGGCTACGTGGTGTCGTGCGGAAGATTGGAGAGCGCCACCAAGCGCAGCGACTGGGCGCGATAGGGAACTGCATGACCGGCCCCCTCCCTGTGGCACTGCTGGACAATCCGCACGTTGGCGCCGCGGTGGTCGCTCAACCGGCGTTGCCTCTGTCCTTTTGGTGGTCCACTGATGCGGACAAACAATCACTCGGTCTCTCCGTTGACGATCTTCAGGGCGCACGTGGGAGTGCTGCGAAGATTTATGGACTGAGATTTGAAACAGACTGCATGTCAGATCCCGCGAAACAACACACGCTACGCAAAGAGTTTGGCGAACGGTTTCTGAGCGGCGAAATCCCAGCTGACGAATACCAGCATGAGGGAAAACCGACCAACGCCCACAGCACCTTGATTGGTTCGTGGAAGAAGCAGGACGAGACTGGACAATCTTCCCGAGACGCGCGCGCACGGGTTCGGCGGTTTCTTCTGACGGAGCTACACGGGAGTCTTCCAGAACGCTCACTCCCCGATTGATCGGCTACTCAGCCTTGACTTTCCTCATCGAAGCCGATAAGCACATCTACGCAGCCACTGCCCAGCACCGCCACAGTATCTCACGTTCGTGACCGAAGGAGCTCTAACCATGACTGAATTACGACTCTTCTACGCGACCAACCGCAACCACCTCGGCAACGATCGCTGGCACCCGGATGGCTATGGCAAAAAATTCAGCGATGACGGCATCGAGAATCTTCGTTTCGGCCGAGCCCTCGTCAAAGTCGATGAATCCAAGATGACCAAATTTGTCGAGAAGGACTGTGGCAGCATGGGACAAGGCGACGGTGAGGGGCTCATCAAGTACCTGGCCAAATGCGCCGAGTCCGCAGACATCGTGGCCTATCGGGAAAAGATCAACCGGTCGGTCGCCGAAGACCAACAAGAGAACATTAAGCTAGGCTCGCAGGCAGCGTTCTCAGATCTGCAAACCATCATGCGGAAGAATTCGGACGTGCTGCTGTTTATCCATGGCTACAACGTCTCCTGGACCAACGCCGTCGGGACGGCTCTCTCGCTGCAGACCATGCTGAATTCCAGTCCGGAGAGAGACCCGGAGCAGCAGGTGCAGGTCGTACTTTTCACCTGGCCCTCCGACGGAATGGCACTCCCCTTCGTCTCCTACAAATCGGATCGGTCAGAGGCGGCCGGGTCCGGCAACGCTATCGGCCGCGGCATTCTAAAGGTACGGGACTTTCTCGCCAGCCTGCGACGAGCGGAAGAAGCGCTCTGCAAACAAGATCTCCATCTCCTCTGTCACTCGATGGGCAACTACCTCTTACAAAACGCTCTCGAACGGTGCGATGCCTTCACCCCTGGCAATGCGCTCCCCCGCATCTTCGAACACATCTTTCTCTGTTCACCCGACGTAGACGATAGTGCACTGGAACAGGGGCAACCGTTGGCCAGAGTACACGAATTGGCCAGAAGCGTTAGCGTCTACCACAATCGCGGCGATGCCGCCCTCGTCATTTCTGATTTCACGAAAGGCAATCCGGATCGACTGGGGTCAAACGGTCCGGCGCGACCAGCTCACGTGCATAATAAGGTACACCAGGTCGACTGCACCCCTCTCGTCAAGGGTCTCGTGGAACACAGTTACTATCTCGTGGGACACGTCAATGCCGACATCCGCATGAGTATCGATGGGATTCCACATGACGACCCGAGCCGGCACCGCAACCGGCTAGGCGTGATGGGCAATCAGTGGGAAATGCGATCCAGCTAAGGGGCAGGGAGCAGAGTTCGTGTTTGGGCTTGGCACTGCCGAGCAATTAGGATATCGGTCGATCACGATCATGGGCTCGGCATGAGACTCTGCTTGATCTTCTTCACCCAATCAGCCCTGTTGGTTGAGACCTCGTCCGAGACTTCGTTCACCAGCTTCCCATAGTCGTCATATTCCGTCACGTTGACTTTCACCACATACGTCCCTGTTCCCAGCTTCGGTTTCTTACTCCTGGGAATCAACGGAAACCACTCACTTCTGACAGTTGAGATATTGGTGGTGTCTCCGAGCTTCACATCACTCAGGCGGAGATGGAGATCGGCTAGATCCTCTCGGTGGGACACATCGTTGTCATCAATCCAATGTCCCTCGATCACAATATTCACGTCGGCATCGATGCGATCCCTAACCTTCTTGAACCACGTCCATGGGATATACCACTTCCGATCCTCCACTTTGACTTTCCCAAAGTGCACAAGTGCGGAGTCCCCAACCAGCTGCAGTTGGCCGTTGGATACGAGTTCTTGTGCGTCTACCGCAAAGGTCAGGAGTGCGGCAGTCTGAATTTTCCCATCGTTCACAATGAATCGGGCAATTCTCACCCCACCGAATTGTACCGAGATGCCGGTCTTTTCGTCCGCATAAAACCTGCTGGCCGCCTTGGCTCCACCATAGGTCGCCGTATGTTCGATCGTATCTTCATTCAGTACTGGCCTCGTAGCTTTGACCACATACTGGACAGCCACCGGCACAGCGCCTGCGGCGATCACAGGAGCCACGAGTTTCACCCCACCGGCCCCTAGCCCTTTCACCTCATCCGGCTTTAATACGTCGACAACGACCTTCTCACCATCAACCTGCTTAGAGTACGGATGGGCCGGCACACAACCAACCACGATCCCAATGAACCCAACGATACCGGCGATCTCAAGAACACGCGATGTACCCATGAGGCCTCCTTGCGCGTCACTCACCCAACGCACTATAGACCAAGCCCAGAACGGAAGTATACGTAGCCTCCTCTATACTCGGAGTTCAACTCCCCCCTAGCCCTTCCTCACGCAGTACGTAGTACAATGGCATACACGAATCTGTCACGCTGCTCTGGATGCCTGGGTCTTACTGGCATATCCCCTGGCCATCTGCCTGCGCAGAAGTCCCCATGAACTCCGCAACTGCCTTTCGAATTCTCATCCTGGTCATTCCGGTGGTCTGAATGGTCATTCGCCTCGTATGGACCAGCGTTGAACCTCATACACGTCAGAACTGGGATGAAGGGATCATGGGACGGTGGAGTCAGCACCGCTCAGCCGTGCTCTACGGATGGAATAGGGCCTCAAGATAAAGGGAGAATGAGGGGGCAACGCGCCCGCCTTCTGCCGTCATCCACAACAAGACCATGCCGACACATTTCATCCCAATCTTGAGCAGTCGGCACACGGTACCGACCAAGCACTACATCCCCTCCCAGGAGTAAGTTGAAATTGCAGTCCGAGTATCGATGGTGAAGATAGTGATGTTGCCTCAGAAACCGGATATAGCCTGTCTTGAGCATCCACCGTAAGACAGGGGATGCCCCAGCAACCGCATCATGCGGTCTATGTAAATAGGGATACACGACATGGCCAAGCAGGAATAGACCGCGGTGCCACACACCAATCCGATGAGCAGCAAAACGGGGACCATCGGCAGATTGAACCAGACAATCCCAACGCGAGTTATAACCAAATCTGGTGTTTGAGGGTTTGAAAAGAAGCGGCGTATCTGGTTGATTTGTGATTGCGACACAACGAAGCAACCCAAGGATACGCCACTATGAACAAGAGTACCGTCATTGCGCTGGAAGATCGAGCAGAGAGTCTTGCCCCACTGACGGAGCTGCTGCGGGCTGGGGCGCGGCAATTGATTGAACAGGCGGTGGAAACGGAGTTGCAGGAATTGCTGGCCGCTCACGCGGGTCGGCTACTGGCCGACGGCAGGGCTGGCGTGGTCCGCAACGGCGACCTTCCGGAGCGGGAGATCCAGACAGGCCTGGGGCCGATCACCGTTCGCATTCCCAAGGTGCGGGTCAAACCCGGAGAGCCGGTCACGGTCCGCTCCGCGCTGGTACCGCCCTATGTGCGCAAGACCCGGTCAGTTCAAGCTGGGGTTGTGTGCGGAAAAGAACTGGCGGCGCCAGCGCGGGTAGGACTACTTGGCCAAAGTCACCACGGGCGTGAAATTCACGGATGGAATCGAGGCA
>SWDO01000007.1:58546-59940 GCA_005116895.1 Nitrospira sp. | reverse complement strand
CTGACCTATTGCTCGACGCGCCACGTCACGGCTTGAGCGACGACCGCGCGGTCTGCCGGCAGGGGTTTGCGCTCGTGCTGGTGGTGTTCGGTGGATTCGGAGCCTGGGCGGCGCTGGCCCCGCTGCATAGCGCCGCCTTGGCTCCGGGAGTTATTACCGTGGAGCACTACCGGAAAACGGTGCAGCACCTGGAGGGCGGGATCATTCGGAGCCTTGAGGTGCATGATGGAGACTCCGTGCAGCACGACCAGGTTGTCGCGACGCTGGACGATACCCAATCGCGTGCGCAGCTGGAAGTCTTGCGAGGGCAGTTCTATTTCCGGATCGCGCAAGAAGCCCGCCTGGCGGCGCAGCGCGACGGGCTCCCGGTCGTACACTATCCCCAGGACTTGCTTGCACACCGAGACGACCCGCGCGTCCAGGACGCCATGCGGTTGCAAGATCAAACATTGACGGTGCGCCGGGCAGCGAGCGACGGGGCAAGTGCGGTGCATCGCCGACAGATCGAGCAACTCCGGGCCAAGGTGAAAGGGCTGCAGGCGCAGACCCTCAGCCGCGATCGACTCGTGGAGTCCTATCGGGGAGAACTCGCGGACTTCACGAGTCTGTTGAAGGAGGGCTTCACCGAGAAGCAGAAGGTCGAGGAACTGGACCGAGCCCTGACTCAGAGCGAAGGCCAACGCGGGCAACTGCTGTCCGATATGGCGGCGAGCGAGTTGCAAATTGGAGAGATCGAACTCAAGATTTTGCAGCTGCACAAAGACCTGCAACGGGAAGTCGCCAAAGAGTTGAGTGACGTCCAGGCCGAATTGTTCCAACTGCGCGAGAAAGTGCAGTCGCTGGAGAGTCTGGTCAACCGCTCCGTCATCAAGGCCCCTGTCTCAGGGATGGTGCTGGGGTTGGCCGTGCATACGATCGGCGCCGTGCTCTCCCCGGGTGGCCGGCTACTCGACATCGTCCCACAACATCAGAAGCTCATCATCGAAGCCCAAGTCGCACCCATCGACATTGATCGGGTCACGGTGGGACAGATCGCGGAGGTGCGGTTCAGCGCGTTCAAGACCCGTGATGTGCCCACGATCGAGGGGACGCTGATTAGTCTCTCGGCGGATCGGATTGTGCGAGACACCAAAGAAAGCACCAGCGGCGAGACCGCCTACTATCTGGCCCGAGTGGAGGTCTCTCCCAGTGGCCTTCAGGCCTTGAGAGATGCCAACCTTGAACTGGTGCCGGGAATGCCCGCGGAGGTGCTCATCAAGACCGGGGCACGAACCCTGGTGCAGTATTTGATGAAGCCCCTGACCGACACCTTCACACGCGCCTTTCTCGAGGATTGAGCGGAGATACGACGCGGTCTCCTTCCAATCCAGACGGGTGTCCTGACAACTACGCAC
>SWDO01000007.1:50427-58446 GCA_005116895.1 Nitrospira sp. | reverse complement strand
TGAGGGCGGAACAGACCAAGCTCTGCGCCCTGGTGGTCATCGGCGTCAATGCCTGCGGTGAGAAACGGTTTCTGGCCATTGAGGGTGGCGCTCGGGAATCCACCCAGAGCTGGCGGGAAGTGCTGCTGAAGCTGAAAGCGCGGGGCATGAACGTTCCCAGGCTGGCGATTGGCGACGGCGCCATGGGCTTCTGGGCCGCGCTGGAAGAGGTCTATGGCGATACCCGCCAGCCACGCTGCTGGATGCACAAGACCATGAATGTGCTGAACGGTCTGCCAACGTCGGCACAACCCAAGGCCAAGCAGGCGCTGCATGAGATCTGGCAGGCCGACACCAAGGAAGAGGCCGAGAGGGCCGTTGACTGGTTCATCAGGACCTATGCGCCTAAGTACCCGAAGGCGACGCTGTGCTTGCAGAAGGATCGTGAGGAGTTGCTGGTCTTTTACGATTTCCCGGCGCAGCACTGGCAGAGTATCCGGACGACCAACCCGATCGAGTCCACCTTCGGGACTATCCGGCACAGAACCAATCGATCGAAGGGTTGCCTGACGCGGGATGGGATGCTGCACATGATGTTCAAGCTGGGGTTGTGTGCGGAAAAGAACTGGCGGCGCCAGCGCGGGTAGGACTACTTGGCCAAAGTCACCACGGGCGTGAAATTCACGGATGGAATCGAGGCAACACAGTCAGACCAGGTCGCCGCTTGATTCAGACTGCTGGACACCAGACGTGACAATAACTCGCCCAACGCCACGCAACGTCATGCCGTAGTGCTCTCGCCGAATCAATACACCCTGAGGCCCCTGCAGGCTCTGATCGAGCCGTTCCCTCTCGTGCTCACTGGTGAATTGTGCCACGAAATCTCGACGAAAGGTCCATCGATGATGGACGATGCCATGGGAGAAGTAGGTGCGCTGGAAGGGTCCACTGATCCGTGGATAATGTGCCCAGAGCCGACGGGTTCGAGGTCCCGCATGGTAGATCACCCGGTGAATGAGAGATTCCAGGAGTGAAACAACGGCATACCCAAGCATCAGCCCGACAACGATCTGGAGAAACATGCTCACAGCGCCTCGTTGCCCCGAGGCTACGTACAGAAGTGAGTCCTGTCAATTACTAGATTCCACGCGGGTATGGAGGCAACAATGACCCGCTGAGGCTCCCATCGTGTGTGGTTCCCTCACATCTTCTTAACGCCATCTCTCAAGCCTGCGATCGAAACAACCGACATAAATGGAAGAGAACCATCGACGGTAACACTCCAGGAACACACCACCAGAACAAGGGGGCCATGGTGACGAACGCACAACTCGACCAGACCTGCATCAACACGATCCGCACTCTTTCGATGGATGCCGTGCAACAAGCTAATTCAGGCCACCCTGGAACACCGATGGCCATGGCGCCGGTAGCCTACTGTCTCTGGCAACGCATCCTACGATTTGATCCGAACGATCCTATTTGGCCGAACCGGGACCGGTTCGTGCTGTCGATGGGGCACGCCTCCATGCTCCTCTATTCGCTGCTGCATTTAACCGGGGTGAAGGCAGTCAATCCTCAATACGAACGGCTGGGCGAGCTCTCGGTACAGCTGGACGACCTCAAACACTTTCGCCAGCTCAACAGCAAGTGCGCAGGCCACCCGGAATACCGCTGGACTTCCGGTGGAGACGGCTGCATGATGGAGGGCGTCACAGGAGAAGCGGCGTCCCTGGCGGCGCATTTGAAGCTGTCCACCCTCTGCTGGATCTACGACAACAACAAGATCACGATCGAAGGGCACACAGACTGGGCCTTCAGTGAAGACGTGGCCACACGATTCGTGGGATATGGATGGAATGTCACCCGGGTCGGCGACGCCAACGATCTCGACATGCTCGAAGGGGCCTTGACCACGTTTAAACGGGAAGCGGATCGCCCGACGCTGATCATCGTCGATAGCCATATCGCCTATGGTTCTCCCAACAAACAAGATACCCACGCCGCACACGGCGAACCGCTGGGCGAAGAAGAAATTCGGCTGACCAAACGGAACTACGGCTGGCCGGAACACGAAAAGTTCCTGGTGCCAAGCGGCGTCCGCGAACATTTCCAGGAGGGCATAGGACAGCGTGGGCGCGAGGCGCGCGCGGCCTGGATGGCCAAGCTTGAAGACTATCAGCGACAATTCCCTCAGCTCGCCAATCACCTCTCTCACATGCAACAGCGCCAACTGCCTGAGGGGTGGGACAAGGATCTCCCGGTGTTTCCTCCCGATGCCAAAGGAGTCGCCGGCCGCGATGCCTCGAGCAAAATCCTCAACACCCTGGCGAAAAACGTCCCGTGGCTCTTAGGAGGGTCGGCGGACCTGGCCCCATCAACAAAGACCCGCTTGATCTTCGAGGGAGCCGGCGATTTCACTGCGAAGGATCGCGGTGGCCGTAACCTCCACTTCGGCGTTCGGGAACACGCGATGGTCTCCGTGTTAAACGGGCTCTCGCTCTCTAAAGTGCGCCCCTATGGCTCCGGCTTCCTGATTTTCAGTGATTACAGCCGGGGCGCGATCCGATTGAGCGCGCTGATGGAAATCCCCGTCATCCACATTTTCACGCATGATTCGATCGGGGTTGGCGAGGATGGCCCCACGCACCAGCCGATCGAGCAGCTGGCCTCACTGCGAGCCGTTCCGAATCTCATCGTCCTTCGGCCTGCCGATGCGAACGAAGTGTCCGAAGCCTGGCGAGTCATCATGCACATGCAGCACGAGCCGGTGGCATTGATTCTAACTCGCCAGGCCCTTCCGACCATTGACCGCACTAAATATGCACCTGCGTCCGGAGTGGCAAAAGGAGCCTACGTGTTGGCCGACGCGCCAGGAGGAAAACCGGACGTGCTGCTCCTCGCCAGCGGCAGTGAAGTCTCACTCTGCCTTGAGGCAGGAGAGAAGCTGAAGGGAAAAGGGATCAGAGCTCGCGTGGTGAGCATGCCCTCCTGGGAACTATTCGAGCATCAATCTCAAGAATACCGCGACAGCGTGATTCCTCCAACCGTCACGGCACGGGTCTGCGTGGAACAGGCCTCCACATTTGGATGGGCGACGTATGCCGGACTGACAGGCGAGATCATAGGTATGACATCGTTTGGCGCCTCGGCTCCCCTCAAAGAACTCCAAAAGAAATTCGGGTTCACGGTAGACAGCGTCGTGGCCGCAGCAACAAGGCAGATTCAGAAGCCCGCAAAAGCCGCCTGATGTTCCAAAGAGGTTGCCTGCTCTCGCGGGCAACCTCTTTCATCTCAACATCGATGAAGCACCCACTAGGCAGACTGCGGCATCGTCAATTGCACAGAATCGTCGTCACCTCTCGCGGAGAAGACCAATAGATTCAGGGTAGACCCGACTAAGTACAATCGTCCAAACAAACTTGTTTCGACTACAGACTCCCGACCACTTTATTTCGTCTTCGGTGTTGACGTCGAACTGTATCAGTTGCCACCCTGGCAATAGCCCTAACCGGTACTAGGCCTTTTTCTCTGTTGCTAATTAGGTCTCCTAAGGAGCTATCCTACGATGAAGACAACGAACACTGCTCGCGTTTTTCGGCAAAGAGCAAGCCAGGGAAGGAGAATGTATGCTCATAGCCAAAAGCCAACTTGCCCGCGACGCAGTGGCCGCGATGGTGTTCATCTTCGTTCTTGGCTCTCTCTCGATGATCTGGCCCGGCATCATTGCTCTCAGCTTCGGTCTCTTCCTGCTGCTCCAATCGTTCGGGGTCGGACAGGAGATCACGATGCTCTCGTGGGCGGAAGTCACGAATGTACCGATTGTCCTCGCCTCTTTTCGACGATCCGCTCCTCCGTCGATTCTTTCCTAGCATCCGAGTGGGGCTACGCCTGGCACTCCTACATCGAACGACTTCTCGTCGCGTGACAGCCAATGAGGGCCAAGTCTTGCAACCCAACATTGCTGAAACGGGCAGCTGAATTGCCTGTCGCGCTCAGCCGAAAAAACAGGCCAGCGGGTCGGCATCGATCTCTTGAAGCAAAACATCAAGGCGATGGCTCGATGAGAGCCCTGGATATTTGTGCCATTTCATATCGACACGCATCCAATACAGCCGCCATTTGTTTACGGATCGAATGAATTTGAGATTGGCCACCGGCGTTTCAGTCCACTCCGTCTCGTTATCCCACCGAGGCCTCCGCTCCACAATGACCACCTCATGGCCTTTCACCTCATACGTGAGGCGCAGCTTGTCTTTGAGATGTCCCGGGCTGCGATTCCCACAGAAACCACCAACAGTCTGTTGAACTCTGCCTGCTCTTCTTTCTTGTAGCGGGTTGCCCGATCCGAGACATTCGCTTCAGTTATTCATCTCACAGCTCAGGTAAATCTGAAAAATCAATAGCTGAGTCAGGAATATGCCTTCCGCTCCTTATACGGATTGATTGCCGCGCACTGATGATGCGGTTGGTTTCTTTTTTTTCATGATCCGTCCTCCTCAGAGGATAGACGGCAACCAGTAAATCTTCTCCTCGTGCGTCCCGTCCACTCACCATTGCTTTATCGTAATTGCCGTGGCCGAATAAATCTCTTTGAGATTCTTCATGGAAAATAGGTTTCTCTGCGCAGCCTAAAAAATAAGAAAGCCTGCTGGCTTTCACCAGCAGGCTTCTTTTTGTAACCCGGCAGCGTCCTACTTTCCCACTGCCTCACAGCAGCAGTATCATCGGCCTTGGAGGGCTTAACTTCCGTGTTCGGGATGGGAACGGGTGTGGCCCCTCCGGTAAGGCCACCGGGAACATTCTGAATAGTGCTGAGCGATGAGTGCTGAGTCCTGAGTGGTTCAGAGGCTATTAACTTAGCACTCAGAACTCGATACTCAGCACTCGCGCTTCGCGCAGACCATGTCTATCAGGAGCAAAGGATGTTAAACCGCACGACCGATTAGTACTGGTTAGCTACAGCGCTCACACGCCTTCCACACCCAGCCTATCAAACTCGTAGTCTACAAGTGGTCTTTAGGTAGCATACTGCTACGGGAGAGCTTATCTTGAGGCACGCTTCTCGCTTAGATGCTTTCAGCGATTATCGCTACCGGACATAGCTACCCGGCACTGCCGCTGGCGCGACAACCGGCAAACCAGAGGTCCGTCCTTCACAGTCCTCTCGTACTAGTGAAAGCCCCTCTCAACTCTCCTCCGCCCACAACAGATAGGGACCGAACTGTCTCACGACGTTCTGAACCCAACTCTCGTACCGCTTTAATAGGCGAACAGCCTAACCCTTGGGACCAGCTTCAGCCCCAGGATGCGATGAGTCGACATCGAGGTGCCAAACCTCCCCGTCGATGTGAACTCTTGGGGGAGATCAGCCTGTTATCCCCGGCGTACCTTTTATCCGTTGAGCGATGGCCCTTCCACACAGAACCACCGGATCACTAAGCCCGACTTTCGTCCCTGCTCGAGCTGTCACTCTCGCAGTCAAGCTCCCTTTTGCCTTTACACTCGACGGCTGATTACCGACCAGCCTGAGGGAACCTTTGAACGCCTCCGTTACCTTTTTGGAGGCGACCGCCCCAGTCAAACTACCCACCAGACACTGTCCCGGACCCCGATAAGGGGCCGCGGTTAGACATCCATGTCAACAAGGCTGGTATTTCACGTTTCGGCTCCACCTGGACTAGCGCCCAAGCTTCAAAGCTTCCCCACTCGAGGGTAGGTTACCCATGTATTCCTCACCCGTTCGCCGCTTTACAAACGTATTGCTACGTCTTCTCGCTCGACTTGCATGTATTAGGCGCGCCGCCAGCGTTCGTTCTGAGCCAGGATCAAACTCTCAAAAGGTGTTCTTAGAATTTGGACCAAGGGCCACCACTTCAATACACCTTACACCTTGCTTAACTTCCTCTATTCAGTTTTCAAAGAACAAAACATCACATTCGTGACGCGGGAGGCGCAATATAAATGTTGCGCACTCTCATGTCAAGGGACCCACTCAAAAAATTCGGGTAGTTTCCCTCAGGCACCGCTCCTCCTGGATGCGGTATGCAGGCAAGAACTCATCCGCCCTCTGCCCTCGAACGAGTGGGAAGATAACAAGACTCCCCCCCGAGTGTCAAGCAACTTTTTCATGTATAATCGAAAAAATATGAGAAACAGCGAATCACCACTGGGCATGAGACGTCGCACGGTCCTACAAACCTTCGGTCTCGTCGCAACGGCAGGAATAACCGGAGGGTGCGATGCTCTCGGCGGCGTCTTCGGCCGCATGTTCGCCGTTCCTCCCCGCGACACGACGTACTTTACGCCAAACTCAAAATTTTACGTAGTGAACTACGCTGACGGAGCCGTGTCCGCATCGCGCGATTTGAACATTGAACAGTGGAAACTGCACATCAAAGGATCTGTCCAAACGCCCATGTCGCTGGGTTGGCGCGACATTTTGAACCGTGATTCCTACGATCAAATCTCCACCTTGATGTGCATCGATACCCTGCCAGGGGGCGACAGTATGGGCACAGCAACCTGGCGCGGCATCTCCCTGAAGAAGCTGCTCCTCGATTGCGGCGCAGATACTGAGACGGCGCGCGATGTCGTTTTTCGCGGCATCGACGGCTACGACGACAGCATTCCCTTCACCCGCGCAATGCAAGACGACGTGATGATCGCCTTTTTGATGAACGGTGAAAAACTCCCTAAGGAACACGGCTTCCCGATCCGCCTCATCGTCCCCGGCCTGTACGGCATCAAAAATGTGAAGTGGATCGTTGAGATTGAAGTCTATCCCGGAGACTACAAGGGCTATTGGCAGCGCAAGGGGTGGACCGACGACGGCACAATCAAAGTATTTTCGCGCATCGATTCACCCGGGCATTACCAAACACTCCGTGGACCAGAGCACACGTTTCGAGGCATCGCCTTCGGCGGATCGAACAGTATCGGCAAAGTAGAATTGAGCTTTGATGCAGGCCGCACGTGGAGTGATTGCAAAATCGAGCCACCCATGTCGCCTTACTCCTGGGTCATCTGGACCTATACTTGGCGCGCGCCAAAGCCAGGGAAGTTTCAAACGGTCGTTCGTGCAACGGACACAAAGGGGCAACTACAAATTGCAGAGATTGTGCGACCGCAACCAGCCGGGGCCAGTGGATATCACACAATCATTGCGGAGATAGAGCGGATATAGCAGAATACGGCACAACCTTAATGAGGGGACTTATGCCCAAGGGGACTAAGCAAGCGGTACTTAAAATGATCGCGCAGATGTCGGACAAGTCTTCGGTGGAAGACATCATGTACGAACTCTACTTCCGTCAACGCGTAGATCGTGGTCTCGAAGAACTCGCCACAGGGAAAACAATTTCTCACGAGCAGGTCAAACGGAGTATCGCGAAGTGGCAAAAATCATCTGGACGGTAGGAGCGCGCCGAGACCTCCACGAAATCATCACCTACATTGCTCAAGATTCTCCAGTTTACGCTGCCAACTTTGCCGACCGCATCCTCCTCGCCATCGATCGATTGCAGACATTCCCCAAGCTAGGACGAATGGTGCCGGAATATAAAGATGCAAGCATACGGGAACTGATCGTCGGCCACTATCGCATCGTCTACGGAATTCAAGGGAACCGTGTAGGAATCGCGGCTCTTGCACATGCCAGCCGTGACTTGCTCCGAAAGCTTTCGTCGACGCCGTGGGACTTCAATTAAGAAATTCGTCCACACCCCAGCGTCATTGTCGGACGCAAATCAAACTCGATCCGCATCGTCCCAGCAAGAAAGACGAACAAACGTGAAGAAACGCACTACCAAGAAGCGATCGCGGACGAACTGGGCAAGACTTGATGCGCACAAGGATAAGGATATCGACACCTCCGACATCCCAGAGCAAGAGAAAGCCTTCTTCAAACATGCCGTACTACGGCTGCCCAAGTCGAAAACTGCCGTCACGATATACCTGGACCGTCAGGTCTTGGAATGGTTCAAAGCCAAAGGGCCAGGGTATCAGACAAGTATCAACGCCCTGCTCCGAGCGTACATG
>SWDO01000007.1:0-50327 GCA_005116895.1 Nitrospira sp. | reverse complement strand
AAATATTTTCTAGGATTCAACCTCAAGTTTCGGAAGGATGGAGTTGAGTGGAACAAGTCGGGGTGAGAAAACTGGAAATTCGATCTATCCCTGCACTGACGAGCGTGGTGGCTGGAATGTGTGAATTACGAGCAGCACAACACCTGTGGTAATGCAGACGTCGGCCACATTGAAGATCCCGGTACGGAGACTGCCGATGCCGAGGTTCATGAAGTCGATCACGCGACCATCATTCATGATGCGATCCAAGAGATTGCCCAGCCCGCCGCTCAGCACGAGACTCCAGGCAATGGCGGTGAACAGCGGTATCTGTTGAGCAAAGAGAACCATCGCCAAGGCGACGAGGCACAAGGCAGGGAATACCTGGAAGAGAAAGACGCGTAACCCCTCGGAGAGATCTCCGCCGAGGCTCAGGAAAGCCCCGGTGTTCTCTGCATATTGGAGGCGAACCGTATCATGGAACCATGATTGCTGCGGCTGGAGGGCCAAGTATTGGTGGGCTGCCTCTTTCGTGAGTTGATCACAACCCACACAAAAGATGAGCAGTAGAAGAACCAACAGGCTTCGCTTGAATCGGGGCATGATTCATCATCCTTCACCGCTTCGGAATTTCTGAATCCGTCTTCTCGGTTTCCCTTCCCCGGCCTTCACAAAGCTGTGCGCCCTCAATCGAGAACCGCCGTCAGGACGATTGGTCTTTGCGCGGCCGGCCGACAGCGAGCTTCCCCCTTCGCTTCTTGAACCGTTTCCCCTTCTCCAGCTTCGTGAGCGCGGATTGGATCGCCGATTCGACGACACCGGTCAGCGTCAGTTTAGGGCTCCAATACACCACGGTTCGCAACCGTTCAACCATATCGGCAGAGAGAGACAACGTGACCCTCTCCTTCCGTTTCCGAGTCTGCCGTGTCTGTTTCATCTACTCATTCTCCTTCTCCTCGTGACGGCCTTGGTAGTTTTCACATATGCTTGCATATCATGCTCCATTCAGCACACGCAAGCAGGCAACGCGATACCTCCTTGACGTGAACATGCCAAAAACACGAGACCAGGCTCGTAGGAACAGTCGGTTAATAGGGGCCACGTCTCTACAAGAACATTTACAGGAGTGTCAAAATACTCTCGTGGGAAGAACTGGTCTGGTCGCTGGCTGGCCTTCGTATTTCACGTCCATGGACGCGGCATGTCTCTCGACGAATTAGAATCCGATCCCGAACCCGCCACCCCCACCAACTCCCATTCCCGTCCCACCACCGACCCCGATCGAGAATCGAGGCCGCGGTCGAGCATCGTCATCCGATCGCGCTGGCCATAGATGCAGATGTTTCACGATCAACACCGGGTATCGATATTCGACATCGTCGAGGTGTTCGACCTTTGACCTAGACAGTTCTCCGACAATCGTCATCTTTGTCCCCTCAACTATCGTCGCGGGGTCGAGAAACTCCTGTTGAATCACAAGAAATCGCCCCTGCGATTGTTGACGGTCGAGAATCGGTCGCTCTCCTCTGTCGAGCGGTAACTGCAACAGCTCAATCTGCGTTCCTTCCTTGAGTCGTTTCGCCTTCAAGACCTCGCCACCGAACACCACAATCTTGCCCTGGTATGAATCAGGAGCGGCCACCACTTCATGAAACTTCACCGCTCGCTCGACTAGTGGCTCCAGCGCCTCCGGAATCACTCTCTGCGAGGAGCAGGCCGCGACCAGCCCGATCGCCATGACCCACCACAATTTGCAAGACGTCAGACGCATGTCCACACTATAGCGCGATGGCTGGCCTGTTTCTACACCTCTCTCTTCGTGAACGCGACGACTTAGGGTCTTTCACCCTGTGCGTTCTTCAGTTATGATACGAATACCCAAGGTGGCTGTTCAGAGTCACCAGCTCAGCGAAACTACATCCCAGTAGAATGAGGTCATCATGTTGAAGATAGTTCTTGGCGTCATGCTCCTCGTCATGTCGTTCAGCCTTTCTGCTTGCGACAAGGCCTATATGGCCACCATGGAAAAGATGGGGTATGCCAAACGCGATATTCTCAGCAGCCGTGTCAAGTCGGCGCGAGACGCTCAGGAAGACGCGAAAAAAGAAATTCAAACTACCCTGGAGCAATTCGGGCAAGTGGTTTCCTATGACGGGGGCGACCTGGAAGCGACCTATAAGAAGTTGAATGGCGAACTCGAGAACAGCGAAGACGGCGCGAAAACCGTTCGGAAAAAGATTGCCGATGTTGAAAGCGTCGCCGATGCGCTCTTTTCCGAGTGGGAAACGGAGCTTGGCCAATATTCCAACGCCGACCTGCGCCGGAAGAGTCAGACTAAACTCACCCAAACGAAGGGGCGCTACCGAGAGATGCTCTCGGCGATGAAACGGGCCGAGCAGCGGATCGAACCGGTCCTGAAACCACTGAGAGACCAAGTCCTTTACCTGAAACATAACTTGAACGCCCGGGCGCTAGCGGCCATCAAGGGCGAACTCGTCAAGGTTGATGCGCAAGTTGATCAGCTGGTCAAAGACATGAACCGTTCCATTGCTGAAGCAGACAAGTTTATCCAATCAATGGAGAAGGAATCAGACTGATTCCTTAGAATGAAAGACATCGCCTATGCGTATCGAAGATCAACGCGAAAGCGACAACATCGAAGATCGTCGCGGTATGGGCCCGGCCCGGCTCGGAGGGAAAGGGGGTTTCGGCATTGGCACGATCGTACTGGTGCTCGCCGTCAGCTATTTCACCGGAGCCAACCCGCTGACTGTTTTCAATATGATCACCGGCGTCCAGGGTGTGACCGAGACAATGGCTCCCTCGGCCCCATCAGAGTCAGGACCAGTCGGCGCCCCTCAAGACCAACTCGGCAGGTTTGCCTCTGTCGTCCTCGCAGACACAGAAACCACCTGGCGAAACCTCCTTGGTCCTCGGTACGAGGACCCACGTATGGTGCTCTTTTCTGGCGCCGTCCAGTCGGCATGCGGCACGACTTCGTCAGCGGTGGGTCCGTTCTATTGCCCGAACGATCACCGAGTCTATCTAGACCTTGCCTTCTTCGACGAGATGGCGCATAGACTCGGAGCAGCCGGTGACTTCGCCCAAGCCTATGTGATCGCCCATGAAGTCGGCCACCATGTCCAAAACCTGCTCGGCGTCGCGGAAAAAGTGCACCGCCTCCAGCGACAGGCTTCCGAAGCTGAAGGCAACGCCCTGTCAGTGCGAATGGAACTCCAGGCCGATTGTTACGCCGGCGTCTGGGGGCATCACGCCAAGCGCGAACGGAACGTGATCGAACCGGGCGATTTCGAGGAAGGGCTCCGCGCGGCAGCAGCCATCGGGGACGATCGATTGCAGAAAATGTCGCGTGGCCATGTCCAGCCGGAAAGCTGGACCCACGGCTCATCTGAACAACGGATGACCTGGCTCAAGCGTGGGCTCGAGTCCGGCGACCCCTCAGTCTGCAACACATTTGACACGAAACGGCTATGAACACCCCAGCGCCTACACCTCAGAGCAGCTTTCTTGCGAAAACACTCGCACCAATCCTCTCCGACCCCCCCTGGGCCGCCAAATCGTTTCTTGCCGCCAGCGCAACAACCGCCGCCGGAGTCGGCGCCTGGCTCACCGACCTGATGTCGCCGGTCCTCGCCAATGGGGGAGCCAGCTTCCTGGGAGGGTTCTTACTTGGATGGGCAGTCCGGAAGACCGTCAAGCTCGCCCTATTGGTTGGTGCCTCATTGGCAGCGCTCATCGTCATCCTCAAAACCACCGGCTGGATTCATCTGGATTGGAGCTTGATCCAAGCAGATGTGAATCATATCCTTGATTGGGGTCGAGGCAAAGCCCAGGGTTTCAAAGACGTGCTGACTGGCTATCTCCCCTCAGCCGGCGCCGCCGGCGCCGGAACATTTTTTGGATTTCGGAAAAAGTAGCCTCCGACCTCAAGCAGGCAAATCCTTGCCTTAACCTTGAACGACTCCGCAGTAAGCCAACTCTGGTTGAAACATTAGTTCCATTATTTTGACGAATCCTCACTCCACAGATACTCTTGGAGTTGAGATGAGCCAACTGCTTCTACTGGTTACAATTGTATTGATGATCACAATCATCGGGGAGAAGTCGTTGAAGGCAGAAACCACCCCTGAGTCAATCAGAGTCTGCGCCGAAATCGTCTATCAGGGCTATGTCGGTGTTCGCAAGATTATGAAGATTGATCAAAAAACCGAATCAGCAGTGGAGCAGGCCCACTTGAATGAACTTGTGCAAGAGGCCCAGTTTTTCAAACTACCCGGAGTGATTTCTTCTCCCAAGTTCGATGGCTGCTGTGACCGTAACTTCCCGAGCTTTCGTGTTACAGTAGCGACTTACAACAAACGGCACACCGTTGTTATCAATACACAAAACATTATCCCGCCTAATCGTCTTGTGCCGCTACTTGATTGGCTCGAGGATAGAGCGGCTCCCCCAGGGGGAGCGCTGGGTAGAAGCACAAACGAGAGATGCCCTGCCTGAGAGGAGAGCTGACTGCATACCGTGCGAGTAATTCTCGTTACAGCCCATCGAAGCATCCGAGCATGTCATTGTTTCCTCACGAATCTCACATCCAATGTTTCCCGATGAAGCAGGCCAGAAAGAGCAGTGTAGCCAGCCGCTGCACGTGTTGACGTTTGAATAGATCCTCGACCACGTATACCTTCGCCTTAAGCAACTACCGCAGCTAAAGCCTATCGATCGAGACGAAGTTCGTCAAAAACACTGAGGTTTGAGGAGGGAAAGAACGCGACGGCTCCTACCCTGGTAAGGCCTGATACCAGCCCTTGACCTGAACGAGGGTGATCTGACTGTCGAAGAGCCGGCTGACCAGTTCGTTGGTGAGGAGTGTTCGCTTCGGGCCGTCGGCGAGGATCTTCCCTTCTTTCAGGAAGATCACGCGATTGATCTCCGGTGGAATTTCATGCAGATGGTGCGTCACGAGCAGAACGGTCTTTCCTTTCGTGAGTTGAATACGCAGGAGATCGAGATATTGAAAGCAGGCCTTGAGATCGAGGCCACTTGTCGGTTCATCCAGAGCCAACACCGGCGGGTCATGCACCAGCGCCCGGCCCAATAGAAACCGTCGCTGCTCGCCGGTAGAAAGATGGCCGAAGCGGCGACTGGCTAAGGATGCAATCCCCAACTCCTGCATCACCTCATACGCCCTGGTCAGCTGGGTTTTGCTGAACTGTTGGTATTCGTAGGTGTCGTTGCTCGCATAAAACCCAGAGAGGATGACGTTCAATCCTTCGGCACAGATCAGATACTCTCGTTGGAGATCGTGCGACACAATGCCGATCTGCTTCCGCACATCCCAGACGTTCCAACGCTCCTCACCAAAGAGCGCCATCCGCGTTTCGTCCTTGGGCATCGCATGCACTTCGCCTGAGAGCAATCTGAGCAATGTCGATTTCCCTCCTCCATTAGGACCAAGAATCGCTACATGTTCACCTTCTTGGAGAGTAAATGAGAAATCCGAAAACACACAGGTCTCATCTCGATAGACCGTTGCATGCTCGATCTCGAGAATAGAAGGCGCACTCGCTGGTCGAATCGTCTCTGAGACGCGAGGGACAATTGGGCCACCAACTGGTCGCCCCGCGTCCCGAGCCTGTTCAAGACCAGCGCGAGCCAATGCGTCGGCCCGTTCGTTCTCTGGATGACCATTGTGCCCTCGGACCCAGTGCCATTCGAGTGAATGAGTGGCAGCCAGCGCATCGAGCCGCCGCCACAAGTCCTCATTCTTCACCGGCTCCTTACCGGCGGTTTTCCACCCTCGCCGCTTCCAGCTGTGGATCCATTCGCTGATACCCTTCTGAACATATTGCGAATCAGTGTAGACCCGTGCCGTCACCGGCTGTGCAAGGAACTGCAACGCCTCAATGACCGCGAGCAATTCCATCCGATTGTTCGTCGTCCCCAGCTCACCACCACAAAGCTCTGTCTCAGACTCACCATTTCGCAGCAAGACCCCCCAGCCCCCGGGCCCAGGGTTCCCGCTGCAGGCACCGTCTGTATAGATGTCGATCATGTGTGTATTCTTTTGCCTCAGTTGCTTTGCGTCGCGATTGTACTATGAGCCTTCCACCAGAACCATAGTGAATTCCGTGACTCGACGAAGCTACTTGGGTACAATGGCCCAGCAATCACGCTCACATTTTCGAGAGAGTCCCATCCTGCGTACCCTATTTCTCATCGGCACAGGCGGGTTCATCGGATCGATCTTGCGCTACCTCGTGAGCGGCTATGCACAACAGCTGAGCAAGAGCATCCAGTTTCCATTCGGCACCCTGGCCGTCAATCTTGTGGGATGTGCGCTGGTTGGATTTATAGCTGAGCTTGCCGATCAGCGAGGTGTCCTCTCCGGGGAAACCCGGGCCTTTCTGATCGTCGGTCTACTGGGAGGGTTTACCACGTTCTCGGCGTTCGGCAACGAAACGATGAACCTGCTGCGTGACGGAGAACTGTGGCTCGCCGGAGGAAATATCGTCGGCCATCTACTCCTGAGCCTCGTTGCCGTATGGCTCGGCTACTCCACTGCCTATCTACTTTGGAAATGATCGATGCGCATAGAGCACGGATGTCTACTGAGAATCTACGTCGGGGAAAGCGATAAACACGCCGGGCGGCCTCTCTATGAATGGATCGTTGCACAGGCTCACACGCAACAACTCGCCGGAGCCACCGTCTACCGTGGGCTCATGGCTTCGGACCCCACACCCGCGTGATTCACACCTTCAAGATCGAACGATTGGCTGAAGACCTTCCTATTACCATCGAGATTTTAGATTCCCGAGAGAGAGTAGAGGGGTTTCTTACATTCATTGAGCAACAGGTCCACTCAGGCTTAATCGCGACCCTGCAGACGGTTGAGATTCGCGCGTTTGATGGGCGTGCACCGCAGTAGAAACCATATCTCTCACGACCTTCCACCTATAGAAAGCAGTGTGCAGTCGGGAACTGACTCGTCATGCTTCGGCAGGATCAGGATTGATCTTGGAGGCGGATTGAATTTTTCCCTGTGAGATCGCCTGTTTTATCGAGCCAGCTATTTTCGGTGTCGCCGTCGTCACGTCGGCATTTTGGGCGCGATGCAACAAGGCATGGTCCATCAGCACCAGTGCCAACATGGCTTCGGCAATCGGTGTCGCACGGATGCCGACACAGGGATCGTGACGGCCGTTGGTTTCCACCATGACCGGGTTGCCTTGCTTGTCGATCGACTTGCGCGGAATGCGGATGCTCGAGGTCGGCTTGATACCGATTGTCACGACAACATCCTGCCCCGTGGAAATGCCACCGAGAATGCCGCCGGCATGGTTGGAGAGAAAGCCCTCTGGCGTCAGTTCATCGCCATGTTCGGACCCTCGCTGAGCCACTGATGCAAAACCAGACCCAATCTCGACCGCCTTCACCGCATTGATGCTCATCATCGCAGCAGCCAAATCTGAATCCAACTTGGCATAGACCGGCGCACCCCACCCAACTGGCACCTGTTCGGCAATAGTCGTGATCTTAGCCCCGACTGAATCACCAGCCTTGCGCAGCTCATCCATGAATGATTCGAGCTTGGGCACCATATCCGGGTCGGCAGAGAAAAACGGATTCTGATTGACCGCCTCCCAATCCTTGAATGGCAACTCGTGAGGCCCCAACTGGCTCAGATAGCCTCGAATGGCGATGCCGTATCTCTCTGACAACCATTTTCTTGCAATCGCGGCCGCTGCCACGCGCACCGCTGTCTCGCGGGCCGAGGCGCGTCCTCCTCCACGGTGATCACGAATCCCGTATTTCTGCCAATAGGTATAGTCGGCATGGCCCGGACGGAACGTATCAACGAGGTTGCCGTAATCTCGGCTGCGCTGGTCTTCGTTACGAATCAGCAGCGCGATCGGCGTACCCGTCGTCTTTCCCTCAAACACTCCTGAGAGAATTTCAACGGTATCCGACTCCTGCCGCTGCGTCACATGGCGAGAGGTCCCAGGCTTTCGCCGGTCGAGGTCCTGCTGGATATCTTCTGCCGAGAGTGCGAGTCCAGGTGGGCATCCATCGACGACACACCCGATGGCGGGTCCATGGCTCTCGCCGAACGAGGTGACGGTAAAGATTCTGCCGAATGTATTACCGGCCATATGGAGGCACGCTCCCTACTCGACTAGATCCAGCTTGATGCGCAATTCCTTGAGTTGATCAGCAGCCACAGCCGAGGGCGCGTCGGTCAATGGGCATTGCGCCCGCTGAGTCTTGGGGAACGCGATGACGTCGCGGATTGAATCGGCGTGGCCCAGCAACATCACCAAGCGATCTAGTCCGAATGCGATCCCACCATGCGGAGGAGCACCATACTCCAGCGCCTCCAGCAGAAATCCAAACTTGACCGCTGCATCCTCCTTGCCGATCCCAAGCAGATCGAACACTTTGCTCTGCACATTGCTGCGGTGAATACGAATGCTGCCACCGCCGATTTCACTACCGTTCAGCACCATGTCATAGGCCTTGGCTCGCACTTTCAGGGGTTCGGACTCCAACAACGGCAGATCCTCATCGAGCGGCGCCGTGAAGGGATGGTGCATGGCCACGTATCGCTTCTGTTCTTGGTCGTAATCCAGCATGGGGAAATCGATCACCCACAGCGGTCTCCAGGCTGCGGTGTCGATCAGCTTCAACTCTTCACCCAAGAGAAGCCTGATCCGCCCCATCACGTCGTGCACGACCGCCGGCTTATCTGCGCCGAATAGGACCAAGTCACCAGGTTTCGCCTCCGGCAGAGCCTCCGCAAAGGCCTTCGCATCCAAAAACTTCGCAATGACGGACTCCAGCTGGCCTTCAGGCGTCAACTTCAGCCAGGCGAGGCCCTTGGCCCCGAAGCTCTTGGCCGTTTCACCCAAGGCATCGATTCGAGTACGAGACAGGGTCGCGCCACCTTTCACGATCAGCGCCTTGACCATCCCACCCTTGGTCGCCGCATCCTTAAAGACCTTAAACTCACTCGCGGCACCGAATGCCGTCATGTCATAGAGCGGCATCTCGAAGCGAAGATCCGGTTTGTCGGACCCATACCGGCCCATGGCTTCCGCATAGGTCATCCTTGGAAATGGTGTCGGCAACTGCACACCGCCGACCTTATCGAAGATCGTGACAATCATGCGCTCCATGAGGCTCATGACTTGCTCCCGATCCACGAACGACAGTTCCAGGTCGATCTGGGTAAACTCCGGCTGCCGATCGTTCCGAAGATCTTCGTCTCGGAAACAGCGCGCGATCTGATAGTACCGATCGACGCCGCTCACCATCAGCACCTGCTTGAAGAGTTGCGGTGATTGCGGCAGCGCAAAGAACTGTCCGGCATTGACGCGGCTCGGCACCAAATAATCTCTGGCGCCTTCCGGCGTACTTTTCGTCAAAATCGGCGTCTCCACCTCCAGGAATCCTTCCGCATTCACGAACTCCCTCGTGGCCTGCGTAACACCATGACGGAGACTCAACAGCTGCTGCATCCTAGGCCGACGAAGGTCCAGGAATCGATACTTCAACCGAATCGCTTCTGTGACTTCTGCATCGTCTTCGATCACAAATGGCGGGGTCTTGGCCTCATTCAGAATCTCCACCGCATCGACAAAGATTTCAACTTCGCCAGTCGAGAGGTCTGGATTCTTTGACTCATCCGGCCGCGCCATGACCTGCCCCGAGACCGACACGACGCACTCGCTACGAAGCGCATGGGCGGCCTGGTGAACCGCGAGATTTCGTTCTGCGTTGAAGACAACCTGTGTAATGCCAGTCCGGTCACGAAGATCAATAAAGATCACCACGCCATGATCACGCCGTCGCTGGACCCAGCCGTTCAGCACAACGGTCTGCCCTACATGTTGCTTCTTCAACTCGCCGCAGCGATGTGTGCGGATGTTCATACCGTTCTCGCTTTCTTGCCAACATACTTCTTGGTCTTGAGCGGTCTCGCCCAGCCCTCGCGCCTAACCAGCCGCTTGGGACCAACCTTCGGCTCTTCTCCATTTTCGACCGAGGTCACGCGTTCTTCAACCAGTTCGCGCAAGGCATTGGCTTCTCGATCGGTAAGGAAGCGAAACTCGCCGGGCTCCAGATGGCCAAGCGCCAGTGGCCCCATCCTGACCCGCATCAGCTTGATCACCAGATGCCCCACGGATTCCAACATGCGTTTCACTTGATGCTTGCGGCCTTCCCGAATCGTGATCTCCAGCCAGGAGTTCGCCTCGGCTCTCTTGATCTTCTTGACCACCGCCGGACTCGTCATGCCATCCTCGAGTTTGACTCCGTGCTGGAGTTGGCTGATCTCGGCATCTGTCAGCACACCTTTGACCTTAATCAGATAGGTCTTGGGCACATGATAGCGCGGATGCAGGAGGGCCTGCGCCAACTCACCATTATTGGTGAGCAGCATCAGTCCTTCACTGTCAAAATCCAAGCGGCCAACCGGGAACACCCGCACGGACACACCATGAAGAAAGTGCTTCACGGTGTCTCTCCCACCGGGATCGTCCAACGTCGACATGACGTTCTTGGGTTTGTGCAGCATCAAATACACAAACGGCTGTGCCGAGGTCAGGTGCTTCCCGTCCACTTTCACGTGATCGAGAGCAGGGTTGACCTTCGTGCCAAGTTCCGTGACGACCTTGCCGTTCACCGATACTCGGCCTGACGCGATGAGCATCTCAGCCTTTCGGCGAGACGAGAGCCCCGTGCTGGCGATAAGCTTTTGAAGTCTAATTTCCATAACTCGTTAGGCGTAAGGCGTCAGGAGTGAGGTGAGCAGAGTGCTCCATATTCCTACGCTCGACTCATATCTACCGTCCACCCATTACCCCTCACGCTTTTTACTCCCATTCTATAGTGCTCGGCGGTTTCGAGCTGACGTCATACACCACTCGATTCACGCCCTTCACTTCATTGATAATCCGGCTCGACATCCGGCCCAAGACATCGTTTGGGATAGTGGCCCAGTCGGCGGTCATCCCGTCAACGCTGGTCACCGCACGGATCGCCACGACATTATCATAGGTCCGCTGATCGCCCATGACGCCGACGGTGCGGATCGGCAAGAGCACGGCGAAGAATTGCCAGATGTCCCGGTAGAGCCCCGCGCCGCGAATTTCCTGATCGACGATCATCTCCGCTCCACGGAGAATCGCCAATCGCTCCTTCGTCACGGAGCCAAGCACGCAGATGGCAAGACCGGGGCCGGGGAACGGCTGTCGCCAGACGATCTCATCCGGCAAGCCCAGTTCAGTCCCCAACACCCGCACTTCGTCCTTGAATAATTCCCGAAGCGGCTCGATCAACTTCAACTTCATCCGGGCTGGCAGCCCACCGACATTATGATGCGTCTTGATCGTAGCTGACGGCCCCTTGAAACTCACGCTCTCAATGACATCAGGATAGAGTGTCCCCTGCACCAAGTACTTGACGCCCTTCAGCTTCTTGGACTCGGCATCGAAAATCTTGATGAACAAGCGCCCGATGATTTTGCGCTTCCGCTCGGGATCGGTGACGCCCTTCAAACCGTCCAGGAACTGTGTCGTCCGATCGAGCACCCGAAGATTGAGATGCATCTGCGACGCAAGAGTCTTCTTCACCTGGTCACGTTCGCCCGCCCGGAGCACCCCGTTATCGACGAAGATGCAGGTCAACTGGTCCCCGATGGCACGATGCGTAAGAGCCGCCGCGACCGACGAATCGACTCCGCCGCTCAGCGCGCAGATCACGCGATCTTTTCCGACCTGCTCGCGGATCTGATTCACCCCCTGCTCCACGTAGGACTGCATGGTCCAGGTCGGCGTGCAGCCACAAATCTCATAGACAAAGTTGCGGAGCATCGTCGCTCCTTCCGGCGTATGCGCGACTTCCGGATGGAACTGCAGGCAATAGATCCGCCGCTGCGCATCCTCCGACTTCATGGCCGCAACCGGCGAGTTGCTTGTATGGGCGATGGACCGGAACCCCTTCGGCATGCGCTCGATCCGGTCTCCATGGGACATCCACACCACCGAGGAACCACCAGCGCCGATGCCTTTAAAGAGATCGCTGCGGTCATCGATCAGCACATCCGCCCGGCCATATTCTCGATGCGGCGCTTTGACGACCTTCCCGCCTGACAAATGCGTCACCAACTGCATGCCATAGCAGATGCCAAGGATTGGAATGTTCTGATCAAAGAGTTCCTTGGAGACAAGCGGCGCGTTCTTTTCGTAGACACTGGAGGGCCCCCCGGACAGGACAATACCTTGCGGCCGATACGCAAGAATCGTCGCCAATGGAACCGTACAAGGGAGAATTTGCGAGTAGACCTTGGCTTCACGAATGCGGCGGGCGATCAATTGTGTGTACTGCGACCCGAAGTCGAGGACCAGAATTCTATTGTGCCAAAGTTCCATGGAGATCGTCGTTCGTCCGAGCTCGAAGTTTCTAGTGTCTACGTCCAGGTTTCACGTTGATCATTTCGGACCACTGAAATTTTGAGGACAACATGAAACGAGAAAGTTGAAACCCCGAACGCTTGCACGAGAGACGTTTCACGCAGAGCTATTCCCAATCCATCCGATAGTTTGGCGCCTCTTTGGTAATGATCACGTCATGCACATGGCTCTCACGGAGGCCGGCCACGGATTGTCTGATGAACGTGGCATTCCGTTGCAAATCGACAATCGTCTTACAGCCACAGTAACCCAGTCCTGATCGCACACCGCCGACTAGCTGATACACCACGGCAGCCATCGAACCTTTATAGGGCACACGGCCTTCGATCCCTTCAGGCACCAGTTTCTGAGCCGGGCGTCCTCCTTGTCCATACCGATCCCCGCCCCCTCGCTCCATCGCTCCGATGGAGCCCATGCCGCGATAGACCTTGTAAGTCCTGGCTTGATAGAGCACCGTTTCACCCGGAGACTCTTCTGTTCCAGCAAAGAGTCCACCAAGCATCACAGACGACGCCCCAGCAGCTAAGGCCTTTGTAATATCGCCTGAGAACTTGATGCCGCCATCGGCAATAATCGGCACACCGCTGCCAGTTAACACTTTTGCGCAATCCGCGATGGCAGTCAGCTGCGGCATTCCGGCACCCGACACGATCCGCGTCGTACAAATCGATCCTGGTCCGACCCCAACCTTGACCGCATCGACTCCGGCTTTGAGAAGGTCTTTGGCTGCCTCTGCTGTGCCAATGTTTCCCACGACCAGTTCGAGAGCCGGATACAGTTTCTTGATCATCTTCGCCGTATCCAACACGGCTTGCGAATGGCCGTGCGCCGTATCGATCACAACAAGGTCCACGCCGGATCTCTTGAGCAGCGTCACCCGTTCTTCAGTCTCCGGTCCAACACCCACCGCCGCCCCGACCCGTAAGCGCCCATGGCCATCCTTGCAGGCGTTGGGATACTTGACCCGCTTTTCGATATCTTTAATGGTAATGAGCCCTTTGAGTTCAAATTGTTTGTTCACCACCGGTAATTTTTCAATCCGGTGCTCATGCAGAATCTCTTTCGCCTTCTCCAGACTGGTGCCTTCCGGCGCCGTGATCAACCGGTCTCGCTTCATCACCTGCGCCACCTTCAGCTCCATCCTGGTTTCAAATCTGAGATCGCGGTTGGTGAGAATCCCGACCAGCTTGCGCCCTTTGGTGACGGGGATACCCGAGATCCGATACTTCGCCATGAGTTGGTACGCGTCTCGAATCGTTTCGTCGGGAGAAATCGTGACGGGGTCGAGGATCATTCCGCTTTCAGACTTCTTGACCTTATCCACTTCCGTCGCCTGATCTTCCGGAGACAACACGCGATGGATGATCCCGATTCCCCCTTCGCGCGCCATCGCAATCGCCAACCGAGACTCCGTCACGGTATCCATGGCCGCGCTGACGAGCGGGATATTGATCCGTATATTCCGCGACACATAGGTGCTGGTATCGACTTCATTGGGCACAATCTTCGACTTGGCCGGCACGAGGACCACGTCGTCGTACGTCAGTCCGAGTCGCGGTTCTTTATCAAGCATCGCTCCCTCTTCACACGTTCTGCGTTCGTTGCGCGTTCTCCACCTCGGCCAGCTCCTCCGCCTCGCCTTGCAACCGCTCGCTGCCCTCGTCCGCCGGCATGAACTGCTGCACCCGCGTGTTGCCGCTGTCTACGACAAAGACGCTCCCCTTCGCATCGACGGCGACCCCGTAGGGAAAATTGAATTGCCCGTCGCCGTTGCCAAACCCGCCCCACTGGGTGATGAAATTGCCCTCGCGGTCGAACTTTTCAATCCGATGATTCCCCGTATCCGTCACGTAGAGATGTCCGGCTCCGTCGACGGTGATGCCCCAGGGCGAGCGCAATTGTCCCGCCTCCTGCGCCAGAGCACTGCTGGCATGCCCGGCGGCTGAACTGCCTCCCCACTTCGTTAATAGCTGCGGCAAGACATTGGTACTGGTGTCAAATTTCTGGATGCGGTGATTGCCCATATCGACGACATAGACCGTCCCATCCTCTTGATCGACGGCCACGCCGCGAGGGAAATAGAACTGCCCGTCACCGTTACCGAAGCTGCCCCAGGCCATGATGAACTCACCGGACATGTCGAATTTCTGCACGCGGAAATTGGCGCTATCGACGACGTAGATGTAGCCGCGCACGCGGTCGACCGCAATCCCCCAGGGAGCATTGAACTGTCCTTCGCCGTTTCCAGGCGAACCGAACTTCATCATGTACCCACCGAGCTTCCCGTCGAACTTTTGAACCCGGTGATTATTGGTATCCACCACCCAGACATCGCCCTTGCCGTCGCAGGCAATACCGGTGGGATTGTGAAAATTCGCATTGGCCGAACCAAAACTCCCCCACAGAATGATGAAGTTCCCCGCATTATCGAACTTCTGCACACGATTGTTGCCGTTGTCGACGACAAACAGCGATCCTTGTTGATCGGCGCACAGTCCGTACATCGGCGCGATAAACTCTCCGCCGTGCAACAACGACGCACCCCGCCCCGGCTTCCCCCACTTCGACACGCACAGATAGCCAGACGTATTGACCAAAATAGTCGTGCTGGCCGGCGTGGAGACATTGTTGCCGATATCTTTGAACCACACATAAATGGTTTTGTGCCCATCTCCAGGCGAGAGAATGAATGGAATCGTGGCTCCGAACTTGATCGCCGATGTCACATCCACCCACCCAGGCGTGCCAGCCACAGGCGTCAACGGACTTTCAGAAATAAAATAGGCCCCGACTCCTGTATCCAAATCGGTTGCCGAAATCGTCACCACGACTTCGGCCGAGTTGGTCATGAAGGCCCCGTGATTGATCACCGCGTAAGGATTTTGCGGCGCCGTGATATCGATGAGCACGGGTATCGCCGTGACTTCTTCCGAGAGTCCGCTTTCCGCTCCATCTTCGAACGACGCGGTCACAGCATAAAAATAGGGCGTATCGTTAGTGAGACCTTCGTGCGTGTAAGGGGTCGTTACGCCTTCGATCTTCGTCGCCCCCTCTATCGTGACATGCGGCGAGGTACTGAAATAGAGATTGTAGGCCTGCGCGCCAGGCACCTCCATCCAACTCAGAAAGACTTCCGTATCGCCGGCCTTGACGGCAAGGCTGCGGGGTGGCTGCACCGCCCCGGCCTCCACTGGGTGCGCAGGCTGGTCCTTCCCACGATTCATCTCTTCTTCGGTCGGCACATATTTCAGGACACGGTGATTGCCGCTATCGACGACGAACACGCAGCCTTCCTTATCGACCGCGATGCCATAGGGAAAATTGACCTGTCCCTCTGTTTTCCCTCGGTTCCCAAATGAGCACAGAAACGTCCCGTTGCCGTCGAACTTCTGAATTCGATGGTTGCCGCTGTCGACGACATAGACGTTGCCGAGCGCATCACACGCGATGCCCCATGGTGACTTAAACTGTCCGGGTCCCTGGCCTTCTCGGCCCCATTTCGTCAAGAAGCTTCCTCGGGCATCGAATTTTTGGATGCGATTATTACTTTCATCGGCCACATAAATATTGCCGATAAAATCAACCGCCACGCCGCGCGGAAAGAAGAAGGCGCCGTCGAAGCTGCCGTCACGACCCCACTTCAACAGCGGCTGGCCGTCGGCTTGAAATTTTTGGATCCGCGCGTTGCTCGTATCGGAGACATACACATGGCCATCTTGATCCGTGGTAATGCCCCAGGGGACATCGAAGCGGCCCATATCGGCCCCCCGCCAGGCGAACCCGAACTTGCCCCATGCTTTCTGCGCGTTACCCTCGAGATCGAACTTCTGTACCCGGTTGTTGCCGCTATCAGCCACGTAGACGACATCGTCCGGTCCAACCGCCAAACCACGGGGATAGTAAAACTGGCCTTCCTGTGAACTGGGTTCACCGCCCCACCGAGCCAGGAACGTTCCAGTCTTATCGAATTTTTGGATCGAATGGTTATCCGTATCTGCCACGTAGATGTTGCCGTTCTTGTCGAGCGCAATCCCCGTGGGCGAGTTCAACTCCCCGTCGCCCACTCCTTCACAGCCAATAATCATGGCCAGGAGATAGGGCGATGGAATTGCCATCACTTCTTTCGATTCAGGACTTTCCCCCTTCGAGGTGACGACGGTGACGACATAGTGGTAACAGGTGCCGTTGGCCAGGTCATCATGGACGTAGGGACTCGAGGCGCCCTCCAGACACGTCGCCTTGTCCTTCTTCACACCGATCACGCCCTTAAAATCTTCAGGGCCGGCGATGGGACGAGTCAGTTCCGAGAATTTGATCTGTACGCCCTTGGACGTCTGAAAGTAGAGATTGTAGTACATGGCATCCGGAACCGGATCCCACGTGACGGTAATACGTCCATTGCCGGGCTTGGCATGAACGTGTTGCGGAGGTGACGGCAGCTCTTCTTCCTCCACCACTGAATCTCCGGCACCCCACTCTCCCTGAAGCCCATCGATACGGATGGGGGACCGATCGAATTGAAACATATTGTCAAAAAGCCAGGCTTTCATCACGGTGTTGCCTCAGATTGCTCGTGGAAACGATTCAGAAACAGCGGAACTTTCAATCATTTAGACTTGGGTTGACCACTCTAGCAAAGCGACGGAAATAGAGTCAAGGCAACAGCCTCAATGTCTTGGAGAATGACGTCTTGAAAATGAGCCCTATGGTATCCGTCGTTGGATCGATTACAATGCAACGGTTCCCCGAGGCGAAGTCCGTGATCAGAGGGCTCTCTTCTCCAGGCAATTTTGCATGGTAGTTAGGGGTTTCTAGATAGAAAGGAGCACAACAGAAAAAACGATGCGAAACTTCATCCTTGGCATCACGGTCGGTGCCGTCCTTACTACGATGGTGGTCCAGGCAGCAGGGAACGATGGAATGGGAGGGAGTGGGCGGCCTCCGCTCTTGAATGATGCGCGGGAGCGGCAGTTTCAGCTTCAACTCGACCACATCCGCCAACAAACTGAGCTGGAACAGGCACGCATGCAAGGGAAAAAGAAACCCTGCTAGTGAGCCACAAGCCCTCCAAACTGGCCAATCATCAGTTTCGTCGTGCTATAGACCGAATAGTCAATCACCACGTATCAATGGCAGATAGGACGGATTCAAAGGTGGATAATTATGAGAATGTTTCAAGTCAGACAAACAGTCACATATGACCTGACGACGGCCGCAGGAACAGAGCAGGAAGCCATTTTGAAAGCCAAGGGTATTCCACTGGCTCAATGGACCGCTGAGGCCGGTGAGATCTCGGCAGAAATGCTGGATGAGACCGATGAAATCGACGAGTACTGAACGACGCCCATGGTCTGTTCCACCTTTCAGGGACAGCGCGAACAGAGAGCCGACACGCATCATCACTATCAGGGAGAAGAAACCATGCGCCTGATTCAAAGAATCCAAACATCCGCGCTGTGTTTGCTCCTCATCACTGGAGTGGCGACCGCAGCTGCTGCCGGGGACAAGGAACGCTCCAGCGGTCAGACTGCTCCATTGGATAAGAAAACTGAGGACAGGGCACGGTATGTCATCAAGATCGCCGGATGTAATGATTGCCATACCACCGGCTATGCGGAAGCCGCTGGAAAGATTTCTGAGAAAGACTGGCTCAAGGGAGATGCGATGGGATGGCGCGGGCCTTGGGGCACAACCTACGCGAGCAATATACGGCTCTCTATGCAGAATCTCTCAGAATCCCAGTGGATCCAGGTTTCACGGTCGGTTGAGTTTCGACCACCCATGCCATGGTTCGTCCTGCGCGAGATGACCGAGCAGGACCTGCGCGCCATCTATCGATTTATCAGAAAGCTCGGCCCGGCAGGAGAACCGGCGCCTGCCTATGTTCCGCCGGATCAAGAACCGCCACAACCATATATTTTGTTCCCCTCCCACTAAGAGGGGGTTAAGATACCCACGCTGCCGGCATTGCGGGCATCGTTCGAAAACCGACAGCGAGTTCCTACGCTAGTCAGATATCTCAGAAGAGAAAATGCTCGCGGCTCGATCCACATCGCTACGTTAAGGACAAGCCTACTCACCAAAGGACAAGCGATTAATTACAGACCATCGCCTGTCCCTCGTCCGTCCTAACGGATATGTGAACTCGCAACCCCTGCCGTCTGTATTCTATAGCAGACTGCTTACTGGCTCTTCTTGTACACCACTAAGCCACCGATAAAAATCACACCCATGACGATCATAAACATTACGAGAGTGTCCATGGCTAGCTCCTTTCCTTGGAATCACGACGTTGAACGCTTATGTCTATCAGCACATTGAGTTCTCGATCCCTGGAAAACCTGATGCAGTCGCAACGAGCAGCCCCGGATCCGGGGGCTGCTCGCAGAGGGCGCTTAGGACGCCTAGAACATTTTGTCTGTAGTGATGAAGACCCGCACGAGGAATGGGTCTAGAGGCAACTCGTCAAAAGCATTGCGATCCCTCGCCAGCAACGATGTACATACGCCAGCCGAGAATCTCCAACAGGCTCATCAGATTCAATGCGATATTCCCTACACGGGAATGTGACAGCCGAGAGAGAACCGGCTAACGTGACTGGCGAGACGCCCGCCCATGACTCGGCGGGCCATTGTAATCCGGTGGACTAAGGTCTTCCATCTTCACCTCCTCCTTGATTCGGAATCACTCGGAGAACCGTGTAGACAGTGAACTATTCTTTCTCTGTATACCTCTTCAAGCCTAACTGTCAACTGGGATCATTCAATTGTCTTCAGAATTTCATTGAGAGCATAAGCTATGCCACCTCTATCAGAGGAGACAAGAAGTGATACGGGAGATAAGGCCTGACATCTATTTTATTTTCCAGGTGAGTTGATAGGTCAACATACTACCGCTGTACGCGTAAGATGGGGCCAAGGGTCAGCCATTTGGACGGACCCAACGCAGCCATATGAGGCAAGTGGGCGACGTACCAGAACACGACGTCTTGCTCTTGCACACCCTGATTATCGTCGTCGTCTCCCAGTTGACCCCGCGCGCCAAAACTCCAAGGCACGTCTTCGCTGGCGTTGGCTCGGAGAATTGCCACATCGATGTCCGCAAACCTGTCTCGTTCGCCATCATCCTTCAGCGGAACATAGCCGGCACCAGGCAGGATCCAGACTCCGTGGCCATTCAGTTGATCGCGCACCAACCACGTCTTCTTGAGCGCGGGAATCTTGACGTCGTTTCGCTCATTCGTATACTTCCGCCAGCCTAGCCCCCACCCACGATCCGATCCCCCCTCCTCATGAACAAAGACCTGATCCATGCCGTTACCGTTGATATCAAAATCAAACCGCCAATAGGGATGATGATCATGGTTGGTGTTGCACGACAAGCCCCGGCTATGCAAAACGGGACGGAGCTCGCCGTCCTCCGATAGGTGCCATGCTTGGTAGAGGTGATATTCCCCGATCCGGGCATAGATCCCCAGCTCGAGCCACTTCACATTATTCTGAGTTGAGCGTTCCATGCACACTTTCTGGTCGCCGCAATTGATGATCGGCACCAGATCCTGCCACCGCAGCCGATCCTGGAATGGGCCGCAGCGCCCACTGTCCGCACGTGACCCAAACCAGGTGAAGGGATTCCACCAGACCATCTCTTTTACATACTTGACTCGCACGACGGGCATGCTGGCCTTGGCGAGAATCAGCTCATCGGCATACTTCACGTTTCGCAACGCCAAGCCCTGGTTATCCCGAACTTCCCAGTCGAAACTCCACCGTCCCCAATCCACATGTTCGGACTGCGTCTCGGCCATGGCAGATCCGGACCAGGCAATGACACAGCAGATCAACAAGCCGGCGTACCAGATACGGGTCATCCCATTCCTCTCACGAACGAGGTGGCTCCTCACCGGCCTCAAGAACCTTATCCTCCGTCAGATCAACCACCGCCCAATATTTTGGATCTCCGTCCTGTCCATTTGAAAAGGTGATCCAGATTGTCCGGCGTGCGTAGCCGGGATCGTTTCTGAACAACCCCCGATCGGGTTGCATGAGGAGCCCGTGACCTTGGAGTTGCTCGACCTTGCCGACCAAGCGTGGATCGGCTTTGGCCAGTTCAATGCCTCGTTGAACATCCTGTTGACCTTCTGGTGGCTGATACCCCTCAAGGTGAGCAACGCTGAGCACGCCCGTCTCTTTCATGCGAACTTCTACGGCAACATTCTGGCTATAGCTGTAATAGACAAGGCGAACAAGACCGGTCGTCTCCCGACAGCAACCAAACGTGACCTTGCCTTCCAGTGGAATCCGATCAGCGTCGATGAAGGCCCACCTTGATCCTAGCAGCGCCACGACGCGGCGATCGCTCTCGGCAGCTTTTCGTAAAGCGGCCACCTCATTCGCGGTCAACAGAGCTACGGCATTCGTGGACCGTTTCACGGCAGTCTCTGAAACGGCCCCGACCATTTTGGGCTTGTGGTGCCCGGCCGTGTCGTCACCGGTAAATTGGAGCACGTGGGGAGAAGGGGGATTTTCTGGCAGCTTGGTCTTCTGCATGAGGGTCTCGGGATCCTCGGGACCGAACGGACCCCGTGAACCGGCATCGAGGCTGCAGCCATAGCCGATGCTGATGATCGTCAACAAAAAGAGAGTTGGCCACCCCTTTCGGCAAGTCATAGCGTTACACCGCTAGCTTCCCGGCAATTCCTAAGGCAAGTCTGGAGATCTGCGCGGCTGCCTTGATGACGGCAGCCCGTTTTTTTCGCGAGGCCGCGTTCAGAATGGCTTCCTTCATGAGCTCTTTATAGGCTCGAATCTCATCCTTATTGAAGGGAACGATCTGTGCGATAGTTTCATTATTAAAGGTATTGGCTAGTTGGACGTACAGGTTTGAGATTTCCGCCGCATAAATCCCTCGACGAAGGGGATCATTCTTGTAGGTTTCAAATTTCTTCCGCAGTGCCGCCACCGCTTCAAGGAGTGCTTTTTGGCGAACCTTGGTTTCGTCCTGCTTTCCGATCTCAAATTCGACCGTTCCTAACTGATCGATCAGGGCCTTGGCCTCCTCACGAGCCTGATCTACCTCAACGGATAAGGTACTGATTTCCTCCTGGGCACTTTCGGCAGTTTCCATCAACTGCTTGATCAAACTATCGTTATCTTCCAGAAAACCGACGACCCCCGCGATACTGGTCTCCATGGTACCTCCTCTATTGCCCGTCGTCTTTCTTCAGTTTGTCCAGAAGGTCGACCAAGTCGGCAGTAAAGGTATGCCCGCGTTGCAGCGTCCGTGAGCGGATGATGCGCGAGCCTGTAACCTCCTCCAATGCGTCATTGACGGTCCGGGAATGATTCAGAATCTCCATGATCCGCTCAGACTGCCCTGGGGCCTGCTCCACCAAGGCAGCCACGAACTCCGGATCGACGGAAGCCAAACCCGACTTATCCGCATAACGCTTCACCTGCGCATGGATCGCCGCCGTGTGCTTCCATGAGTCGTTTAGCGCATTGGCCGTGTCGCGTAGGCCGCAGAAATCTTCTTCAAACTGATCCCATACGGCTTTTTCAAGCCCCTGATATTCAATCAGGTACATTTGACCGACCAGATAGGCCGCTGCGTAAGCCGCCTCGCCTTTCTTACTGGCGGCATTCCGATACGAGGACAGCACGAATTGATGCTTCGCTTCTTGCGCTTGCAACGCTTTCACACTCTCATGGAGGGAGCTGCGTGCCTGTTCCAAAAACTTGATACGCGCTTCCGTTTCCTTCTGAAACAGGTCAATATTGGTTTGAGCCGCATCGATCTTCGTGCCTTCCTGCCGAATCAGATCTCGGACTGCATCACTATGAATCGAATGACAGCCCACTGCGCTGATCACGATGAGCCCGACGCTCACGCCTCTGACTATCTGTCGGATCATACCGGATTCCTCCTGCTCAGGATCCATCTATCATCGGCGCAAAGTCCGCACGGCCTCTGCGAGCGGCTGCACTTCGTCGCGGGACAACGTGACGTCAATATCGAGGTACTGCTTAATAATCGCATTGATTCGGCGAAGCGCACCCACGTTGTTGCGGTACTGATCGAAGGCCGTTAAATCCACGGTTGAGGAGGCTTGTCCATCCTTTTCCACACGCTGCACAACTCGGCCAGTGAGTTCGGGAAGCTTCTGAAGGAGATTGCTCATGTCGCCTGTACCGGCCTGAAAGAGGACCTGCCCATTCGGTCCTTTCCGCTCCGGGAGATTTTTGAGACGAATGTCATGGATCAGCGCGATGACCTCAGATCCCAGGAGTTCAGCGTCATCCTTCGCCAATTCCAACTCAGGCACATCGGTGACCTTGGGGTTGGTCGTGGCCCACTGCAACGCCAAGTTGAGCTTGAGCCTGGTTTGAACATGGCGATACCACTGGTGATGCCGCTCGGTGACATTCGTCACCAACTCGCGGTATTGCTCCATCAACCGCTGGTTCTCGGCATACCCCTGATCCTTGGCGATCAAGGCTTGTTTGACTTCCGGCGGAGTGGAGCAGCCGAGACAGACCAGACTCAACGCGACAAGAACCTGGGCTGCTTTCATGGTGATTCCTCCTTCCGACCCACGCCTGGAGCGAACCTTCACAGAACCCCAGATGCCGTCTAACTGCTCTCTCTTACAAGGGTGAAGAGCAGTGCAGAAAAAGCGAGCGACTATCACCCATCTGCGCAGAGATTCTGTTGGTACTATGGACGTGTCCGGCGTGCAAGTATAGAGAGGCTAGTACAACTCAGTAGATTTCCTAGGGGAGCCCACGTATGATTTCTAGGTAGTACGCTTCAAGAAGGGCAGCGCGTGCTTCTTCCATCATGACCAATTGCCGTTGATCGAATGTATTCGCGCAGTATAGATAGTGTGTTTCATCCACGAAGCCCAGCTCGACATGCACTTGTCGGCCATCACGCTCCTCGCGCGTCGATTCCTGGATGACCGTTCGTTCTGACAACTCTTCCCAGACCACCTGCGCCGAGGGCCCATGATTCTCATAGAGCGGTGCATTGGAATCGATGGAGTTCGCCAGCATCGCGTTGAGAGTGAACAGGCTTCCATCATCTAACTCCGGCAACTCATCCCAGGCGACTGTGCTCTGAGTTCCTTTGTTCAATACATAGAATGGTCCATCGTCCACCACTTCTTCGATGGATCGGTAATGAATCAGATCCGCAGGCTGCACAAGCTGTAACCCCCTGCCGGCCAGCGCACGCTGGAACGGTACTCGCCTGGCCAACTGCCGTGTTTTTTCGCACACAATCATACGGCCATAGGGGCGTAGGACCTGGCACAGGTGATCAAGCCGGCGCGCCAAACCTGTCCGCTGTTCAAACACCATCTGCTGCGATGGATCGTGTCCACGATCAAACGTCCGCCAACTCTCGCTGGGTATCCCAGGATCCTGTTCAGCCTGGAGCAGTGCGTGCGTCGACAACACCAGATCGAAGAAACCCGAAAGGGGTTCCCTTTCGATATCCAAGCAGATGAACCGAAGATTACGCAGGCCCAGGTCCTTCGCCTTGTGTTGTGCGATCGCAATAGACGCCGCCGAGCGATCGATGCCGACCACATTCGCATCAGGGAAGCGGAGGGCATACCAGGTCGTCAGAATGCCGAGGCCACAACCGAAATCGAGAATGTCCTGAGCCTTGCCGAGGTGCGCCATCGCTTGCACCCCGATCGCTTCATAATATTCATACCGCTGGCTATAGAGAACCGGGAAGATCTTCGGACGCGCGGCTAGATCATAGAACGCAATTTCATCGACAGAATCGCCTGCGCGTTTTCGTTCGGCATGGATGTTGAGCTGGTTCAGCTCTTCGACGGAGAGCTGTTGTCGCTGCCACAAGAAATACTCACGGTCGGAGGTGAAGTGCCTGAGGCCCCACCACGCAAGATGTTCGTGAAGCGTCGTTCGTATCTCGTCGTTTGCATCAACCGACACGGACTCTCCTCGGCAGAAGACGTTTCACACTTCACGTTCACACGTCATGAGAATCACGGTCGTTTGAGCATGATGGCGTCAAAGTACGCTTCCGGCACCGGATGGGGAAGCCGAAGTTGTCCCGATCCGAACGCCACATACTTCTCGCAGGTCAGCTGCTCCAAACCGATTGGACCCTTTGCGTGCAGTTTCCCCACGCTCAGCCCCACGTCGCTCCCCATTCCGAAGCTATCGCCGGCATGAATCCTGGTTGATGCATTCACCAGCACCGCACTGGCATCAACTTCTCTGGTGAATCGCATGGCCGACTCATAGCGTGTGGTAGCAATTCCGGCAGTGAGACAGGGACCATGCGTTTTAATATGGGCCAACGCTTCATCGAGGTCTTCAACCATTTTTACAGCCAGGGTCGGACCGGCGAACTGCGTATGCCAATCCGCCTCTGTCGCTGGGATGATCGCGGTATGTCCCGTCATCGCCATTTGCCCCATGAGTGCGACCGTTTTTGGGCAGGCATGCACTTCCACCTTGAACTGGTCCAGCAGGCGGTTGATCAACGGAGGCAAGAACTGCCTCCCCACAATCTGCTGCACCAGCAAGGTATCCAGCGAATTGGAGGCTCCCGCCTGCTGCACCTTCGAGTTGATCACCAGGTTTTGCGCGACCGAAATATCGGGGGTTTCATCAATGTACAACTGCGTGAGGCCTCCATCATCGCAGAGCACCGGAACCTTGGCTTGTTCCGCAACCGTCTTGCGTAACCCGGCTCCGCCACGCACAATGAGCGCATTGAGGATCTTCCCTGATCGAATCAGGTCAAGCGCGACTTCTTTCTCTTGGCGATCGATGAGCACCCAGGCCCCATGGGGTATGCCGTGCTCCGTTGCCGCCTCACGAAATCGTGCATGAATCGCCTGATGCGTCAACTTCCATTCCGGAGCCCCACGAAAGATACAGAGATTGCCCGACTTCAGACACAGTGCCATCGATTCCACGGTGACGAGCGGAGTCCGTTCGGAAATCACGCCGACCACTCCAATCGGTACCCTCACCCTGGAGACTTGTAACCCATCCGGGCGTTCCCGTCGCGACGTCACGGCGCCGATGGGGTCTGGCAGATCGGCGATGCAATGCAGTCGCTCAACGATCTCTTTCATCTGATCGATCGTCAGGCGGACACGAGCCACAGCAGCCTTCATCCGATCTTTCATGTCCGCATTCTCAAAGGACTTTCCCACAGCCTCGACATCTTTGGCATTTTCCGCGAGAATAGCGTCTTGATCTACAGCGACTCGATCGGCCACCGCATGCAGCGCCCTCACCTTCACGGGACCAAGAAGCAGAGCCAGGTCAACCGATACTTTCCGGCAATCTTTCAATAACTTATCAAGGTATAACTTGACCGGAACTTCAGTCGACATAGGGGCCTTTTTTCGCGAGATACGTCTTCCAATGAGTCATTGCAATCACTCTATCTCCCTGAGACAATGGCATATACTTGGGCTTTTAGAGCCTCGGACTATACCACGCGTTTTTTTCATGAGTAAATGACCTGAACGCCTCACGTTTTTCACTGCTACAATTACACCGTAGGATGGCGAATGAGAAGTTGGCATACTGGCTCGCGTTGGCGCAAGAGAAAGGAACAGCGATGCGCTCACTAGTTCACGTGACGGGACATGGTTTCAAGATGGCGCTCTGTGCGTGTTTGACGGTATTACTGGGAGCCTGTGCTCAGATGAAACCGGTAAGCCCGCTAGGTCCCCCCACACAAGCTACGCCCGAACAAGTGACCGAACGAGAACGGGAGAATCAACCGCCCAAGGTCGTACAAGCCCGTCCCAACGGCAGCAGTCCTCAACAATGCCTGGTCAATTTCGACGATGAGAGCGCGCTGGAACATATTTATTCCCAGGCGAGATCAACCTTGGCATACAGGACGAGCCGAATCGGATTCGGCCCCTTGCAGACATGTGATCCATCGAAACACAGCGACTGCTGGACCTATCGCCAACGCTGTTCCAAACATGATATCAACGTCGACACGATCGGCCTCACGCATTTCCACTTGAGTATGGAAGCAGGGATCGAGTGCTACACCCTACCAGATCCTGGAGACGGCCTCGGCCGTGGATTCGGCAAACTTGTGGACTTTAAATGCACAGAGGTTGATTGGGCAAAAACTCCCCGCGTTCTGTCTTCGCATGATCAGAATCAGTGGGTCAAAATCTGGGTGAGCAATCCTGAGAATCGTGCACCGACGTATTTCGACATGGAATCCATTCAGGTGCTGCCCGATACTTCAATTCAACTCTGGTTCCGGAAACGCGATGGAACCTGGTGGTTCTGGCCGGATCTGAAGGCCGGCAATACCTGGAACATCCGTGAGCATACACGCGATGTCTCGGAAGTTCGGATCCGAGGCACCAAGGCGGGACGAGCCAGCTCCTACGTGATCGGCTCGTTAGTTATTCGAGACTAGACAGCGACGTCGGAAACAAGCGCGACAGATTCATACTGTACGGTGTGAACGCTCCGCAATCGAAGATACAGTCGCTGCCGACCGACGTTTTTCCTCGCGAGCCAGCACGGTAGCCAGCCAAGCCCAGGCAATCATGAGTGGCACGCACGCCAACGCAATATGGGCCGTGGTGGCACCCAGGGCTTTGATTCCGGTGACCAGCCACCCCGTCGAGGCATCGCCACCCCGTGAGATAGCTGTATCGATGAAATTCTTCGCCTTATATTTCTCCTCTCGGCTGACAACGGTAAAGAGAACCTCGCGCGCAGGCTTCGACAACGCATACTCCCCCACCCGACGCAACACAGAAAAGACGACGTAGATCCCAAGAGTCGGCCACAGCGCGATACCAAGAAACCCTATCAGACTGATCACCGGAAGAAACAGTAAGGGCGCGACCAAACCAAACCGGCTGATAACGCGTGTGGTCACGAACATCTGTGTCAACCACGTCAAAAGCCCCGTCGTAAAATCCAACGAGGAGAAGAGGCGTGTCCTGGCTTCGGGCTGATCCAGATATTCCGAGACTAGGCGCGTCTGTTCGAGATACAAAAACGTCGCGGTCATGGTCAAAAAGGCCAGATAGCCGCAAATTCCAAGCAAATAGGGTGACGACATCGTTAGGCGAATACCCGCCAGGAAACTTCCGCGAAGGGGATCACCCGGTCGTGACTGATGGTGAGCAGACTGTTCGCGCCCCCATCGATCAAGTCGATAGATACATCCGAGACACAGCGTGAGAAACACCATCGAGGCTAACATGAGCACCGGAACAGAGACGATAAACGTCAGGCCTGTCGTGATTAGGGGACCCGCCAGTGCTCCGCTGCTTCCCCCAGCCGCAATGACACCGAACAACCGTGCCCCCTGCTCCGGTGTAAACAGATCGGCCATAAAACTCCAGAAGACTGACACAATGAAGAGATTCATCACCGACAGCCAGACAAAAAAACTGCGGGCCACCCACTCGGGATACAGATGACTCATCATCAGGGCATAGAAAGCCAACAGATTCACAATGAAGAACGCATAGACGGTCAGCAGCAGCCGATAGCGAGAGCATCGCGCCGAGAGCCACCCGAATAGTGGCGTGGCCACGAGCATGGTGAAGAATGTCGCCGTCATCATCCAGGGAAGATGTTTCAATCCTCCTTCGATGGCCATTTCGTCGCGCACCGGACGGAGAATCGAGTACCCGCACAAGAGACAGAAAAAATAGACGAAGGCCCACACCAACGGGACGAATTCTTCCCGTTTCACACCGAGAGAGTGAGCCCATCGAGTGAGTCGTGTGAGATCCAATCCGACCATAGACCCGCAGTGTAGCAGGTGTGTCTTCGCCTGCAAGTGGCAGATCTGTTAGAATACCTGGACCGTACGGAATTCTTGGGAGGCCGAACAGGATGATCGATCTTCGTAGCGACACGGTGACCAAGCCGACGGACGAGATGCGAAAAGCCATGGCGCGCGCCGAGGTCGGCGATGACGTGTATGGAGAAGACTCGACCGTCAATCGGCTCCAAGATATGGCGGCAGCCATGCTCGGCAAGCGGTTCGCGCTCTTCGTCCCCTCCGGCACCATGGCCAATCAACTCGCGATTCGGTCACACACTCAACCGGGACAGGAAATAATCGTCGAGAGCAAGAGCCATGTCGTTCGCTATGAACAGGGCGCAGCTGGGGCACTGGCCGGCGTGCAACTTCATTGGGTGACCGGTGAGCGGGGAATCATGACCGTCGAGCAGGTGGAAGCCGCCATCAGACCGAACGATGCACATAGCATTCCGACAGCCTTGATCTGTATCGAAAACACGCACAATGCCGGAGGCGGCACGATTTATCCGCTCTCCACAATCGAAAAAATCCGAGCTCTCGCGGTGAGACATGGCATTCCCATGCACCTCGACGGAGCCAGGCTCTTCAATGCCGTGGCCGCCACCACCCTGCCGCCAACAGTGTACGCCCAACACTTCGAAACCGTCTCCCTCTGTCTCTCGAAGGGACTGGGAGCCCCAGTTGGATCGCTGCTGATCTCCAATGACCAGCGACTCATAGATCGCGCACGCCGCTTCCGCCGAATGTATGGAGGTGCGATGCGCCAAGCAGGCATCCTGGCCGCCGCCGGTATCTATGCGCTAGAGCGGCATGTCGCTCGGCTCAAGACCGACCATGAGCATGCCAAAAAACTGGCGCGCCAACTCCAACACATTTCCGCAATCCAGATTGCGCCACAACACGTCGAAACAAATATCGTCATCTTCGACATCGTCGACGAGCACCGTTCTCCGGCCGAACTCGTCGCCGCGCTCAAAGAGCAAGGCGTGCTTATTAACGCCATTGGAGGACAAAGCTATCGAGCGGTTACCCATCTGCATATCACGGACAAGCAGATCGACGAAGCCGCGAACGTCTTTACCAATGTCCTCAAACGTTGACACGATATTCCTCCATCCATAGAATGCCGAAGCGACCAGGTCTTTCGCCTGTTGCGGCTCCAAGAGGTTGGAGACGGGCAAGAACGAGAGACAGGCCCTAGGCTGGTCAATTCAGACGGTTTACATACACGATTCATTATCATGGAATTAGAACACGTCATGGACACACACCACACGACCAGCACTCCCACTCGTGAAGAACTGAACGCCGAGCTACTCGAAGTCCCGGAACCGCCGGAGCAGCCCGAGTCGCCAGCACCCCCTGGATTTGAAGCGAATGTAGAAGTTGCGTTACGGCATATCAAAGGCCGACGGGGCGGTGACCTTGTCGGCGTCATACTCATCGGGTCGGGAGCTCGGAAAGCCCTCACGCACCACAGCGATATCGACTTAATAGCCCTCGTCAAGGGAGAGGCCGATAGTCACGAAATCCTTCGTGTCGGCGACCGCCTGGCAGATATTCGCTACCATGGATACCAGTCCGTCGAGGAGGACCTCGCGTACTCACTTCGACTCCCCTCGCTGCTGCGAAAAGGCAGAATTCTCTACGATCACGACGGTATCTGTGTGAAGCTGACTGAAAAGATTCACCATCGCTTTCGCCAAGGTCCGCCGCCGACATCGATCAATGAACAGATCAGGTTGAAGGCCGAATGTTACCATCTGTTGGGAAAAGCGCAGGATCTCGTAGAGAAACTGGGAACAGCCCACTATCTATTGACGCTGTTTTACGAGAATTGCATCTCCGCATTCTTTCGTTTGAGAGGGTTTTGGTTGGTCGCTCCGGTCGATGTTCATCGGTTTATGTTTTCACGCGAACCGGCCCTTGCGGACCTCGCTGGACAGTTCCTCACAGCCACCACCCTCACCGAGCGGCTCAACTTTGGCCGGCAATTTGCCGATCTCCTCTTTAAGGATGTCCCGAATCCTGCTCGCATCGACTGACGAGAGCAGTGCATTCAACCGGTTGCCTCCGCGTTGGAAACGTGTTTCGCGCACAACGTGAGAGGAACCGTACCTGCCTGCAAATCGATCGACGGACGCTGCATTGGCTGTGACCGGCGACAAACCAAGGAGCTCTCTTATGGAACTGGGATTTATCGGACTCGGCAAGATGGGGATGAACATGGTGACGCGCCTTCGGCGCGACCAACACCGCGTCGTAGTCTACGACCGCTCGAGCGACTTGATCAAACAGGCCGAGGGCCAGGGCGCGATCGGTTCCTCATCCCTTGCTGATCTTGTCAGTAAGCTCAGCGCTCCACGTGCCGTCTGGATCATGGTTCCATCCGGCGCCCCTACCGAAGAAACCATCCAGGCCGTAGCCGCATTGTTGCAACCAGGTGACACCATCGTGGACGGTGGAAATACCAGGTTTCACGACGATGTGCGACGGGCTGCCGAGCTCAAGAAAAAAGGCATTCACTATGTCGATGCGGGAACCAGTGGAGGGATCTGGGGACTGAAAGTCGGCTATTGTCTCATGGTCGGTGGAGAAGACGCAGCCGTCAAACGGCTTGAACCGGTGTTCAAGACCTTGGCGCCTGAAAACGGCTGGGCCCACGTCGGCGCGGCCGGCGCCGGGCACTATGTGAAGATGGTGCACAACGGCATTGAGTACAGCATGATGCAAGGCTATGCCGAAGGATTTGAGCTGATGTCAAAGAGCGAATACAAGCTGGACTTGGCGCGCGTGGCCGATCTCTGGATGAACGGAAGTGTCGTCCGGTCCTGGTTGCTGGAACTGGCTGCAGGCGCGCTCAAGGACGATCAAAAGCTAGAGAAACTGAAGGGGTACGTGCAAGATTCCGGCGAAGGCCGCTGGATGATCGCCGATGCCATCGAGAAGGACGTGCCGGTCCCAACGCTCACAACGGCATTATTCACTCGATTCCGGTCGCGGCAAAGCGAGTCCTTTGCTGAAAAGATGCTGGCAGCCCTGCGAAATGCCTTTGGCGGCCACTCGGTCCGACGGTAACTGCCTGGCATCTTGAGTAGGCTATTGAAAACACTTCGACCTGGCAGCAAGACAGATTGCTCGCAGGATGGTCAAAAAGGCCGTCCAGCAAGGCGGCAGCGAGCGAAGAGGCGAGGCATACTCCGTCCCGTATGTTGAACCTCTGAGCGACGCGAGAACGAAGCTGGCGGACTTTTTCAACATCCTGCTAAGGAGATCCTGATGGCTCAAACGAATGGTCAACGAATCGATATCCACCCCACGCAGGAACCACTGCCGCCGGTTGAGCCCTGTACCCTGGTCATTTTTGGAGGTTCAGGCGACTTGGCTCGTCGGCGTTTGATCCCCGCAGTCTACAACCTGCTTCTCGATGGTTTGTTGCCGTCGAACTATGTCGTGATCGGCCTGGGCCGCACCCCCATGAGCGATGAAGAGTTCCGAGCCAGCGTCCGCGATGGCGTCGTCAAACATTCCCGACAGGCCCTCATCGAAGATACGTGGAATGCCTTTTCCCAACACCTGTTTTACTTGGCGGGAGGAAACGACGACGCACAGACCTATGTGCGCCTGAAAGAACGGGCCGAAGAACTCGAGCGTAGGTTCCAACTGCCTGGGAACCGCATTTTCTACCTCAGCATTCCCCCCAGTTCCTTCACGGATGTCTGTGAGGGATTGTCGCGTTCTGGACTGGCAGGAACTCCTGGAGCTCGATCGCCCTATACACGCATCATCGTGGAAAAGCCGGTCGGGCGAGATCTGGCCTCCGCACAGGCCATCAATGAAGTCACCGGGCGCGTCTTTGACGAATCGCAGATCTTCCGGATCGATCATTATCTCGGGAAAGAGACTGTTCAGAATCTCATGGTCGTGCGCTTTGCCAACAGCATTTTCGAGCCGATTTGGAACCACAAATACGTGGATCACGTCCAAATTACCGTGAGCGAAGCCGAAGGCGTCGGCACGAGAGCAACCTACTATGAAGAAGCCGGCGCGCTTCGCGATATGGTGCAGAATCATTTGCTGCAGTTGCTCTGCCTCGTTGCCATGGAACCGCCGTACTCATTGGACCCCAACGTGGTACGAAACGCCAAGATGGAAGTGCTTCGCTGCTTGCGGCCCATCACCGCCAAGGATGTGGACAAATGCACCGTACGAGCGCAATACACAGAGGGGACTGCACACGGCACACCAGTCCCAGGCTATCGCCGAGAAAATGGTGTCAAGCCCAACTCCACAACCGAAACCTACGTGGCGGTGAAATGTTTTGTGGAAAACTGGCGGTGGTCTGGAGTGCCATTTTACTTGCGGACAGGGAAAGCGCTGCCCCTGCGCGCGAGCGAAGTCGCCGTGCAATTTAAAGAAATCCCGCAGATTCTCTTTAACGCCAACACACAGAATCCTCAGGCCCCAAACGTCTTAGCCTTGAAGATTCAACCTGAAGAAGGGCTCTCACTCCGTATCGTCTCACGAGTTCCCGGCACTCGTGCGCAAACTCATCCGGTGGAAATGAACTTCAAGTATGGGGAGGTGTTCGGTCGTCCATCTCCAGAGGCCTATGAACGCCTCCTGCTCGACGTGATGGCCGGAGACGCCTCCCGCTTCATGCGGCGCGACGCGGTGGAAGCATCTTGGGCCTGGATCACTCAGATTCTCGAAGCCTGGGACAAGTCAGGACAACGGTGGCTCCCCGAGTATCAAGCCGGCACGTGGGGACCGGTGGAAGCCGATCGATTGATCCAAAACGACGGCCGCAGTTGGCGGGTGCTGTAGCCTGATTTGCACGGAAACCGATCAGCGACCCAACGCAATCCCAATTTGTTTCGCAATCTCATCCCGCTTTCCAATCCCTCCGATGAACTGCACAAATGCCCCGTTGTAATACAACGCCAGGGTGGGAAGCGAGGAGACTTCCAGCTCGGCGGGAATCTGAAAATTTTCATCGACATTCATGGTCAGGATAAGTACCCGCTCACCCGACTCATGCCGCAGCTGTTCCAATTCCTTCATTAAAGCCTGGCAATGGCCGCAGCCTGGCTTCCAGAATTCAACCAACACCGGAACAGTGCTTACTTCCACCACTCGATCAAACTCTCGATCAGTGACGGCTTGGAGCATGGAACTCATGACGGCGTGTTTTGCACCAACAGCGGCTTCAGGATGTGTGCGATCTGCTCGGCAAATAGCTCATACCCGGCGGTGGTCAGGTGAATCCCGTCGTTCGAATAGATCACCGCCAGTTGGTCACTCACTGGATCTGCAGTGGCTGCGAAAAGATCCGCGCAGGCAAGACCCTTGGAGCCGGCGTAATCTTGAATCAGCTTATTCAATTCATATCGACGACTAAGGTGCTCAGCAATCCATTCCTGCCCCTCACGGCTACCCGAAGCATCTTCCACTCGAATCGAAGGCACCGTCACAGGAATCGGAACCGCACCCATCGCCAGGGTCTGTTCATACATCGTGGCCAGATTGCCCATGATTTCAGAGGGTGATGCGTTCCACCCCAGATCGTTCGTGCCGCCAAGAATCAGGACATAGCCTGGTTGATGAGCAAGCACATCCTGCGGGAACCGCATAACCATTTTGCCCGTCAACTCACCGCAAATCCCACTTGTGCGAACTACTGCTCCACCGCCTAAAAAAGACTGTACGAACTGCCCGTAGGGAGTTTCCCGTCCAACCGGATTGTCCTTGGTCGGCGACTGAAACCCAGCCGTCAGACTATCGCCGAAACAGATCACGAGAGGAGTTCTACTCATAGTACGGCTCGATTCTACCGACACCACTCGTGGCAAACAAGCCATTGAATCACGTACATATTGAGAGTAGTACAACTGCAGAGAACGGCGATTTTCTTGACGAATCTTCGATCTGCCGGTAGGTCTTACGTATGACGACGGACCTCAAAACGGCTCAAGAAATGATGGCCGCCGCAGTCGCCACACGCACGGCTGAAGATCCAGAAATTGTCTCCGTCAAACGTGTCTTAAAACTGCTGGACAAGACGGCCAAATCGAACCGGACGTACGGCTCAGCGAATCCTGTCGCCCAGAAATTTACGCAGCAGCTCTTCGAAGAATTGACCAATCACCTCGCTGCGTATTCAAGACTAGCTTTCCTCGTTCAACGATCTGAATTGCGATGTAAGGACCATGTCGTCTACCAGGCAGAGCAGGATGGAGGAAGCGAGAGTCTCGCCTTCAAACTGTACGGTGACGGCATCCGAGAACTCGTCCTGCACGAGGGGCTCACACAAGAAGAGCTATCGCTCTTCCTGGCATCCTTATGGAGCAACGTCGACTCGAATGAGGACGACGATGATATCGTCACGCGCCTGTGGTCTCGGAATCTGTCGACGATCACACTCGCAACAGCCGAAGAACTCTCAAAGTCGTCGGTCGCAAACGATGGCGTGACCCGCCCTGACAGTAGCATGAGTTCATCGGATTCGACACTCAGAGAATTGCTGGATCTGGAGCGAGAACGCAAAAAGAGGGTCAAAGAAGGGACCGACTCCGAGGGCAGTGGTTCCGGAAACGCTAAAAATCGTTTCCAGTCTGGACTTGCAGGCTATGAGGTCACGGAAGAGGAACTGGCCGTCCTCGTGCACGATATCGAGGCAGAACAAAAACAAGATAGCCTCATGTACATCCTGGACATGTTGACCGCAATCCTCGCCTCAGAGAAGTCTCCCGCGTTGCTGACGAAACTCTTCAGTCTGTGGGGCACCATCGTGGAATCCCTTCTGTGCGAGGGTAAATGGACGGTATTGGAGAACGTCTTAAATCTCCTCCACGAAACGGATGCCGTACGGCCAGATCTGAGCGAGGAACACAAACAACAGTTAGCCTCGCTCCTCAACGGACTTGGCCGCACGGAACGAGTGAAGATGATCGAGGCCTATCTCAACCGAAACCCAGACGCCGACGTGAAAGGGCTCTCTACCATCCTCCTACTGCTGAAAGCGGATGCCGTCCCCTCACTCTGTTCGCTGCTCGCGAACGTCACGTCACCGGTTCACCAGGCCATTGTGTCAGAGGCCCTCGTCATCCTCGCGAAGGACCACCCGGATCCCTTGTTGCGAGGGCTATCGGATCGTAGGCCTGGGTATGTTCGCAATCTGCTTTCGATTCTCATCAAGTGGAATAATCCCAAGTTCGCCGATCCGGTCGAAAGATTAACCCGGTATCCTGACCCGCAGGTTCGTCGGGAAGTAGTCCGTGCGCTCGGCCTGTTCCGACCCAACGGCAATGGCACGAAACTCGTCTCCCTCTCGACCGATGAAGATGATGGGGTTCGCTTTGCTGCGCTGAAGCTGCTCATGTCCGCCCAATACACCGTTCCTTTCTCCCAATGGTTCCCTCTTCTATCAGAAGAAGGGTTTATGGATCGCCCCATCAGTGAGCGACGAGCCATCTTTCAAGCTGTCCGCGCCACGTGCGGCGACGAAGCGGTTCCGTATTGGCAAGGTCTGATGACCGAGTGGACATGGACGAATCGGAGAAAAAAAGAAGAGCTGGCAGTCCTGGGAGCAGAAACACTCGGAAAACTCGCCACCCCTGCCGCCATCGCTGCGCTCTCAGTTGGGGCCAAAAAAGGAAGTGCCGCAGTTCGCCAGGGCTGCGCCGCGGCATTGTCGCAAGCTCAACGGCTACAACGCAGCCTCCCCTCAACCGGTGCGACACACTAGGACACGTGATCGTGAAAGAAAGCCAGTCGCAGCCTCTGCAAAACCCGACCAGCGAAGATCAGATCCAGCCGCTCCTGACACACGAAAAGTCGTTGTCACGGAAGATCGGTCACGGGTCAGAAGCTGGAGATATTCTCGACCAACAGTTGGTGATGCTGGGATTCCAGCTCATCACACAGTTGAATACACTGATTAAGACGTCGAAAATCCATGGCCGTGCCAATGCCGCTCTCGACAAACCCGTCGAAACGATGCTGACCCTCATTGAAACTCTCGCCCACGACCAACCCGTCACCTTGTGGGTACAGGACGATTTCCTCTTCCTCGGTGAGAACCATCTCAAAGTGACGGCACAACAAATGCTGGTCGTCTCAAGCGTTCTTGACGCCTTGAAAAAGTGGAAGATCGGCGGCCTGATGTTTTCCTCTTCGGTTTCTTCCAAGGACCTTCGAGAGTTCGCCCACCTCTTTGTCAGTCTCGACCCGACCACGAAATCGATCGAGGACTTCCGACAGGAATTGGTCAACCTGGCCGTGGCCGGCATCGAACTGAAAGACGCTCGATTGCTCAACCTAAAAGAAGATCTCCCAGAAAACAGAAGTTCGAAAGCTCAGCACAAGGTACGCTCAAAAACGGCGTATGGCAAAGCAGCCGATGCGGTCGGCAGTTTGACGCAGTCGTCCCGCGATGGCAAAGCGTTGAGCTTTAAGCAGGCAAAACGTGCCATTCAAAATATCGTCGACCTGATGATGCAGGACGAGTCGATCATGCTGGGCCTCACCACGCTTCGCTGCCACGATCAATACACCCATAACCACTCTGTCAACGTCTCGCTCCTCTCCATTGCGCTCGCAAACAGAGCCGGCTATCCGAAAATCGAACTGGCTGATCTCGGCTTGGCCGCGTTGTTTCACGACATGGGAAAGTCGACCATTCCTCTGGAAGTCTTGAATAAACCAGGTGAGTTCACGGAAGACGAGTGGACGATGATGCGCAACCATCCCACGGAAGGAGTCTTGAGCCTCACGCAGTTACGCGGCATCACCAACCTTCCGGCCCGCATGGCCGCAGCATCCTTCGAACACCACATGAACTTGGATTATTCCGGTTATCCCAAGTTAAAGACACCGTGGAAACTCTCTCTGACGGGGCGCATCCTCACAATCGCCGATTGTTACGATGCCATGACATCGTCCCGCGTCTACCGCCGTGAACCGATGTCACCCTCAAAAGTACTTAATATGATGCTTTCGAAATCCGGGAAAAGTTTCGATGTGACGTTGCTCAAACTGTTCGTCAATTGCGTGGGAATCATTCCAATCGGAAGTCTGGTCGTCCTCGATTCGGATGCATTTGCCGTCGTGCTCAAGCCTGCCACCGATACGACTGAGAGCGAGCGGCCAGTCGTCAAAGTTATTACCGATGCGCAGGGAACTCCCATAGATAATGGCCCCGAGTTGGATTTGACCGAGAAGGATGATGCCGGCGAGTACCGCTACAGCATTATTCGGTTGGTTGACAATACGGAACACAAATTCGACACGAGCCGATACTTCGTCTAGCCCTCATACCCATCACACCTCTCGCCCGTCACATCTTCCTCTTTGCTTGACAGCCTGAATTCCGATCTTCGACAATGCACACATGGGTGGACATGTCGTCATCGAACAATTGGAGTTCCGCGGCCGATGCGGTGTGACACCCGAAGAACGTGCCCGCCCACAACCCCTTGCGGTCAATTTGGAATTGGACTGTCGCCTGGAGGCAGCAGGAGTATCTGACGATCTTGGTCATACGATCGACTACGCGAAAGTGGCTCAGCGTGTCGTCGACATCGGGACCGTTCAGGAGTCCCAGCTTCTGGAAACGCTCGCGGAACGGCTCTTGGCAGCCCTGTTCGATGAATTCCCGATCCGTCGCATCAAGCTGTGGTTACGGAAGTTACATCCCCCCATCCCCTACGTGACCCGTTCCGTCGGAATCAACATTGAGCGCACAAGACTCGCGCAGCACATCCTCCGCGCAGAGCCACCACCGGCCCAGTTTCTTGCCCAACAACTCCATCGTCTTCCTAAAGGCCAGGTCCTCGATGTGGCCTCCGGTAGCGGACGCCACGCACTGTTCCTCGCCTCGCTGGGCTACCAGATCGACGCTGTTGATCGAGACGAAGAGGCCCTTGCACGGCTTTTGACTCACGCCCAAACACGACATCTCACTGATATCAGTTCGCGAGTACTGGATCTGGAGCCGCCATCGCCGCAAGAGCCGGATCTCGGACATGAAGCGTACGATGCCATTCTCGTCTTCTTTTACCTGCACCGACCGCTCTTCCCCTCTCTTATCGAGGCGCTGAAGCCCGGCGGGGTGTTGCTCTACGAAACCTTTACCGTCGATAACCACGCCCAGCGCCAGCATCCAAAGCGTCGAGAGTTTTGCCTTGCACATAGTGAACTCCTAGGCCTCACATCCGGCCTCCGCATCCTCCATTATGACGAAGGGCTCCACGAAGGAACGAGCGAGTCGGAATCCGTCTACACCGCCCAACTTGTGGCGCAGAAACCCTTTACCCCTGAGCCCTCGACATGAGTCGCCTGGACCTTCATCTGCATACCACCCATTCTGACGGAAGTTGCACGCCCACTGAAGTGGTGAATATGGCACACCTCGCAGGGGTGACGGCCTTGGCGATCACCGATCACGACATCATGTCGGGTGTCACTGAGGCCATAACGGCCGGCCAACAGTGTGGAATCGAGATCATCCCTGGGGTGGAAATCAGCTCGTTTACCGGCAACTCTGAGTTGCACGTTCTGGGGTACTTTCTTGATCAGCAGGATCCTGACCTGCTTGCTCGCCTAAAGACTCTGCGGGACGGGCGTCACCGCCGGAATCCACAGATCATCGAACGCCTGCAGACCCTCGGAATCGACATTACGTACGATGAAGTCCGCGCACTCGCCGGCAGCGATTCGGTTGGAAGACCGCACATTGCCCGTGCCTTAATGGACAAACACGTCGTCACTTCTGCTAAAGAAGCCTTTGATCGCTTTCTTGCTGAGGGTAAACCGGCCTACGTGCGTCGGGAACTCCCGAGCCCTGCCGAAGCCATTGGCTGGATCAAGGCAGCTCGAGGACTTGCCGTCCTGGCTCATCCGACATGGGTCAAAGTCGCGGAGCAGTCGCTGGTCGATCTGGTTCGACAGCTCAAAGCCGATGGGCTTGACGGGGTAGAGGTCTACTATAGTACACATGCCGCGCGACAGACTCGAGAATACCTCAGCCTGGCTCAACAACTCGGCCTCCTGGTCACCGGTGGAAGCGATTTCCATGGCCTCACGAAACCCGACATCGAAGTTGGTATCGGCAAGGGCACACTGCACATTCCAACTTCGCTGCTTCCCAAGATGAAGGAAGCCGCCGGACGACTCTAGCGCGATATCCTCCGCATATTTTTCTCCAATCCATTGACTCTCCTTCAGTATCCGCTAGACTCTGACTATCTTTTGATCTCGTCACCCATGGTCAACGCGTCGAGCTGGACCCTTCAATATGTGCTTGTCACACTGGCCATACTGTTGGCCGGTCCCATACTGAGCAAACTGCCGACGGCTGAGTCGCTTCCTCTCTCGCTGTTCGGCTTGACAAGTTCTCAAACCATTCGCTTCATTGCTGAAGAAACAGGGTTGGTCGCACTCTGCATGCTTTCGCTCCGTGCATTTTCCCAGATGCCGGATAACGGACAGGGTTTCTCATTTCTGCGACAACTGGCCCTTCCGGTCACCATCCTGTTCATGGTGATCGTGACAGATAAGACCATCCGGGTTACCGAGCTTGCGCTTCGCGCCCCTGTAGGCCCCACGCGCTATGCCCTAGCGTATACCGCAGCATTGACGCTGAGTGGGATCTGGATCACTGCTGCCTGGCTTGTGCATCTCGAGGCGCTTCGCCGATTTTTTGTACAACCTGTGCAATCGACTCGACGCCAAGAACCGGGAGAGTCTGCCAAAAACACTGACGATATCGACTCGGAAGAAGAACAGAGCGAGTCCGGGGCTGCAACGCCTATCTTCACCACACAGAACGGTCCACCCAGTACGCTCGGTCGGTATAAGGTGTTCAAGGAGTTAGGGCGTGGCTCAATGGGGGTAGTGTATCTGGGGAAAGATCCGACGATCCAGCGATTCGTGGCGATCAAGACCGTGCGGCTCGACGAGATCGACGACCGCGATAAACTGCAGGAAGTAAAAGCTCGGTTTTTCCAGGAAGCCGAATCCACCGGGCGATTGTCTCACCCCAATATTGTCACGATCTTCGACGCTGGGGAAGAAGACGACCTCGGCTACATCGCCATGGAGATGCTCCAGGGCACCACGCTCAAGCAGTGGTCGCGGAAACCCAATCTCTTGCCACTCACTAAAGTGATTCCGATACTGGCGACCGTCGCCGACGCGATGGACTATGCCCATCAGCAGGGCATTGTGCATCGCGACATTAAACCGGCGAACATCATGCTGACCACCGATGAGGTCGTTAAGATCATGGACTTCGGCATCGCTAAGATGGCAACATCGTCGAAAACTCAAACGAATATTGTGCTGGGAACTCCCACGTATATGTCCCCCGAGCAGATCTCAGGGAAAAAGGTGGATGGGCGCTCAGATATTTTTTCGCTCGGCGTCGTCATGTTCGAGCTCCTGACCGGTCGTCCTCCCTTTATTGCGGACAACGTCTCAGCATTGCTGTTTGCCATCGCTCATACGCCGCATCCCAGCGTGAAAGCCATCAGGCCGGATCTTTCTCCCATTGTAAAGAAAGTCCTGGATCGAGCGTTGCAGAAAGACCCGGTCCACCGTTATCGCCGCGCCGGAGAGTTCGCCATGGAACTCCGCTCCTGTCTCGAAGGATTGGCTGCGTAAATACGAGGGACTCCTTCTCTCGGCTCTTCGCGAGTTTTCAGCTCGAGCGACTCCTCCCCATCACTATTGCTGAATCGTCTCAGGTTGGCAGTCAAACACGACACAAACGCAGCCGTGAGGGGACGATGCCTGGCATGCGAATCTTCAGTTTCGTAAGTGGAGACGCCCTTTAGGCAAACTTTGGTAGCAGCCCTCTGAAAGCTCCTGCTCATGCGCCTGCAAACATTGCAGGATACGGCCATCACCTGGCTGCACGGTTATGCAGACTCGCTTCACATCGTCGGCGCAGGCGAGCCTAGACCCTTCAGCGTCCGTCCAACGCACCAGCCGTTGCCGCACGATCTGTTGACAGGAAGGGTCCAATCGTTTCATGCGCTGCACCACACAACGTCGCCTGTTTTCTCCTACAAGCGAATCGGGACAGTACTGCTGAACCTCAGCCTCACACTTCATTTCCGCGATTTGCCTGGCGCGGCTGTCGCGCAGAGCGGATACGCCACCGAGAGTGGCCACCGACTCTGCTTCTCTCGCTCCTGCTAGACTGTCAGTCGGTTGCCTAGTCACACCTGGAATCGTCAGATCGAGATCAAGAACACGCGGCGCGTCAGCGATCGGTGAAGCCGATGGCGCCGAGAAGAGTTCTTCCTTCGATGGGACATTTGCCCAGATAATAGCCCAGACCAAGACCAACCCCGCCACAGAAATGGAGTTCGTGATCGCATTCCCAAATCGTTCTTGGGTGCTGGTGGGCTTCATCACGGTGAGGATAAAATAACGCGGCTAAAAAATCATCGAAACAGGAGTTTTTTGCAGGATCGCGCGATCGACAGAACCGACTGGCAGGAAGAAAAAAAGGCAGGAACGCGCGAAACTAGTTGTCAGGAGTTTCGACGATGTGATTCTCGAACCTGGTACAGCCTTCAGCCAATAGCCGATTGGTCAACATCTCCCCTGGCCATTCGATCGGCAGATCGGCGGTAAACACCCAGACGTCCGGAGAGGTCCAGACCGGACCATGCTCTTCCGGAAGCTCTGGATCGAACAGATCGGTCCACACTGGCATGTAGACCCCGTTCCCACATTGTGTATGGAGATGCACGATGGTGCGAGATCTGACAAGCGGGTCCAGCTCTCGCCATACTGCCGCCGTCTCATCGGCGAGGTGATGGAGCCGTACCGCATTCTGCGCGTCGAACATTGCATAGGCGGCATAGACCGGTGCCTCGATGGTATCGGGCGCACAGGCCAGTTCCGGACATTGCTTCACCAGCCCTTCGAGAATCTCACGGCGCTGTCCATCTTCCCACGCATCGGGCAAACCTGGGTCGGGGGCGCCGATCAGCTCAAAAAGAAGAAACGCCGTATTTTCGACCGGAGGAAGCAACCGCGCCGCCACGGATTGGACACGTCTGGAATCCGTAACCGTCACAAGGTGGTCATGAAACATTTGAAGATTCAGCATCTCCAAGGTGGCATCGGTCAAGAGTCGCGACTCGACGCGAACAACCGTTCCAGCAGGAAGCTGAAGAGACTTATGCAAGAGATCAGCCGTGGCGATTGGATCAATCTTCAGTTTGAGCGGGGCGGTTAAGTTGGCCTGCAAGGGAAGCTCTAACGCCGCCATTGTGCCGTAGGCTGGCTTTTCGTCGTCCGGTCCGTCCAACAGCAATGTGCAGCTGGCCTCCGCGACCAGATCGAAAAGCCATTCGGCCATTTCCTCGTCGAGCGCCGCCAGCACGGTCAGAAGATCATGCTCGCGTCCCTGCTCCAGAAACGCCTGCAAGGTATCGATCGCATCATCGGTATCGCCATGATCATGGCGACGGGCGTTGATGAGATGAATGAGATCCCGTGTGAGTGGATCGGGGCGAGACCAGCCTAACATCGAAGCTCCCTGCTGGACGAGCCAGCGGCCATGGCTCGACAACTCAAAAGGCATGTTGCCAAACTTTTCCTACCCATGCAAGTCCCTGAACGATTACGCACGACTCGTCACACACAGGTTCTCCGCACGTCCCTATTCACCAATAATCTTCACAAGAACCCGCTTACGACGACGTCCGTCGAACTCGCCATAAAAAATTTGTTCCCACGGGCCGAAGTCGAGTTTGCCCTCGGTGAGCGCGACCACGACTTCTCGCCCCATCACCTGTCGCTTCAGATGAGCATCACCGTTGTCTTCGCCTGTATCGTTGTGCCGATACACCGCCTCCTGCGGAACAAGCCGTTCCAGGAATTCGTCATAATCTTGTAGGAGGCCAGGCTCATCATCATTAATGTACACACTGGCCGTAATGTGCATCGCATTCACCAGAACAAGACCTTCCCGTACCCCGCTCTTCCTTACCACTGCCTCGACGTGGGGCGTGATATTGATATAGGCCCGTCTGGTCTTTGTCTCAAACCAGAGTTCTTCGCGGTAGGACTTCATGATCGTTGATCGCTGCATTGTGCCTGCCGCCTCGACAGACATGCAAGAGGCCCAAGCGATTCCCTTCTCATGCATGTTTCGCCTCGAGTGAAAAGGCTATACTGGTCTCGGTCTCGATATGATCACCCCACTTCACCCACCCAGACCGTCACCGAACGTCCTCACGGTCTTGCGCCAGCGCTACTCGGCCAAGAACGAGCGGGACATCACAGTTGAATCACATGCGACAGGTTCCACTACGTGGCCGAAGACATGGCATCGACTGAGCCCCTTGCACTCACGTCTTGTCCTGTTCCCAGGTACAATCTTGTTGCGTCTGCATTTCTACCAGAATGGGCGCTGCTGAATATTCGGACAAAATTGACAGCCTATAGGCTTGGTGATAAGTATTTTTCTAGTTTGTACGATGCTGTCTGCTAGAGGGAGGTGCGAAATGTTTGCTATCGCTGGGGGCCCGTCGTTGACTGGCAGTCCTCTGACGTGGAGCCTGTTGTTCGCTCGTCAGCCGGAACCAGACCTGGAATTCACGGAAGAAGAGCTGGAACAGACCACCACGATTCGATCTCCTTCGCCCACAAAGCCGCCCAAACAGTCGAGTGGGCGCCCGCTTCTGTGGGTACTTCTGTTGATATTGATCGGCGGCGGTGCCTATGTCGCGATGGAGCAGGAGATGATCATGGAGTACGTCGGGCCGCTTCTCGGCGAATCGCCGGCCCCACAACCTCAACCGCCTGTCGCCCGAAGACCGGCGTCGCCTGCCCCGGCCGCTCAGCCTCAAGCCACTGTTCCGATTCCACCCCCTGCGATACCAGTTGAGGTACCGCAGGCTGCAGCGCCGACGACAGCTCCCGTTCCCACACCTCCAGTCCCTCAGCCGATGCCGACGGCCTCAGTTCCCATACAAGCCCCGCCGTCACCAGCACCGGCGCCCGTTGCACCGATCACCGCGTCACCAACTCCGCTGTTCAGCGAAGGTCAGCGGGTCAGCGTACTTGCAGATCCAACAAATCCTGGGACAAAAGTGGTCCTGGCTCAGGATGCCGAAGGGACAAAACCGGGACCAGCTATTCCACCGGGAACTGCGCTCACGATTCTCGACGGCGACCTCCAGGGAAGTGACTGGGTCTATTCCGTCCGCAGTGACTTCGGCACAAAAGGTTGGTTGGTTGAAAAGCAGCTTAAATTGAAACCCTGATCGCCTGGTTGCACTCCACTCCCCCAGCACAGAGGGTGACGATCACATCGCCGCCCTCTGTGCTATAATGCCGCCCGTTCACACTGCCATCATAGTAGGTGAGACATCACGAGCCACAGGAATCCATGCACGCCGTAATCTTTGACTTCGATGGTGTCATTGCCGACACCGAACCGCTGCACTTTGAAAGTCTGCGCCGGACCTTGGCAGACATCGACATCAGTTTGACCAAACAAGACTATTACGCTGACTATCTCGGCTTCGACGATCGTGGATGTATTCTGGAGGCACTGCGAATCAATCGCCGACCGACCGCTCCCTCGCTTCTCGAAGAGTTGATGACGAAAAAAGCCGTTGCCTATTTGACCTCGATCAAGGATCACCTCGTAATTTTTCCGGGTGTCAGAGAATTTATCGAAGCTGCCGCAGCTACCTGCCCCATTGCCATCGCCTCTGGTGCCTTGCGCCATGAGATCGAGTTGGTGCTGGAACAAATCGGGATGCGAAAAGCGTTTGGTCACATTACCAGCGCAGAGGATGTGACGTGCGGCAAACCCAATCCGGAACCGTTTCTGCAAGCCCTGGCCGGATTGAACCGTCGCCAGTCGACGGCTGCGATTTCGCCGGATGCATGCCTGGTCATCGAAGATTCCCTCCCCGGCATTCGGGCCGCGAAAGCGGCGGGAATGAGGGTCTTGGCGGTGGCCAATACACACACCATCCAGGACCTACACGAGGCCGATGCCATCAGCACTAGTTTGAGCGAAACGCGTCTCAAAGATGTGCGTGCCCGCTTATGGCCGACATAACACAATGAGAATCTGCTCACTCATACCTGGGGCAACGGAAATAGTTGCTGCTCTCGATCTGGCCGATCAGCTGGTCGGCATCAGCCACGAATGCGACTTTCCTGTCTCGGTTCGACAGGTTCCCGTCATGATCGAACCTCTGGTTGGAAAGGACGGAGGCTCCGGTGGAGAAATCGACCGGCAGGTCAAAGCACTGGTTGCGTCCGGACAGCGACTCTATCGACTCAATGAAGATGCCTTTTCCCGTGCCCGTCCGGACCTTATTCTCACGCAAGACCTGTGTCATGTCTGCTCGGTTACGCCGGACCAACTCACACGCGTGATCGAATCACTCCAACATCGACCCAACGTGCTCACCCTCAGTCCAACCACGCTGGGCGACATGATCCATGATATTGAGCGCATCGCCCAAGCGGCAGACGTACTCGCGAAGGGACAGGCACTCACCAAGGAACTCCATCGTCGAGTGGACCACGTGCGCGCCACAACCAGTAAGACGTCCGCGCGCCCGCGCGTGGTGTGTCTGGAATGGCTGGATCCTCTCTATGTTGCAGGCCACTGGGTTCCGGAAATGATTGCGCTGGCCGGTGGCCTCGATGTCCTCGGATCTCAGGATGCTCCATCGCATGAAACGACGTGGCATGCCGTGGAAGCCGCTCGGCCCGACGTAGTCCTCATCATGCCTTGCGGGTACTCCGTCGAGCGCACGATCGATGAGCTCAAGCGCGTCGGACAATCCGGTGAGGCATGGCGGCAGGCTTGCGAACAGTGGCCAAATCTGTACGTCGTCGATGCGGCCTCCTACTTCAGCCGCCCTGGCCCTCGACTCGTCGATGGCGTGGAACTGCTCGCATCCATTCTTCATCCGACCCCTGACCATGCCCTTGACCCAGCCCAGGCGATCAAACTTGAGGCCTCCATGCTGACCGGGAGCTGCGCATCATGAACGCCTCTGAAGCTCAAGCCTATTGCACGGCCTACACAAAGAAAAGCGGCAGCAATTTTTACTATTCGTTCCTCTTCCTTCCCAGAGCCAAACGCGATGCCATGTACACGGTCTATGCCTTCTGCAAAGCCGTCGACAGTGCCGTCGACGAACCGGCTGCCGGGAGCGATCCGAAAGACGAACTCAAGCGCTGGCGCGAGGAGCTTGACGCGGTGTATTCCGGCATCCCGACTACGCCCATCATGGTGAGCCTCGCCCACCATGTGAAGACCTTGAGCATTCCAAAAGCGTACTTCGAGGAATTGATCAAAGGCGTCGAGATGGATCTGTTCAATAATCGGTATATCACGTTCGATGAGCTGTCGCTCTATTGCTATCGCGTCGCCTCCGTGGTGGGGCTCATCTGTTTGCATATCTTCGGAGTCACATCAGCGCGGGCACAGGATTATGCAGTGGCACTCGGCATGGCGTTCCAGTTGACGAATATCCTGCGTGATATCGGAACGGATGCCGCCCAACGCCGAATCTATCTGCCGTTGGATGACTTGCAGAAATGGAACTATCCCGAGAAAGCCATGCTGAATCGGAGCTATTCGGCTGAATTTCGAGCGTTGATGGAGTATGAGGCGTCACGAGCACACCACTATTACAAGCGAGCCGATGCGGCCCTCAAAGAGCTGCCGCCTCATGAACTCCGTGCGCTGACAGTGGCGGAAATCATGCGTGGCATCTACAGTCGGATCCTGGACCGGATCGAACGGTCAAACTATCAGGTCTTCGGACCGCGTATGAGTCTCACCACCACCCAACGAGTGGTTATTGCCCTACGGGTTTGGCTCCGCTCTCGATTCTCGTGACTGCGCCGTCCTCACACACTGTCCTCGTTCTCGGCTCTGGACTGGCCGGCCTGGCAACTGCGTACCATCTTCATCAACAGGGCTACCACATCACCCTGCTCGATCATCCTGGCTGGCTCGATGGGTTCCGAACCGATGCATTCCAACCAGCCCCGATTGTTCTGGGATGCCACCAGGAGACGAAGCGGATCCTTCGCCTGCTCGACCGAGAAAGGCCTTCGAAATCTGACCAGACCGTTGCACTCGAATTTCGACTCCCCGATGGACGAATCGCCCCCTATCAGTCGGCCCGTCTTCCCGGAGCCTTTCACTGGATGATGAGCCTCTTCAGCTTCCACGGACTTTCCTGGCAGGATCGGTGGAGACTCTTCTCCCATGTCGAGCAAATTTGGGAACAGGCCCACACTCTCCCAGCGGATTTGGAGAATCGGACGGCAGATGAATGGCTGACGGCGACCGGGCAAAGTCCCGAAGCCAGAGAAGGGATTTGGGATCCGCTCGCTCAGTGGTTAACCGACAACGCGCTGACACGTCTCGCCGCTTCAACCTTCGTCCATCTGCTTTCGACCGTGTTTCTGCGCGATGCATCGGATGCGAGGCTCACACGCCTGGCCGGCTCCATCGACCACCGCTTCATCGCACCCATGAAACAGGCGCTCCGACAAGGCAATGCGCAGATTGTCTCTTTGACCCATTGGCCTACCCTTCAGTTTGGACAGACTGGTGTGAGCGAGGTCCGGCTTCACGACGACACCAGACTCCGAGCCAACCGGTACATCATCGCGCTGTCCTACCAGAATCTCCTGCAGCTATTGCCTGAACGGCTGCTGACCCGCTACGCCTACTTCGCACAACTCACCGAGCTTCAAGATCTGAGCGAGGTCGTGATTCAATTGACCTGCCCCCGAACGAAGCCAAGGCCTCGTCTACTTCTCCTCCCAGGCCGACCGTTTCACCAGCTCACCAGTACATCACTCGAGTCAGGTGAAATTGACTATCGGCTCTCTGCGGTCGGGAACAGGCTCACCGAGTTGAACAACGATCAGGTGGTCGAGGCAGCACAGACCGAGATGTGCGAATTGTTCTCCGGAACGGCCAGAGAGAATATGACCGCTCAGTCAGTCTTTCACGAGAACCACGCGGCCCTGTTGCTGACACCGGGTGCCGCGCGATTGCGGCCGCTTCAACAGAGTCCTATCCAGAACTTGCTCGTCACTGGGGCATGGACCGACACCGGATGGCCTGCCAATCTGGAGAGTGCGCTTGTCAGCGCCCATCGGTGCGCAGAGCTCGTCGCCGCCCACCCCGCTTGACCCTGTCCGGGCTGGATGGTACGAATATCACGTGACGTCATGGGCCAAAATCTTCGTGCTTGCGCTTCCGCTACTCATGTGGAGTTGTGCACAACGTCCTTACGAGCGAGGAATCCACCCCGCTGGCCTCAGCCGAAATGATGTGGAGCGGGACTATATGGAGTGTGAGTACAAAGCACGGTTAGCTAACGAGCAGCACTTCTACAGTCAGAGTTCACCCTTTCCCTTTGGTGCCGGACCTCAGAGCCCGGCCGACCATGCTCGCGCACTGCATGGCCTCTCGACGATCAACGCCATGCGGGATACCTGTCTGGCAGCAAAAGGCTACCATCTTAATTAGCAGGATGTTGAAAAAGTTCGTCAGCTTTGTTCTCGCGTCACTCAAGGCCTCAACGTACCTACCGCGTACGCCTCGGCCTTTCGCTCGCTGCGGCCGCGCTGAACGAACTTCTTGAACATCCTGCAGGTCTTGTGACTCGTTTTCCAACCTCTCATAAGTCCACAGTACTGAGTTGCCGAGGTAGCTGTTTAACACCATTCCAGCTAAGGCCTACTAGCGTGCAGATAGCACAGATCCTCAAACCGCTGGCCGCCTCGATACTTCGCAATGACCATCCACTCCCGTCGAGCATCGGTCAGACCAATATAGGCCACACCATCAAGCCGGAGCGGTTGAATCGTAAAGACCGTGCTCAACGCAGGAGATGACGATGCTGTGTCCATAGGAAGAGATATCAGCGGATAGGTTCCGCCGGTGCGCTCAAACTTGTCGTGCGTGGCCAACAGGGGGCTCATATCTTGCCAAGCGAGTTGGTTGAGGACCGGGCTATTGGCGGGAAAGACATAGAAGCTCTCACTCGGCACGCCCTTCATACAAAACGTGGTCTTCACCACTAAGTCGTCGCGCCCATCATTGTTCAGATCCATGTTCGTCTTGTCGAGACTCGAACAGCGCCTAGTCTTTGGTCCCTCTCCCTTCAACTCCACCGCAGTCCACTGCACAGTCCTTGATAGGTCTGGGGCAGCATTCAGCCCTTCTCCAAACAACTTCGCCACCCTTTCACACAACGGCTTATCACTGTACGCTACCAGTTCCACTGATGCCGCAGATACCAATGTTGGAAGCATCGCGACCAAAAGGCTTCCCATCCAAGTCCGTTTCATCGTCATGTCGCTGGCCTCCTAACCCACATTATGTTGATTGACATCCCGGCTGTCCGTTTTTAAGATACCGCTACTCATTTCGTCGCCCTTACAACTCATGACACTCACTCCTCTTCAAGACCTCGCTCAATCCCTCGTCAAAACGCTTTGCGGTTTATCTCGTCAATTTAGATCCTACGGTTGGTGCAGAGATTCAAAAAACGCGTCCCTGCGTGGTAGTATCGCCGGATGAAATGAACCGCCATATTGCCACGGTCATTGTGGCGCCAATGACCACAGGAGGGCAGGCATACCCGTGGCGTGTGCGCTGTCGATTCCGCGATCGCGCCGGGTCTGTCGCAATGGACCAACTGCGCACAGTCGATAGCCAGCGCCTCGTCAAGCGACTTGGTCGAATCGCTCCCGGCACTCTCACGGCAGTCCTTGCGGTCCTGCAGGAGATGTTCGCACCGTAGTCACCGAGAACGTGACAAGCCCAGTGTTTCTCGACCAAAACACGGAATCGGGCGAACCCACCAGCAACCCCAACAGTGCAAATCGATCCGCCTCAACCGGCGCAGATGGATTTGTTCGGATAGTTAGGCTGCTTGCTTCTGCGAGAGGCTAGGCCGCATAGCCTTGCCGCTGCTTAGCTGTGCAACTTGTTCCGTTCTGGAT
>SWDO01000006.1 GCA_005116895.1 Nitrospira sp. | reverse complement strand
GTAATCCAACCAATGTCGGCCGTACACCAGTACACCTCACCCTCATGATAATCGAACGCGTATTTGTGCGTGATGGCGGCGAACAGCAAGTAGCCGCCCGTCGTATGCACGACGCCTTTCGGTTTGCCGGTCGAGCCAGAGGTATAGAGGATAAACAGCGGATCTTCGGCCTCCATCTCCACCACCGGACATTCGGACGAACTGTCGGTCACAGCCTCGTGATACCAGACGTCCCGCGTACTGTCCCACGGAATGTCGAGGCCGAGTCGTTTGACGACGAGCACCGTCTTGACGCTGGGACAGCCCTGTAAGGCCTGATCCGTCTTCTCCTTGTGATCGATGGTCTTGTTGCCGTGTCGATAGCCGTCCACGGTGATCACCAGTCGACAATCACTGTCCTGGACGCGATGCTTGAAGGCTTCGGAGGAAAACCCGGCGAACACGACTGAATGGATCGCGCCGATGCGGGCGCAGGCGAGCATCGCAAAGACGGCTTCGGGAATCATCGGCATGTAGAGGCACACCCGGTCACCCTTGCCGACGCCTCGATCTTTGAGTGCATTCGCTAATCGACAGACCTGTTGGTGCAATTCGCGATAGGTAATCGTGCGACTCTGATCCGGTTCGTTTCCTTCCCAGATAATCGCCGTCTGCTCTCCACGTGTCGCCAAATGGCGGTCGGCACAGTTGAAACAGGCGTTCAGCCGCCCACCCTCAAACCAACGGACGTGCCCTTTTGGGAAATCCCATTCCAGTACCTTCTTCCAACGTCCAGACCAACTCACAAACTGATCTGCCTGCTCACTCCAGAAGCCTTCGGGATCCTCGACTGAGCGTTTGTACAGGTCGCGATACCGTTGTTCGATGATATGGGCGCGCTTCCGAAACTCATCAGAAATAGGGTAGGATTCTTGACGCATAACGCCTCACATAACGTGTTCTCGTTCAATTCGGCTGTTTTCGTTCTGGCCCTGACATGAGAATCGCAGCTAGGACATGGCCATGGCAGACACGATTCGTCGCGACGGATCCACGTCTATTCTGGATGTCTAGCAGGCTTCGGCACAACTCATTCTGACCTCTGTAGCGGTCAGGGATATCGAGGCTTGAGACCACACTGGACAACCTGCAGAATGCGCAAGAATCCGCTCCAGCGCGGCCGCAGCGAGCGCAGAGGCGAGGCAGACATTGAGCCGTATGTAGAGCCTCTGAGCGACGCGAGAACAAAGCTGGCGGACTTCACCATTCCTGCTACGCGTTACATTCGGGACCGAGGTGACGACGGAATTCTTCGCCGTCGCAACTCGAACATCGTGGGAAATAGTGCATCCCAGCGAATGAGGCCCGACCGTCCCTGTTTGTCCCCATACACCAAGACCGCCAGGGCAAACCGCTCATTGTGCAGAATCCCTTGCTGCACCAACGTGGTCATCGCGATTGGGGTCGGGGTCGGAGGAAATCGTACCGGGCTGAGCCCTTGAGACTGTCGCAATTTCCCCTGGCGATACCACCGCCGGAGACGATCAATATCCATCCCTCCGATTTTCGCATCCATCTGCTTCAGGCTGATGGTTCGCGGAATCGTGACGACTTCATCTTGTGCCGCCAGCACAACCCCGACTCGTCCTATCGGCGCGGGAAAGCGGAAGAGTTCACGTTCTCCAAATCGAGAGCCAAAGCGGAACCGACCGTCACGATAGATACGGGGACGTGAGACCGCTTCGTCAAACGAGGACTCCGCTGACCATTGTGACACCGGCGCGTCGCTCGCCGTCTCCTCAAAGATCCGCACCTCCGCCTTATCCACTCGATCAAGCTGAGCGGCGGCCTGCGCAGTCATGAGATTCGTGAGGCCAGGCGCAGCACCCGCGTGAATGAGCGCCCATCGATTATTCTCTCGAAACTGTTGATCGAAGCGGAACTGTTCCGGTCGAAACGGGTTGGCTCGCAAGTGTGAGGCCGTGTCGAGGTAGTGCGCCCGCAACCTCAGGGCTGCGCGCATCACGATGTTGTTGAAGACGGCAGGACAGGCATTGATGAGCAGCTGGCACCCTGCGGCTGCCTCGACGATACTGCGGAGATTTCGCGCATTGACCTCCTGAACGATGATGGCGGATTTCGCGCCGAGAAAGTCACGCGCACGAACCGGATCACGGTCGCCACAGGAGACGTGATGCCCCTGACGAGCGAGTAACTTCACCAGGAGTGAGCCGGTTGCTCCGACGCCGAGCACAAAGACCTTCATGGGGTCGCCACTGTACCATAACTTCCCTTCCGCATCGTGGATGTGTTCCCAATAACCAATACCCGTGACGCGAACCTAGCCGCCTCTTGCGTGCCAGAGAATACCGCCGTCTTCTGATTTACGGAGTGGAGGGAATTGCCGACTTCCCACTACCCTTCGATATTGCAAAGGTGAAGACCATGGCCAGCGCGGCTCCGCCCAAGGCAGCCGCCATGTCCTTCTGCGCATCCCACTCATCTCCTTGCGTGCCGAGATACGCACTGCCGAGTTCTGGGCTCACGAAAGCCGCCACGACGGATTCAATGATTTCGAACAGGCCGCTTTGAGCAAGTATCAAGCTGGCCGGCAGATAGTAGGACCAGAGGCCCCGCACGCCGGCCAGACGTATGAGTGCCTCTCGCACCGGATAGGCCAATAACGCGCCGTAGGCGAAGTGGACAATTCGATCGAAGGGGTTTCGGCTCAACGAAAACAAGTCTTTGAGCCAAAAGCCGAAGGGCACCTCGGCATAGGTATAGTGCGCGCCCACGGCGTGGAGCGTCATGAAGCATGCAATAAGGCCGTAGGACACATCTGAAAACTGAAACCGCCGGTAGGTCAGAACCAGCAGAACCACCAAGGCGAAAGCCAGCAGATTCTCAAGGAGCCAATCCCTTCGATTCACCGGCGCGATGGCCAGCCAGATCCAGAGCAGTCCGTAGCAGAGGAGGAGTGCGGAGGCCAGGTGGGAGTTGCTCGACTTTGCCTGAGCAAGGCTTGGGAGTCCAGCCTTCATTTATGTGGATGAGTCGACGATAGCCGGCTGAGCCTGGGATGGCAGGAGTGTGCCTCGAACCGCGCGGATGGCTGCAAGGATTGTCACGCACAGCAAGGCGCCGTAGAGCGCAGCGGCAATGTCCTTCTGAGCATCCCACATATCCCCTTGCGATCCCAAATAGGTGATGCCCAGCTCCGGATGGACGGCACTCGCCACCCAAGATTCGATAATCTCCCAGAGTCCGCTCAATCCCAAGACCGTCATAACCGGCAAGTAGTACAGCAACCAACCTCGCACCCCTGCGCCAAGTCGAAACAACTCTTCCATCGGATAGGCGAGCAGGAAGCCGAAACTGAAGTGGACGATCCGGTCGAAATGGTTCCGGCCGAGATGGAACACCTGGTCTATCCACTGACCGACCGGGGTTTGGGCATACGTGTAATGGGCGCCAATCGCATGGAGAGTCAGAAAGAGGGTGATGAGCGTGTAAGAGGCATGGGACAGAGGAAACACACGGTGCGTTGCGATCAACCCCACCACGAAGGCAGCCGGTAAAATACTCGAGATGAGCCAGAACTGGGGGTCGGTCGGCGACTGCGCCGTCCAGACGGAGAGAGCCACGTACCACAGCAGTAATCCCATCAACAGAAACTTGTCACGAGACCACATCGGTTCTCCCTAGAAATGGATCAAAGAAGCGTCACGATGGGAACGAGAAGTCCCTGATACTCTACCGAACGGTCGGTGCGCCTGCAAGCCCGGTCAGAGAGTGCCCCTCAGCCCTCCCTCGTTTTAGCCCGGACCACGCGCTTCGGCTAATCGGATGTTCCCTTCTGCCAAAAACTCCGCACCAGCACCGAGACGACCATACCCGTGAGGATCGTTTCAAAAGAGTGCTCTGACATTGAGCCACGTCATGAAGTGTGAGCCCTTTATTTCTGCGTGATTTCTGAGTGCCTGAGCTCGCACTAACGAGAGCGCTTCGATGAATTGGTGAGCGGATTATCCAAGTCCGTGATCTTGACGATCCGCCCAGCCTGTCTAGAGACGGTGAGGACATCCCTCGTTTCAGCGTTGTCGACCGTCGGGAATGACGGGACTTCGACTCGTGCGATCCTCGGTGTCGGAGGCTGACAGAGCGCCAAACTCAATACCCCGACGATAATGGCGCACAGCCCAATCGCTAATCGTAAGCTCATAGGCGCCGTCCTCCAAATAGCGGCTAGTCGATCTTCACTGCAAACGCATCTGCACTACATCTCTCATGAGAGCAATGGCAATGCCTGCACATGAATGTCGCGAAGTCATTTGATGTTCAGGCTGAGGTATGACGGCCCGTGATGCTGAGAAGTTTCAGCACAGCGAAATAATGGGGACTAATTCCCCACCGGATTCTGCTTCCATGCCGCAGAACGCCACGGCTTCATTGACTGACTCGTAGAATAAGCGGCCAGCTAATCAGCGCCGCTGGACGGCATGCGTGATGCATGACGATTGAAGAGGGGTGGTATGCAACCGTGATTCTTCCTCTCTTAGACGTTCGCGATCTTACCTTTAGGGTAGGCGATCAGAAAATTCTTGATCGACTCGACCTCACGATCCAGCCTAGAGAAATCCATGCGCTCCTCGGAGCGAACGGCTCCGGTAAGACCACCCTGGCCTATCTCCTCATGGGTTGCGAGGGGTATGCGCCGTCGTCGGGAACCGTGCTGTTCAAAGGCGCGGACCTTCTCTCGCTCAAGATACATGAACGGGCAAAACTAGGCTTGACCCTCGCCTGGCAAGAGCCCGCTCGATTCGAAGGCATCACAGTCCTCGAGTACCTGACATTAGGTCGTTCAGAGTCCGATCCGAAACCAGTACTCGTACAAGTCGGATTAGACCCAGACCGGTACTTGAATCGACGGGTCGATAACGCCCTCAGCGGAGGGGAACGTCATCGCATTGAGCTGGCATCCGTGCTGTCGATGAAGCCGACGCTGGCGATTCTCGATGAGCCCGCCGCCGGCATCGACATGCTCTCGATGAACCACATCATCGATATCATTCGTGCGCTGAAAGCAGCGGGGGGATCGGTCCTCTTGATCACGCACCAGGAAGAGGTGGCACTCATTGCCGACCGGGCCTCGCAGCTCTGCGCCGGACGCATCATCTTCTCCGGCAGTCCACGGGAAGCCGTCGCTCATTTCCGCGGACGAACCTGCGTTCGTTGTGACGGGGAGGTGTGTGACTATGTCCGACCTTGACGACCTGAGACGCACTCTCCCGATGGTCGGAGCTGAACCCTCGATTCTTGATGATACGAGCATTGCGCATGTCGTGGCGCATGGGCATCACATCCTGAGCCGGCGGACAGTACCCGGTCTCCGCGTCGAGATGGAGGAAACACCGGACGCCATCGTCGGAAAACTGATTGTCGAAGCGGGAGTACAGATCGCGCAGCCTATCCATATGTGTTTCGGGCTCGCCCACCCGACCGGGGTCCAGCAGATCACAATCGACGTACAGATCTGCGAAGGGGCCCAGGCGCGAGTGCTGTCGCATTGCCTCTTTCCTCTCGCGCAAGCAGCAGAACATCGGATGCAGGCCGTCGTGGAGATCGGACCAGGCGCATCGCTGATCTATACCGAAGGCCACTACCACGGCCCCCATGGGGGCATGCAGGTTCTGCCCCATGCGACGGTGAAGATCGGGAAAGGCGCGCGGTATTTTTCGGAGTTCTCACTGCTCTCCGGCTCAGTGGGGAACCTCGACATCGACTATCTTGTGGAAGTGGAGAAAGACGGTATCGCCGAACTCACGGCGAAGATCTTCGCGCACAAGACCGATCGAATCGCGCTCAAGGAAACCGTCGTGCTTCGAGGGGAACGGTCGCGAGGCCTGATTAAGACACGCGTGGTGCTCGATGGCGAAGCCCGCGCGGAAATCACCGGGATCACCGAAGCCCACGCAAAAGGAGCCCGCGGCCACGTCGATTGCATGGAAATCGTGCAAGGCCAGGCGCAGGCCAGCGCAATCCCCATCGTGAGAGTGTTTCATCCCGAAGCCAAAGTCACTCACGAAGCCGCCATCGGCAGCGTGGACAAGAAAGAATTGGAAACCCTAATGGCGCGAGGACTCACGCCGGAACAGGCGGTGGAAGTGATCGTGAGCGGGATTCTGCGGTAGGACCTGGACGATCTCACCTCTACTCTATGGGATTCAGACAGCCAGGCCGTCTTCGCCAACAAGCGTCTGGCCGAATCCAAAGGAAATCCACCTTCTCTCACCCCTACCAGAGGTTGAGCGCAAACTGAAAATGTACCCCCTCATCTTGGAGACTATCGTGCGGGTTGGACACGTTGTTGGTGAGAAGACGGCGCCCCCAATACATATTGAGATTGGACAGTGGACTGAAGTTGAACCGCAACCCAGCACCAACGCTGGCCAGCGTGTGCACCTCGCCAACACTTCCCTTGGCAGACCAGGAATGGCCCACATCCGCAAAGGGGCAGAACTGCAAGGAAGGAAAGCCTGCGCTCGAGCGCCAGAGCGGAAAACGGGTCTCGAACTGATAGACGAAGCCATTGTCACGCAGCAGGCTGTTCTCTCGATACCCGCGCACACTATAGCGGCCACCAACCGACATTTGTTCCAGAGGAAAAAGTCGATCATTGGCAATTTGCACATTGACCAGGTTAAGGAGTTCAATTCTGGTTGATTCAAATTGTTTCAGCCATTGGAACTGTCCCAGCCAGGAGAAGAATTGGCTATCGGGCGTGTCAGGAGTATCACTCACAGTTGCGCCCAAGACACCGATTCCTGTCGAGAAGCGGGAGCGGACGGCAAACACGGAGGCCGTTGTCCGGTGGGTCCACTCCTGAATGAACCGCAAGGCCGCTACGTTCCCGAAGCCGTTTTTCATACCCGTCACTGAATCGAATGGGAGGCCCGACAAGGTATTCGCATTCTGCTCATACTCACCAACAATCGACAGGGCGATATCATCGTAAAGGGTCCGGTACAGAGGATGGCGCAGGGAGACACTCCAGATTTGCGTTTCGCTCTTGATGTCGAGGGGCCTGAACGGATCCTGCACCACTTTATAGTTCACATATCGATAGCCGGCAGAAAATGTCGTGTCGTATTTATTCAAGGGGATCTGATACAGAGCATCAATACTGGGGAACAAGCCGACCGCAAACGGGAAGGCCTGAGCGGAGGCCCCAAACCCCACGCTAAGGACATCACCATTGCCAGTGAGATTGCGATGGGCCATGGCCCCTCGTAGCTGATTCTCGCCGACACCTGGACTCACGTAATTGTTGTATTCCACAAACGCCTTGATGGGATTCGCCTCCATCACATTGACATCAAGAATGGCCTCCCCAAGTACGGTCCCAGGCTTAAGCTCCGTGCGTAGTTGTTGAAGTCGTTCATCCTGCAGGATCAACTGCAGGCGATTACGAAGCATGGTGGTATTCAGAGGCGGAGCAGTCCCTAGCTCTATACGTTTCCGTAGGTATGATGGGCGAAACCACCTGGTGCCCTGGATCCAAATCTCGCTCAGCCGTCCCTCGATGACTTGCAGCGTGACGAGACCGCCAATCAGATCCTGATCCGGCAGAATGGCGCCGGAATTAGGATAGCCCTTGGTGACGTAGGCCATCGTCACCATCTTGCGGACATCTTCAAGCTCGTCCGTTGTCACTTCTCGGTGCTCATACGCCTCCGTAATCTGCCGCAATTCTTCCTGCGATAGGACGGTGCTGCCCACCACTTGAATCTTCGTGACGAAGACACGAAAGACCGGCCCTTTTTCTTTCGACTCTTCAAGCGTCGGTTCAACGGGGGGCAGAATCTCGGCTGGAGGCTGTTTGGGTTGGAGCGGTTGCTCTTGTTGAACTGGAGGTGGAGAGCCGGAACGGCCCGATGGGTCGACGGGCGGTAGTAATCCCACTTGTCCCAAACCAATGTCCGCCGTCAATAGCGTAAGAAGGACCACTAAACCAACGACCCGTGCAGGGAGAAGGACCGTGAAACCGGAACTCGCCACAGCGCATAAACTCCCTGCGATCCGCCCTAGCTGGGGCACCTCCCTCTTCATGGTGCAGGACGAAGAGGGACGTGCCAGCTCCCCTCATGCGTCGCCACTATCAGGCCGCGGAACTAGTACCGTGACTCAATGGTGACCGTGCCGTCCGTACCGGACTCAGACGAGACGTCGATCACGCTCGTGGCATCTTTATGAAAGGCGCGGCTCCTGATGTGAATGGTTCCACCATCGCCCTCGGTCGCGGTACTGAGAAGCTGACTGTTCCTGAGCGTCACGTGCTTCGCGTCCACCACGATCCGACCTCCGACCGTGTCTGGGCCACGGGAAACCGACGTGGTCAACTGACTGTTCCTCAGGGCGACGTACTTCGCGTCGACGAGAATGGTGCCGCCGTTGCCCCCCTGCGATTTGGCCGAGACGGTGCTGTCGCGGATAACGACATTCTTCCCCGCGCGAATCGCGATATTGCCCGCATTGTTCATATCAGCTATGTAGGGCCCTGTGTTGTCGGCCGAGATGAGGCTGCCATTCCGAATGAGGATAGATTTCCCGGCATGGAGATGCACATTCCCAGCTGGAACATTACCATCTGAAACTGTCTTAATGGTGCCATGGTCAAGGGTAATGCTCTTGGCAGCATTGATAACAACACTACCATTTATACCGAAGCTACTGTTTTCGATTCTTGCGCCCCTGAGGATATCCAGACGGCCCACATCCAGAACAATATCACTGGGGGCTTGGTCGGACGGGCGGCCAATGACCCTCACAGTTGCCCCATCAGCCAAGCGCATGGTCGGAGTCACAAGATGAATGCTTCCTGCACGGGCACCTGAGAACATGCTGATTCCGCTAGGCAATTGGTTTCCAAGATTATCCACGCCCACTCCAGCTATAGAGATCGATTGGGATGCCACAATGTTGATATTCCCGGTCAGGTTACCAGCGTCTGCATCACCCGTGATGCGTCCTCCATTCAGCATGTTCAGAGTTCGCACATTCACGGAGACATCTCCAGCCCGTGCGCCATCGCTACCCGTCGAAATGCTTCCCAAGTGATTGAGTGTCAGATGGGGAGTGGAAAGAGTGATCGAACCGCCTAGATTCCCGAAGGTGGCGATGCGACTGCCATCAATAAGAATGGCATCTCTGGCTGACACGCCGATATTGCCCGCCTGTGTGGGAAAACGTAAAGTCACCGTCTCGGTACGGATGGATGACCTCAGCATGGTTAACCGTCCGACGTCGATGGCAATATCGCCCGCGCCGGCGTCAGAACCACTGTCTAATACAGAAAACGATGACATACGTGTTCGCTCGAGCATCAACGTGGCTGCACGGACCGTAATATGCCCTGGATTCTGCCCCCCGGAGTCGAAGCCTTCATTGCTTCCGATACCGCTGTTGCGCAGTGTGACAGGTCCGCTCGCCTGGATGGAAATATTGGCACTCGCAGAACTGTGGCTACCGGAATTCGAGAGATTCAAATTCGAGGCGCTGAGGGTTTGGACATTGATGGCCACATCTCCGGCAAGACCGTCCCAGTTTCCTGACGTATCGATGGTGAGGTTGGCGGCTCTCACCGTGGGAGCAGTCAACGACACAGTCCCCCCATTCAAACTGGCCCGGGGATCAGACAAATCAAGGTTGGACTCGCCGGTCCGTAAGCCCACGGTGTCGAATGTCGCGGACTTCGTCGCCTCGACGACGATGGTACCTCCTGTTTGATTGTCCACTTTTGCTTGAGTTGTGAACTCAGCCCGTACCAACGAAAGTTTACCTCCGCGAAGGACAATGGCACCCCCTGCCGCACCCGACGTATCAAGTCGTGCGACATTCTCTGGTTCGGTTCCTCCTTTAATCACGATCTGGCCTCTCGAGGTCCAACCCGCGATCGTGATGCCTTCAGGAGATACCCTTGCCTCGCCTCTACCGGCGAGACTCACTAAGTTAACCTGCCCACCTGGCGCTGTGAGTGTCCCTTTCGTGATCCGCACATCGCCTCCCACCAGCGAGAGGCCCTTGCCCTCGGCTACGGAGAGCTGGCTGCCCTGCACCGTGATCGGACGGGGATGGGCCTGCAGAAATCCAAAGGCGACCACGGGGGCCTGGGAGAGAAGCGTATCTTGTGGACCGGGAATCGCATTGAAGCGCAGACCGTCGGCCAGCCGTAGATAATCCGCCGTCGAGACATGCACGGATCCACTCACATTCAATGTAGCGGTGGGCCCAAACAACACCCCGGCCGGGTTGATGAGATAGAGATTCGCCCCCGGAAAGTTGGTCGTGTTGATCTCGCCAAAGATGTTCGACACGTGCCCGCCGGTCACACGACTGAGAATGTTGCTTGTGGCGAGTCCTGAATCATTGAGGAAGCGCGCGGCCTGATCAGTCCCGACGCTAAAGTCCCCGAAACTATGGAAGAGATTCGTGCCATTGTCAGGCCTCGTGCCACCAGTGATATCGTAGTTCGGTTGGCCAGCCCCATGCGAGACCTGAGTGTTTAGCCCGGAAGAGGTAATCGAGGTGGTTTGCCCCAGGCTGACTGATACCCATACCAGCGGCAGCAATCCGAGGATGATCCTGAGCATCCACACAGATCGCTCTATGCTTGATCGTTTGTCCATTGCATTTTTCCTTTCACAATTGTTGGCAGAACGCTTCGGTTATGTCCCGTCACGATTCCCTACGCACGCGGAATCGTGGTTCCAGCGCCTTCAGGTTTTCCATGATGCCGGTATACTCCAGTTCCGCCATGGGCAGCATCGCCGCACCGAAGAACCCTTGGCGTCGCATGCCGATGGCCTTGTCAGAAACGGTGTCGCGTACTCGGTTCCAGAAGGGATGGGCGAACGCGTCCGCTGGTTCGGTAAACCGTCCTTCGTGCATGGCGAAGGCGGCACAGGTGATCACCGGAGGGCCATCGAAGTAGCTGATACCCGATTGCAGCGGGACCGGCATCAAGGGCATTTGGTGAGAGCCACGCATGCCACCTGCCACATAAGCACCGACTGCATAGGGCGCTAAGATCTCGCCCGTCGCCGGAAAATCCTTTTGTACCCGCACCAGCATCACCGGGTCGTCCTTGCCGGTATACTTCCCGGCAATGTTATGCAGCCGTGAGGTGGATGCCGCCATGGCTTGCTCACCACTGGCGATGGACCAGACCGATTCCACCACGTAGCGTTCGGTGTCTCGGAGCAGCGAAGCGATTTCGTAGAGTTCTTTCGGAGCAGTGAGTTCGATAATCCGGTCACCTTCCGTATGATTCACATCCATGATGACGAAGCGAAAACCTTGTGCCATGTTAGGCGCCAGAATCAACCCCGGGGTATTCATGGGGTCGGCGAAGGCCAGATACAGCGGGAGATTAAAGGCACCAGGATCGGTCTTGTCAGCTGCGAAAAACAGAAACGGCTCATTCGGCCGCTCGTTGAATTCCATCTCCGCCACGGCTGGTCCCATCCCGCGCACATTGCCTGAAAAGGCGTCTTTCAACAAATCCTGACCGGCCCCGTACAGCCCCTGCTGTTTGGCTACTTCAGTTCCGGCAAGGAACGCGTCCCACGCCAGTTTATGAACGGCTTCGTGCCCTGCGCCATGCCTGTGGCTCATCAAGATCGCGATATCGTCACCGGTACTGCTGACATAATGGTCGATCAACAACGAGGCACCATGTTGGGCGATATGGCTCCGAACGGTTGCCAGCAATTGTTGCGAGGGGCAGATATGGCCGCCGATAGAACCGATATCGGCTTTGATGATGCTGAGTGTGACTTTCATGGCAATACTCCTCTTCTGGAAGACGATGAGCACAGTTCCTACCTAGACATACGTTGAGCAATCTCGATGCCACAGCGGTCCTGGACGAATCTTTCTTACATTCCCATGGTTGGTTCACGGAAATACGAAGCACGGGCAACGAATCAGGCAATCGGTTGGGGTAGGTGTCTACAAAGCAGTGAGGTTTGATGAGGCAAGATGCACCAGTGGACGAGGAGTTGATCGAGTGCGCTGATCTGGCCACTTTCGCTACAGATCATTATTGGGACTTGTCGCAAACTTCCCCAATCCTACTCACCATCATTTCCCGCCTCCTCAAGAACCCCTGTGATATCGCGTAGCTGCCAAACCAACAACCGATCGCGTCCTGGCGTCAACCTTGCTGTACGTTCGATCATGGATTCCAATCATCTTGATCGGAACATGATGGGCCATCAACCGCGCACATGCGCATGACAGAAAGGGAGGAGTTTTATGTCTGTTGCCAAAGTCATCGAGATTAGTTCCGAATCGCCTAAGAGTTTTGAGGATGCCATCGTCCAAGGAATAGCCAAAGCATCCAAGAGCGTTCACGGCATCAAATCGGCTTGGGTGAAGGAGCAACATGTCGTGGTTGAAAACGGCAAGGTCACCTTGTATCGCGTGGATTTGAAAGTGACGTTTGTGTTGGATTGACGAATAGGGCTACGAGCATATACCACGCCTGTTCAGGGGGAGATTGGCGGATTGCCGTGAGCTGATTACTGCCAGGGGCGCTTGCATTCGGCCTTCGCGATGCTTACCTATTGGAAAAACAATGGGGCACGATCATTGCTCATCTTCCACATACATCTTTCTCCTGATTCCCTTCCGTCTATATCGACAATTGCTCTAAGGAGGATCACAGAGCCATGAACCTAGAACCTTCACGCCAGACCAAGAAGACAAAATCCCGAGCACCGACGAGCACGCCCGCTCTACCAGCGACTCCCACTGCCGCACCCACGAGTCCGGCGGTGTCGTCCTGCGATGATCCTCATATTCTGATCGCGAAGCGGGCCTACGAGCTCTACAGAGAGCGCGGCCATCGGCATGGGAATGCGCTCGATGATTGGCTGGACGCGGAGCGGGAGATTCTGAGTCAGATTCCTCCGGTCTGATGCGCATCTTGCACGCCCTATCGAGTGTCAGGCGACTTACCCGGTTCCTAGAGGAGCTCTATGTCGTACGTCGGCGTGAACATCGGTGCCCTCACGGTAAAAGTGGCCGCTCTTCGGGGTGATGCTCGGAGTGCCACTGTACTGGCCCATCAAGGCCGGCCGCTCGAAATCCTCAACGAGATACTTGCCCGCCAGGAGTTCAGCGATGCGAAGTATTTCGGCGTGTCCGGTCAACTCGGTCATATTTCCGAGGTAGCCGCAGTACAGCGGGCGCTCCGTGAGGTGGGCGGGACGTTTGACGCGGTCGCGTCGCTCGGTGGGAAATCCTTCCTCGTCTACCTTTTGATGGATGGCGGGATCACCAATGTGGTGTCCCACAACAAATGCGCGGCGGGTAGCGGCGAATTCTTCGTGCAACAGATCGGCCGGATGGGGCTGGACATGGAGGAGGCGATCCAGCGGTCCTTCAGCGGCAAGGTCGTACCTCTTGCCTCGCGCTGCTCGGTCCATTGCAAATCGGACATCACCCACAAGCTGAACCGCAACGAGGCCACGCCCGAAGATATTCTCCACACGCTGCACGACAGCATGTCCAACAAAGTGATTGCGTTGCTGGAGAAAGGCATGCGCGAACTGAGGCGAGTCCTCTTGATCGGCGGTGTCACGCGTAACGACGCGATGCTGCAGGCATTGCGCGCCAAGCTGCCCGCCACGGAGTTCGTGGTGCTGCCTGAAAGCCCCTGGTTCGAAGCCTGGGGGACCGCCCTGCTTGTGCAGGACTCACCCAGCGAGACATCTCCGAAGATTGCCGCACAGCCGGGCCTGGGCCGTCTCCCACCTCTCCATCTCTATGGCGAACGGGTGCAAATGATCGCCGAACCACCTCGACAGATCCCTTCCGATGGACCGTTGATTCTGGGAGTGGATGCGGGGTCGACGACGACCAAGGCCATTTTGGTCGATCCCACGACACAGGCTGTGGTGGCGTCGCATTACGGACGGACGAAAGGGAATCCCGTCTCGGCAACCCGTGAGTGTCTTCAGGCACTGATCAACCAAGTAGGCAATCGCCCGATCGGCTTGATCGGCACAACCGGATCGGCGCGTGAACTCGCCGGCGCCTACCTGGGCACCGAACATGTCTATAACGAGATCTCGGCCCATGCGGCAGGCGCCACACATTACGATCCGGATGTGGACACGATTTTTGAGATCGGCGGACAGGACTCCAAATACATCTATTTGCGCAACGGCGTGCCCATCGACTATGCGATGAACAACGCCTGTTCGGCGGGCACGGGCTCCTTTCTGGAAGAGAGCGCCCACAGTGATCTCGGCATCACGGTCTCAGACATCGGCGACCTGGCACTGACCGCTCCGTCACCGGTGCACTTCAAGGCGACCTGCGCAGCCTTCATCAATTCCGACATTCGTCTCGCTCAGCAACAGGGCCACCCCCGAGACAACATCATCGCCGGACTAGTGTATGCCATTGCCGGCAATTATCTGAATCGTGTTAAAGGCCCGCGCTATATGGGAAAGAAAATCTTCCTGCAAGGAGGCGTCGCGCTGAACCGAGCCGTCGGGTACGCGTTCGCCCACAGCGTCGGTCGGCAGGTCGTGATCCCGCCCAACCCAGAATTGCTCGGCGCGCTGGGGGTTGGACTCCTGGCCTTGAAGCGGTCCGAGGCGATGTCGAGCCACACGGTCGATCTGCTCACGCTCGGCGCCCCGGAGATGAAGCAAGTCGGCCGGTTCACCTGCGGCGCCTGCAAGATGTACTGCAGCATCGACCGGTTCGAGGTCGCCGGACGCCGATTTCCGTTCGGAGGCCGTTGCAGCCTCTATGAGAATGTCTGGAAGCGCAAGGCCCGGACCGCAGCGGCTCAGGACCTGGTCGAGAAGCGGGCCGAGGTGCTCTTTCAGGTCACCTCCGCTCCACCATCCGCCACCCCAAAGCACGAACGTGTCGAGCGCACCTCTTGGGGCGTGGGACCAGCCTACGAAAGCGCGAAGGCATTTGTCCGCGAATCACTTGGGCGTTCACCTGCGGCCCCGATGGCGAGCGGCACGCGCATCGGCATTCCCAGAGCCCTGACGACGCACTCATTGTTTCCGCTGTACTCTACGTTCTTTTCCCGTATCGGCATGGACGTCGTGCTCTCGGATGTCGACCCCCGGGGCGATCTGAGTTCACATTCTGGATTTTGTTTCCCCGCGCAGATTGCGCACGGCGCTGTCTTGGACCTGGTCAAGAAAGGCGTAGGTCTGATCTTCATCCCACACGTCGTACGCATGCCCCACCCAAATCAGTGCAAAGATTCGTATCTCTGTCCGATCACACAGGCCGGACCTTATTTTCTGGCCAAGGCATTTCCCGATCACCGCTTACTCTCGCCCGTGCTGGAGTTCATCGATGGCTACGAGACCTGCTCTGCCTTGGTCGACATGGCGGTGGCGGAGTTGGGAGTCGGGCGCGAGGTGGCCCTCAGCGCGTGGGAAGCCGCTGTCCAAGCACAGACTGATGCAGAGCGGACGCTCCGAGAATTTGGGAAACGGGCGCTCGATGCGGCCATCGCCGCCGGCAAGCCCGCCATTCTACTCGCCGGCCACAGCTACAATGCCTTTACCCCGGAGGCATCACAATCGGTTGGCAAGAAACTCTCCAGCATGGGAGTGGCCGTTATTCCGGCCGACTGCCTCATGCCGGGCGAAGAAGGACCTACCTCCTGGCACTTTGCCAACCAGATCTTGAATGCCGTCGGCATCGCAAAACAACAGCCCAACTTGTTCCTGTTGAGCGTCAGCAATTTCAGCTGTACCATCGACGCGTTTACCCACTCCATGCTCGCCTCGGAGTTGGGCTCGAAACCCTACCTCGTCCTCGAAATCGATGCGCACACAGCCGATGCCGGGGTCCAAACGAGGCTGGAAGCATTCCTGGACATCATCCACAATTATCGGGACGTGCAGACCGCCGCTGCCAGACCCTTTGTTCCCTGCCGTCTCGTCTCGGGTGGCCGCATTGTTCGATCGAACGGCGAATCGGTGCCGCTCATCGACCCGCGGGTGAAGGTCTACTTTCCAAACTTCTCTCCCTACCACACGAGGGCCTTTGCCATGGGAGCCGGTTGGCTCGGGCTCCACCCCGGCCAAGTCATCCCGTTGGACCGCGCCCAACTCGACAAGGGGCTGCAACATACCTCCGGCCGCGAATGTCTCCCCCTGCCGATCTGCATCGGCCAGCTGCTTCAGATCCACGAGCAACGCCAACCAGGAGAGATCTCGGGCTTCTATATGCTCCAGGGTGGCGCACCCTGCGTCAGTGACGCCTATATGGGATATTTTGAACGATTCCTCGCCGAGCAACGGCTGACCGATCTGTTCCTCTTCAACCCACAGCGGGAGAACGACTTTCTGGGCTTCGATAAAGATGTGCTGGCGCAACATATGTCACCGGCCATTATCCTTGCCGACATTCTCGTGGAGATCGACCATGTGCTCCGTGTCGTCGGAGAAAAGGGCACGCTTAATCAACTACAGACTGAATGGGAACGGTTCGCCCTGGAAACTCGATCACTCGACGAGTTCCATGCCACACTGCCGACGTTCGTCGAGCGCCTGGCGCGCCTGCCTCGCACGAAAGATCCACGGACCTGCCCGCGCGTTGTCGTGGCCGGCGACTTCTTCACCCGCTTCAGTTCGTTTTTCATGGACGGCGTGCGGGATCTCTATGCTGAACGAGGCATCATCCTCAAACCAGTTGATTTGAGTGAGCTGTTTCTCTACGTCGCATACCATCCCATGGCGGAAACCGCGGGCACCTGGGGCATGAAACCGGGAGGGCTGGCCCTAGCCAAAGCCTGCACAAGGATGTTTCAGCCTGAAGGGAAAGAGTACATTCAACAGTGGATGAGCTACCAGACCTTGACCCGCGAGGAAGCACATTACCGTGCGCTCTTTGGCAAAACCGGCCTGCTGGTGGCTGGCCCTAACGCAGTCTCGTCCATTTTTGAAAAGGGAGCAGAACACGTCTCGCCCGCAATCTATGGCGAACTGCTCCCGACCGTAGGCAAGGGAATTGAGGCTGCCCGAGAAGGATACGACGGCATGCTCGTCATCGGACCGTTCAACTGCCTCCCCTACCGGATTTCAGAAGCCATTCTCAAACCACTCAGCGTTGAGCAAGGCCTGCCCATCCTCACCTATGAGAGCGACGGGTACGCCGTCTCGCCCTCAGTGCTCCGACAGGTGGACGTCCACATACAACAGGTAATCGAACATGCTGCCAGAATGCATGTAACACAGGCGTGATGCGATTGTCCGCACAGGCAGTGTCAGGGCGACGAGCGATGCAGCACCAACCCAGGAACCTTTGAATAATCACATCGATCGCGTTCACTGTGTACCCCGTCTCGAATATGGAACTGGCACGGGCATTCTACGAACACGTGTTGGGTTTGCACGTGAGCCATAACTATCACGACGTCTGGGTCGAGTATGACCTTAGCGGTTCGACCTTCGCTATCACGACAACAGATATGGGCCATACCCCCGGCGCAAAGGGAGCCATGGCGGCGTTTGACGTGTCAGACCTTGATGCCTTTATCCACAAAATAAGGGAGCGGGCCGTGCCGTTCGTCACGGAAATATTCGACACGCCCGTCTGCCGGATGGCGGTGATCGAGGACCCGGACGGGAATCACATCACGATCCACAAACGCCGTGCCTGAGTGATTGCAAGCGGCTTTGTGGGAATCCGCTACAATGGTGACCCTCTGCTTGACGCCGGGCATTTCCTATTTATCTTCAATAGTGAGCGGAGGCCTCGGTGAGAGGAACATTGAAGGGAATCGAGGCCGAGCGCTGGGGCGGTGAGCAGGCCCACCGGGTGGTGGGAAGCCTAAAACCCCTCCAAGGCCTCTACGCAAGTGAGAAAGAGCTCTCAAGACCCGCCTCCGCTCTCGTTTTTTATCCTCTTCGCCTACAAGGGGAAGCATCGCCTAGGGAACTATCTGAATCTGGCTTCGGAAGGCCTTTTCACCCTTATGCAGCGGGCAGAAGAGGTGATAGGTTTGCGCTCCCGACGCATCTGTTCCTGACTCACGGTTCAACCGTTCTGTACTGACCCGGATGTACACCGTCCCTCCGGGAGCGACGTAGACACGCATCGGGTTCACGGTCGCATTCTCGCTCCCCTCCGCAATAGTCTGCTCGAACAAGCCAGGGGGCTTCGAACACATGGATGCGGGGTGTCGGGTTGTCCAGAACGAAGCTCAGTCCCCCATCCAGATCCGTGCTCTTATGAATGATCGCTTCGCGCGGCGACCAGGCTGCGGCGTCGCTTTTATGTCATAGACAATAAAATGGAACTCTCCGACAGGAGCCGTTGATGACACCAGGCAATTCCCCGCAACCAAGCGGTCACTGGATCACGCGCAAGATGGAAAAGCCTCGCGCGTTTCTTTATAGCGCGAGACCTTGGACTGTTGCTCAGACGTCATCAACCGCCGCCAAGCTCGCCCCTCGTTTCTACAACATACAATTCCCCCCTTACTTCGGGGTGCAGGTCGCACCAAATTGCGTGGCGCATACTCTCGGCGCCAACGTAGCGGCTCAATTTCGTCGGCACCGTCGAAAAGCGGAGCGTCATGATCTGTCCTGGCTCAACATGGAACGACCGGAAATTTTTCCCCCACACCTCCTTGCCGTTCTCCACCTGGACATCGATATCCCTAAACAGTCTCGAGGCCAACCCATGGGTGACCTTATCCTCGTTCCGAACCACGATAATCGTGTCTTGCGACGGATGGGTCACACCTACAGTCTGATAGCCGTGCTGCCGATCTTTAATGGTGATCTCCACCTTCGATGGTGGGCCGCCCATCTCCTGAGCTTGGGCGTACGTGGTGCCCGTTCCTGCACCGAGCAAGCTCATTCCTGTCACAGCAATGCACGTGGCTAGTCCGAGACCTGAAAATGATCTGATCCTCATTGGTCTACCTCCATGTTCGACACGTGAACCGCATAGTCTTTCTATTGCCCTACTGTTCTTCTGGACCACATACCAGCCCATCCCAACATTCATAGCGCTCCCCCTTGGCTCGTCCGACCAATCACCATTGCCGCCTGCTCTCATTCATGACTCTTCTCGTGCCTGATTTCCACCAGCACATAACAGTTGCTGCTATGGCAGCTGTTCGACATTCCAGGTATACGCAACCTGCGTACCACCCTTGTGCACCCCCCTTGAGTCAGAAAATCCACAGAAACTAATCTACTTTAGGTGTTTGGCTGCATGAGGGAGAGATGGTGGTGTGGTGAGAGGTGCTACAGAAGATCAGGGGGCGTGGGGCAAAAGAGGGCACAGAAGCAAGCATTCTCGACCCCTCTTTCTTTTCCGGTCTCTTGGTTCACTGCCAGACCAATTCAATTGAGTGAGCACTACTCGAGCTCATCTTTTCGAGACCTATTCACTGTAGGCATCGATTGCTTGTCGGTAAGACGTCACTGCATGGTGCATGCATATACAAAAACGGCCCGCCCTTGTGTGGAACCACGGGAGCCGTCATCTGGCCGGAATCACGTTCGGCAACCCTTCAGTCGCTTGAGGCTGATTGCCCCGCGCCTCAATCTTCGTTCTGGCTCGCATCTACGGCCATGCCTAGTGGCACCGACAGTCGATAGCGCGTCCCTTGAACACCCTGACTCCGCTACTGAAACAGCACCCGCGCCCTTCGCACGCTGGCTGCACAAGAGCGAGTCACCAACCTGAGACTGCCGACCTCTCTAGGGCTACGCACCTCCTTCAATGTTTTTATTAATCACAGGTTCTGAGAAATCAATGTCGCCGCTTGCCCCCTATCAGGCAGGTGGTGGCAAAATGCCCCCTTCCTAATTACATTGCCGCCGCCGAACACAATCCTTGGGTGTCGAGCCGCCGCATCATGTGGAGACAGTCCGAGGGATGACAGAGCACGATCCGCATAACTGGTCCATCCTTCCGGGACAATGGACGGTCTGCTGATAGGGTGACTGCGTATGAAGACCGGGCGTTCGGTTTGAATTGGATGGGGGCTGTAACGCCCCCGATTCCAAGAAGGAAGGTTTAGTTCAGTCGGCGCTTGCCATGATCGACGGAGAGTTTCTCGGCCTCCTCGCGCACAAGTTCCTCCGGACGATGGACCTGACGATGAGCGAGAATGACAGGGTCGATCCGCTCGCCACAGCTCACACAGCGCCAATCGATCGATCTGATCTCGAACACCTGCTCCGGAACCATGAGCCCACCACAGCGATGGCAGCGATCGGCTCGCCGCTGCTCTTGGGCGACAAATGATTTTGAGACATTCACCACAGACATACAGCTCCTCCTTGATGAATTGTGAGATGCTGCTTATGAGCCGGAATCTTGAGAAAGGATTCATCTCAGTCTTCAATGATGCGGCGCCAGCAGGGTGCGATGCATAAGCCTAGAGGCGATGCAGTGTTGCCTCCCATCGTCCCACACTCCTCGCTGCACGACTGCTCATCGCATCGTTCGCTTGAGCAGCGGTTGTAGCGAGTGCAGAGGCCTCGCGTTCAACACATCGCTCTTTTCTAGCCATCCACGTCGCGCCTGCCCGACCCCGTAGCGAAGATTTTCAAGTTCGAGGACGCTGTGGGCGTCGGAATTGATGCTGAGCATCACGCCCTCCTCTTTCGCCATGCGGCAATCGATGTCGGTTAGATCGAGCCGGACCGGATGCGCATTGACCTCCAAGAAGCAGCCCCGCTCTCGGGCATGGTGGATGACACGAGCTATATCCACGTCGTAGGGCGCTCGTTCATCGATGAGCCGGCCGCTGGGATGGGCCAGTATCGTAAAATAGGGATGGTCCATGGCGCGCAGGATGCGCGCAGTCTGCTTTTGACGGGAGAGTCGGAAGTGGCTATGGACCGCCCCGACAACAAGATCGAGCCGGCGCAGGTCTTCATCAGGGAGATCCAGGTTGCCGTCTTCCAGAATGTCGACCTCGATCCCTTTCAAGAGGGTGATGCCGCTCAGCGTGGCGTTCAGTCGATCGATCTCTTCGAGCTGTTCGAACAGCCGCTTCGAATCGAGGCCTTTGGCCATCGTCAGACGTCT
>SWDO01000005.1:349677-427894 GCA_005116895.1 Nitrospira sp. | reverse complement strand
ATGCGCGTGTCCTCCAGGCGAGGGAACGGAACGGCACCCTCTGCGTGGCCTTGAATGATGGGGGCGAGGCCGAGTCCGGCATCACTCGCGCCAGCCGACGTGGGAGCGGCGCCGAAGAGCGAGAGGCCCAACCGCACCCCGAATGCGGAGCCGCGTTCCTCGTGCAGGAAGGTGATGAGTTGCGGCGGTTGGTTGGAACTTGTTTCGGCTCGCCCCAGCCAGGCCTCCTGCGCTTGCGGACTCAGGGGTTGGATACGACTCCGTAGCCCCAGTGTTTGCAGCAGCTGGCTCAGCCTGGTGAGGAAGGTCATCGATTGGAAGTCGGACGTGTGCCAGCCGTAGGCCTCGGTAAAGAGCTGATCAGGGCTCGTCACCGCCACCTTGAAGAGGTGATAGTTGATCGTGGCGCGGACGTGTTCGACCTGAAATATCGTCGGGTCGGCGGCGTAGTAGGGATAATCGATGATGTTCAGCAGGTGCAGGGCGGCGTAGGTGAGCGGCGAGGCCTGCGCCAGGAAGTTCGCGGCGAGAAAATCGAACAGTCGTCTTGGGAGTTCCTTGTGGATCTGCGTGCGATCTACGTAGTCGCCGAAAGACGCCAGTCTGGTGGGCAGGGTCTGCGCCAAGTCGTGAATCTGCCGCGTGAGTGCTTCGATCGCGAGGGCGAGGTCGGCGATGCGGCCCGCCATGGCCACGTCGTCGTTCCATTCGGCGTCGGACGCACCGATGACTGCGTCGAGCTTCGTCAGGAAATCGCTGATGTTGAGTGCGGCTAAGCCGATGTCGTCGAGGCCTGGCGGCAGGTCCCAGCCCAGCAGTTTCAGAAACGCGCGCGCCTCCTCGACATCGCCCTGGACGATGTCGAGGTGCGACAGCAGCCGCCCGATCCCGGCGGTGGCGTTCTGGACTAGATGATCGGCCACGGGAGCAGATCCTTCTTGTCGTCGACCTTACAGGTTTTGAAATCGAACTTCTGCGCCTTGTTGCGCAGGGTGGACGTGCGGATCTTGAGCGCGGCCAGATAGTCCTTCGGGTCGGTCTCCGGCTTCCAAGGCAACAGGTGCGGCGCATGGTCGACCGGCGGCGCCAGGTCATTCTTGATGGCATCCACATGGTGTGTGGCGGCGTGTTCCCATTCGGCGACCCACGTCAAGGATGCCGGATCGGCCGGCAGGGTTTTGAGCTGATCCGGCAGCGAGGCCAGCCCCAGGTGTTCCTGCCACAGCTCGTGGCGCAAGGCTTTGACCACGCCGTTCTCCGGCAGGCCGGCAATCCCGCTGTATATCACCAGGTTCAGTTCCACGCTGCGCGACGGCTGACGCGAACGGCTGGGAAGGGCGTGTCGGGCGGTGCGTGTGAAGACGTCGGCAATGAGTTGGGGAATGTCGGCTACGTCGCCCAACGTTTCGCGGATGGTCTCCAGCGTCTCCTTGAAGTCGAAGATCAGTTTGTAGGCGACGAAGAGCAGGACGAGCAGCGTCTTGAGGTCGAACAGAATCTGCTTGAAGACGAAGAAAAAGAGATACCAGAATAGTTCCCAGAGAAATTTGCCCGGATCGTTGGTGAGCTTCGCCTTTTCGATCGCGCGGTCGAGGATGGAGCCGGTGATGATCAGGCCGATCTCGTGGTAGTTCATCGAGGTGCCGTCGAGGTTCGCGCTACCGGACGTGGCCCACACGTCATCGATGATGGCGACCTTGCTGTGGACATACACCGGCATCACGTCGTAGCGCCGAGGATTGCCCGCGCCGCCGCTGCCTGCTTTCTCCGACCGGCTCCAGAGTGTATAGGCACCCAGATGATGTCCACCTGCTTTGGCGGCGCTGCGGAGTTGGTTGACGTTGTCGATCTGACGATCCGGATAGCCGGGCAGGTCAGGGCGCAGGTTCAGGACCAGAATGATCTGCAACCGGGGTTTGGTCGTATCTTTCATCCTCGCGATGAGCGCATCGACGATCTCGGGAGAGGTGAAGTACTGGTTCTCGATGTAGATGTACCGCTGAGCATTGGCGATGGCGCGCTCATAGGCTTCGAGGATGCCGGTTTCGCCGTAAGGCAGGTCTTCATCGCTCGGGTTGACACGCTTGATCGAGCCTCCTGGTAGCGTGCGCAGGACCTGCACCGAGGCCACGTCGCCGTCTGGCGTGGCTGCCAGTTCGGGAAATGTCTTCTGCGGAGGGATGAGCATCGGTTTGCCGGTGGCATTCCAGATGCTCGCAAACGTCTTTTCGATGTGAGACACCGCCGGGCCCTTGAGATCAGTGTTGACGTCGTGCATGAGCGAGCCCTTGTGGCGCGCGTCGCGGATGGCATGGTTGGTATCGTTGAAGTAGTACTGTTTCAGCGGCGATCCCATGAGGATGGCGTGGTCCCCATCCACCACAATGGCCTTGGCATGCAGCAGGGCGAAGCCCTTGTTGAACGCATTGGTGTGCACGCCCGCCGTCTGGGCAAAAAACTCCGCCACCTCGGTCACGGTGTCTTCCGCGGAGAGCGGCAGGTTCGTCACCAGCACATTAACCGGTTTTCCACCCTTGTTCTTGAGCACCTCTTCCAGCGAAGTTTCTGCTCCCTGTTTGCAACCGGTGGAGGGAGGATTCAACGAGTCGAAGCTACTCTTGAACTTGGTGAGGAAGCCGTTATCGACGTCGAAAAACAGCGTCATCAGGTTGATGGATTCGGTGGCGCTCTCAGCGGCATCGGTCACTGCGGGGAACATCTTGGCTCCGTCGATCAGGTGCGTGATGCGGTTGTGGTGAAAAAGCGCAACGGGCTCTCCGACTGCGGGGTTTAACGTTGTATGGGTGACGAGCCAGCCCTCGATGTTGTTGCGATGGATGCTGATGGTGCCGACCTCGTGGTTCGAGTCGGTGACATCTTTGGCTTCCGGGGTTTCGTGCAGGAGGCGCGTGCCGAAGCGTGACGGGTCTACCTGGATGGGGCCGAATATTTGGGCGACGAGGTCGGGATTCCGATCGACTTTCCAGGTGCGGTAGGCATCCGGCGAGTAGGAAATGAGAAAGGTGCCGTCGCCTTCTGTCTTGCCGACCCCCAGCACATCGTCTTCGCTAAAAAATGGATCGAAGTCGAGCGCGCGAACGGTCAAGCCGGCGATGCCAGACCCCCGCTCATCGATGACGCGTCCGTGGATGCTGATATTGGCCATGGGTTCCGTCAGGTGGACGAACCTTATGCCGCTCAAGCAAATGTGTCAACATCACACTTTGCTAAACGCGCAAGGTGCAGGTGTGAAAAATTGCGTGGTCATGACAAGCAAGACGTGCGCGTATGCCGTGTTCGTCAGCCCAGGGCATCGTTCACTTTCTACGTGAGGAGAGTGGCTCAGCCCATCTGCTCTTTCCGCAATGATGCAGTAGCGATTCAGATAGCTGCTTGTGGAAACTACTCTCGTCAATTAGTTGGTGCTGCGACCGGGGTTTGTCTTAAGAAGGTCGAGAAATCCCCAGTGCGGATCCTGAAAGCACCATCCTGTCTCCATGCAAAGAACGGAAATCGTGGAAGCATTTTTGGATTACACGAAGACCTCTTTCACAGGAGAGTATGGGGGCGCCAGGCTGGAATGGCTGGCGCGTCCATGGCGCGCCAGCCTAACCGTGAAGGAACATTTTTCACACGTTACTTGCCTGTGACGGCGTCCTTGAGTTTTTTCCCCTCGTCCTTCGCTTCTCCAGCGTTTTTCATCACATCTTGCGCCTTCAGATCCTTGGCACTTTGTGCGGTCTCACCACCCTCTTTTTTCACGTTCTCCGCTTGACCTTTCACGGTCTCAACCTTCTGCTTCATAGCACCCATGTCGACAGCCCATGCCGCCGTGGACAGACCGATTAGGAAAGCCGCGTAAACTGTACTGACGAGGGCCGTTCTCGGTTTCATCGTGAATCTCCTTTCAGGCGAATCGCAGGTGATATAGGAGGAGCGGCGATATCCGTGCCGCTCCTCTGAGACATTGACCTACTACTTGGTCACGCTGATTTCTACCCGGCGGTTCTTCGCCCGCCCCTCGGTAGTGGCATTCGGCATCACCGGCTTTGTATCAGCGACTCCCATTGCATGGGCACCGGAGAGCCCCCCGTCCGCCAATGCTTGCGCGGCGTTCGTTGCACGTGCTTCAGACAATTCCTTGTTGGACGGGAACTTCTTCTTCAGTGCGCCGAGAATCGGCCGATTGTCGGTATGGCCTTCAACATGAACTTTATACTCTGGGAAATCCTTGAGGATGGCCCCGACCTGTTTGAGCGCATCGGCTCCAGCAGGCTTGAGCTGGTCTTCGCCCGACCCGAAGAGGTAGCCGGAAGCCAGGTTGATGAGCAATCGCTCGTTATTGAGATCAACGGTGATATTTTTTTCATCGATTTGCGGCTTGAGTGCCCTGATCAATCCGCGCTCGGCTTGCTTCAATTTCGCCATCTCTGTGGAGAGGTCGCCACGAAGACCAGCGAGCTCCTTGTCACGATCGGCTAATTGGGACTCAAGGTCGGAGTTGCGTTGCCTCAACGCTGCTAACTGTGACTCCGACTCCGCCGCCAGCCGGTCATGATCCTCGTTGTGTAGCCTCGCCGCAGCCAGTTCCGCTGCAAGCCGATCTTTCTCACTCTGCGCAGCCGAAAGCTGACCTGCGAAGGCCGCATTATCACCGGCTCCAGAACGAAGCGTGGCAATTTCCCGATCACGGTCGGCGAGTTGTCGTTCCAATTCACTGACACGGCTGCTGAGGGTTCCGCTTTGACGTCGCGCCGCTTCCAGTTCCTCGGCTAATCGTGATCGCTCTCGTTCCATCGCTGCAAGACGGGCAGCCATTTCTTGCGAGGCATCGGGCGCCACAACTTTTGTCGTGGAGGGGCACGCAGCGCCCTGGTGGTAGCCATACCATTTCTTATCAACACAAACAGTGGGTTGCTTAATATAGCTGTCAGAATGCTTCAGAGAAGAACACCCTACCAGGGCGACAAGCCCTGTCATCAGTAGGACACCTGTAGCTAATCGCATGCGGACCTCCTTCGTATTCATATAGCAGCAGGAATGGGATCACTGCTTCCCCACGCCGTATTGCTGGTTATACCGTTGATGTTCATTGGCGGTGCTTGAGGAGATCGCGGATTTCCGTCAACAGTTTCTCCTCATTGCTCGGCGCCGGGGGAGGCGGCGGTGGGGCTGCAGGCGCTTCTTTCTTAAATCGATTCACCTGTTTGACCAACATGAAGATGACGAAGGCAACAATAATGAAGTCGAACACGCTCTGTAGAAAAACGCCGTAATTAATCGTCGGGGCCCCAGCAGCTTTGGCGGCGGCGAGAGACGCAGGGGATGTTCTGGACAAATCAATGAAGAGGCTTGAAAAATCTACCTTGCCCATCAGTAACCCAATGGGCGGCATCAGCACGTCGCTGACCATGGATGACACGATTTTTCCGAATGCCCCACCAATAATGACACCAATCGCCATATCGAGGACATTCCCCTTCATGGCGAACTCTTTGAACTCTTTCAGCATAGTGTTCCTCCTTATAAGAACGCAGCTCCGTACGAGGCTGTACGCAGCCTATCGTGTGCGAGTGGTATCGAACGCATACCCTAACGTAAGCAAGTATAAATTATCGGTATCGCTCGTGCCGGCAGGCGGCCTATTGTTGTAGCGTGTGGTCACCTGGAATCCGCTCGCCAGACCGGCCAAAATCTTCATGCGAACCCCGTTATCCATCGTGAAGAAGAAATCCGACGCGTTCTGGACCGAGGGGAATATTTCATTGTAATGGTACAGCGTGACACGGCCATCGAACAGCGGCCAATCCCATTTCATCGCGACGCGCGCGCGAAAGCTCGCCCGGTCATCGGTCAGACGATTATCTCGGTAGTCCTCATTGAAATATGTCGGACCGGCTTCGGCGTAGAAAGTCATATCCTTAAAAATACCCTTCAGATCTCCACGCTCAAGAAATTGGTACCCCGGGCCACTGGAGATCGCCGTTCTCAGCTTGAGGTTTTGGAGAAAATCGTTTTCGACATAGGCCGACGCGAACCAGAAAAACCGTTTCGTGATAAAGAAGTCGAGCTTGATCGTTCCTCGCGCATTCCTTACCTGTAAGCTGCCGTTGTTGTCCCCATTGACGTAGCGGCCCAAGAGGGTCAGCCGGAGCTGCTCACTGCGCGCCACAAGGTCGCCTAAAATACTGACATTTCTAAGATGGCTGTTTCCCACGGATTGCGAGTAGCCCGCGTTGAGGCTCCCGGTATAGATGACCGGCGCCTGAACAATCGGGTTCACGTGGGTCACGGCATCGATCGGAACCGTCATCGTGTTTCCGTTTGGCCCAGCCTTCACCTTCATCGTCCCCGGTTCTCCCTCTTCGGCCGTGCCAACAAGCACGGTCCCCTCCTTCAAATGAAAGGGAACCGGGTGCGAGACCGCCAGCTTGGTCACTTCAGCCCATTTGAGCTTGATGATATCGCCTGCCAGAGAGTTCTTGATCTGTAGTAACCCGCCCGACATCTCGATCACTTCACCATAGATGATGCTGCCGTCCTTCAAGGTCACGACATCAAGGATCGGTGCCGGCGTAGTCGCGGGCGCCCCATCATCAGCAATAACCGACGTCGCCATCGCGCCCAGCGCTAAGACTGCGACCAGTAACATGAGTGGCTTCATTTATCCTCCTTCGTGTGGCTAAGTCGTTCTGTTAGGGTAAGTTGCCATTGGGTATATACCTAGATTGCCATGACACCGCAAGAGGCTGTTGTCTGTTTGTGCGAGACGCAGCCTAGAGCCTTTCAACGTCCAGACACAGGAGAACGCCATGGCGTCGCTCCATACAGGTCTCGCGACTCTGAGCGATGATGGCCATGGAGTAGCGATTCGTAGTTGAGACAGTCCGGCTTCGCAATCACCAGATCGTCTCCATACAGGCCTGATACGTTTCTAGTTCTGGTGAGAAACGCCTTCACGTCCATGCGGATCCTTTTCTAATTGCACATAGTAGCGTGCCGCCTCGGATCGCCTGGAGATCTTCAAACGCTTGTAGATTTTTTGTAAACGAGTGGCTACCACACGCGGCACAAGATTCAATTCTTGTGCAATCTCCTTGTTTGTCTTCCCGAGAGCCACCAGAGAGAGTAGCTGCCGGTCATCTTTCGAACAGTTATAGGGGATCCGCTCTTGTCCAGCCGACGCCCCATCCCGAACCCATGTGATGACTTGCTGAGTCAATTGCTGATCCATGATCGCCCTCCCACTTGCAACAATCTCGATACTCCTCGCAACCGCCTCAGCTGCTGCGCCCTTCAGCAGGTAGCCGTGCGCATCGGCCATGATTGCTGCTCGCAGAAGTTCCTTATCGTCATGCGCCGTAAAAAAGAGAACACCGATGTTTGGATGTGACTCACGCATGGCTTTACACACGTCGATTCCACTTGCTTGCCCCACGCGAGCCTCTAACAGCACGACATCCGGCTGGTGAGCCTGTATCGCGTCAAAGGCTTCGGAGGGAGTACGAGCAATGCCCAGGATTTCGATATGGGGAGCTGTGGAAAGGAAGGTCTTGAGCCCTTGCAGAGTCAGAATAGAATCATCGATCAGCAACACACGAATCGGTGCTCGTATTCCAGTTACTTGGTTCATCGGGTCATCCCTGTTTCGTGAAAGCGCCTGAACTCAGCTTTGCTCAACCCAGAGGAAACATGTCGCCCATCGAAATCGACAGATGGACCGTTTCATATACACACACGGATGATATCCGCTCATACCATTGCGCCATCGGGATTTCATCGAGCACGATCCACCCCTAACCTTTCTCGCTTTTCTCATATATCCTCTCCCATGGTAAGGTGGCGCTCAGTGGGACGACGCCTTGGGGCGATCTTCCCAGCAGATGTCAACCCTTTGTCATATTGAGCCGCAAGATTTTTAAGCATCCTCAGATTCACCATCGCCCCACAATTTACACAGCGCAACGCGCCCCGCCCTGCCGCTTGCTCTGCAAGGTCTTCATCTGCACCCAGCTCAACAATCATCAAGCCACCACATCGCTTACACCGCATGACCGCTCTCCTCCGAGTTTGGCCGTGAGATACGCCCTCGTTACACAGCCCTCAGGGGCTTGAGTGGGGACACACGTCGTGTGCGAGATCGACCTGACCTTGGAGCGGTTGCACCGATCCAATCAGAGCCAGACGAGTTCAACACCCTGCAGATGTCCACAAAGAAATCCACGAATGCCCCGATCAGCACTTCGCGACAAGCCGATTCTTGAGTTCTATTCAGATGCTTCCACTGCCCATTCACACGTTGCAGCACGACTAATCGATGGGTGTTCACTCCCACGCGAGATTCCGTGGTTAACAGGTAATCCTGTCCGTTGTAGTCTTCGACGAGTAGCCCTGGTGTGGTCATGCTTCTGTACCTCTCTAATCGTATTTCTATTGATACTCTCTCTTGCAACGGATACTGCCGATTTCCTCGTGACGGCATGACATGACTACAAACCGCGTGCCACATCACTACACGAGTGAATGCCTATGCATAATCAATTAGTTGCATTGAATGGATGGATTGGCGAAGCGATCTCCGTTGTGTCGGCATGAAACAACGGCGTGTCTCATGAGACAGGTGCCCTGCTATATGAGACAGTCCCAGAATTGTGAGAAGCGCTTACACTACGGGCGTGGGGGGGAATGAGTGAGCACGACCGTTATCGGCCTGACCCCTCGGTGCAATGCTGGGTGAAAATGGGCTGGCCTTGCCCTCTGCCTAACGAGGATCGATATCAAGCTCGACGAGGCGGCGATAGAACGTCGCCCTACTGACACCCAGCCGTCTGGCGGCCTCCGTCCGATTACCTTTGGCATCGGAAAGCGCCGCGAGAAATCTGGATTTCTCGTCCCGGTTCGGCAACGGGATCCACACGGAAGAACTGGGCACAACGGGGGCGCTGATGATCTCCGGCGGGAGATCAATGGGAAGAACCTCTTTCGTCTTGCAGCTGATCACGGCAAATTCGATGGCACTCTTCAGTTCACGCACATTACCGGGCCATGCGTGGCTCATGAGAAGCCGAAGGGTGTCGGGATTCAGGCGCTCGATCGTCTTTCCAGTGGCGGTGCAGATTTGCCCAAGAAAGGATTGGGCGAGAAGCGGGATATCCTCACGTCGTTCTCGCAGAGGGGACAGCTGGACTCTGGCAATACGAATTCGGTAGAGCAGATCCGCTCGGAAGGACCCACGAACGACGTCTTCACTCAAGTTATGGTGGGTGGCCGCCACGACACGCACATCGATTTTGCGAGGCTTGGCCTCTCCCAGACGGGTGATCTCCTTTTCCTGCAACACCCGCAAGAGAGCCGTTTGGACTTGCTGCGGGATATCCCCGATTTCGTCGAGGAACAACGTGCCACCCTCTGCAGCTTCGAATAATCCTTGCTGATCATTCACCGCCCCGGTAAAGGCTCCGCGCTTGTGGCCGAAGAGTTGGCTCGTCAGGATCGAGTCGGTCAATCCCGCGCAGTTGGCGGCGATAAATGGCTTATGTTTTCGGCTGCTGCAAGAATGAATGGCGCGCGCGATCAACTCTTTTCCAGTTCCCGTTTCCCCTTCTATCAACACGGTGCTATCAACCTGCGCCACGTCTCGCACAAGTTGGTATGTGCGAAGCATGGCGGGACTCTTCCCCACCAGGTCATGAAACGACGCCTGCTCGTTGAGCACCCGGCGGAGCGTATGGAGCTCGGTGCGGTCATGCACGATGACGATATGCCGACCGGGGTGGCACGGATCTCCGTGGACTTCTATCTCAACCCAAGAGGGGCGGGGTCCTTCGATGCCCACGACGCAGGCCTTCCGTCGGTCTGAGGCGGTATTGATCAGCTCTCGAATCGCCATACGATCGTGTTCGGGAAGAGGAAGCGCTTGCTCCCATTCACGGCCGATCACAGCTTCGGCTGTCATTCCCAGGATCTCAAGACCCCGATCGCTGGCAAACGTGATGTGCCCGCGCTCATCGAGAACAAGCGCAGCAAGCCCGAGGTGCTGAAGCAGAGCCAGCGCATCGTCCTTTGTGCGCTCGCTGACTTCAAGCTTGCTGATCAGGTGCGTCTCAGTCTTACGGTAGGCCTTCGCGGTACGTTCTTCGGCCAGCATGCGTTCCCGAGCCCGCTGAACGATGGTTCCCATCTCCTTGAAGCCGGAACCCAGACGCTCAATGAGTACTAACTTCTTGGATCCAATCGCCAGCGCGGTGGCCTCCAATGTCATGGAGCCTCCCTGTCGATCAGGTTCCGTCCATGGGCCCGACTTCTCAGTTGCACCGGGGGTGCCCGCCCAGGCTAGGTGAGCACTCGTAAGATACTCCTGCAAGAAGGGCGAGCATCGGCCAAGATCTAACATGGTACAGTCCGCCGGACCAACCCACGCACGCCACCATTCAGGCGGGAGACCTTGAAGCCGAAACTCGGACGAGTCTTCCTCGCACTCAAACACCACCATGTCGAGAGTGGAAAGAACCGCATTGAACAGAGACTCGTTGTGCGGTGCGAGGTTGCCTGGCCGGCTTTTCATAAGCAATCTCAGGGGATCGGAGCTGCATGTACGAGCTGGGTTGCCAGCGCCACAAATAACTCTTCGACTCCCTGCCCAAGCTTGGCACTGCCGAACAGGACCGTCCAACCTTGTGCGCGCAGCTGTTCGATCGTGCGCTCATCGATTTCCCACTCAGATCGAACATCCGCTTTATTGATGATCGAGATGAACGGAACCGTTCCTACTGTTCGTAAGGCGGTCTGCTGAAGCGCGAGTGCCGTGTCCAGAGTCGCTTTTCTGGTGCCATCCATGACCAAGATGTAGCCGGATGAACCACGAAGATACGAGTCGCGCACTCGTTGGAACTCGTCTTCTCCATAGAGATCCCACAGCACCAGCATTATGTCCCGGTCGTCGACCGTGACACTCTTCTTCTCCACAGTCACGCCGATCGTCGTGTGATAGTGATCAGAAAACACATTACTCACAAATCGGCGCACGAGGCTGGTCTTTCCGACCGCGAATCCGCCCAACATGCAGACTTTCTTCTGCATCATGGACGAGCCGCCTCATTCCCTCGATTCGCGATCGTGAGGGTGGCCCGTAGAGTGACGATCCGCCGGTCGCGGGCTTCTCCTGTTGACCCCCGCTGGTTGGTAGATTGCCCAAGGCCCGCAATGACGGCCGTGGCTTCACCAAGTTGCTCCCCTCCGAGGGCCACGAGCACGGCGCGGGCGCGTTCCTTGCCCAGCTGAATATTGCGTGTCACAGGACCAGTATCGTCGGTCGACCCCAGTACTTCGAGCCTCACTCGCTGGCCTGATTGAGATACGGCTTGGTCCAGCTCTCGTAACGCGATGGACACCGCACCAAGTGTGGCACGTTCCGATGGTTCCACTATCGAGGACCCCGAGCGAAAGCGAACGACCGTTCGATTGACCCGTTCGAGGAGATCCGGAATGGATGTCGTGACGAGCGCTTCGTCACGGTAGAGGGAAATTCCTGGCACCAGGGTAGCCAACCGTCTCGTCTCTCGGGCCCACTCGATGGAAGCCGAGCCAGTTGCGACAAGCGTGTCTCCCTCCACGGACAGTTTAACGGTTGTGGGGGCGTGCAACATCGAATGCGCTCTGGTCTCGACGAGTTGAGGGTCCAGCGAGTAATAGGGAGACCAGACAGCCTTGATGCTCGAAGGCTCAAGACCAGCCTCAACCACCATCGCCGAAGGGTCTTTGGCCAATGGGTCTCGCAACCCCTCGAGGTGATAGCCTGTCAACGTCGATTTTGCCACGGTGACAACCATGCCCGGCTCAGTCCCAAGTTCAACCAGCAGATTGGACCACCGAGCATGAGTTTGGTAGGCCATGACACCCCACCACGAGAGCAAGAGGATCATCGCCCCGCCCAGAATCCATAGCTTCAAGGCGCTGGGTCGCGGTGGCGGTTCATAGTGGGCGTGCAAACAGTTTTCCAGACTGGTCCGTGTCGTCTTAAACGGCGCCGCGTCTCCATTAAAATGGGTCAAGGCATCGGGTTGCTGCGCATGGATATCATCCAGTGCGGCTTGGAAATCTTCCCTGAGGGTTTCAGGGGGAGTACCACGAACAACACCGGCCAAGTAGGCGTGGGACCCCTGTTCAATCCACACGGTCCATTCACCAACTCGAAAATGGTCAAGCGTCTGGTCTGGTGAAGCGCCAAACGAATCCCGCACATAGCTCTGAATCGCCGTCAGCATGCCGGACAAGACCTGCTGATCCTGAACCACCGCCCCCTCGGCTGCCACGTGATGCAGGAGAAGGCCTGTTTCCCGATGGATGAGAAACACTTGTTCCACACGATAGCGGAGCGTATGGAGCAGTACGACCTCCGCGAACGGTCGCCCTGTCCGCCAGGCTTCCAATCGCCAGCGAAGGCCTCGGACGGACAGGCTTTCATCCAACGAGTGGTTAAAGGACTGGGTCATGCCTTGCAAGGCACGCGCGATGGCCTGCCGAATGGCTGGCCCCATGATTGGGGCGATCGCATCGACGATCGCCCGTGGCGACTTCCGTATGGTCGCAACAAAACCGTTCTCGACGTAGGGAGTCAGAACCGTCGATAACTGTGGATCTCTCTCCCCACGAACGGCGAATGCCTCAGGCAGTACCCGGCTGACATCACGAGGCTGAACCTCCCGATTGTCGAGCCGATCCCGGAGTTCGTCGAGTTGCGTCTGTTCCGGAGAGAGTAAAAGCGTGCGCAGCTGGGTCCAGTCTTCGTCTACGGACGTATATCCTTCAGAAGATGGAGAATCGCGATGAGGCCTGTGTGGATCGGTAGACATGGGGCAACACAATCGTCATGGACTCGATAAATCACAAAGAGACTGCCGCACGGCCCGCTGTTGTTAGGCTGAGCCGCGACCGGAGACCGCCTCATCACTGGATAGCCGTTGAGATGCCTCCAATAAAATGGCTGCGAGCGTCGCGCGATCAGTCTTTTCTGCACGGAGATCATGGACAGCCTGGTTGAGTGCCGACGTTGCTTCGGCATGCCGAGCACGCACATCGGTCGCCAGCTCGCTCGTCCGTTCTGTCAGCTGCTGGAGGATATGTGCTTGCACTTGGGTCGCCTGCATATCGAGCAGACGTGCTTTATCCTCAAGAGTTGTCGCCAGTTGGGTGAGGTCCTGTGTCAGGTTCGTGACGGATTCCCCTCGGACTTCCTGCTCCTTGGTCAACCGGCTTGTAAGCGCCTCAACTTCTTTTTTGATGTAGAGCTCAAGGCTCTCAAAACGTCGCTTGAGATCGTTGCGGAGGTCCGAGGCTTCACGGATTAAATGTTGTTCGAGTTGTGCAAACCGCCGGTCATGTTCTCGGGCTTGCGCGCCAAACAGAATGTCGCGAATCTTGTCGAGATTCCCGCTTGCAGATCGATCGTCAAGGTGTGCTGGTCCACCGACTTGGTCCGAGTCTGTCGCTGGGTCGTCGCGAGCGATCAGGGGCTGGTCTGTGGAGCGTACTGTGCCCATCGTTTCACCTCATCTCGGGATCGCAAAGTAACGAGCAAGGCGCTGACACACGCCTCTTTGTTCGGTCTCTTCGGGTAGAACCTTCAGCCATTTCCCCTGACCATCTTCACTACTTCGCTTTCCTTCTATCATGAGCCAATCAACTGTATTGTGGCCTGATCTTAGCACCGGAGAAACCTGCGCAACAAGGCCGAATCTCTCAGGCCGCCTTCTCAAGGGTACTGCAAGGAACGTTCAAAGTGACCAGGTTCGACGGTCTTACCCGTTCACTAGGTGAACGTCGTGACGAGAAGAGGGCAACTCGATACCATGTGTCCGGAATCGTTCGAGAATCAACTTGTTCAACTCCCCCTGAACCACGTTGTAGTTGGTCACAGCCGCCCAGGGCTCCACAGCAAGAGCGATTGACGACTCCCCCAGAGACGACACTCCTACAGAAGGAGCAGGGTCTTTCAAGACCAACGGGTGCTGTTGGAGAATATCCTTCACGTGCGCCAGCGCGTCATCGATTTTGACGCGATGTGAGAGGGGGACCGTCAGATGCAGCTGACGGATGACACCGAAATTATGCAGGATTTCCCCGACAATTTTTCGATTGGGAATGAGAACGCGTGAATGGTCAGCGTGCATCAACGTCGTGGTGAAAATATCAATGACCATAACGTCACCGTGAACTCCAAGCAGCGAGATGTGTTCGCCGACCTTGTAGGGCTTGCTGAAGATAATCGACAGCCCCGCCATCACATTACTCAAGACGCCCTGCAAGGCCAACCCAATACCGACGCCGGCGACTCCGACACCGGCGAGCAGCGGAGCGATGGGCACACCAAGTGTTTGGAGCGCGATCATCGCCGTAAACAGTATGACGATGATTTTCACGATACGCACCAGGAGCAGACGCACTGGTGGCTCAAGGGTCTGTTTTTCAAGCGCCTGTTGGGCAAAATTGGCGGCCCCACGAGACGCCATCATGCCGCCGATGAGGATGCCGAGCGCGACCGCAGCCTGCAACCCGTACTGCACGGCATATTGAGTGAGCGTATCCAGAATATTCATAGAGATAGTCCCTTATCGACCGAATAATCCTTTGAGCAGCTCTTTCCCCTCTTTCTGGAGGTCCTCGGGCGTTGTCGTCCCTTTGAGCAGCCCACCGACAGCTTCTTCGACCTTCTTTTTGACCTGCTCCTGCACTTTTCCGGTGAGGCCCTTGATATCAACTCCATACGAGGGAGCTTGAGCCGTTCCGGTAATCGTGAGCGGGAGACTCAATCGGCCGTCTTTCAAGGCGATTTTGACGACGGGCGATGCGGCGGCAATCTTTTGGCTCATCTCTTGGGAGAGGTTGAGATTCACGGCAAGGTTCACTCGCTGATCAAACCCGATCGTGCCGCCGCCAGTCGCCTGAAAAGCATGGCTATCCATCATGAGCCGCTGCACATTGATCACCCCTTGCTTGACAGCGAGGTCCGTCTCGATCGTCGAAAAAGCCGTGGCCTTCGCATCGCCGATGGACATGCCGACCACGTTGAGGGCCGAGACCACCTCCTGAAGAATATTCACCCCTTCGATCTTTCCATCTTTCACGGCCATGTGGCCAGTTCCCTCTAATGCTTTGGTCAGATCCGGCAGCGAGAACCCACGCCCTTGCAGTGACAGGTCCGCACTGGCCGTCCCGCTGATCGAGATCGGCGTCTCGGCGACGGCATTGAGCGCCGGACCGAGTTGCACTCCTTGAATCGTCACAGCTCCCTTGAATGGAGGCATGTCTGATCCGGCGATCAGTTTACCTTGCCCCTTCACCTCACCGTCGAACAGGCGGAACGCCAGGGATTTCAGCTTGGCCTCTTGCCCCATGACTTCCGCCGCAATCTGGAGATCCTTGATCTCAACCGGTGTCTTCAGGGGAAGCGCAACCGGTACGTTCGCGGTATTGATCACCGGCGAGCTGATATTGATGATGGCATCATTCCCGGCGGCCTTTCCTGTAATGACAAAGTCCGTCTTTCCCAGGCCTAGCTGGAAATTGATCGCATCGATGTCCATCGTCTCTCGCAATGGACCAAAGGTGCCATCGAGTTTTACCGGCAGATTGAATGGTTGCACCAGTGACCCGAAATGCACACTTGGCGTCTGCCCAAGCCGCACTGATTGCAGCAGCACCTCCAAATCTTGCAATACATATTCTGTCGGTTTGGCGACAGAGAGGTCACGGTAGGTCAATGTCCCGCCGTCGATCGACACTCGGTCCACGGCCAACAGCGCCAGAATCTTAAGCGGCCCCTCCGTTGAAGGAATCGGAGCGCGCGAGGGTTTTTCAGGCACCGGCACACCTTTGCGACCGATGGTGGAAACATTCAGCACGCCCTTCTGGTTTTTGATCACCGTGATGACTGGCTGGCGAAGCGTGATTTCCTCCACTTCGACTTTGCTGCTCAGCAACGGCATTAACTTCACACCGACTTCCAACGACGAAAGCGACGCAAATGGACCTGAGCCAAAGGCCGGATCGTCCAGGACCGAGAAACCCACCACGCGCGCACCGATTCTTGGCCAGATCGTCAATCGAATATCTTGCAGTTGAACCTTGCGATTGAGAGCATCTTCGATGAGCGGTTTGTATTGATCTTGATATTTATTGAGATCGATCAAGAACGGAAGGGAGAGGGCAACTCCTACAAGGAGGACCACTAGGACAAGCAGGCCTATGGCTATTTTCATCTCGATCGTCTCCGGTTGAGGGGCTTAAGTATATAAACGGGTTCTTCGTGAGTCAAACGAGCGGCTGATCCAGCCGCAAGCGTGAGCATTCCCAGAAGAACCATCGTTTCTAGAAGTGGTCGCAACCGGTGCTCCAATTGGCAAACACGCCAGAAGCAGGTCGCGCGAGTCACTATCACCTGCCGCCAGTCATCGTTCAGGGCGTTTGAGTTCACTCTTGCGTACAGACAGGTGTCGACTGAGTCGTCATTTGGCATGCCATTTGACAACAGAGTTGTCACTTACTTGCCACGTCGTAGAACCGCTGGATTTAACAATCTCGGGCGAGCAGTGGAGAGTTCGTAAAAACAGCTGGCGTGCGCGAGTACTGTTTTGCAATGCTATCTGCGGCGTAAAAACCGAGGCGGCTATTTGGTTTCACTCGACCACTACTTTTCCCACTGCACCATGGCTGCCGGAGTTGGCCAGTATGTTATGGCATGCACGAAGAAAGGCCAGACCCGATCTCGATTGCCTCGATTTTCATCGGTGATCGCCTCCAGGTGAAGTGAGTATACGTATAGAAACTGATTTGATGCGAGTCAAACAATCGGCAATGCAGCAAGGATTGTGTGCCTTCGCGTGTAGTCAATGTTCTTGCGTCGTGTCGTGGATGATGTATTGTCAGCCGAACAGCCTCTTGAGCAACTGTTCTCGACTAAGTTCGAAGTGCTTCGCAACGTCTGCGAGGATTGCGGAAAGCGTTCCGATACGGAGAGGACTATGTTGAGGGATTGTCAGGTGATGCTCACCGCATTCCTGAGTCGTGAGCCTCAGATGGCTCCCTGTTTGGCCAGTGGCGGTATATCCCAGTTTGTGAAGTGCGTCAGCTAGAGCGGATCCCGACAGATCGCGGGGAAGCCTCATACGGCGATGACTTCCTCCCGGACATGGTGCAAGCGTACGACCTTCGGAGCTTTTCCTTCCTCGAAATGACAACGGACGGCATCACGGACTTTCTCCGGCAACTCAGCCATGGAGTCCGCTTCGGTATAAATCGACACCCCGAGCGCACGCGCGATAAACCCACCCTCGGGGGCATCTTCAATCACGAAGATCAGTTCGTGCATCATGATCCTCACGCTAACAGTAGAATGTGAAACCCATCGTAGTCTCGCCGGTGGCCGATGTCCAGCCCCGTGCGGCTTTTAAATACAGGCAGATCCATAGGAGGACTCGCTGGTTTACCACGCCCAGGAACTGCTCTACGATGGCATGTACGGCGGCACAATCAGCGGCAGTGAGGTGGCCCCCATCCACTGCTATTCCCATCACCCCGCTATAGCCAAAAGAACGGATGGTGAAGAACCTTCTGCACGACTGTAAGGCCCCAGACTAGGCTCAACGCTTAGGAATCCTGTCTTTTCATCATCTTCGCGTCGGCAACGGTACCGGGAGTCTTTCAATTGCGCACCGCAGAGTAACGCCTACTGCGGTGACTCATTCTCCGTTCCCACCACGCGCAGAACGACACTGTTTGCTTAGCGACGTGTGAGGGGCTTGCGCAAAGCAAGCCCCTCAGCACCTCTCAGCCCTTCTTCCGCTTCGCCAAGTTGCCGGATCGCACCTGGCAAGCCAACACGTCGCAGATCACCCTGGTGGCCATGAGGCTCGTGATCTCCGCCGCGTCGTAGGGCGGTGAACATTCGACGATTTCCATGCCTGCCAGCGGCTTCGTGTCCGCGATGATTTGGAGAAACTTCAGCACTTCACGCGGCAGAAACCCGCCCGGTTCCGGCCAACCGGTGCCTGGCACGAAGGCGGCATCCAAGCAATCCACATCGAAGCTCAGCCACACCGCATCCACCCCGTCAAACGCCACTTCGAGGGCCTGTTTCGCGGCATTCTCGATGCCCATTTCGACGCAGTCAGTGACAGTCATGATGCTCGTCTGACGCTCTCGCCCGGACTTCACGCCGGGTCTGGGCGCTTGCCAGCCGCCGATGCCGATCTGCACCAGATTCTTGGCCGGCACGTTCGGAATGTTCGTTGCATGAAACCAGGGCGTGGTATGCATGCGTTCATCGAGATCGGTCTCCTGTGTGTCCACGTGCCGATCGAAATGAAGGATGCCAAGCTTCTTGCCGTTCATATTCTGAGCCACGCCTCGCACGGTGGCAAAGCCAAGCGAATGGTCCCCGCCCAGTACCACGGGAAAGGCCCCGCTGGCATAGACATGCCCGACCCCCTTGCTGACCTGGTCGAAGGTCTTCTCGATGTTGCCGGGGATAGTGATCACGTCACCGAGATCGCACATGGAGATCGACTCTCTGAGATCCACGCCGAGCTCGAAGCTATAGGTGCCGTACAACGCGGAGATCTTGCGAATGCCCTGGGGTCCGAACCTGGTACCGGCCCGATAGGTGGTCCCCCCGTCAAACGGCGCCCCGAGAATGGCGACATCGTACTCCCCGCACTTGCGGACATCTTCGACATACGGCGCTTTGGTGAAGGTATTGATGCCCGCAAAATGCGGCAGCTCTCCGCGACTAAAGGTGGGAATGCGGCGATCCTTGATGGAATCGGCCCCCTGCAGGCCCAATTCAAGGCCCCGGGCCACTTCTTCTTCATATTTCGTCGTCGGCAGCAGCGCCTCCGCTTCCACGGCGAACTTCGCCTCCGGCCCGTAGTTGTCATGCAGGGGAACCGTGCCTTGGTATGTTCTCTTCTTTGCCATGCGTGCTCCTTTTCTACCGGATGAATGGATTCTGACTCTCTCTCCGAAACGCTTCTTGCAATACAAGCCGTGGTGAACGGCCTGTCTTTCATTCTTCAGTTGCGGTCGACTCCTGTGGACTCTGTAGAGCGTCGCTCCCTGTCGATCTCCCAACCAGGAGATACAGCGTGGTCACACCGAGAATAGTTCCGAGCACCAGCGGAACGGCCCAGAGTTGCCACCAGGGGGCATCCGGTGACACAGCATAGGGACGTGGCCATGCGATGTTGATGAACTCAAACACCGACCAGAGAAACGCTGCCGTATTGATCAATACTCCCCAGGCGCCCAGCTTTAATTCGCCCAATGAGGGATCCCAGCGCCCCGTGAGACGGGTGTAGAGTCCCACTCCGGTGGTCATCGCAAACATGGCGTACAACCCGCCTGTCCCGAAGGCCAGGACCGTGGCGACCGCTTCATCATTCAGCCCGAAGAGCAATCCAAGCGTGGCCAACAGCACCGTGAACAGCACGGCATTGTGCGGCGCTCCGGCCGCGGTGACCCGGCTGAGGACGGCGGGCATGCTGCCTTCACGTGCCATGGAAAACACGATCCGGGAGGTGTACTGCACCATGGAGGATCCGCACGCCAGGAATGCGATCATGACAATGGCCAGAAACGGGGTCTCCGCCCAGGCGCCAAAGTTGGCGACGATCACCGGTGTGACAGGATCGGACGCGGCGCTCGTCTGTTGTAAGGTTTCGCGGTTGAAGCTCAGCGTCAGGGCGGCAGAGTTGAAGAGCACCACGCTGCCCACCAGGCAAAGAGAGAAAAAGATCGCGCGAGGCACCATCCGCTTGGGCTCACGGGTTTCTTCGGCGATGGTCGAGCAGGAATCGAAGCCGATGAATGCCCATCCGGAAATCGCAAGTGCCGCGAGAAACGCGGCGGTCTGGCTGGGAGCGGTTCCGGTCCCCAGATGGGCGAACAGTTCAGAGAACTCGTGCTGCCGGAAGAAGAAAAACAACAACAGCGCGACGCCGAACGAGCCGACAATTTCCGCATAGACCCCTAGGGAAATGAGATACTTAAAGACCGAGACGTGGACGAGATTGAGGACGGTGCAGACGAGCAGAAAGACCGCGCCCCACATCACGAGGGTGACTCCTGGTCCACCTCCTGACCCGAAGAAAATCGCCAGCCACACCCCGCCGGTATAGGCGGTCGTGGTGAGCATGGCGATCGTGGAGCTGACATAGATGGCCCCGGCGTAGGTGCCGGTGGTCGCGCCTCCCAGCTGCCTAGCCCATTTGTACGCCCCTCCCGCGATCGGAATCTGCGAGGACAACTCCGCATAGACGGTCGCGACCAACAACTGCATCACCAAACAGAGCGCCAGTGCCGGAAACCACCCGCCACCGGTGACGATGGTCTGCACACCGATAATGGCGTAGAGCCCAGCGACCGGTGAAACCGTGGCGAAGCCGATGGTCAGGCTGTTCCAGAGACTGAGGCTGCGGTGAAGGGTCTCGGGAGGATTCCTAGCGAGAGCAGGAAAAACCGGATCCGGACTTTCGTGGCTTACCATGGCAGCCCTCGCTGACTCGGCAGCAAGCCTGACTGATCCGGTATGGAGAAAATTTGTGGATAGAAATGCATAACGAAGCCTCCTGCTGGAAGGTTATTTTCCCAAAAGGCCATGTACCTCAGTACATGATCTCCCGGGCTTTTATCCCTCCGTGGAGCTTCGTCATAACAACAAGCAACGAAGCCTGAAACTCTCGGACCAGACACTTCCGTTTACAGAAAGCCGGAACCCTAGTTTTCCTTTTGGAACGATTTCGGTCGTATGGTATTAATTTGCCATACCAAAGTCAAGGTATCTGACAGCACGCCGCTTTCTTACCGGTGACTCCGCATCTGTGCCTTCTCTATTCCCCTCTTTTCTTCTGATCATCTACCCTGCAGATAATCAGACTTCATCCGTAGCCGTGCCACGATTGACTTGTTTTGCCCCTGGCGAGTAGGGTCCATGCATAAAATAGTTCATGTGAGGGAGGAAGTCGGATGCAGATTCAGGTCAATACGGATAACCATATCCATGGACGTGAGGAGATCGTTGCTCTTGTTGAGACCCGCCTGGAAGGAGCCGTCGGCCGATTTCGTGATCGGATTACACGGGTCGAAGCGCATCTCAGCGATTCCAACAGTCACAAAACAAAAGGTAACGATATCCGTTGCGTCCTGGAAGCCAGACTGGCCGGTCACCAGCCCATCGCCGTGACCCATCAGGCCGCGACGGTGGAGCTCGCCTTGAGTGGAGCGGCGGACAAACTCGAGCGGTCGGTGGAGAGCACGCTCGGCCGACTCAAGGAGCGATAAACACCTCTGCAAACGCTTCGCTTTCCCCTCGGAATCTCGTCCGAGGTGGACGTGGATTTTTGAAACGCAGTTCAGGATCCTGTCGCTCCCAATGATCTCCCGACGAGACCGCTATCTTCTTCAGAAAGCGAAGATCGGTTTCAATACGGTCAGCGGATAGCGTCATGGCCACCAGATACGGCGTCTGCGACGCCTATTCTTGACTCGTCCCCTTTTACGCAGTTGTGCTAGGATGCCTTCCTGTACGTGCGTCTGTGATCTGTATTCCATACATGTGGATGCCATGACACCCCCGGCTCCCTCACCAGCTTCCGACTATCGCTTTTTGCTCCTCATGGTCCCCTCGCTGTTCATTCTGCTGCTCGCAGTCGGCCTGTTTGAATTCAGTTCCAACATTACCGTAGACAATTTCCATAACCTCACAAGCCGGCTGATGCACCGCGCGTCGGAAGCGTCAAAGGATTCCCTCGATCCCACTCATTTTCTCGTGGAGGTCAAATCCCGGTACATCTGGCTGACGACGGTGGTGGTGGCCCTTGTAGCCGGGCTCTACGCCTTGATCGTGTGCGGGATCATCATGTACCAATCGCTTCCGCGACCGCAGCTGCTGGTTGTCACAGCCGTAGGAATCTTCTTCGCATCCATCGGACTGGCCTTTATCTGGTCTCTGGATGACACCCATGCGCTCTATCGAGCCGTGTTCAGCTTCAGCTATGACAACCTACGCCAGGCCGGACCTCAGCGGATCGGCGAACATCTCTTACGGTACGCGATGGTGGTTGTGTCCATCGTCAATGTGCAAGCCATGGTGGTGCCGGTGGTGGCTCTGCTTGCAGCATGCAGCACGCTTGCGCTGCCGATGGCGGGGGCTCAACCCGATCCCGAGTTTTATGCACTGCAGATGAGGCGTTTGAAAGAAGTGCTGGCTGCCGCCTCAGCGATTCTTGTCGCAGGAGTCTTGCACATGGGAGCCTGGCTGCGGTGGCCGGCGGCGTTGATCGCCGATAAAGATGCGCACGAAGCCGTACTGGGAACGGCTTTAGCCATTACTCTGTTTTGGGGCGTGACCTTTACCTTGATGCTGGTCTCCACATATCTCCCCGCCGCCCTGGTTCTTGCAAAACGAGCAGCGGCTCTCCTGCAAGAGAGATCCTCTCAACGGTCCGTACCCGAGCCGCAGGAGTGGCTCAAAGACAATGGGCTGTTTTTGTCCTTGCAGGACCATTTCCCCCAGTTCGGGCTCATGCTCGCCCCGCTGCTTGCTAGCCCTTTGAGCTCTCTACTGTTTGCTCCGCTGACTCCAACGGGCTAGATGAATGCTGAACAGTCCGCCGGATTTGTTCTTCCAGCACTTGATGAATGAGGGTGTACTCGGGGTAGTCACAACTGGGAGCGGACCACTTCACGGAGCTCAGTCTCGGTTACCCACGCGTCTGGCGAGTCTCAACGGGTTCTGATGGATGAGATCCCGGTTTGTCGAGATACGTCAACAGAGCGATCAGCGCCAGGCCCGAAAGAAACCACGCACAGGCTGCTCTCCATTCCCTTTGGAACAATGCAAACAGACCCATCAGAAGCACCACTCCACCCACTAGCCCGGCAATGCTTGTCCCAAACGAACTCATAGCCCTCTCCCCCTGTCATTCAGGAATTTCAGCGATACTGATGGCACCAGAATGGCGCGACACCGAATTTTCTCCGCATCATACTGTGGCAACGTTCAGCGAGAAAATTCTACTCCTTCTCGCAGGATGATGAAACAGTATCCGGGCAAAACATACACTCAATGACCCCCGGCAGCGCGTGCTCACTGTCGGCGGGAGCCTTGCGCGGCTGTTGAGAGTGAGCCTGAATTTCTGGGACTCGATGGGTGAGCCATAGCCTCAAGCGGCGGATACTGAGACTACCTTCCTAACCTCGCTCACACTCACTCCTACATATCACCGACAAGCGAAGTGACAGTACTCGACGGGGCTAGGAGGCGCTGTCATGGCCATCTGGATAGCATCTATATCGTAGCCGATCTCTTCCAAATCTTTTTGTGCGCGGGTGAGTTCCTCTTCGGTCACGTAGGCCACGGTGTCGGGAATGCCGCTGTCTTTGAGTGCCCGCACAATGGCGCCCAAGGTCTCTCGCTCGTTAGGCGGCATAGTGCCGCCTAACGGAAATTCAAGCCGTCGATGATAGGGACTCTCAAATGTCTCGTTCAATGCCCTGATGGTCTTCAGTACAAGTCTGTCTTGTTCCCAGGCTTGCAGTGTAGGCCCAGCAGAGGGATGCGTCGCCAGCAGATCCATGAGGGTGATCACATTTGTATTCAACGACCGCCCGACGAATTCCCGCTGGGGCTCAAAGGTCATCTGCTTCAGCCCCAGATGCTTGGCCACCGCGTCGACTAACGCGAAGTTGATCATGAAACTGTATTGCCCACCGAACTGGCCGTAGCAGGGCTTTTCAGGATCGTTCAAGACGTTCCTGTCGGCGGTCCCGGCATCGAAGGCGCTGAAGCCGACCGCGTCCGGAGCGAGAAGCCGCTTCGCCTCTTTTAGCGTGGCGAAGGCCCCAACGTTGACTGGCACCAAGACTTCTTGGTCGATGGCCTGGAGGAAGTCGACGATGGTTTTCCGGTAAGGCAGGTCTTTCCATTCGACTTTGCGGTATTCTTTTTCCCAAACCAGTTCATCAAGGAACGGAGGAAACGTTTTGAGCGTTGCAAGATCCTTGTCCTGGAAAGCCCTGACGAACGCCGACCAATCTTGAATCTTGGCATGGAGCGACTCGCTCAGATTGGGACGGAGATACTCTTCCTCGACCTCACCGCCATGTTTCGCCAACAATTTCGTTGGCAGATCGTTCCACAACTCATTACAGATGATCCGGTCGACGGTCCCATCTGCCACTCCCTCCACCAGCTCAATCGATCCACAATGGGTATCCACACGATCCCGATGCACTGCCAGCTCTGGATGAGCCAGAGCCCCGGCCAATACCGACTCTTCCCAATCGACCATGACATACCGCACATGAGGGTAGACCGCGCCTTCTGTGTCGAGGGTCTTGAGATGGCTGAGGAAACAGGCCGCCAGGTTGCCGTTGCCAGGACCGAGCTCTAGAATCGTGAGTGGTGAGGAGTACGGAGTGAGGGGTGGAAATGATCCTCGTTCGCGTGACGCCTCACGCCTGACGTCTAGAGTTTTCTCGCGTTTGGTGACGCGCTCGAAATAATCAGCCGCCAGCGCATGGGCGAGCCGGAAGTCGGCCGAGGCGAACGTTTGATAGTATGATCGGAGTTTGTCCCCTCGCAGCCCATAAAAGAGCTGGTTGAGATGGATCTGCCATTGGTCGAGTGGTTTGTATTCTCCGATCAACTGGGGAAGAGCATCAGCATCTTGCAGCATAACGTTGAGTCACCAGTGAGAATGTTCGACGAATTGTCTTCCAGTGGCCGAAATCCTAACAGATGGCTGGAAAATGCCGCAATGGGCCACTTGCTCACCGATTTCTTGACAGCGTCCCCTCGACAGGTGTAGCAGACAGACATGATGACCAGGGGATTTCATCTGGCCGGCGGTGTGATGGTGGCCGTCCTGCTGTGGTATTCAGCCGCGCCTGGTGAAGAGCTCCCCCTCACCGAAAACGTGCCGATCTCCGAATTTCAAAACCGCACAGAGGACGCCAACGTCTACGATTTTGATGCTCCTCCACAAGGCATGTTTCGCTCGATTGCCATGGCGGAAGACTTTGAGGAGCGCCTGGGGCCTCTTCGAACTCATGAAATCGTGCCGAGCAAACCAACCGAACGCTTTCGCGCTGATGTGGCTGCCATTTTCATCGTGTTCTCGCTGCATCAACACTATCAAGGCTTCACGGTCTTCGGCCGTTGCATGCCTGAACAGGTGGCCGGTGTCCTGCCCGGAACGATCGTCAGCGAAGACGCGATGCACGTTGCCCTAGAGGATGACAGCGGGTATCTCACGTTGTCGCCCCCACAGAAGGGCTGGAAGCCTGGGCGCTACAAGGTCGAAATTCATACCGGCGAGCAAGTCAATGAGATGACCCTCATGGGCACGATGCGTTTCACTATTGTCACATCCGGCCACTAGCCCGATTGACGATCAGCCCCGAACCTCCCCGGCACATGTTTGACCCTCTCCCCGCCTTCCGTTAGAATGCGCCAGTTTTTATCGTAACCTCAGACTGCAGCTCGAATTTTTGCTATCATGACGACGCCATCCAGCTCCCATTCCAATCCTTGGGCCTCGGTCATCATCCCAATCAAAGATGAACAGGAGAACCTCTCTCCACTGATGGCAAGCCTGCTGAAAGTTATGGATTCGCACGAGCTATCACGCTCCCGCCCGTACGAGATTCTCTTCGTTGACGATGGGAGCAGCGATGGGAGCAGCGACGAGCTGGACCGATTGGCTCGCGAGCATGCTCAGGTGCGAGTGTTTCACTTCGACCGCAATTACGGCAAGACCTGTGCGCTTGAGGCCGGCTTTCGGCAATCTTCGGGCGAGATCATCATCCAGATCGACGGAGACCTTCAACAGGACAGCGAAGATATCTTGAAGCTGATTCCCTATACCGCCTCTCATGACGTGGTCTGCGGATGGAGGCAGCAACGACGGGACGGCTTCGTGAAGATGATCTCCTCCCGGATTGCGAACCCTGTGCGCAACATATTCACTCATGACGGTGTCCATGATACAGGATGCCCACTCAAGGTCTTTCGACGTCCCGTTTTGGAGCGGATTCGTCTGTTTGAGGGAATGCACCGGTTTTTCCCGGCGCTCGCTTTGATGCATGGCTTTACAGTGACCGAGGTGCCGGTTCGGCATTATCCACGCATTCATGGGATATCTAAGTACGGCATGGGGAACCGCCTGTTCAAGTCGCTCTATGATCTGATCGCGGTTCGATGGATGCAACATCGAGTGTTGCGCTACAAATTCCGTGATAACTGACGATCGAACCGGGCTTCGTGATAAGTGATCTGTGATGGGTGATGAGTGAGCGGAAACACCGTAACCACGCATAAGGATCTCGATGTTTGGAAGAAATCTATGAATCTCGCAACGCAGGTTTACTCATTGACTTCGCGGTTTCCCAAAGGAGAGCTATACGGACTCACTTCGCAGATGCGACGCTCTGCCGTCTCTATCCCCAGTAATATCGCGGAAGGTGCAGCAAGACATTCAAGAAAAGAATTTATTCAATTTCTTCACGTCGCGTCAGGTTCGGTCGCCGAGCTGGAAACCCAACTCGTTCTCGCCTCCCGAATGGGATTTCTTCCTACAAACACCGCCCTGACCCAAATCGAAGAAATCAGAAAAATGCTACTCGGCTTACTCCGCTCTCTAAAGAAGCAACCGATCACCCATCACCCATCACCCATCACATCCTCAACCGCATGAGCATCGAAACCATCTGGCTCGGCATCGGTTTTCTCGGCCAAGGCCTGTTTTTTGGTCGTTGGTTGGTGCAATGGATTGCGTCCGAACGGACCGCTGAAAGCCGCGTCCCCGTTTCCTTTTGGTATATGAGCCTCATCGGAGGGCTGATTACGCTGGCCTACGCGATCTACCGAAAAGACCCTGTGTTTATCTCAGGGCAAGCTCTCGGGGCGGTTGTCTACGTGCGCAATCTGGTCCTCATTCATCGCGCGGATCAAACCAAGAGTGAGCCTCGGCCGCAGGCATGAGCAGCCGTAACACACACTGCCGTTCTGGGTCTTTCACGACCCACTGGTAACGGCCACATCCGACCATGGAACGTACCTCGCCCCAACCGATACAACTGCTTCTGCTGCTGCTCCTCTCTAGCCTGCTTTTTTTCACCGCCCTCGGCAGCATGGGCTTGACCGATCGCGATGAAGGCCGCAATGCCGAAGCCGGGCGAGAAATGTTCGCCTCCGGCGACTTCGTCACCCCGACCTTCAATGGGGAACTACGCGTCGCCAAGCCGGTCTTTGTCTATTGGCTGATGACGATGTCGCACCACGCCTTCGGCGTGAGCGAGTTTGCGGCGCGAGCGCCCTCAGCCCTATTCGGGGTTGGGTTGATCGTGATGCACTATCTGTTTCTCACTCGGCTGCGCGGCCCGACCGTCGGCCTGTTTGGGGCCTTGATGTTGCTGTTGAACATTGAGGTACTGGCGCTCGGGCGCATGGCGATTACCGATAGCGTCCTGATCTTCTCCACCACCTTGTCGCTCTACGGGTTTTGGCTTGGCCTTCATGAACCGGGCCGCGGGCGCCATTGGATCTGGGCCTTTTATGCCGGCATGGCCATCGCGACTTTAACCAAGGGACCGGTGGGATTCGCCGTGCCGCTGATCACTGGTCTCTTGTATCTCGCTGCCACTCGGCAATGGCTGATCTTTTGGCAGAGAGGCGCGCCTATCGCCGGCACGTTGCTGCTCTTTCTCCTTGCCGGTCCCTGGTATGTCGCCATGTTCCTTCTCCATGGAGATGCCTATTCCTCTCAAGCGAAAGTCCACACGGTGGGGCGATTCCTCGCTCCGATGGAAGGCCACGGAGTAGGCTGGTGGTTTTATTTTCCGGTCCTGCTGCTGGGCTTTTATCCGTGGAGCGCATTCCTACCGGCAGGGCTCTATCGAGCCTATCAGAGCTGGCGAGCATGGCGCCTGATGAGGAATCGCGCACACGACTCAGAGACACCGCCAGGGTCCGGTGAGGAGTTAGAGTGGTTCGCAGGACTCTGGGTTGTCGGCGTGTTCATCTTCTTTAGCCTCTCCTCCACCCGACTGCCTCACTATATCGGCCCGCTGTTTCCTGCCTGCGCCCTACTAGCTGCGTTGTTTTGGGCTCAAGGGTTAAAAGATTCTTCCACGAGAGGCCTGCGCGGGTCGATCCATTTCATGATGGGGATTGGCTATCTCTTGGCGATTGGATTTGCGTGTGCACCTTCTCTGTTCATCAAATTCTCAGGAAAGATGATCAAGGAGTTTCCGCTCGCCACTCAATTCGATCTGGGCATCGGTCCGTACGTCGGCGCAACCATCATTGTGGTCGCTATGGGGCTGATCGGATATTTTGGCTTGAACGACAACAGACGAGGCATGGCCTTTGGGGTGGCCGGAGGCACGCTGGCGAGTGTATTTCTTATCGCCATCCTGATGGTCGTTCCCGGACTCAATCGCTACGCAATTGCGCCGCCGCAGGAATTAGCCTACGCGGCCGGGTTGAACTTGAATCCGACCGACCAACTGATCGCATTTGGTTCGACCAGACCATCCATGGCCTTCTACGCGAGACGACCCGTGACCTTTATTCCAGCCAACGAAATCGACCGGCTCCGTACGGCGCTGCGCAAAGAGGGCCGGACGATGATCCTCCTCCCGGAATACGTTCAGGATGCCTTACCGGAAGAAGCGGCTGGATTTCAGCCGATTCTTAAGCGGCACGGCTATATCTTGTTGGGCAACCACCCGATAATCACCCTGCCTCAGGATGCAGAAGCTGCCTCGGCAACACCTCCCAAGATTCTCGGACACTAATCCGTGAAGCGTATTTCGTGAAGTGTGAAACGTAGGATTTCTCTTGTGCGAGACGAGATACGAACGACGCTTCACGCGCGACGCATTGGTCACTGAAATGGCAGAACCCCTCGCGCATCAACAAGAATTAGAATGGCGAGAGCCACCCCCCCAAGCAAGGCACTTTCCCGCATCATAGACCAGGCAGGCAATTCCTCAGCGTGGTCGTCGTCCCGACCTATCGCGTCGAGCCAGGACGCCATGCAGGCGAATCCGACCGACGAGAGGACAAGCGGTGAGGTCGTCAGGGCAGCCAAGCCGTACGCCATCAACAGCGCTGAGGCATTCGAGTGCCAGCGCTCTCCTGTTCTTCCCCTGCGGACCCAATGAGTTTTCCGTATCCATAAGCCGCCCACAACTGCACCAACTCCCAGCGCCACGAAGAGGATACCCGCCATCCCATCTTCCATTTGATGGGAGAGCACCCACAGCAAGGCAAAGACCGCCGAAGCACCCATCGCCGCATATCGTAGTCCATCCTGTATTGACGCGCGCCATTGTCTTAATGGAGTCGTCCCGATGAAGCCGCTGATGATACCGATCACCATGCCTCCAAGGACATCGGTCGGAAAATGCGATCCTCGGAGGACACGGCTGAGGGCGACGAACAGTGCGATCACGATACAGAGCGGTCCGACGAGGGGAAACCGTCTAGCCAGCACCGTCGCGACGGCAAAACTCGCCGTGCTATGGCCCGACGGAAAGGAGTCCAGTCCCGATGCCCAGGAAAGGGCCATCTGCCAGTCTCCCGCATGGACGAACTTCGGTCGAGGCCTGCCGATGAGGTGTTTCAGCCCATTGGCGAGCAGCGCGGCGATGCCGTGAGCGATCAACGACTGGATGGCCACGATCTTGACTGCCGGCTTTTCAAGGGCCCATGCGCCGACGAGCAGAAGGAGGCTGACAGCTGTCAGCCGCCATCCTTGGCCGATCCAGTCCCCCATATCGCTGGTGAACGCCATCCACGGAACGGTGAGTTGATCCCAGGGCAGATGAATCGTCACCGATCGAACATACTTGGTGATCGACAGGTCAAACTGGGCCACGCCGAGAAAGCTGATGGCCAACGCGGCGCAGGAACAACCAACTATGGCGAGCGATACGGTCGTGTTCCGGAATGCCTGGGACGGGGCTCTCATCAAATCACGATCTGCAATGAGGCGCCCTGGATGTCCGGCCCTGTTCACCAATTGTCCATACCGATCACCGGACCTTACGGCACCCAGTCAGCCAAGAACACGTTGAACTCTCCCGGTTCCTTGGCATGTCGATCCGAGACCCACACGAGACGTTTGCCGTCCGGGGAGAACATGGGAAAACTATTAAAGTGCCCTTCAGTGGTAAGACGTTCCAACCCAGTTCCGTCGTCACCCACCAGATACAGATGGAAACTGGGACGTCCCCCTTCCCCTCTCGTTTCGATATTGGAGGAAAAGATGATACGTTTGCCGTCGGGATGAAAATATGGGGAAAAATTTGACGCGCCAGTCGTGGTGACCTGTTTCTTCCCAGACCCATCGGCATTCATGACAAAAAGTTCAAGCTGACCTGGCTCGATCAGCCGTTGTGCCAACAACTCCTTATATTTGGCCACCTCGGACGGATCCGTCGGATGGGCCGCCCGATAAACGAGTCGCTTGCTGTCCGGTGAAAAGAAAGCTCCGCCATCATATCCGATATCGTCCGTCAGACGACGCACGTTCGAACCGTCCAGATTCATCGTATACAAATCGAGATCTCCATCCTTCACCGAAGTCCAGACAATGGTCTTCCCGTCCGGCGAGATTGTGGCCTCGGCGTCATAGCCGGGTGATAACGTCAACCTCTGCAGTTGCTGCCCATCGAGTCGGACCGAGTAAATGTCATAATCGTCGAGCGCCCATCGGTACGCTCCGTCCCGTTTCGGTTTCGGTGGACAATTGGGGTTGGCGGCGTGAGTGGAGGAATAGAGCACACGCCGATCGCCGGGGAAAAAGTACCCACACGTCGTCGCCCCTATGCCGGTGCTGACCAAGCGTATGGCGTCGCTTGCCAAATCCATCACATACATTTGATAGCAACCCAACCCTGCGTCAGCTGGTTTCGAACGGTTTCCCAGAACGTCCTTTGACCAATCGTTCGTCGACTGAAAGATCAGTTTGGTCCCGTCAAATGAAAAATAGGCCTCCGCGTTCTGGCGACCAATGGTTAGCTGGCGGATATTGGCAAGATGCCGTTCTATAGAAGGAGCTGCCGCCACAGCCTCTTTGTGTTGATCAGCGGCCAGTGCAAATGGGGCACCCCCCATCAACACACAAAATCCAAAAATCGAAATTCCATAGGTCTTACGGCGTTGCATCGATCCTGACCTCCTTCACATCCGGCAAACCAGGCCACACTTCGCGTTTCGTCACAGATCCGTCTTGGAAAATCACGTAACTATGCCACCCATAATAAAACAGAAAGCGAGACACTATCTCGACCGCACCCGAGGTCACGCCATACAGCACCGTGATGAGGCTGCCCGGTACATCCGCTCGATGGCAGGAGAACAGCACTGCCATCTTTGGCCCGTCATAGGTTTGACCATCGATCTGGAACCCCCGATCCCCAAGAGTAATTCGGTCGCCACAAGACTCCTGCACCACTGATTGAACCGCCTGTCGCTGGTCAGCTCCTGCCAGTACCAGGATCGATCCATCATGGGGGAGGGCATTCTCTTTGAGTGAGACCACCGTCGTTCTACGCGATTCTGTGAGCTCATGATCGGTGATGCGAGCCACAATCTGCTGCAACGGCGACGCAGGGTCTGAAAACGCCCGCACCACCGTCTTGTGTGGATCCGTCACATAGCCGTTCAGCATCGGTGGCAACTGACGCCTCGTCAACCGACGAAACACCATGAGATCCGGATCAAGCTCCACCCGCAGCGGCTGGTTGGGCAACACAAATTCGGCAACGCTTGTTTGCGCAAGGCTCAGCGTGATCGACTTGATGTCCGTCGATTCTGTCATCACGATGCGGAGGGGGATCGTCATCCGAAACGGCTTCTCAGCCTGTTCAATCTGAACCGTCAGCCGCCAAGCTTCCTTGCCGCCCTCTGCTTTCACGCGACGAGCCCGGACATCCCGCAAGGATACACGTGGAGCACCAGGCTGTTCGACCCATTGCTTGAAAAACCACCGCAAATCCTGACTGCTTTCTCGAGAAAAGACTTCCTCGATTGATTGCCAGTCCGCCGGGCGATTGCGATAGCTGCTGACGAAGGTCTTCAAGCCTCGCCAGAATAGCTCGTCTCCGATTTCTTGCCGAAGGAGGTGAAACACAAAGGCCGATTTTTGGTAGCCGATAGCATTGTCTCTCTCGTCATGCTTCCTTAGAAACTGGGAAACTGCATAGTCGGTTTCAGGCCTCACATAGAGATTGTACCCATCAAGCATCATTCGCCGTTGTTCGAAGGCTTGCGGAATATCCTGCACCAACTCATGCCAGTAGTAATTCGTCAAGTAGGTCGTCATGCCTTCGACCCAATTCCCATGATCGTCGCGATTGAACACCGAATTGCCGATCCATGAATGGACGATCTCGTGACCCAAAGCATAGGGTTGGATATAGTGGCGCTTGATGCTGCCGCTGCCGAGGAGAGTGAACGACGGCAGACCAAGACCGCTCGCAAAGAAATTCTCGACCACTGCAAATTTATCGAAAGGATAGTCCCCGAGGATCCTGACATACGCGTCGAGATACCGTGCGGTCGCATCGAGATACTCATCCGCCAAACCGGCATTGTCGGGCAAGAAATGGGTTTGGAGTTCGACTCGCTGTCCTGTCGGACTTTTCCATTCCCGCGATGTCGTCACAAACTTGTTGGCAACGATCGTGAACGCCTCAGACTTGTCCTGAACGATCCAGGTTGAGGAGGTCTTTCCCGCGCTCGTCGTCTCGCCTTCCTTACGGCCCGATGCCACCACCGTCCAGCCCTGTGGAATCTGAGCCGTCACTCGATAGGTACTGAAGGAGCCGATGACATCGGGGTACCATTGGCTCTCACCGCTCAAGTACACACCTTCCACACCGATATGTCCCGCGGTCTCGCTGGGGGTCACGAATCTCAAGTGGCGGGGTTCTCTGGGAGGGTCATTGATCTGACCCTGATAGCTCAGGACCAATGTTATTCTCCGGCCATGGTCTTTGGGAAGAGAGACAACAATGCGTTGGGCCGTGGACTCAGGAGGACGCACTATCGTGAACGGGATGACTTCATCCCGGCCTCCCTGCCCACCCGAAACCGAGTGCGTTCGCATCGCAATGGACTCGACATGCAGCGTATGGGCAAGCGTAAACGTGACCACCGTGACCTGTGAATTCACTTCTAGTTCGACCTGATCGCTCGCCACAACCTCATGTGCGGCAGGAATCATCTCAACTGAAAGGGTGTGATGAACGTTGGTGACATTCTCCTGGGCAGGCAGAGCTGAAATACACCACGTGTGTACGATGGCGCCCGCCAGCAGACTGATGAGACAAGAGCGAAGGACACATTTCCTGATGGACATCAGGAAGCGTTTTAGCACTCGCGGCAGACGAGTACAAGCTGGATCGCGGTTAAGAGGCGTTCAAGATCGACTGGTTTTATGAGGATCTCCTGAGGGGCTAGACTCCACGCTTCTCCAAGCAGCTCCTCATTGTGACTTCCCGTCATGATGATGACACCACCTGAATAGTTCCTGTCACGCAGGGCGCGAAGCACTTCCACCCCTGGCATTCCAGGCATGATCAGATCAAGCACGATCGCATCGGGAGGCATCTCTTCGACTATCCGCAGAGCCTCGTCGCCATTTTTGACGCCAAACGCCCGATACCCGCGCAGAGTGAGAAACCGGACCAAGAGGTCGCATAGGAGAGGTTCGTCGTCGACGACCAAGACCGACTCGTCGATCTGCTCGATGACATTCCCATTCCTAAGAGAGAGCTGCGTGGTCACTGACGGCACAGGCACCTGTGAGAGTCGGGTGACGGCTTCGACGAGGACGTCCAGCGACAATCCTTTTCTAATAAAATCCGTGGCTCGGAGAGCTCGGGCTTGATTCTCCTGACTTTCTGTGGCTCCACCACCCAGAATAATCACCGGGGCATGAGGATCGATGGCCCGGATCTCCTTTAAAACAGTCAGCCCGTCCATCTCCGCCATACGGAGATCGAGCAGGGTAACTCGTGGATTGTGTGCGCGGAATAGACTAAGACCTTCTCGCCCACTGGTTGTCGAAATAACGTGACACCCGTGCCGGATAAGCACGCTCTGTAAGAGATCGCAATTCATTTGATCGTCGTCTACGATCAAGACTTTGACCATCGCCATCGGCTCTCCAGAACCTATACAGAGTCTACCCTACACAAGGAGAATAGCACGAGGCTGTGAACAATGAGAAGAAAATGCGTGGTTTATGAGCGAGACGTCGGCTGCCCGAACAGAGCTGCGACAAACGCCTCGGCATTGAAGTCCTGGAGGTCATCAGCTCCTTCTCCCACACCGATGAGGCGCAGAGGGAGCTTCAGTTCTTCGGCAATGGCTACGACAATCCCCCCTCGTGCGGTCCCATCGAGCTTCGTCAGAGCAAGTCCTGTGACCCCAACGGCCTCGTGAAATTGACGGGCCTGAGCTAGCGCGTTCTGTCCGACCGTGGCATCCAGGACCAACAGCACCTCATGTGGCGCACCAGGCAACTCCTGAGCGATCACCCGTTTCACTTTCCGCAGCTCGTCCATCAGATTGGACTTGGTGTGCAAGCGACCCGCCGTGTCGATGAGGACCACGTCCACCATCCTGGCCTTGGCTGCCACGACACCGTCGAAGGCCACCGCAGCCGGATCGGCACCGTGACGTTGGCGAATCACTTCCACTCCGACCCGATCCCCCCAAACTTGAAGTTGATCAATGGCAGCGGCACGAAAGGTATCTCCTGCCACAAGGAGAGGTCGTCGCCCGGCCTGCATCATCCGCTGAGCGATTTTGGCGATAGTAGTTGTTTTCCCTACTCCGTTGACTCCAACGACAAGGATAACAAACGGTTTCGGGCCTTCGGTGACCAGCTGGTCGATGGTAGGGCCTGCTACGGTTTTCAGAATGCTATAGAGTGACCGACTTAAGACATTCTGAATCCCTTCCGAAGTTTGTGCGTCCACACCCCGCGTCTCTTCCCTGACCTGCCGCATCAAACGACCGACGGCATCCGTAACGTCCCGCGTAGCGTCCAGAACGAAGGCCATACGGTCTTGTCTCAGGAACGAGTCGACCAGGCCTATCGGGTCTTGATCCGTCGAGAGGAGAGCGATTGAGCACGGCGCATATCTTGATCGTCTGATTCTGTCCCATCTTTCCCTGCAAGAACGAGTGTCACGTCCCGTCTCCGAGTCGAGCCGAGTTTCTTACTGACCTCACAAGCTGTTCCGCGAATGATGTGCTCATTCGGCTTCGTTAAATCGTACGCCACAACTACAGCGCAGTGAGGAGCGATATCGCCAAGGGTCTTCAGTATGCGCGCGAGCGCTGTCTCTGTGCAGAAGGCAACGGTTGGACCATTCCTCTTCAGGGAATCCATAAGGCGTTGGGTGATACGTGAGGAGACGCTCGGCAGATGTCCAAGAAAATAGAAGGAGTCGCAGGGGAGTCCTGCGGCAGTCAGGGCTGCGATAATCGCAGAAGGACCGGGGACTGGAACCACCGGGATACCATGCGTATGCGCAGCGGCTACGAGAAGATGGCCGGGGTCGGAGATGAGGGGGGAGCCACAATCCGATACGAACGCAACATCAACCCCTTGCTGTAACCGTTGCAAAAGAACCGCTGCTTTTTCTTGGAGATTTCTGGGTCCGTAGCTCGTCACGGTGCCTCGAATGCCGTGATGCATCAGGAGTTGTTGCGTCACTTTTGGATCTTCGGACGCGATCAGGTCTACTGTGCTGAGGATCCGAAGGGCGCGCACGGTCACATCGTCGGGATGTCCGATGGGGACCGCGACCACGTAAAGCGTTCCGCTCCGATGTGACCGGCTGACGGAAGTCATTGCCGTGCCAGCGTTTTGTTGACTCTGTTTGGTCGGCATCGATATAATTCCATGCTTATCTCGTCGAGGCTCGGTCTCTAGTCACTGCAGGGGTATTCCCAATGGCAGCCGTTTGTTTCATGGTCACCATGGTCCTGTACTTCGTGGCCACGATGTCGTTTCTTGCGTATTTACTGCGACGCTCCGAAGCCTTGTCAAATGTGTCATTAGCGATTACGGCGGTCGGCTTCATCTCCCATACCGTTGGCCTCGTTATCAGAATGGTTGAGGTCTCATCGACGGTGCCGCCCAGCTTTTCGGACGCCCTTTCTTTTTTCTCTTGGATGATCATTCTTGTATTTGTGCTGGTCGAGTTTCGCCATCGGATTCATGTACTTGGGTCCTTCATGGTGCCCTTAGCCCTGGTCTCCTTGGTCTCGTCTGCAGCCCTTCCGGAAACGGTCCCCACGCTTCAGCCTGTGTTCAAGACCTTGTGGTTTCATGTCACGCTCAGCATGTTGGGAACGGTGGGGTTTACCGTCGCATTCGTGGCAGGAGTGATGTACCTGATTCAGGATCGGCTCCTCAAGTCGAAACAGTTCAATGTTCTCTACAGCAAGTTGCCGGCACTCGACTTTCTCGATCATCTCAATCAGCAATCCATCGTCCTGGGGTTCCCCTTGCTGACTTTGGGAATCGTCACGGGAGCCATCTCGGCCGAGTTTGCGCGTGGATCCTATGTCAGTTGGAACCCTGAGCAAATCTGGGCGCTTGTCACCTGGGTTTTCTATTTTGTCGTGTTGCTTGGACGGTTGACCGTCGGGTGGAGAGCGAAGCGCGCAGCGTATCTGACGGTCATCGGGTTCGCGTGCGTCATTCTCACATTAGTCGGTGTGGTGCTGAAAGAAACTTAAGGCCTGGTCACTTATGCGGTTGATGGTCACATGCATCTGATTGTCGTAGGGTTGAGTCATAAGACGGCTCCGGTCGAGATTCGAGAGAGGCTGGCGGTTCCCGAAAGCCGTCTTGGCGAGGCGCTCACTCGTCTCTGTTCGTATTCTGGGATCAAAGAAGGCATCCTGCTCTCGACCTGTAATCGAGTCGAGGTCTACTCCGTTGTCGATGACGTCGAAACCGGCTATGGACGTATTCAGGAGTTTCTTGCCGACACCCATCTGTCGTTGTCTTCCGAGCAGTTGACCCCTCACCTCTATTGGCATACCGGCGATCGAGCGATCGGTCACTTGTTCAGAGTTGCTGCCAGTCTCGATTCGATGATTATCGGCGAATCTCAAATCCTGGGACAACTCAAGGATGCGTATGAAGTCGCGCTGGCCCATAAGACGACCGGTGTGATCATGAACAAGGTCGTGAAGAAGGCCATCTCGGTGGCCAAGCGAGTACGGACCGAAACAAAAATTTCAGAAATGGCGGTCTCGGTCAGCTATGCTGCTGTCGAGCTGGCAAAGAAGATCTTTTCAGATCTTCACGAGAAGACGGTGTTGTTAGTCGGTGCCGGTGAAATGGCAAAACTGGCCACGCGCCATTTGATTGCTCACGGTGTGAAGCATGTGCGCATTACGACAAGGACTCCACAACATGCGGTCGATCTTGCTTCAAAATTTGGAGGGACGGCCGTTCCATTCGATCAGTTCAAGGATGATATGGCCTCGGCGGATATTGTGCTGGTCTCGACGGGTGCGGCTCATTATCTTGTCGGCGCGGAGGATGTGCACCGTGCGGTCGAAGAGCGCATGAACCGTCCGATGTTCTTGATCGATATTTCAGTTCCTCGGAATATTGATCCGGCCGTTCGCCACGTCGACAATGCGTTTCTCTTCGATATTGATGATCTCAAACAGCGGGTTGAACAGAACCGAGCCGGGCGCGTGCAGGAGGCCGAGAAGGCCGAGCGGATGGTTGTGGAAGAAGTGACCACCATGCTGGACTGGATGAAATCCTTGGAGGTCACTCCGACGATCGTCGCCCTGAGGAGCCACGTCGACGACCTGAAGCGGGCGGAGGTCGACAAGGTGCTTGCGCGATTGCCGCATCTGTCTCCTCAGGACCGCGACCTGGTTGAAGGCCTCGCCTCATCGATTGCCAATAAATTGATTCATCGCACGATGGTCACCCTCAAGGCCGAAGTCAATTCTTCGAGCGGCCCGGCGTTCGTCGAAGCGGCCCGGCGATTTTTCTCTCTCGACCAACCGGCTTCGCCTGTTCAACAGATCGAGCCTTCTAGAGAGTCGCTGCGGTATCATCCTGAGAGTGCTGCAGAGTCGGGTGCCGAGGATCCGGTTTCAGAAACAGCCGTCCGTAAACGAGCCCGCTGATCGGCGGGTAACGAAAAGAGTGTCACCGTGTCGATACCGAACGGCCAACGCGCAACCTTGGTTCTGGGAACGAGAGGGAGCAAGTTGGCGCTGTGCCAAAGTGAATGGTTTCAGTCCAAGGTTCAGGATGTGGTGCCGGAGGTCCGGGTTGTGCTCAAGAAAATTCAGACGTCCGGCGACAAGATTGTCGACGTGCCATTGGCAAAAATCGGGGGGAAAGGCCTATTCGTCAAGGAAATTGAGGACGCCTTGCTCGCTGGTGAGATCGATTTTGCTGTTCATAGCATGAAGGACGTTCCGGCACAATTACCCGAAGGGCTCGAGATTCTCTGTGTGCCTCCACGGGAGGATGCTCGTGACGCCCTCATCTGTCGTGCAGGGTATGCATTCCAGGATCTTCCACTCGGTGCCAGTATCGGGACGGCAAGCCTTCGACGCCAGGCGCAATTGCTACACGCCAGGCCAGACCTGAAAATCGCGATGCTGCGCGGGAACCTGGATACACGATTAAAGAAACTCAATGAGGGCCAGTTCGATGCCATCGTCTTGGCCGCTGCTGGTCTGCATCGGTTAGGGTGGTCTCAGACCATCACGGAATATCTTTCTCCTATCGTCAGTCTGCCTGCAATCGGACAGGGAGCCCTTGGGATCGAAGGTCGGACGAGTGATGCCTTCGTGCGTTCCGTCTTATCCCGACTCAATCATCAGACCACCCATACGACCGTGACCGCAGAGCGGGCCTTCTTGTGCCGCCTAGAAGGAGGCTGTCAGGTGCCTATCGCAGCCCACGCAACTCTGTCCGGTGAGCTGTTGGTCTTAGATGGGCTTGTTGCCAGTGTTGACGGGAAGACCGTCCTTCGCGACCAGATTGAGGGAACAGGTCAGCAGGCGCACGCTCTCGGTATTCAATTGGCTGAACGATTACTGACTCGGGGAGGGGACAAAATTCTCCGGGAGATTTACGGATCAGTGTGAACATGGTACGAGGACACAAGGGGAAGGTCTATTTGGTTGGAGCTGGTCCGGGAGATCCTGGTCTTTTGACCCTTCGAGGAAAAGAGTGTCTTGAGCAGGCTGACGTGGTGCTCTACGATTATCTGGCTAACCCTAGCCTTCTTGCCCATGCCCGAGAAGAAGCCGAGCGGGTGTATGTCGGACGGAGAGGCAAAGGGAAATACCCTGAGCAGGACGCGATCAATCGTCTGCTGATTGAACGAGCCAGCGCAGGCCACGTGGTCGTGCGGTTGAAGGGAGGCGATCCGTTTGTCTTTGGGCGGGGAGGTGAGGAGGCGGAAGCGCTCGCGTCGGCCAAGATCGAATTCGAAATCGTTCCTGGGGTGACCGCTGCGGTTGCCGCCCCTGCCTATGCCGGTATTCCGGTGACTCATCGAACGTTGGCGTCTACGCTGACGATTGTGACCGGGCATGAAGATCCAGAAAAGCCTTCGACGGCCCTGGATTGGTCGAGGCTGGCGACGAGCCAAGGGACGGTTGTCTTTCTCATGGGCATGAAAAATCTTTCGACGATCGCCGCGACCTTGTTAGCCGAAGGGCGAGCGGGGTCTACGCCCGTGGCGATCATTCGGTGGGGAACGAGAGTCTCCCAGCAGACCGTTGTCGGGACATTGGCTGATATCGTGGAGAAAGCTGAAGCTGAAAAAATGGAGCCGCCGACCGTCATTGTCGTGGGGGAGGTTGTTCGACTTCGGTCGAAACTCAACTGGTTCGAGCAGCGCCCGCTTTTTGGCAAACGTGTGCTCATGACGCGCGCGAAAGAACAGGCTGGTGAGTTGGCTACCCGCTTGGCCAGCTATGGCGCTGAACCGGTCGAGGCTCCGACGATTAGGATCGTTCCCCCCCCAGAGTGGGCGCCTGTGGACCACGCGATTTCCGAGATTAGGACGTACGATTGGATTATTTTTACCAGCGTCAATGGCGTGAGCCGTTTCATGACCAGGCTGTTCACTCGCGGGCTTGATTCACGCTGCTTGGCTGGGCGGCAGTTATGCTGCATCGGGCCTCGCACCGCTCAGGAGTTGGAAAGGTTTGGGGTCAAAGCGGATGTGGTTCCTGCAGAATATCAGGCAGAAGGAGTGCTCACCACACTGAATCAGCTGGATCTAACAAAAACCCGTATCCTGATCCCTCGGGCGGAAGTGGCCAGAGAGCTCTTGCCCGACGAACTTCGTGCCGCCGGGGCGCATGTCGATGTCATCCCTGTGTACCGAACGCTCACCCCAGACCATGATTCCGGTGGGTGGCGGCAGGAGCTTATGGATCATCGGATTCATGTGGTCACGTTTACGAGCTCTTCCACGGTCCGCAACTTTGTGACGATGCTCGGGGGTGCGGAAGCGGTGAAGCCGCTCGTGCAATCCGTCATGATCGCTTGCATCGGACCCATCACGGCCAAGACCGCGGAGGAATATGGTTTGACGGTCTCGATCATGCCGGATGAGAATACGATTCCCGCACTGGTGGATGCGATCGTCCACCAGTATGAAAGCCGTGAGCAGGTTGCCACGGGAGCGCTGCAGTAATGAACGCACGCACCATGTGCGATGGCCTTATACAAGGAGGGAGAGTGAGATGGTTCCTGTAAAGTCGTTCATGATTCCACGAGAAAAGTTCGTGACGGTGCCTCGTGATACCGATACACAAACGGCCGCGCGCATTATGCGCGATCGCGGGATCGGTAGTTTGTTCGTGACCAACGACCGTGAGATCATCGGCATCATCACGGACACGGATATGATGCGCCGGGTGGTGGCGGCCGGGACAGATGCCACGAAGACCACGGTCGAGCAAATTATGTCCGCGCCGATCACGACGATCGAGGAGAGCAAGACAATCTTGGATGCCAACGATCTCATGGCGAAATCCCATCTCCGTCATTTAGGGGTGACACGCGAGGGCGTGCTGGTCGGGCTCATCTCTGTTCGCGACCTGGTCGTATTCTTGACGAACCTTCCACGAAAGTAAGGTGGGTCATGGGGTTTCCGATCCAGCGCCTCCGACGTCTGCGGCAACATGAATCGTTGCGTCGAATGGTACGTGAAACGACGCTGTCTCCGTCAGATTTTATCTATCCGCTGTTTGTGGTCGAGGGACAGGGTCGCCGTGAAGAGATTGCGTCGATGCCCGGCCAATTTCGGCTCTCCATCGATGTGTTGGTCAAAGAAGCGAGAGAGATTCTGGCCTTAGGGATTCCGGCCATCATTCTTTTCGGCATTCCAGCGCGCAAAGACGAGCGTGGCAGTTCAGGATGGGACCCAAACGGGATTGTGCAGCGGGCGATCAGAGCAGTCAAACAACAGGTGCCGGGATTGCTTGTGATCACAGATGTCTGTATCGACGAATATACCGACCATGGACATTGCGGAATCGTCAAAGATGGAAAAGTTCTCAATGATGAGACGCTCGAATGCCTCACGGTGATGGCCCGCACCCATGCTGAAGCTGGAGCCGATATGGTCGCGCCGTCGGATATGATGGATGGTCGTGTCGCTGCGATCAGACGCGAATTAGATCGCTCTGGGTTCTCTGAGCTGCCGATCCTGGCTTATGCGGCCAAGTTTTCCTCGTGTTTCTATGCCCCGTTTCGCGACGCGGCGTTTTCCAGTCCTCAATTTGGCGACCGACAGTCCTATCAGATGGACCCGGCGAATGCGCGCGAAGCGCTTCGCGAGATCGATCTCGATATCGAAGAAGGTGCCGATATCGTCATGGTCAAACCGGCGTTGCCGTATCTGGACATCATTGCGCTGGCCCGCGCTCGTACACTTCTCCCTCTCGCGGCGTATCAGGTGAGTGGTGAGTACAGTATGATTAAGGCGGCAGCAAGGGCGGGGTGGCTCGATGAGTCACGTGCCATGATGGAATCGCTGTTGGCAATCAAACGGGCAGGAGCCGATCTGATCCTGTCGTACTTTGCCAAAGACGCTGTCAAGCTGCTTCATTGACCGACGATGAACGTGACCCGCGGATATTCGGATGAGGTCGTGCGGCCGTATCCAGTGGGAACCATCGGGAATTTCGATGGGCATCATCTCGGTCATCATACGCTCTTGAAACGGGTGGTTGAGACGGCTCGCGCTGCTCGGGGAACCGCTGTCGTCCTGACGTTCGATCCTCACCCAGTCAAAATTCTTGCGCCTCACGTTGATTTACGATTCTTGACGAGCGCGGAAGAGAAACGTACTCGTTTCGAGCAAGCGGGGATTGATGACGTGGTCTCCCTGGAGTTCACTCACGCATTTGCCGCCTTCTCTCCGGAGATGTTCGCCGAGCAGGTGCTGTCCAAAGGGCTCGGACTCAAAGAAATCTTTGTCGGACAACATTTTGCTTTTGGACATAAACGAGTAGGGCAGATCGGTGATTTGATCACGCTCGGCAAAAAATTCGGTTTTGTCGTCCATCCGACTCCTCCGGTGATGATCGATGGAGGAGTGGTGAGCTCGACGAGAATCAGACGGCTTATCGACGCCGGACATGTCGATCAAGCGGCTGTCTTACTTGGCCGATACTATGCGCTGAGCGGAGTTGTAGCTTCTGGTGAGGGGAGGGGGCGAACGCTTGGATGTCCGACTGCGAACCTTCGACTGCCTCCAGACCGCGTGGTTCCGGCTGACGGGATTTATGCTTCCGTCACGACTCTGAATCAGGAGCGGTATGATTCCGTCGCCTATATCGGCACGAGACCGACCTTTGATGGTGATGAGCGGGGACTGGAAGTTTCCATCCTGGATGGAACCCACGAGCTGTATGGATGCACGCTCACGGTTGAGTTTATCGGTCGTATCCGAGGCGACGCACAGTTTAATAGTGGAGAAGCGTTGAGCCGACAGATCGTGTCCGACGTGGATTCTGCGAGGGACATCCTCCGGCGATATCATGAAACAATCGGAAAGCGATGAGTCCTTGCAACCGGTCTTAAGCAGATCTATCAATACAATGGCCTGGCTTCCGCTAGTACATCGGGTGGTTCGAACGATTCGGTCCAGAAGCCTTTTTCAACACGGACAGCATATAGTGGTCGCCATCTCGGGTGGCCCGGACTCCGTCGCATTGTTATCGATCCTCTCTCATCTCCGGTCCAGTTGGGCGTTGACCCTGTCAGCCGTTCATTGCAACTATGGATTGCGAGGGGATGAGTCCGAGGGGGACCAACAATTTGTAGAGGCGTTTTGCCAAGAGCTCGGAGTGTCTCTCCATGTTCGACGGGTTGGATTGCAGATCGAAAGGCGCAGGGCATCCTTGCAGGCTGTGGCCCGTGACCTCCGCTATCGTGTGATGCAGGAGATTGCTGAGCAATGTGGGGCCGATCGCATTGCCGTGGGCCATACGGCAAACGACCAAGCGGAGACCGTCGTGCTCTGGATGCTTCGTGGTGCAGGATTGACTGGTCTGTCCGGCATGCCAGCGTTCCGGGATCACCATGTGATTCGACCTTTGTATGAGACGACGCGGCAGGAGATTCTGGCGTATCTGTGCAAGGCGGGCTTGTCCTTTCGTGAGGACTCCAGCAATGTCAAACCGCATTACCTGCGGAACCGAGTAAGGAGGGAGATCATTCCTGTTCTGACTCAGCTGGTCCCATCAAGCGTCAATGCGCTCTGTAGGCTCGCAGAGATCTGCAGGGAAGACGATCGCTATCTGGATCAGCAGAGTACCGCCCTCTCCTCTTCTGCTATGGCACGCGCATCCGACGGAGGCTGGACGATCGATCGGGTGTCTCTTCTAGAACTTCCAGTATCCCTTCAACGGCGTTGTATCCGAAACCTCTTTCGGCAGTCTGATGACCAATCTTACTCCCCCAGTCTCCGAACGGTTGATCGCATTATTCGCCTGGCCTCAAAGAGGGAATCTGGTTCACGTCTCGATGTGAAGGGAGGGCACGTTGTTGTCAGTGATCGCCATCTACGGTTTGTTCCGCTTCAAGCACGAGCGATCTCCCATGTTGGACAACCGCATGGCAGCTGTCAGGAATTCTTATCTGTGCCTGGAGAGCTTCTATGGTCTGGAACGGGTCAACGACTTCAGGTACAACAGCAGGCAGGTAGCCAGCTGGGTGCTCCTCTCGGAAAAGGTCGGATTCTGGTGGATGCCGATCAGGTGTCTCGGCCACTGATGGTACGGAATTGGTTGCCGGGAGATCGATTTCATCCCTCTGGCATGGGAGGGCAGTCAAAGAAGCTCCAGGATTTTTTTACGGATCTGAAGATACCGATTGCAGTCCGATCGCGCATTCCCCTGGTGGTGGCTCCCGAGGGAATCCTGTGGGTCGTTGGCTATCGACAGGATGAACGCTGGGTACCCACTGCCACCACAAAACGCTGTCTGGTCTTCACGTGCGAAGATCTATCGTGAACGGAAGGAACTGAGTGAGATGGAACGTATGTTTGGACGTCCGATCGTGACCCAAGAGCAGATGCGAAGCCGCATCCGTGAGCTGGGACGACAGATCAGCGCCGACTATGCCGGCAAGGACCTCGTGCTTGTCGGTGTGCTCAAGGGGGCCTATGCGTTTTTTGCCGATTTGGCACGAGCGATTCGAATTCCAGTGCAGGTCGATTTCATCATCGTGACGAGCTACGGAACGCAAGCGAAGACGTCCGGGAAGGTCAAGCTCGTGACCGAGCTGACCGAAAAGATCAAGAATAGAGATGTGCTACTGGTTGAGGATATCGTCGATTCGGGATTAACGGTTCAATATCTTACCAAGGCGCTGGCCAAGCAGAAACCGAGAAGCATCAAGGTCTGCACCTTGCTGAGTAAGCCAGAACGCCGCGTCGTTGATGTCCCGTTGCAGTATATTGGGTTCAGAATTCCGAACCAGTATGTCGTTGGGTATGGACTTGATTACCAACAACAGTACCGGAACCTTCCATACCTCGCCGTTCTCGACCAGCTCAACCAGCAAGAGGAGTAGAGTTTTCTCACGAGCTGTTGGCAATTTGCGCAGGGCTATGCTAACATCACCACGGTTTCTACATACGTGGCCTCCAATGCTATTGCGAAGGAGAACTGGATGAATTCCCGGGTCAAGAACCTGCTTTTCTGGGTGGTGGTCGGCTTGTTCATGATTCTCCTGTTCAATCTGTTCAGCGTGCCGACTCATGCGCCTGAAGAAGAAGTGATATTCAGCGATTTTATGGCCAAGCTCGACAAGGGTGATTTTGAAAAAGTCATCATCAAGGGTAATCACATCAGCGGGGTCCTGAAGGACAAAACTCGCATTCGTACCTATTCAGCTGATTACCCTGAGTTTGTGAAGGTCCTTCGTGAGAAGGATGTTCAGATTGAGGTGAAACCACCGGATGAGAGTCCGTGGTATATCACGTTCCTGGTTACGTGGGGACCATTTATCCTGTTCCTTGGTCTCTGGTTTTTCCTAATGCGTCAGATGCAAATTGGGGGGAATAAGGCTCTGTCATTCGGAAAGAGTCGCGCCCGCATGCTGACGGAAGAACGAAAGAAGATCACGTTTTCAGACGTTGCTGGCGTTGATGAGGCGAAAGAAGAAGTTCTTGAAATCATTGAGTTCCTGAAAGATCCTCGTAAGTTTCAGAAGCTTGGTGGGCGCATCCCGAAGGGTGTGCTGGTCGTCGGCCCTCCTGGAACAGGAAAAACCTTGCTTGCGAAGGCAATAGCCGGAGAAGCCGGAGTGCCGTTCTTCAGTATTAGTGGATCTGATTTTGTAGAGATGTTTGTAGGTGTCGGAGCCTCGCGGGTCAGGGATCTATTTGAACAAGGGAAGAAGCATGCCCCTTGTATTATTTTTATCGATGAAATTGATGCGGTCGGTCGTTTGCGTGGCGCAGGTCTCGGCGGTGGGCATGATGAACGTGAACAAACGCTCAATCAATTGCTCGTCGAAATGGACGGCTTCGACACGACCGAGGGAGTCATTTTGGTTGCGGCGACCAATCGCCCTGATGTTCTCGACCCAGCTTTGCTGAGACCTGGACGCTTTGATCGGCAGGTGGTGGTCAATCGCCCGGATCTCAAAGGCCGGTCTGAAATCTTGAAGGTCCATACGAAGAAAGTTCCTGTCGCTACGAATGTCGAATTGGAAAAGATCGCCAGAGGAACTCCTGGATTTTCAGGCGCTGATCTTGAAAACCTAGTGAATGAAGCGGCGCTCTGGGCGGCTCGCCAGAACAAGAAGGAAGTCGAAAATATAGACTTCGAGATGGCGAAAGATAAGGTGATGATGGGGGCCGAACGGAAGAGCATGATTCTCACCGATGAAGAAAAGAGAATTACCGCCTACCACGAAGCCGGCCACGCATTGATGGCAAAGCTCATACCGGGGACGGACCCTGTTCATAAGGTGACGATCATTCCAAGAGGACGGGCCTTGGGCGTGACGATGCAGCTGCCGACAGATGATCGACATAACTACTCCAAAGAATTTCTCTACAATACCTTGGCTATTCTGATGGGTGGACGTGTCGCTGAAGAGCTTGTATTCAAACATGTCACAACCGGAGCCGGTAACGATCTTGAACGTGCGACGGACCTTGCTCGCAAGATGGTATGTGAATGGGGTATGAGTGAGAAGTTGGGACCATTGACCTTTGGACAAAAGGAAGATTCGGTATTTCTCGGACGAGATTTTGCTACGAAACGAGATGTCAGTGATCAAGTTGCGCTTGAAATCGACTTGGAGATTAAGCGATTAGTCACGGAAAATTATGAGCGTGCCAAGCGTGTGCTGACCGAGCAGATGACGAGTCTAAAGGCGTTGGCTGAGGCATTACTTGAAAAAGAAGTGCTCGACGCACCGGAAATTGATCAGATTCTGTTGCAATCCTCCTCTCAAACAGTTCCAGCCTAAGTATCGTGCCAACGCTCGTTTGCGTTGGCACCGTTGACCCTGTTGTGCTGTATCTATGGTCTGCACGCTGTCTAATTCCGACAAAGGAATCGGAATGACGGTTTGCATGCTTCTTTCATTGGTGGAATAGGTTGGATCCAGTCTCATCTCAGGCCCTCACAAGGCAACAGTGGTTCTCTGCCAAAGGGCGAGAAATTCATTGCAAAGGGCGTCCGCTTGTTATGGGCATCGTGAATGTCACGACTGATTCTTTCTATGATGGTGGGCGCTATGTTGAGTCTGAACGAGCGATTGCCCATGCGCTGGAACTTATTGAGCAGGGGGCGGATCTCATCGATGTCGGGGGAGAGTCCACTCGGCCAGGCGCTCGTTCCGTCAGTGAACAGGATGAACTGGCTCACGTTATCCCGGTCCTGAAGGGGCTGGCCCATCGTGCGTCGGTCCCAATCTCAATCGATACCACCAAGTCGCGAGTCGCTGAAGTCGCCCTGGATTGTGGAGCGTCGATCATCAACGACGTGAGCGCACTGCGACAAGATCCTGCCATGGCGTCGGTCATTGCCCGCTTCGATGCGGCGGTTGTTCTGATGCACATGCAAGGGACTCCGCAAACGATGCAACAATCACCACAGTATTCTGACGTGGTCGGCGAAGTGGTGCGCTTTCTTGATGAACGTGTGCAAATGGCTCTTCGTGCAGGGATTGCTGGAACGAACATCGTGCTTGATCCAGGCTTTGGTTTTGGTAAGCTGGTGAATCATAACCTAGACCTTCTTGATGGGTTATCTGCTATCGCGGCATTGAACCGCCCCATATTGGCTGGGTTGTCACGAAAGGCGTTTATTGGGAATGTGGTTGAACGGTCTGTTGAACATCGAGAATGGGGAACCGCAGCGGCGGTGGCACTGGCAGTTGATCGAGGCGCTCACATTCTGCGTGTCCATGATGTTGCCATGATGATTGATGTAGTCAAGATGGCTGCCGCGTTGAATCCACGCTGGTCGTCTCGCCGGGAGGGGCATGATGCGTAAATTATTTGGAACCGACGGTGTCCGAGGGGTCGCCAATCTCGATCCCATGACTAGTGAAATGGCGATGCAGCTTGGACGAGCCGCCGCACATATTTTCATGCGACGAGCGGGCCGCCATCAGATTGTCATTGGCAAAGACACTCGTATTTCCGGGTATATGCTTGAATCTGCGTTGATGGCAGGTATCTGTTCGATGGGGGTGGATGTGCTGCTAGTCGGGCCAATGCCCACGCCGGCGATCGCGTTCTTGACCAGGAGTCTACGGGCTGATGCAGGGGTGGTCATTTCGGCGTCACACAATCCTTACCAAGACAATGGAATTAAATTCTTTTCAAGCGACGGATTTAAGCTCCCAGACGATGTGGAAGCGCGTATTGAAGAGCTCATCGTGTCGGATGAAATCAGCCATCTTCGTCCGACGGCCGACCTCATCGGTAAAGCCTACCGCATCGACGATGCAGAGGGGCGCTATATTGAATTTGCAAAGCGGTCGTTACCCAAGGACTTGGATTTCCAGGGGGTCAAGCTCGTTGTCGATTGCGCGAATGGTGCGGCATACAAGGTCGCTCCGATGGTCCTCAGAGAATTGGGAGCTACGGTTGAAGTCATCGCCAATAAACCGGACGGGATGAATATCAACGCTGGGTGTGGCGCCGTTCATCCTGGGCTTCTTCAGGAGGAAGTGCTCCGCCACAAAGCCGATCTCGGAATTGCCTTGGATGGGGACGCCGATCGAGCAGTATTTGTCTGCGAGCAAGGCAAGATTATCGATGGAGACCATGTCATGGCGGCTTTGGGCCTGGACCTTCATCGAAACGGACTCCTCTCCAAGCAGACCTTGGTCGGAACCGTGATGAGCAACTTTGGACTGGAGCTATCGATGTCAAAGGCGGGCGTCAAGCTGATTCGGACGCCAGTCGGGGATCGATATCTGCTCGAACGAATGTTGGCGGAGGGCTATAATTTCGGCGGCGAGCAATCGGGACATTTCATATTCCTTGACCATAACACGACCGGAGATGGTCTGATCTCAGCTCTGCAGATATTGTCATTGGTGAAGCGAACGAAGAAGCCGCTATCCGAGTTGGCTCAGGCGATGACAGCCGTACCGCAAGTGTTGGTAAATGTGCAGGTCACGAAGAAGCCGCGATTGGAATCGATTCCAGACATTGATTGCGCCATACAAGAGAGCGAACGTCGCTTGAACGGGTGTGGGCGAGTTCTCGTCAGATATTCCGGGACAGAGCCGCTATTGCGGGTCATGGTGGAAGGAGAACAGTCTACCATGGTCAAGGAAGTGGCTGAGGAGCTTGCCAGAGTCGTGCGAAAGCATATTGGCTGAGTCTTCCCTCCTCCCCGGTACATGAGGGAACCTCATGCTCCCGTCCCTCGCCGCAGTGTTTGTCCTCGGTCTTCTGTGCGGAGCACAGATCTCAGCTTTTCCGCTCTCCGTTATCGCGCTGTTGGCGGGCATCGCCGTTGGATTCAGCCTGCTCGAACGAGTCGGTTATATCGACTCATCTTCCGCATTGTTCCTCTATTCTAGCCTCCTCTTGGGAGTCGTCTACTGGAGCCTCGCCACGCCGACGTCGGAGCCTCGCCGGATATCACCGCCACTTCATGAGACAGGTCATGCCTCAGTCACCGGTCGAGTTATCGCTCCAGTTCAGCATAGTGTAGGGCGTCAGACGATCCTGATTCAAACAGATGCGTTGGATTCTGAAGCGAGACACATACGCCTTGTATGGCGCGACCCGGGTATCACGCTTCATCATGGTGACCGGATTGCGTTTCAGGGAAAGCTGCACCGTCCAAGAGGGTCCTTGAATCCGGGGGGATTCGATTATGCTGCCTATTTGGAACGACACGGTATCGACGGTATGACCACGGTGACCGGTGCTCAGGCGGTAAGGTTGTTAGATGCAGAGACCCCAATAGGGTTGTGGAGCGTATGGAACCGGATCGATCATTGGAGGGCCTCGATACGTGTGGCAGCACTCAGAACATTGGGCCAACCCACACGAGGGCTGTTTCTGGGCATGATCATCGGTGAACGAGGCTATCTTGACCAAGAGCTCCAAGACTGGTTCATGGTGACCGGAACTGTTCATTTGCTTTCGATCTCAGGTTCACATCTCGGACTCGTGGCCGTCGTGGCCTTTTGGTTGGTGAGAAGACTTGTCCTTAGGCTTCCCGCTGCTCTCTTACTATCCCTTTCACGAACAGTCACGCCATCGAAGATTGCCATTCTGTGTGCCTGGCCCACGGTTGCGCTGTATGCGTTGCTGGCGGGAGCCGAGTTAGCGACCATGCGTTCACTCGTGATGATCACGCTGGCAATGATCGCGGCGTGGCTAGGGTATGAACGCTATCTGGGTCATACGATGGCGGTGGCCCTCCTGGCGATTCTCTTGCATGATCCGCGTGCCCTTTTTGACATTTCCTTTCAACTGTCATTTTTGTCTGTACTCGCGATGATCAGAATGATCGTCATCACCACATCAGCGAACGCCGACTCGGTAGGGCACGACAGTCAGCTGAGAGACCGCCTCATGAGCCATGCGCTCAAAGCGCTGTCGATGAGCGCGGCTGTGACCGTGGCGACGTTGCCCCTGGTTGTGTTCTATTTCAATCAGGTTCCGTGGATGGGGATTATGACCAATTTGATCGCTGTCCCATTCACCGGTATCATCTTGGTGCCTCTGGGCCTGTTTGTCGCGTTGTGGACGATTATGACGGGGGCCGAATCTTTAATCCTTGGCTCAGCAATGGAGCAATTGTTTGGATTGATGGTTCTTGGATTGCAGTGGTGTGCCCGCTTCCCAGGAGGGGAGTGGTATGTGGCAGCACCATCAATACCAGCGCTCGCCCTCTTTTACTCTGGGTTACTGGTGACAAGCTTCCGAGCAATACCGTGGCGTGTCCGAGTTGTAAGCGCCGGGTTGACGATGATGTTGATTGGTTGGTGGCTGAGTCCGCCTGAATCGCAAGCGGACGGCGATCGTTGGCGTGTCACATTTCTTGATGTTGGACAAGGCGATAGTGCTGTTGTTGAGTTACCGGATGGTCAAATCGTCCTTATCGACGGCGGAGGTCGATATGAACGATTTGACATGGGAAAGAATGTGGTCGCGCCGTTTCTGTGGAGCCGTGGAATTCACCATATTGACTATGTCATGGGAACACATGAGCAACTGGATCACGTTGGTGGGTTGATTTGGGTGCTCCGGCATCTATCAGTCGGACAATACTGGAGTGGGGGGGGAGAACGTTCAGAACAGTTCGTTGAAGATCTACAAGCAGCCCTTCGTGATCACCAGATCCATCAACACATCGCTGTGCGTGGCCAAGATTTGTTACGGTCCGGCCAGTGCCGACTCAGCATTCTTAATCCACCTGAAACATCAGTGGTCCGTGAGTCGACTCAGTCCCCTACCGGGACACTCTTGAATAATCTATCCATTGTCTCGCGACTGCAGTGTGGACCCTCTTCCATCCTTTTTGCCGCTGATATTGAAACTGGTGGATTGAGACAATTGAACGCGGAAGGGTATCAACCGGTGACAGTCCTGAAAGTACCGCACCATGGGGCGCGTAGCTCGCTGGATTACGACTGGATTCAGCAACTGCACCCACAGTATGCAGTGGTTTCGGTTGGTGCGGCCAATCCTTATGGACACCCTGTCGAATCTGTACTGCAAGCTTATCAAGATCAACACAGTACGGTTTTTCGTACGGACCGCGATGGAGCGATCTGGGTGACAGGTCGGCTCTCAACATCCGAGCTCACGGTGAACCGCATGCGAGATCTTATTGTACAACCGGTCGACTTTCCGCGTTGTCTTTGGCGCTGTGAGTACCTGAATTGGCACCGGCTTTTCCTCCAATTCTCATAACGACATACTTCTCCTCTCTTTTGGCTTTAGTAGCCCCCTCCTCTGGGAAGCATCCCTTGGCTGTACAAGACCGGTAACCAATGACAGTTTTTGGCTCGTTCCGGCAGGGATGCTGAGAGAGCATGCCGAAAGTATCAGCATTTTCACACTGTTAACCAGATGCTAGCAAGGCACAGCATGTGCAGAAGTTTCGTGCCAGGCTACTACTCTACTCAACGGGAGTTCTGATCATGTCTAAGCTTGTTCGCATCGTTGTGCAACTTCCTGTCGAGTTAAAGGAGCAACTCGACGCTCTCAAGCGACAAGGATACACGACGAGTGGTTTTATCCGTGCCACTTTGGAGCGGGAGCTGAATAAGCTTAACCCACAGACGGATATCGTCGTTAGAAAGGTTGTGCATAAGTAAGCTCATGAGGTGTCATACGTCACAGGAGCCAAGATAAGAATGGCACGGCTTTCTGACTTGATTCGAGAGCGGGCGCCCGATTGGCAGAACGAGGAGGTGTCATCCCGGAAGGTGGGATCCTCATCTCCGAGTGCTGATCATGCGTGGTGTGTCTCGGCAAGACAGGAACTAGTAAAGATCAGAGAGGCGGTTCGTTCAAGTACAAGCCTACAGCTCGCAGGATGTACGCCTCTTGCCAGGCAGTTGGTACAGCTTCTCAATCAGAGCGACAACCTCGCTGGGTGGGCCTTGAATGGCCAAACGGAAGACTATGCCCTCGACAATGCGCTACATGTCGCAGTCTTGGGAACCAAAGTTGGTATGGGGCTGCGGTACTCACAAGATGAATTGGAGCGGTTGGCGTTAGCAGGTCTGTTGCACGAGCTCGGTATGTGGACGCTCCCTGTATCGCTCATCGAGAAAAGAGAAGCGTTATCTGAGGAGGAGCGCGATATCCTTCGGACTCATCCTGAACGAGGCCGTCGGATTCTCGCTGGCCAGGGTGGCGTATTTGAATGGGTATCGACGATCAATGCGCAGGAACATGAACGATGGGATGGGAGCGGATATCCCTGTCGGCTTAAAGACAAGCAGATTGCTGAGCCGGCACAGATCATTGGAATGGTTGATACAGTGGACGCGATGGTCACGATGAGACCCTATCGCAAGCGCCTAACACCTCATCAGGTGATCCGTGAACTACTTCTCCACGCCAAGACGACGTTTTCTCTACGTGTGTTAAAAGGCCTCGGGGATCAGATCACTCTCTATCCAATTGGAACTCAGGTACGTCTCAATACCGGAGAGAGTGGAACCGTGACAAAGATCAATTCACGCTATCCGCTTCGGCCTGTGGTGACCATCACTAAGGTCGGTGAAGTACGTGATGTCGATTTATCTCGGGGGCCGTCAACGCACATTGTGGAGGTTCTGTAGAGCGAGACCGCCTGTAGGGAGAATCTGTATGCGAAGACTTGGGAGAGAGCTTGTGGCTGTCAGTGTATTGTTAGCCGAAATCGGTCTCTTGTCCTTAGGTGGGTGTCGAAACCCTGGGCAATCCACGTTGCCTCCTTCCGCGGTGAGTTCAGACCCGCAGGTGCTCCCTCCTTTGCCGAAAGGCGACGTGTATGCAGATGAGACGGTTCCAACTTCGGAGACACCCATTGAAGTGGGCGATACGCTAGAGGTCGTCATTCGTAGAGGGGCTGGAGAAGAAAAATTTAGCAGTTTGGTACGCGAGAACGGATCCGTGTCCGTCGGATTCATAGAGGTTCACGTTGGAGGGGGGACCGTGGCTGAAGCGGAAAGGCGTGTGCAGGAGGCAGCAAAGCCTTTCATGAAGGATCCTCGTGCGCAGGTCGCTCTGAAAAAGAAGCTGCTCAAGGTCAAGCGGGTCTTTGTATTCGGAGACGTCAAAAAGCCTGGAATGGTCCCCATGGCTCGGAATATGACGGTTCTGCAGGCGTTGGCCGCCGCAGAAAATTTTCAAGAGACTGCGCTGTTGGAAGAAATTCGAGTGGTGCGCGGAGGGGATTTCGCTAAGCCGCATATTCTGACGGCGGATCTGGCGCGGTTGTTCACATACGGCGATCTTTCACGAAACCTCCCGCTCGAAGAGAATGATGTAATTTTTGTCCCACGCGAACAGTTAGGAGATGCGAGAGAAGCGGCGCTGAAGATTATGCCTATTCTTCAAGTCGCGATCATGCCGATCTATCCAGCGTATCTGATCCCGGCGTTGGCGACATTCAAACCGTAGCGCGATAGTTCGAGACGAGGGCGACGCATGGCACAATATGAACTGAATGTCATTGACTACTGGCTGATCCTCAAAAAACGAAAATACCTGATCCTTCTTTCCACCGTCATGGTGGTTCTATTCACATTCCTCTTTTCAGAGCTGCTCAAGCCGAGCCCTATTTATGAAGCGGCTGCGAGGGTGAAGTTTGAGCGCAGTACAACCATGGCCCAACAACTCTTGGAATCTCTCTCATATTCAAACGTGAATGATCTTGGGACTCAGATCGAGTTTATCCGGAGCTTCCCGGTTATGGAACGAGTGGCAGTGGATCTCGGACGAATTACTCATGATGCGTCGGAAGAGGAGAAGCGTTCCGCCGCCTATTTGAATATCGTCTACAATCTTGGTCAAGAAGTTACGGCGCAACGCGAGGGAGATACCAATATTATCCGCATTTCTGCCACATCGGATCAGCCGGAACAGGCGGAACGGATGGCCAATGTCACAGCAACAGCCTATCGAGTAGAAAATATCGCCACGCGCAATCGACTTGTCACCGAGTCCCGCCGGTTCGTTGAAGAACAGCTGAACAATTTAGAAAAACGTCTCAATGACTCGGAAGAAGCGCTGAGAGCCTTTAAGGAAAAAGAAGGTCAAGTCTTTCTTTCGGACGAAGCCAGGGCTGCGTTGGAGACCTTTACGAAACTGGAAGAACAGCATAACGAAGTCTTGCGAAAGCGCGCTGAAGGAGAGCGACAAATCGACGTCTTGAAACGGTCGGATGCCGTCATTGGCAATCAGACCGGACGGATTTTTACGGAAGAACAGAATGCGCTTCTCACGATTTTGAATCAACGACTGTTAGACCTGATTCAGGAGAGAGATACGCTGCTCATCAATTACACAACAGACCATCCGCAAGTCATGGAACAGCAAAAGAAAATAGACAATGTCAAATCTGAGATGATTCAGGAGCTGAAATCAAAGGTTGTCACTCTGATTGATCGAGAGGACGCCCTTCAAGAACAGCGGGATCATTATCGAAAGCGCTATCTGGGGTACCCGCGTGCGGCAATTTACATGAGTCGATTGGAGCGCGAGGTCAAAGTTAATACGGATCTTCTCGCGACCCTGAAAGCTAAACATCAGGAATTGTTGATCAAAGGAGCGGAACGGATTGAAGAGGTGACAATGATCGCCCCAGCCATGACACCCTCAAGCCCCATCAATGCATCGAACATGACATTGAATCTGATGATTGGAACGCTGATGGGATGCTTCCTCGGTATTGTGTTCGCGTTCGGTCGTGAATCATTTGACACGTCCATAGGAACCATCGAAGGGGTTGAGGAGTTTCTCAAGGTTCCTGTCTTGGGAATTATTCCTCAGTTTGACCACAAAGTGCTCAAAGACTTGGCCCAAGAGTCTTTGCCTCAAGATGCACCTCCTTCCCTCGTGGATAATCTATCAAAACTGATTTGCCTGCTGGATCCGAAGTCTGTTTTGTCTGAGAGCCTTCGCTCGCTTCGGACGAACATTCAATTCGCCAGCATGGATCGTCGAGTCAAATCTGTCATTTTCACGAGCGCCGGCCTAGGGGAGGGCAAGAGTACCTGCGTCATCAATCTGGCGATCACGATGGCTCAAGAGGGTATGAAGGTGCTGTTGGTAGATGCTGATCTCCGCAAGCCTATCATTCACCAACGGTTGGGTTTAGACCGGGAACCTGGATTGGTTGATGCCTTGATCGGGACCACGTCGTGGCGATCGTATGTCCGCTCCGCCACGGATCTTATGCTTGGGACCGTCGGAGTTGATCGAGTCATGAGTACTCCTGGATTGGATAACCTTCATGTGCTCACCAGCGGGTCAGAATCAGGAAACCCGAATGAGTTCTTGAATATCAATAAAATCAAAATGCTGACGTCAGAAATGCAGGAGGACTATGACATCGTGTTGATCGATACGCCACCTATTCTCCCTGTCACTGACGCGGTGGCGTTTAGCTCCCGTGTCGATGGGACGATCTTGGTGTATCAGGTCGGTCGAATCGGGCGCAACGCGCTTAAGCGTGCCAAGTTCTTGCTCGATCATGCCCAGGCGAATGTGCTTGGCGTGGTCTTGACCAATGTGAAGTCGGAAGTGACGCCGGAATACGGACTGTATCGATACGAGTACAAATAACTCGACACGAGGAGCCTCCGTGTCATGCAACAAGCAGCCATCAGTTATCAAGATAGCCTGGTTATCGCTGTCCTGGCCGCTGCCATCGCCTTAGGTCTCACCCTCACGACCCCGGCAATGGGCATGCAAGCGGTCGCAGGGTTTCTGATCGTTCTGACGGCCCTTACGTCCGTATCTGCTGCGCTTTACCTGCTGATTGCTTCCATGCTGCTATCTCCTGAGGTTGCGATCGGGCAGATCGAAGGGCGTGGTGTGGGTGGGCGAGAGTTGTCATTTCGAATGGACGATATCCTCTTAGTCGTCATCGGAGTCAGTTGGTTGGTCAAGAACATTGTCTACCGTGAATTGGCCCTTTTTCGTGAGACACCGCTGAATCGCCCCATCGCCGTGTATATGGTGATCTGTGTTGTTTCCACGTTAGTCGGCGTCATCAATGGACATGTAAGACCAACGACCGGGTTTTTCTTTGTCCTCAAATACTTTGAATATTTTTTTGTATTTTTCATGGTCGTCAACCATGTGCGGTCTCAACAACAAGTCGTACGGCTTGTTGTGGCTCTGCTTGCCGTCGGCCTTGTCGTCAGTCTATACGCGATTTCTCAAATACCAAGCGGCCAACGTGCCTCAGCGCCATTTGAAGGCGAAATCGGAGAGCCGAATACGTTGGGCGGCTATTTAGTATTTCTGCTGGCCATTATGACCGGGCTTTTATTGCATGTTCAGTTTGGCCCGATTCGCGTCGCATTGTTGGTGCTCGGTGGGTTTGCCGTTTTGGCCTTGATGGCCACCTTGTCGCGTTCTTCCTATCTGGCTGGCGCTGTCTTGCTGATGGCGGTCGGGTTGACCCAGTGGAGACGCCCGCGAGTGCTTACCGTTTTGCTTGTCATCCTGGCATTAGTTCCATTGCTGGCGCCTGCCAATGTGAAGCAACGGGTCAACGAAACATTTTTTGGCCGTCAATATGGCGGAGAGATTAAAGTGGGTGCGGTTGGCCTGGACCTCTCGACAACTGAGCGTTTGAAGTCATGGGCCTATGTTCTCAAAGACTGGGTCCATGATCCTATTCTTGGGCGAGGCATTACCGGGTATGCATGGGCCGACGCGCAATACGTCAAGATCATCGGCGAGACCGGTCTCGCCGGATTAGGCGCCTTCGGGTTCATTATTTACCGTCTTTGGCGCTGTGCTCGCGAGTCGTTTTTGTCTCAAACCGATCCCTTTGCCAAAGGGTTGGCCCACGGATTTCTGCTAGCTCTCGTCGCCATGCTCGCGCATGGAATTGGAGCCAATACCTTCATCATCATCCGCATTATGGAGCCGTTTTGGCTGTGTGCCGGGCTGGTCATGCTACTGCCCACCCTGGCTGCCCAGGCTGAGCCACGCATCAAGCCACAGGAGGCTGTGTGACGTGGTTTCTCTTTTGTTATTGGTATGAGCCGGATGCTCCGCATGATCCAGTTGGACTAGTCCGAATCTGGCGATTGGCCGATACCCTGGCCAAAGTGGGGGACAGGGTGACCGTATTTGCACCTCGGTATCGGTCGGCATTGATACAACGAACTTGCGCCGTCATTCCCATTCATCTGATCCATCTGCGGCTGCTGCGTCCGCTGTCATATGCGTTGGTGTCGTTTCTGCGTGGCCTGATGCGTGCGCTCGTGACAAGGCCAGATATCGTGTACTACCGATGGATGGAGAGTCCTCATGCGCTGATCTTAGCCAAATTGCTCGGTGTGCCGTGCGTGTGCGAGGTCAACGGCGAACCAGTTCCTCAATGGCCTGGGAACCAGAGAAAGTTTGTGTGTGGCTTCAAGGATCTGCTGGCCCAGCTGGCGTTGAAACGCTGCGATCGTATCGTTGTTCTGACGGAAGGATTACGGGTATTGATTCAGGAGCGCTATGGGGTCCCACTTGAGCGGATCGTCGTTCTTCCCAGTGGAACAGATGTACAACGGTTTGCCGCACGAGATGCGGTGGCCTGTCGCTTGGAACTGGGGCTTTTGCCGAATCGTCCGTACGTTGGGTTTGTCGGAAGCTTCTATCGATATCAGGGGTTGGCGTGTCTGCTCGATGCGATGATGGTGGTCAAACGGGTCTGTCCCACGGCTGAGCTTCTCCTGGTGGGGGACGGGGAATCTACTGAAGAGCTAAAGCAGCAGGCCAAGGGGATGGGGCTCGAGAGCAGTATTACGTGGGTTGGTCGAGTCCCTTACTGGGAGGTACCAACGTGGATCGGTGCCATGAGCGTGTGTGTTGCACCATTTTGTGGGAATCGAGGAGAAACGTCGCCGGTGAAACTCTTTGACTATTTGGCCTGTCATCGCCCGGTTGTCGCCAGCGCAATTCCAAGCGTCGTTACGACTTTTACTGAGGACAGTGGTGTACAGCTTGTCCTGCCAGACGATCCTCGTCTGCTGGCCGAATCGATCCTTGCCCTGTTGAACGATCCAGGTCTGTGTATGGTGTTGAGTAGGCAGGGGCGCCAATTCGTCGAAGAGCGGTTCTCCTGGACGGCGATCGTAGAACAACTTCGTCAATGGGTCGGCCAAGACCTGGGAGTCATCCGGAATGCGCATTCTCATGTACTGCGATGAAGACATTGGGGTGGCGGCCGGTGGTTCACGGCAAGTGTTGGAACTTGCCAGAGCGCTGGCATCGCGTGGTCATGAGGTCACCGTGTTGGCTCCACAGCCAGAACGAGGGACGGGAGCCCTTGCTGTCTCGGATCAGCTGCACATGCAATTTGTTTCAGTGGTGCGACGAGGAGCACTACGTCCTCTGTCATTTCTCTGGGGCTCAATGCGGATGATGGCGAAGCTCCTACAAGGTCGGCCTCCGGACGTCTTGCTCTGGTTTGATTCACCGGGGCAGATGGCACCTCTGTGGGCTCTGAGAAACAGCACCTGTCCAGTCGTGTATTTTGTGAATGGACTTCCCATCGAGGAAGTTCGAGGTGTGTGGCGTCTTCCCCCTTTTCTCGGCCTCCTATCCTACGGTCTTCGTCTTGCTTCCAGGAAGGCGACCGCGTTGGTAAGTGTATGTCCGGAAGTGTTGAGCAGTCTTGGGAAACTAGAACCTATCAATATGAAGCAATGTTCGGTCATCAGAAATGGAGTTGATCCGGACCATTTTTTCCCTCGGTCGCCTGAGAAAAGCAGGGTAGAGCTTGGTCTCGCCTCACCGGGACCCTATATTGGATTCGTCGGTGGATTTTTCCCATGGCATGGTCTTGAGACATTGATTGAAGCCATGGTCATCGTTGTCCAGTCGTTCAAGACGGTCCAGTGTCTTCTCGTCGGTGATGGACAAACAAAAAACAGTCTTGAAGAACTGGTTCGACAGTTACAACTCTCGGCTCACGTTCAATTCTCCGGGCGTGCCGACTTCGACATGGTTCCAAAGTGGATCGCTGCTTCTGATGTCTGTGTTGTGTTACATCGGCAGACGCGTTCCTACCCAGGTGACTCGATGAAACTTTGGGAATACCTGGCCTGTGCGCGTCCCGTTGTTGCGACAGCGGGACCAGGATATGGGGAGACGGTGGAGGCGCTACATTGTGGTGTCTCGGCCAAGGCCGATGATCCACATGACTTGGCTCGTCAACTGATTCGTCTCTTGGACGATCACAATCTTTGCACACGTATGGGAGAACAGGGGCGAACGGCTGTGGTTCAGCGCCATACTTGGTCGGCGCGAGCTGCGCAGCTTGAACAGGTGTGCGATTACGCGATTACCGGAATGAAAGAGGGAGCCTAAACACGTCACAATGTCAAAAGGCAATGGCTGATTTGTCTGCGATGAACATCCAGGATTCTGAATCGAGGCCGTTACGTTTACGCCATCGGATTCTCCGTGCTGGTTGGTGGACCGGCGGAGGATTCGTACTCGATAAAGTGATCGCGGCTGTCCAATTGGCGGTGCTGGTAAGAATTTTGACTCCCGCTGATTTCGGTGTGATGGCAGCATCTGCCGCCGTATTGCTGATGATGCTCACGATCAGTGAGCTGGGGCTGGACTCGGCACTCATTGCCAAAGAGGTTGTCAGCAAAGACGACCTCGCCGCGGCCTGGATATTATCGGCTGCCAGAGGGTTCTTGATGGCAACTGGAATCTGGATCATGGCGGGGATGATCGGCGAGGTTATGCGCATGCCGGCGCTGGAGTCTCTGCTGCGAGTCCATGCATGGGCCCTGATCATCCAGGGCGTCCAAAGCCCGGCAATGGCGCTCAAGATGAAGAAGCTCGACTTGCGCCAAAGAGTCGCGATCGACCTTGTCCGGCGCATCGTTGAAGCAGTCGCGACGATTACGATCGCCATCCTCTATCGGACCCTCTGGGCGCTGGTCATCGGACAGCTGATAGGCTTGACGATTGGGAGCCTTCTTTCTTTCCGACTCGCGCCGTGTAGTCCCTCTTGGTCTCTCAAGAGATCAGCGCTCTCCTATTTTGTCCGGTACGGCAGACACTTGAATCTAACCACGCTGTGCGCCTTTGGCGTCATGACCGGGGGAGAGCTGGTGATCGGTCGCCTGCTGGGGCCTGAGTCGTTGGGATTGTATCAGGTGGCACTCGCGATCCCACTGTTGATCGGTGCTCGTGCCACAGCGCTCATGCAGCAAATCAGCGTACCGACCTATGCCGCGTTGCAGCAAGATCAACGTGGTGTGATCCGTGTCTTCGATCTGCAGATGGGACTCATCGGCATCGTCTATATTCCACTTGCCGTTACGATAGGGTCGTTGGCGCCCATCATGGTCCCGATCGTGTTTGGTACGCAATGGATCGGCATCATCGACTCTCTGCGGGTTTTGTGCCTGTATTCTGTGTGCGCTGGTTATGCCAGCGTCATGGCCTCATTGCACTATGGTGTGGGACGACCGGATCTTCAGGTGAAAAGTTGGGTTGCGCAATGTGCGCTGTACATGACGATGATTGTTCCAATGACGTTCTCATTCGGAGTGTTCGGCGCCGCAATCTCGCTGACGGTCAGCTTTCTGGTTGGCACAGTACTGCAAGCGATGGAGACGCGGCGACTTCTTGGCAGGTCGACCGATGAGACGTTTGCATCGCTTGGGCGAACCGGACTTATTGGCCTAGTGGTCGGTGCATTGCTCTGGAATGGAGCGGGTCAGAATCGTATTGCCATCCCGTGGACGCCGGAGATCCTAGCCATGGTGATGGCCGGAGTATTCGGCTGGTATCTCTGGCGGGTCGAGCGGCCTCGACTCCAGACGCTCTGGAACTATCAATCGCCGGTGGGGGTGTAATGGCTAATGGTTCTGTGGATCTCTCCATTGCGATCGTGAGTTATAACACCAGAGTGCTCATGCTCGATTGTCTCAAGGCGGTATTCGCGTCCGGGGCTGAGATCCAATTCGAAGTGATCGTCGTCGATAACAACTCCAAAGACGAGACGGTGGACGCCATTCGAGCACGCTATCCCACAGTGCAGATTATCGTGAATCACGAGAACCGAGGCTTCTCAAAAGCCGTCAATCAAGCGTTGGCGGTGAGTGCTGGACGGTATGTGCTCATGCTGAACAGTGATACGCAGGTGCGACGGCAGGCGTTGGATCGGATGGTGATATGTCTCGATGAAGATCCGGAGATCGGCGCAGTTGGGTGCAAACAGTGGACGGGAGATGGCCAGCTATACCAGTCTTGTTTCCCCTTTCCTTCGATCCTGGACCATCTCATCCACGCATCCTTTTTTCGAACCTGTGCTCCAGCATGGCAAGAGGCACTGGCGGCAGAACAGGCCATCGATTGCACACGATCGCAAGATGTGGATTGGATCAATGGTGCATGCCTGATGGTCAGAACTGATCTCATGAACAGATGTAGTGGTTTGGATGAGGGATATTTTATGTACTTCGAGGATGTCGATCTATGTCGCGCGATTCATCAGCATGGCTTTCGGATTCGGCATCTGGCTGACGCCGATATCGTGCATCTGATCGGCAAGAGCGGAGAGCGGGATCGTGACAAGCTCAATATTGTGTGGGAGTTTAGCCGCATTCGCTATGTAGAACGCCATTTTCCTCCGCTGAATCGGTTCATCATGAAAATGTGGATCGCGGTCGGTGCCTTCGTGAGATTGGCACATCGATCGAGTGTGATAGGAACGCAGCAGCCTGCCTCGGTCTATTGGTCAGTTGTGCGACGGCTGTGGCAGAGGAGGGCAGCGGAAGAACGACCACAAATGGCTGAAGCGGTGGTGGGGCGGTAAGAGGAGCAATCTGAAATGGAACGACGCGCAGCCTATCCAACCGATACGCAACATATGGTGAATTTGTCCGGTTATGTGTGGGCGGCCCGCCAACTCGGACCGCTTGAACAGCGCTCCATCTTGGACCTTTCGTGTGGAACCGGATACGGCGCGGACTATCTTGGTTTCAGGGCCGGTCGCATTGTGGGAATTGACTATGCCCTGGACGTCGTTGCCAAGAGCCGGGCTGACTATCTTCGTCCCAACGTGGCCTTTCTCGCGATGGATGGGTGTGCGCTGGGATTCTGTGATGCGTCGTTCGACTGCATCGTTTCGCAGGATACCATCGAGCACATTCAGGATGATCATCGCTTCGTGTCCGAGGTGACTCGAGTGCTGAAACCCAACGGCGTGCTCATCATCTTTACGCCCCACGGAAAAGGGCGGGCTGTCACGCCCAGCGATCCCTTTCACATTCGCGAATATACGCTAGATGAATTCAGAGCCCTGCTGGCACCTCATTTTTCGACGATTCAGTGGTACGGGCGTCGCCAAGGCACGGAAAAGGGCGGACTGTCACGCCCAGCGATCCCTTTCACATTCGAGAATATACGCTAGATGAATTCAGTGCCCTGCTGACGCCTCATTTCTCCACGATTCAATGGTACGGGCGTCGCCAAGGGCATCGCCTCAAGGCGGTTGAATGCTTCATGGATACTGTGCGTAATTTGGATCCCGCGGGACTCCGCAATTGTGTGCCACGACCTATTCGCCATTGGCTTGGAAGTGTGATCAGTCGTCTACAGGGAGGACCGGCCTTGCAGGACATTGTTCCCGACGATATCGAGTATCGCGAAGGGATTGCGGACGATACCAATTTAATCGGGATCTGCATCAAATGAATTCTTCTGATTGTCCACTTATAGGAAGGCCACAGAGACTCCTTCTCTCTGCAATTCTTGTCGGGCTATTCGCCCGAGCTTGGGTCATTTGGCATGGTCCGGGTTATGCCTTTGCTGTGGATGAATTATTCGATACGTTGGCTTGGAATCTAGTGACGTTGCATCAATTCACACTCGACGGGGTGAACCCAGCTGCCCATGTGGGGCCTCTGTATCCTACGGTGCTTGCCGTCTTCTACTCCATCGTGGGGCATCGACCGGAATGGGTTCCGATGCTGCACGTTCTCTTCGATCTTGGCGCCGTGTGGTGTATCTATCGAGTCGGAACAACATTGTGGGGCTCAAGGGTTGGCGCCTGGACCGCCGCCTTGGTATTTCTTTATCCGACATACTGGACGTTTGACCCAAGAATTCGTAGTGAGGCACTTCTTACTTTTTTGGTCAGCCTCTGGCTTTGGGCGACCGTCCTGTGCGGTCGAAGTCCATCTCGGCATCGATATGCGTTTCTAGGGATCACGGCTGGCCTGACCATTTTGTGCAAGCCGGTGGTGCTGGTTCTGGCGTTATTTCTGGTGGGGCTTATATGGATCGGAACGGATCGTCTTTCACAAAAGATAGCCTATGCAGTCGTGTATGGAGCTACCTGTGCGGTGCTTGTTCTGCCATGGTCAGTACGAAACTACATCATGCTCCATCACTTCATTCCCGTCTCGGCGGGAATGGGGGCAGGACTGTGGATGGGGAGTGATCCAGTTAGTCGCGGAAGTTGGCCCATGGCGCCGGAGCGCGAGCGAGCTATCTGGGAAAGCGCCGGCATCACTCCGCTTCCCTATGCGTATGCTATGTACGATGTGCAGGTCGATCAGCTGTTGCGGGAAAAGGCTCTGAACCGCATTTCCGCAGACCCGGTTGGATACGTGGGCCTAACCCTTACAAGGGTATGGGATTTCTGGATCGGCAATTCATTCTATTTGGTGAATGAAGAGGGAGAATTGGCGCAGGGATTTCGAAAGGACACAGCAGCGCGAGGGTGGGTCGTGGCATCCTACAGTCTGCTTAAACGACTACTCTTCATGCCTGGCTTCATTGTCATCGCGATCTACAGTGTCTGGGTTCATCGAGAACGATGGCGCGCTCTTCTTCCGCTCTACATGTTTCCCATCGGCCTAACGGCGGGCTATGTTCCGTTCACGGTAGAAGCTGGGCGCTATGCCTTGCCCGTGTTACCGTGCCTCATGGTGTTGGCGGTTGCCCTAATGGTGCATCGTTGGGACACACGATCGGTAGGTTCGACAAGACTCATTTCTTCACCGGCAATGAGCGCATGATGGGATACGAGCTCACCAGACGGCATTTTGTCGATCTCTTGCACGCATACCATCCGTCTTCATACGAAGCCTTCGGGGCGGATGATGCGCGTTTCTCAACACCGATGTACCATGCGATGAAATGCCGAGACCGATTGCACGTGGCGTTGAAGAGCGGCTTACGCAGATTGCCGTTTGAGAAACAGACGATTGTCGATCTGGGTCCATTTCCTGGAAGCCTGTTGCGACTCTTGCGCAGACTTGACTACACACACGCAGCCCAATTGTGTGGTGCTGGTCTGATGGTTTCGGACGAGTTTGTTCAGTTCATGCAGCGAGATGTGCAGGCAGACATTCATGCCGTCAATCTTGATCCGGCAGGGGGACAGTTTCAGAGTAAAGGATATCCCGAGAAAGTACCGCTTCCGGATAACTCCGTCCAGTTGGTATTCGCATTGGAAATCATCGAACATCTGACGTCGCCGTTCCATTTGCTCTCAGAAGCCTACCGTGTATTAGGATCGGGTGGCCATGTGGTGCTCACGACCCCGAACGTGACGCGGATCGGGAATGTTTTCAAGCTTCTGATTGGCCGGACGCCGAACGATCGGCTTGCTCCTCCGGGGTACAACAATCCGGATGATGAATGGAGACCCCATGCTCGTGAATATGCGATGCATGAGCTGGCCGAGATGCTGTGCCAAGCTGGGTTCGACATCGCTGAGTCCCGGTTCTTTCTAGGAGAGGACACACAGCAATGTCGGCAGTCTGTGAGGCAGCACGGCATCAATGGGGCCAAATGGCCGTTCTATCTCGTGCCGCATTTACGCGGCAGCCTTCTGATTGTGGGAAGGAAACCATGAAGCCGGTTGTGTTAGCCGAACTTGCCGGATCAGCCGGCTACGGGGGTGGAGAACGGTATTTGGAGTTGTTGTTTGATCGGTTGGACCGCCGCCGATTTGCCCCAATGTTGATTTGCCCAGAGCCTGGTCCATTCGTTGAGAGGATGAAAATAAAAGGGATTCCGATCAACGTGGTGCAGTTGGCGCCACTCTTCAACCCATTCGCACTGATGAGACTGACGTGGTTGTTGAGGCGGAAACAGGTCATGATTCTTCAAACCCATGGGGCTCGTGCGAACGTGTATGGACGTCTTGCCGCCTGGTTGGCCGGAGTTCCTTGTGTGATATCGACCGTACATAATTCCATCAGAGATTATGACGTGAGCCTCGTGAAGCGCTGGATATATCGACGACTGTTGCGCCTGACGCTTCCGTGGGCAGATCGAGTGATTTGTGTATCGGAGGCACTCGCGCAGGACGTGCGTGCCGACTGTCCTGCTGCACTGACGACGACGGTCTGGAATGGTGTCGACTCGGTGTGGCTCTCCGCACGCGGGAACCGAAATAAGATCAGGAAGGAATGCGGTGCAGGCGAGGGACCTGTGCTCCTTACGGTTGCGAGACTCACGAAACAAAAGGGGCATCAGTTTCTGATCCAGGTGCTTCCCGAGTTGTTGGCTGAATGGCCATCACTCGTGTGCGTGTTTGTCGGAGAAGGGGAGTCTCGAGAAGTGCTTCTAGACTTGGCAAGAGCGTATGGGGTTGATCAGTCCTGCTGTTTTGTCGGATCAAAGGACGACGTAGTCGACTGGTATGTGGCGGCCGATGTGGTCGTGTTGCCTTCTCTTTCCGAAGGATGTCCTTTTGTGGTGCTTGAAGCTCTTGCCATGTCCCGTCCGGTCGTGGCAACGAATGTCAATGGCGTACCGGAGATCATCCACGACGGCGACACGGGCTTGCTCGTGCCGCCACGGAATCCCAAGGCATTGGAGGCAGCGCTTCGGACTCTGCTTCGTGATCCGTGTTTGGCTGCTCGCTTGGGAAAAGCTGGGCAACAAGAAGTCGCAGCGCGTTTTACAGCGGAGAAGATGGTGCAACATACGGTCGAGGTCATGGAAGAAGCAATGCCTGCGCTGCGTGGTTCAACCCACGTTGCTCAGGGACAGATACAGCGAGAGAAAAAAGCGGCATGACCACGGAAATCACCAACCAAGAACCAAATCTCGGCTGTCCCTGTGAAACTGTCGAGCCGGTTACTGAGGTGTTTGCGACCCCCACGCGACGATATGTTCGCTGCCCTACGTGCGACCTCGTGTTTCAGCATCCTCGTCCAACCCGTGAATTGGTAGAAGGCTATTTTCGCGAGGCCTACGACGGCGACTACGGCGAGGTCGAGGCATCTGATGATCGGCAGCCGGTGTACCAGAGCGTAGTAAGGCACATGGCCTTGTATCGTTCGCCACCAGGATCTGTGCTCGATATCGGATGCGGAGATGGAGGATTCTTACTCATCTGTCGACAGGCAGGGTGGAAATGCTCAGGGGTCGAGTTGTCGGAACAGGCCGCCATGCGTGCGGCTCAGAAGGGAATCACGGTGTTGCCGCCCCATGTGCTTGAGCGGGGGGAATGGGCCCAGCACTTTGACGTCGTGACCTTGATTAACGTGCTTGAAACTGTGGCTGATCCGGTGAGCATGCTGAGACTGGCGACGACAGTTCTTGCCCCCGGTGGACTTGTGATTGTACGGGCCACAAATGGTCTGTTTCATCTGCCGATGCGAACACCCGCCTGCTGGATCGGGTCACGATATGACCAAGCGTTTCATTGGTATCTGTATACGACCAAATCCTTGAAGACCCTCATGGAACGTGTGGGTCTCACGATCGTCAGTCTGCGCAATTCCCGACCAAGTCGAGGGCCGCTTTCCCCCGTGCATCCCTGGTTCAGCCAATTGAAATGGACCGTCAGTCGCACGTTGCTGTGGCCGATTGCCCAGACCGTGTATTACGCAACGAATGGCCGCGTTGTCTGCGCTCCGTCATTTGAAATCATCGCCCAACGATCAGGACACGAGAGATGAGTTCGTATCTCACCTACCATCGGTCTTGGAAACGTACGATGCGCGGATGGGGCGTGATTGTCTTGCTATGCCTCTTCGGGGCGGTGGCGGCGCTTGGCGTGCGGGCACTTCTCGAATCGGTCGGAAACGCCAAACACACTCGCTATGAACCGGTAGACGTTCCGCCTTCATCGGTCTCTCCGCAGCATGAACGTGAACGGCAAGAGCTGGAACGGCGAGACCGTAGCGTGCTTGAAAAGGGGAAGTAGAGAAATGTGTGGGATTTGCGGGGTCATCGGACAAGATGATGGCGCAGCACTCCAGCCGATGTTGCAGCGTCTGATCCATCGTGGCCCCGATGAAGAGGGTATCTATTGTCAGGCTGGAATCGCGCTTGGTGCAAGAAGACTTCGGGTCATTGATCCGGTCGGGGGGCAACAACCGGTTCGTAATGAAAGAGGTACCGTGTGGGCCGTTATGAACGGCGAGATCTATAACTATCGAGAACTACGGGAACAGCTGTTGAGTAAAGGGCACAGACTCGCGACTCGCAGTGATACCGAAGTCCTGGTCCACCTGTATGAGGATGAAGGATTTGAGGCCTTCCGCCGATTGCAAGGTATGTTCGCAGTGGCGCTGTGGGATCATGAACGTCGTGTTGCGTGGTTAGTTCGTGATCGCCTGGGTATCAAACCGCTGTACTACGCGATCCGTCAGGACCAAGCCGGTCCGGGTACCTCCGTCGTATTTTCCTCGGAGATTCCCTCTCTGCTCGAAGCCTTGCCGGATTGGCGGCTTCGGCCAGAAGGGGTTGCCGAGTACCTGATGCATTTGTATGTGCCGGGGCCGAGCACGATGATTGCCGGCGTGCACCAATTGCGTCCTGGCGAAGCCATGAGCATCTCTGACGGACGAGTGGAGTTGGTGCGGTATTACCGTCCTGACGAGACACTCTACGATCACGACCAATGGACCATCAAAGAGCCCAGCAGAGAGGTGTTGCATACATTTGAAGAGACTGTGAAATCCCATCTGGTCAGCGATGTCCCCTTGGGATTATTTCTTTCAGGCGGGATCGACTCGGCGTCCTTATTAGCCATCATGGCGAAAGAACATAGTGGACCGGTCAAGACTTTTTCAATCGGATATGAACATCCGTCCGATCAATCATTCAGCGAGCTGGATTCGGCACGATTCTTAGCCGATCACTTCAAGACCGTTCATTCGGAGACGATTCTGAGACCGGATGCGGTCACGCTCATCGGAAAAGTGGTGGAGGGCATGGGGGAGCCATTTGCTGACTCGTCAGCGATCCCCACCTATCTCGTATCTGAGGTTGCGCGACAGACCGTCACAGTTGCACTGTCTGGGATTGGCGGCGATGAGCTCTTCGGTGGGTATCCTCGCTATTTGGGCCTTCGCACCGCCGCGCAGTACCAACGAATTCCCCGTGTGTTGCGTGCGCGCATGGCCCAGTGGAGCAGTCGTCTCGGTGAGCACGGAAACGCTCGCGACCAGGCCGCCCGTTTGAAACGATTTCTCGGCAATGGGCATCTGGCGCTTCCTGAGCAATACCGACGCTGGACTACGTTCATTCCCGCGGAATGGGAGGGCAGCCTCTGGGGAGACCGGTTGGAAGCAATGTTTGTCAACGATCGGCCCCTTGCACCGGCTGAGGTGCTGTTCGACCAGTGGCCATCGTCCGACCCGGCGGACTGTGCCATGGGCGTCGACATACAGAGTTATCTGCCTGACGATCTCCTGCGTATGGCTGATCGAATGAGCATGGTGCACTCGCTCGAGTTGCGTGTCCCATTTTGCGATCATCATCTCTTGGCTGCAGCTCTGCGAATTCCCGCCCGTGTACGTCTGACCGGTTGGCAATTGAAAGGGTTTATGCGCCGAATGTTGCGAGGCCTTCTACCGGATCGCATTCTTCGTGCACCCAAGCAAGGGTTCATGGTGCCTATGGCCCGATGGCTTCGACAGGACCTTCGCGAGATGGCGCACGATCTGTTAACCGACGATGTGATCAAGGACCGGGGATATGTCAAACCGGCGTACGTGCGGTGGTTGCTGGAGACACATGAGAGCGGGCACCGAAACTGTTCAGATCAGTTGTATGCGCTGATGGTGCTGGAGCTGTGGCATCGAGGGTTGCGTGCAGGCTCCTCTGAGCGAATGGCCGTGGTGGCTACCTCATGAATATTCTATTGCTGGCTGAAGTTTCGGCGGAGCGAGTCATTGGTGGTGCGGAACGGGTTCTTCGCAATCAAGCTTTTGGGTTGGCGAGACTTGGACATCGCGTTGAGCTGTTGACGCGGGCTCCTGAGACGGCATCAGCGAGTATTATTGAGATGAATGAAATTCGGGAATGGCGCTACCCTGTCAATCGTAAGCATGAAGCTGCGTTTGTCTGGTCTTCGGTACGACGCTCGGTCGAGTACTTCGATCGTCTCCGTGCGACTGAACCCTTGGATGCCGTCATCATTCATCAAGCTATGGCTGGGCTTGGACCAATTCTCGCTCGCCGTCATGCCGCCTCTCGATGGATATATCTTTGCCATTCCCTCGCGCACGAAGAGTATGACACGAGAAACACCTCGGCCCTGTCGGCGATTGCAAGCTTGCGTCGATATGCAAATCTTCGAGCGAGACGGTCAGTAGAAGGCGCCGTGATGTCCAGATGCCATCGCGTGGTGGTCCTGAGCCAGTTCATGCGTCAACGGGTCATAGCCGCGCACGGTATCTCATCCACCCGAATCGGACTGATTCCAGGAGCGGTTGACCCAGAGCTCTTTAAACCTGCAGTACAACGCCATGTTGCACGGGCGACCCTCAACTTACCGAATGACCGGACCATTCTCTTCACCGTTCGCAACCTTGTCCCACGAATGGGACTGGAGAACTTACTATCCGCTTTCGAAATGCTGATTCCTGCTCAGCCACGACTCATGCTCGTTATTGGAGGAGAGGGCCCCTTGAGAGCGCAGCTTCAAGAGGTAATACGCCAGAAGAATTTGCACGAGGTCGTACGTCTCGTAGGATTTGTACCTGAGTCGAAACTCAACAATTACTATCAGGCTTCTGATCTCGTCGTGATGCCGAGCCTCCAGCTTGAAGGATTTGGATTGGTGATGGTCGAAGCACTCGCCTGCGGCACGCCCGTACTTGGAACACCGGTTGGAGCCATTCCGGAAGTCTTGAACCAGGTCGATCCCATCCTCGTCGCTCAAGGAACTGATGGTCGGTCGATTGCTCAAGCTCTTGAATGGGTGCTTAGACGATTGCAAGATTCTGGAGAAGTTGCCCGTCTCGTCCAAAAAGGTCGGTCGCTTGTTGAGAAACGCTACAACTGGACGCAACATTGTAGCGAGCTCGCCAGAATGTTGGATAGCTCAATGTCGGTTCGGCTCGCAGCATAGGCATGATGGCAATCCAGAAAGTTGTCCATATTATCACTCGTCTTGATCGGGGAGGCTCTGCTCAAAATACGATGCTCACAGCACTTGGACATGATCGTTCGCATTTCGAGCCGGTTGTGATCACCGGACAAGCTGGAAGGTGGGATGCGCAGGGGGGGATGACAGCCATAACAGAGAACCTTCGTCTCTTGGAGAAGGAGGGGATTTGTTACCACATGGTTCCGTCGTTGGTTCGTCATCTCAGTTTAAGGGCCGATCTGACGGCGCTGTGGAGCCTTATTGCCTTGTTGCGACAGGAACAACCCAACATCGTACATACACACACATCTAAAGCAGGAGTGCTGGGTAGATTGGCTGCGTGGATCACGCGTGTTCCCGTGATTGTTCACACGCCACACGGGCACGTGTTCTACGGCCACTTTGGGTCGATCTTCTCCTGGGTGTTTCTACAGATCGAGCGCGCATTGGCATGGATCACCGATGTGTTGATCGCACTGACAGCGGCCGAAAAAACTGAGCACCTTGAGCGAGGAGTTGGGTGGGCCGATCGATTTGCCGTCATACCAAGCGGAATCGACATCGACCGTTTCAATCAGGTTCGGAAGGCTGGAAAGGTGATGCCGGAGTGGTTCGACTGCCCACCTGATGCGATCGTCATTGGCTCTGTCGGTTGGTTAACGGATATTAAGGGGCATCGGTTTTTGGTCGCCGCCGTCGCTCGACTAAAACAGGAGTATCCTCATCTGCATCTCGTTATTCTCGGTAGCGGAGGGCAGTATGAGGCCCTGCTGCACCAGGCACGCAGGGCCGGAATCAGTCAGTCCGTACATCTGGTAGGTCATCGAGAGGATGTCGAACGTGCTCTGGCTGGGATGGATGGCTTCGTCTTGCCGTCGCTCAATGAAGGGATGGGGCGGGCCTTGATCGAAGCTATGGCAGCTGGACTTCCGGTGATTGCCAGCCGAGTGGGGGGAATTCCTGCGCTGATTGAGGATGAGAAAAATGGGCTCCTGGTTCCAGCCGGAGATAGTCTCGCGCTCGCCGTCGCGGTGCGACGGATATTGTCCGATCCTCTCTGTGCCCGCACATTAGGACAGAACGCGATGAAGAGTATTGGAACAGTCTACGGCGTTCCTGCCATGCTTCGCGCCATTGAGTCGATCTATAGAGGGGGAGCAGTGGGCTATGCGTAGAACTAGCCGTAGAATGGCAATCGCCTTGTTCGCTGTCGGAATGGGCCTGGTAGGAGATGCAGCGGGTTTAACTGCTGCACCAGCCACGAGACAGTACTTTCTACGGGCCGCCATCCATGTGCACAGTACGATGAGTACGGGATCATTCAGCCTGGAATCGTTGGCGAGAAGAGCCGAGGAACAGCAGCTGGATGTCTTGATTCTTTCCGAAAATTTTACATTGCGATACGACTATGGTTTCCAGCCGCTTGAAGGATTTCTGAAGTACCGCGTCGCATTTCCCTCAGTCATGGAGTACGGCGTCCAACGATTTCTCGATGAAGTGCGTGCAGTGCAGGACCGCCATCCGAAGCTGATTATTATTCCAGGGGTTGAGGTCGCACCACATTATTACTGGACTGGTTCGCTGCTGCACGGGAATCTCACTATGCACAACGCTCAGCGGAATCTCCTCGTCATCGGACTCGAAAAAGCCGAGGATTATGAGCATCTTCCTGCTCGTGGAAGTGCTGACTCGTTTGTGTGGGGCTGGCAGAGTGTGGTCAATGGACTTCCACTGCTGCTGTTGGTTCCCGCCGTTTTGTTGTGGAAGTCTCAGGATCAGAGATATTCTGATTGGAAAGGGCCTGTATGTCGCTTCCGGCCTGTGCTCGCTGTCTCTCTCTTGATCGCATGTGTGGTCCTGATGGCCAATGCCTGGCCAATGAGGATGCCTGTCTATAGCTCACATGACGGCACGGGTGGGTATCGGCCTTACCAAGCCTTGATTGATCGGGCGGTTGAACGGGGTGCGTTGGTGTTTTGGTCTATGACGGAAGCACGAGATTTTAGTCAGCATTCATTTGGACCGCTCGGAACGGTCACCGTCAAGACTGAGCCTCATCCAGACGCGTTAGTCTTGACGCAAGACTACACAGGATTCGGTGGATTGTACCAGGACGTCAGGCGAGTGATTGCGCCGGGGGGCGTATGGGACCAACTGTTGAAATCGAGGATAGTACACGAACAGGACATGTTTCCCTCACTGATCGGAGAAGTGGCATTCCATGGAACCACGGATCCAGGAAAGGATCTGGATCGGGTGTACACCGTCATCCAGACATCCGAGCGAACTAAAGCCGGCATCCTGGCTTCGCTCAAGACAGGTCGAGCCTATGCGGTCGCAAGAGGTGATGAGAATATTCTGCTTCAGCTCGACGAGTTTCGTGTGTTGAACAACGGACAGTCCGCGGGGATTGGCGAGACGCTTCATGGAAGCACGAGTGGCGGTATCATCGTTCGTGTCGGAGTGTCTGCCGTCGATGGGAAGCCGTATGCGGCGAAGCTCCGTATCATTCGATCCGGTCACGTCATCAGACAGGTCGAAGGCCAGACTCCCTTGCAGGTGGAACTCGTGGATCATGAGGCTCAGCGGGAAGCGTGGCTGAATTATCGGGTGGAAGTTGTTGGCAGGGGCGGAGAATTGCTGACCAATCCGATCTATGTCTTACCGACGGATGGCTCAGACACAAACAAATCCCAACGACTGGCCGTTCGCCTCGGAGCCGCCACTCAGAGCTGGATCGCAACAAGCTGAGAAACTGGGTATAGCATGCGCGTGACTATTCACCAACCGCAATTCCTGCCGTGGCTGGGGTATCTCGACAAAATCGACCAAGCAGATCTCTTCATCATGTTGGATACCGTCCAGTTCAAAAAAAATGAATGGCAGAATCGTAATCGCATTCGGACTGCGAAGGGATGGCAGTGGTTGACAGTTCCGGTCCTGCAACATTTCGGGCAACGGATCGATGAGGTCCTGATGAATCAAACGGTCACCTGGAAAGCTCAGCACCTCCGTGCGCTGGACATGCATTATGCTCGGGCGCCGTATCGCAACCGATATCTTGCCCAGTTGCGTGAGATCTACTCGGCACCCTGGAATAAGTTGAGCGATCTCAACAAAGCAACCGTGCAATGGTTGCTTGAGGCTTTTGGAATTACCACGCTGGTCCATCACGCTTCCGACTACGCGGCTCGCGATGAGCCGACGGACCGATTGATCGACCTCTGTCAGGTGGTCGGCGCTACGGAGTATCTTGCCGGGCCAGGTGCTGAGCATTACATGGATAAGCCGCGATTCGAATCCTCGGGCGTTCGGCTGGATATACAGGTGTTCCAGCACCCGATCTATCGTCAGGTGTACGAGCCGTTTGAGCCGAATCTATCCGCCCTTGATCTCTTGTTGATGGAAGGGCCCGACGCACTCACGATCCTGCGTCAAACGCGGCCGATGAATCATTCGATGACGAGTGTGTAGGAGAATCAGGTATGAGGAGTGCTGCCGTCAAAGAACCGATGCGCATTCTTGCCCTGGGCGCCCATCCTGACGATATCGAGGTAGGGTGTGGCGGAACATTGATCAAGTATGCGGAGAATGGCCACCGCATTTTTCTTATGGTCATGACACAAGGTGGGGCGGGCGGCAATGTGTCGGTTCGCAAGAAAGAACAAGAACGGTCGGCCAAACTTCTCCAAGCCGAAGAAGTGTTTTGGGGAGGATACCAAGACACGGAAGTTCCCCTGGCTCGAGATCTGATCCAAACCGTCGAGGGGATCGTGCAAAAGATCGAGCCGCATTTTATCTTTGTTCACTATCATGATGATACCCATCAAGATCACCGACATTTGGCAATGAGCACCATTACTGCTACGCGATATACGAAAAATGTGCTGTTTTACGAAGGACCAACCACACAGAACTTTGCGCCGACGGTGTTTGTCGATATTCAGCAGGCCTTAGATCGCAAGATCCAGGCACTAGAAGCTCATGCTTCGCAAGTCAGGAAGACCAACATCGAAGGGATCAGCATCGCGGATCTGGTTAGGTCGTCGGCGCATTTTCGCGGCATCCAAGGCCGCGTGAGAACAGCAGAAGGGTTTCTTCCATTGCGGTTGTTTATTAACATCGGGATGTAGCCTTCGCGGCGATGATCATTCCTCACTCACGACCCTCAATTGAAGCGGAGGACATTCGTGCAGCCGTCGAGGTTCTGCAATCCCGTCAACTGGCTCAAGGTGGTCAGGTCGAGCAGTTTGAACGAGGGATGGCCGCATACTTCGGCCTGCCCGGTGGCGTGGCGGTCACCTCGGGAACGGTAGCCCTTGAAGTCGCGCTCCGTGCAATGGGAATCGGGTCAGGCGATGAGGTCATTCTTCCGAGCTACGTCTGTGCGGCTCCGCTGCTGGCGATCCAACGCGTTGGGGCAATTCCGAGGGTAGTCGATATCGATCTCGCCAGCTTTAACATGGATCCCTCAGCCGCGCAGGAGGCCAGGACGTCAAGGACCAAGGCCCTCATCGTACCGCATCTCTTCGGTCTTCCAGCCGATCTGACGGCGCTTGAGCGTTTGGGTATTCCGATCATTGAAGATTGCGCACAAACGCTTGGGGCGCTAGAGCAGGGAAGACCCGTCGGGTCGATTGGTCTCGTGACGATCTGCTCGTTTTACGCAACGAAATTACTCTGCGCCGGAGAGGGAGGGATGTTGCTGTCGCGTGACGAAACCTTGCTGGAGAAGGCACGCAGACTGAGGGAATACGACGAAACGCCGTCGCTCCATCCATCGGCCACCAATGTGAAGATGACGGATTGTCAGGCCGCCATCGGTCTTGCGCAACTTGGACGTCTTGCTGCGTTCATCGAGCGCCGATGCTCACTCGCGGAGGAGTATCGTGCGAGACTGAGCGGCGCAACACTCGTTCAGCCGATCGTTCCCGCCGGTCGCACGCATACCTACTATCGATTTGTGGTACGCCTGCCGAATTGTGCCGGAGCTACAGATGGGTTGAGTGAAGTGATCGCCCGATTTGAAGCTCGCGGTGTCCACTGTCGAAAGCCGGTGTTCCGCTCGCTTCACCGGTACCTTGACTTGGATGGTTTTCCTTCCACTGACGAAGCGGAGCGGACCACACTTTCGATTCCGCTGTTCCCATCGCTGACGGATGAAGAAGTGGCGCACATCCAGGTGGCATTGCGATCGGAGTGGCCGTGAAATCGATTGAGACGCAACTGGCAACCCCATTTACCACCACGACCTGGCGTTGGATCACGCCGCTGGTCTCTGGCGCGGCACTGGGAGCCGTGGCGCTGGCGATTCCTTCCGTTCGAGAACTCTTTCAGCTTGAAGGCCTGCGATGGCTATACGTCTTTCTGTTTGCGTTTCTCGGGACCGGATCTTTGACCCCGCTGATGGTCCGGATTAGTCATCGATGGAACCTTGTCGATGCACCTGCCGATCGAAAGATTCACATCATCCCCACCCCACGGCTTGGTGGTCTTGCACTGTACGGCGGATTTATTGGTTCGGTGCTGCTGAACTCGATCGTCCCTGATTGGATGGTGGCCATTCTTGTGGCCGGCTCTCTGCTGTTGATCATCGGCGTCATCGATGACATTCGAGAGCTGCCGGCCTCGGTCAAACTGTTCGGACAATTGGTGGCGGCGGGCATCGTCATTGCGTCGGGAAAGATCTTGACACTTTTTCCGCCCGGACCACTTGGAGATATGGCCAACATTGTTCTGACGCTCTTCTGGATTGTCGGGATTACGAACGCGTTCAATTTTTTCGATGGCATGGATGGATTGGCCACCGGGCTGGCCGTGCTTATGGCCGGGTTCATGGGCGTCGTCGCGTTCGAAACGAATCAAGCGGGTCTGGGTTGGCTTGCGATTGCCATGATAGGAGCCGGCCTGGGATTTCTCCCGTACAATTTTCGTGGGACTAGGCCTGCCGTCATTTTCTTAGGTGACGGTGGATCAACCTTCATTGGATTTACGTTAGCTTGTCTGGCCGTCAAAGGTAACTGGGCCGATTCCAGCCCAATTGTGTCATTCAGCAATCCGTTGCTAATTTTTGGAGTCCTCATCTATGACATGATTCACATTACTGTGGAACGGGTCATCACGGGAAAGGTCAAATCCGTGAAGGAATGGCTGGACTACGTGGGTAAGGACCATCTCCATCACCGCCTGGAACGAGCGCTCGGTTCCCGTCAGGCCAGTGTGGCCATGATTTTTTTCTTCACCATCTGTCTTGGGCTGGCCGCACTGGCGCTCCGCCATGCCGGTACGACGGAGGCTGTGCTGCTCCTGATTCAGGCCGGCTTGATTGCCGCGATGATTACCGTCTTGGAAATCAGTGGTCGCCGTCGATAGGGACTTGCACTCCCGCTCCATTCCCGTTACAAGAATCCTCCATGGTGCCAACCGTTGAATGGAAAGATGGAGCTGTCCGGTTGCTCGATCAAAGTCGACTTCCAGGAGCAGTGGAGTTCCTCGACTGTCGGGACTACAAGGCCGTCGCGGACGCGATCCGCACGTTGAAAGTTCGCGGAGCGCCGGCTATCGGCGTGACGGCAGCGATGGGTGTCGCCTTGGGCGCACAGACCATCCATGCGACGGACTACCCAACTTTTGCACAGGCAGTCCTCACGATCTGTGACGACCTGGCCGCGACCAGGCCGACGGCGGTCAATCTTTTCTGGGCTCTTGAACGAATGAGGCGGAAGCTGGAGTTGGTACGAGATCAGCCAGTCTCGACGATCAAGCAAGTCCTTACTCTAGAATCTCAAGCAATACTTGAAGAAGACATTACGCTCTGTAAGACCATGGGGCGCCATGGGGCAGAGCTGATCCGAGATGGGCAGACGGTTTTGACGCACTGCAATGCCGGTTCACTCGCGACGGCAGGCTATGGAACGGCACTTGGGGTCATTCGTGCTGCGTATGAGCAGGGCAAGAAAATCAATGTGATTGCGGATGAAACTCGTCCTGTACTTCAAGGTTCTCGCCTCACAGCATGGGAGCTCATGCAGGATCATATTCCTGTCACGTTGATCACCGACAATA
>SWDO01000005.1:330462-349577 GCA_005116895.1 Nitrospira sp. | reverse complement strand
AAGTCTGTTGGCTGTTTCCGCTGCCGTTGAACAGTTGGTTGCGGCGTCTGTCAGCAGAAGCCAAGAGCAGACGACACAACCAGAAGAGAAGCAGAGAAGAGTCTTGCTATCAAATCCGGTATTCCCCCAAGATTCTCAGGCTTCTATGCCCGTGAACTCCCAGGTTCAGCCTCCTTCAATTGAACCGAGACAGCCCGCACGTGCAAGTGTACTGGTCCGCATGTATGGAGATGACCCTAACGTGGCAAAGGTACGAACAGCGTAAGGGCATCGTCCTATTGAGCCGTTACCCCATGGTGCTGTTCATCTCATATCCTCGGGGGATGTCTGACCGTCAGAGGGGACCGACCTTCGCTATTCCGCTGCGGTGCTCACATCCGTGCTTTCTTTCACTCAATACAAAGGGCAAGGGCTTGATGGCGAAACCTCCTGGCAACTGGAAGAGACAACAAAGCTCTCGCAGACACAAGGCCATTGAGGGCGTCCGCATAACGAGTAGGTACCGAAGCTATGAATAATGGTGAGGTGTAATACGTAGGTGAAATATGCCAAAGATGCGGTTGGCCACAGAGACTGAGAGGAAGATAAGGATCAGGCTCCCGTTAGAACCCGAGTTCTTTTTCGAGGTCGGTCTTCTTCTTATCAAATTGTAATTGTTCGGCTCCACTCTTTTGGCTAAATGACTTCTTCATGCCCTCACCAGCCTTTTCCATAGCCCGCTGAGACTCTTCGCCTTTTTTCTTAATTTGCGCGGCCATATCGTTTGCCTTGGGCGAACCGGAGAATTCGTAATACATCATGGCCTGGCCTTGAGTAAAAGTCGGATCCGGACGCTTCATGATGGTATCGCCGCGCTGTTCTGCTCGATCCTTTGCAGGCTTGTCTCCACCGGGAAGATACTTCATCCAAAGAGCCGCACTCCTCAGTTTCGCGATGGATTGCATGCTGGCTTTGCCAAGATCACCAATGTTTCCGGTCAACCCATGAGCATCTTTCTCCTCGGCCTTCATCAGCCTATCAGCATTAGTGGAGGCCACCTTCGCGAGTTCTTGCTGGAAAGCTGGCGGGGAACTATAGGGCTGTCTTGATCCGGTGTTTGGATCGACCGGTCCGTATCGACCGTTATCGATATTCCAGGCCGTCTGGAACAGGCGCAGGTCTTCTGGTTTTCCATGAACGGCCTTAAGCAGAACACGGTTCGCTTCCTGATGGTCCCCAATCGTTTCGTAGTACCGGAAGGCCGACGTCTGGCCGTCGGCTCGTATCGCGTCACTGGAATATAAAGCACCTTTTGTTTCGGCGGCTTGAGCCAAATCCCGTCCAAGCTTTGGGATGTTCGCCTTGGCTCTGACGACTGCTTTCTTGTCATATCGGTCCATACAGTCGTCGGCAATGATCTGCATATACGCAACAAAGATGGCAGTGGACTGGCCAGCTTGTTCGGCTCTTTGCAGAGCGGCCGATCGGGTCAGAGCAGCTTTCTTTTCATCGTCGCCTAGGCAAGGATCATCCGCATGAACGGCGGGAGCGGTGAGGGCCATAAGTATCAGCGAATATCCGGCTATTTTCATCAGGCGCATGAGCGATCACCTCCGCTTACTTGCCGAAAAGCCCTTTCATCATCTTGTTGACGTCCGGTATTTGATCACCAATGCTTTCTCCGGCCTGGCTGTCACGAGGCTGTTTTCCACCGGACTGGCGCTGGCGCGGGTTTTTTTTCATCTCCTCCATATTAGGCATGCCGCCCATCCCCATCATGGCGCCCATGTCGTTCTTCGTGTAGCCGACTGGTATTTCGAAGAGGGCCGGGTCTTGCTTTTCAATCTTCAGATTGGTCAGTTCGCTGGTCATGCGCATCTTCTTGTCGCCTTCTTTCGACAGCATGTCCATCTTGACGGTGATGCCTTCTTTCGTGGTCCAGAAGAAGCCACCGAATTTTCCGGATCCATCCTTCTTTACCGCAACGACCTTGGATTTGGTGGTCTTCACTCCGTTGATGGTTTCCTGGCCCACTTCAGTCTGCTCGACGATGTCAAATGCATCCATGCCGGATGTATTGGAAGTGTCCATCAGCATTTCCATATACATATTTCCCATCAGTTGCCACACGACCTTCTTGTCCTTCCGAGTGATCGACGTCATGCCATCTGATCCACCCATCTCCATTCGGTCCTTGTTGGCCGTATGATAGATGCGTGACTTCATCGTCATGCCGCCTTCCGTCTCCATTGTGCTGTCGGCAGAGTAATCGACTTGTACTTCAGGTGGGAGTGCAGCGCTCACTGCGAGAGGGATAAGCAGTACGCATGTCAACAAGCCGGCATCGCGAAGTCGTTTCATACGCACGTCCTCCTGGAGAAAGGTGTTTTTTAATTATGGAGAGTATCGGGATTCGCTATGGACCGTCAATACGCAGAAGTTTGGAGGATGGCGCTCATGAAAGATCAAGCCCAATGGGAAAGATTGCCGCATAGCCACCACTTGTTTCAAACGGCTCCAACATCAATTGATCACCGCCATTGCGAAAGATGAAATCATGGTGATTGCGCACTCGACGCTGTCCTTGTGACGCGTAGGGCAGCGCGGTATGAACGCGGTCTGTCAGTTCATCTGGAACGTACAATTGGGACGTAAATTCGTACTGTTTCCTGGCCATGAGTGCTGTGCGGATCTTGAAATGAATGTGCACCGTTCGTATAGGGTACCAGCCAGGATAGATGGTCTGGAACCGTGCGACTCCATTCGCATCGGTCAGCTGATATCCACGTAAAAACTTCTGTCCCACAGTACTGAATCCTGGATCTCGTACATCGGAATAGACCCCCGTCGCATCGCAATGCCAGATATCGACTTGGGCATCCGGTACAGGACGGCACTCTCCGGAACGTACATGAGAGATGTGAAACGTCAGGGCTAACTGTGTACCTGGTGAGATTGTCCCGTTGGTCGGATCGGAGCGAATGTCCATCCGATGCAAGCGTTCATCGATGAAATAGGGGCCTTCCATCTGTTCTGGTCGGACGATACAGAGTGATCGAGGTGTATTGGAAGCGGCTTGCGCCTGGCTTCGTGTTCCGGTCATCAGCCAGATAGCGCCGGTTGTTCCCAACCACACCATTGCTCCTCGGCGAGAGAACCGTAGTCCATTCTGCTCATTCATTCTGAATGGCCATTTTCACCGTATCAAAAGATCTCTACCTTCTCCTCAAATTCGGAGGAACCTGTGACGGAGGTGGCGGAGGGGGCGAAAAAGATGGGGAACCTGAGAATCCGCGTCCTCCATAGAATCCCCGACCTCCATAATAGCCACCAAACGGTCCTCCCCCCCAATAGCCACCATACGCACCGCCATACGGATAGAGCCCGCTCGGACCATAGGGTGGGTAGTAGGCACCGTAGTATGGACTTCGATCTCTTCGTCTCTGCGCCGCGATACTGTTCCAGTCGATAATGTGTTTGACCTCAAGGATGGGGTAAGTGTAGTCGCTCTCATCAAGTGCTCTCGTGGTCTCGCCTTTCACGGTACCGATCACGGTGATGGGTGTACCTTGTGGGAGGCTGGCAGGGTCGAGAAATTGTTCTCGAACCGCCAGAAATCGTCCTTCGGACCGAAGACGTTCCTCTGTCAAGGTGCCTTCTTTTTCAGTCGGCAGTTGCAAGATTTCCAATTCGGTTCCTGCTTCTGTTCGTTTAGCCTTAATCACGTTTCCGCCGATCATGACCGTTCGCCCGACATATTCGCTGGGAGCTTTCTTCAAGTCTGCAAAGCTGACGCTGGTATCGATCTCCTTCTCCAGCCCGAAAGGAACACCGAGCAGCTCCGTATCGCGTTGGACTTGATGGAGAGACTCTGCACACGCAGACAACATCAAGGCAGCACAAAACAAGGGAGCGAGGACAGTGCGAGGCATGGTCGTTCTCCTCTCCTAAAAGTGATAAGACAGCCCACCAAGGAGAAGCTGTGCTCTGTAATTGCCGCTGAAGCCACCTAAATCACCAAAGGCTTGATCAAATTTCAGCGTTGCGCCGGTATGCTTATACTCTCCAAAGACGGCGATTTTTGGTGTGATGAATGTGCGCAATCCCACCAACACATTCCAGGCGACCGCTACATCTGTATCACTTCGGACGGTCGTGGTATCTCCAATGTGCGCGATGGCTGCTCCAACACCTGCCCCTACATATGGCTGAAGTGTGCGACCTGGATATCGTGCGATGAAGTTAACGCCAACCGTGGTCAGCCGAAAATGAATGCCAGGAACTTCATCCAACGTCGCGGTGCGTGGCAAGCTCTTAATGTGTGGGGTTGCGTGCAGTACCTCGGCTTCAATCCCGTACCAACTGTGTCCAGGGAAATATCCGATCTTGCCGCCATAGGTAATCGAATTTTGGAGGTCAAAGTCTTCGAATGAACCAGGAGCGCCTGCTAGCGGTCCCGTTCCTGCAATGCTGTTGATGCGATCCGCAAAGTTCACCCCAGCCTGACCTGCCACGTACATTTCTGCGGAGACGAGACTGGGTATACAGAGGGCGAGGAACCAGGATCCTGCTACGAAAAGGCTTGCAACGAATGGAACGTTCTTTTTCATCGTTGTTCTCCCGGGATACATCATAACAAATAAAAGTTGATTGCATAGCCTCTCAAAACCGCAGGTTGCCGCTGGTTGACACCTTCAGCTCGGACCTGCATGTAATCCTCTGTATTCCAAAGTGGTGGTCATGGCTGACCGGAGAAATCCGTAAGTGTCCATTGGATTGTGGTTCATATCTGTGGTACATCCTCCGCTACAGATGACGGGCACAGTGTTCTTGGGCTGACAGCTACTTATTTATTTACTAAAAGAAGGAGCAAATCAATGGGACTCATGGATCAAGTGGGGCAAGCGGTGGGTGGCATGTTGGGTGGACAGGGAGGGCAGAATCCTCTGTTGCAAGCCGTGACCAGTCTCCTCGGAAAGGACAGCGGTATTGGAGGACTTGCCGGGCTTGTTCAGGCGTTTCAGAAGAACGGGCTCGGTGAAATCGTGAATTCCTGGGTGAGCACGGGCCAGAATCTGCCGGTGACACCAAACCAGATTGAACAAGGCTTAGGCAGTGATCTGCTGAACCAACTGGCCGGTAAGGCAGGACTTTCCTCTGGAGCGGTGGGTTCACAGCTGGCTGGCCTTCTTCCTGATCTGGTCGACAAGCTGACGCCCAATGGCAAGATTGAAGCGGGTGGGCTCGAACAGCTCATGAAACTGGTCCAAGGGATGAAATAGGCGTGGAACGAAGTGGCCGACGATTTGGTTTTAGGTGTTGGTTCCATCATTCGGCCAGAATACCGGCATGCGCATCAGAGACCGGCTCGTAGTCTGTATTGCTATCGGTCTGGTCTTGCTGTCGGTTGTGTGGGCGCTTCGTGATTTCCGAGTCTCCAGCCCGGCACCAACTCAACCCTCGAATCTCGCACTCATGCCGGAAGCGATATCGCTGGTGACGGGCGATGAGCCTATCGTCGAGGTGTTGACCAGACCCGGCTGTCCGGTGTGCCACATCATTCCCGGGATTCCCGGGGCCACCGGCCAAGTCGGGCCTCCGTTGGTGCTTGGCACGACTGGTGAGCGACGGCTTCAAGATCCTGGCTACCGTGGGGAAGCCAAGACGGTGCATGAGTACATCGTTGAATCGGTGTTGGAGCCGCAGCGATTTGTGGTGCAAGGGTATCCGGAGAAGACCATGCCGACGTGGTATGGATCCAAACTGAGTGCGCTGGCTCTTGAGAAAATGGCGTCGTATCTTGAGCGCCAGACTGAAGAGGGGCTAGCCCCTTAAAGATGAATTCGTGTGACTATCGCTTGCGGATCGGCGTGACATTTCCCGAAGCGCCGCCCTGAATCTTAAAGGCATCGGCTCCCTGTCCTCCCATCTGCTTATCAAGCAAGGCGTTCACGGCATCATCGCCTTTCAGCCCTTCAAGCTTGATCTTGAGGCGCAAGTTATTCGCGCTATCGGCGTTGATGAGGGCCTGTTCCAGCGAGATCTTGTTCGTCTTGTAGAGCTGAAACAGGACATGATCGAAGGTCTGGCATCCTTCGTCGATGCCTTGTTCCATGGCTTCCTTGAGTATGTCGACCTCAGCTTTCTTGATGAGATCCTTCACGCGAGGCGTGTCCAGCATGATTTCCAGGGCTGGGACCCGTTTGCCATCGACCGAGGGAATCAATCGCTGGGAGATGATCGCGCGCAGATTCAGGGACAGCTGTAAATAAATCTGGGCATGGCGCTCGACCGGAAAAAAATTCATGATGCGTTCGATCGCCTGGTTGGCGTTGTTGGAGTGCAGCGTTCCGATGCAGAGGTGACCGGTCTCGGCAAAGGTGATTGCCGCTTCCATGGTTTCGGTGTCGCGGACCTCACCAATAAGAATCACATCCGGAGCTTGACGAAGCGTATTCTTCAGCGCGCTTTGGAAGGTTAACGTGTCGAATCCGACTTCGCGCTGGGTGATGATCGACTTCTTGTGCTGATGGACGAACTCGATCGGGTCTTCCACGGTAATGATATGGCCCTGGTGGACGGTGTTGCGATGGTCGATCATCGCGGCCAACGATGTCGACTTTCCAGACCCGGTCGCGCCCACCACCAACACCAGTCCGCGTTTGGTCATCGCGATATCTTTGATGATCGGAGGGAGTTCCAACTGCTCGACAGTCTGAATTTCCGCTTTGATGTGCCGGAAGACCAATCCGACATTACCCCGCTGCCTGAAGATGTTGACGCGGAAACGACCCAACTCTTTGTAATAGAGCGCCAGGTTCATCTCCATCTTTTCTTCGAATTCGCCGCGCTGTTGACCACGCATCAAGGCTAATGCCAATGCTTCGAGCTGTTCGTTGGTGAACAGGGGGGCGTCGGTCGGTTGAGTGGCGCCATGGATGCGGTAGATCGGCGAGGCGTCGACAGTCAAATACAAGTCCGACGCTTCGCGGTCCACCATCACTTTTAGAAGACTTCGAACATCCATTAGCCGTACTCCGTCGCGTGTGTGTTAGGCGGCTCCGGTCATCGGTGAACTGAAGAGATTGGGGTTCATACTACGGGACTGTGCTTCGGCCTTATGAACGATTCCCCGCGTCACGAGATCGACCAATGCCATGTCCATCGTTTGCATACCGTCCTTTTGGCTTGCCTGCATGATCCCGGGGATTTGGTGCAGTTTGGCCTCACGGATAAGATTACGTACGGCCGTTGTCGCCATCATGATTTCGAGTGCGGCGACGCGTCCGCCGGTTTTCTTGTTCAGCAACGTTTGGGTCAGCACGGCTTCCAACGCCTCCGAGAGCTGTGTCCTGATTTGTGCCTGCTGCGCCGGCGGGAAGGCGTCGATGATGCGGTCGATTGTTTTGGGCGCGCTCGAGGTGTGGAGGGTGCCGAAGACCAAGTGTCCGGTTTCTGCGGCGGTCAAGGCTAACTGAATCGTCTCCAAATCACGCATTTCACCCACCAGGACGATATCAGGATCTTCGCGAAGCGCCGACTTCAAGGCATTGGCGAACGAGAGCGTATGTACGCCGAGTTCTCGTTGATTGACCAGACATTTCTTGGATTTGTGGACAAACTCGATGGGATCCTCGATGGTGATGATGTGACCTTCGAATGTGTTGTTCAGATAGTCCACCATCGCCGCAAGCGTGGTGGATTTTCCGGAGCCTGTCGGTCCGGTCACCAGGATCAATCCCTTTTCCTTGTCGCACAGTTGCCGAAGAATCGGCGGCATGCCGAGTTTTTCCAACGGAACAATGGTGGTCGGAATGTTCCGAAAGACGGCGCCCAACCCCCGTTGTTGCACAAATACGTTGACGCGAAAACGGGCAATGTCTCCAAGCTCGAAGGAAAAGTCACATTCTCGCTTTTCCTCAAACGTCTTTCGTTGAGAGTCGCTCATCATGTCGTAGATGAGAGCGTGTGTTTCGTCGGGAGTCAGGGGAGGGTGGTCAAGTTTTTTGAGATCGCCATGAATGCGAATCATCGGAGGTTCGCCGGCACTGATGTGACAGTCGGAGGCACCTTCCTTGACCGAGAACGTCAGCAGTTTCGAAATATCCATCGCCCGTGATCCTCGTGTGATGGGTTGCTTGTGTGGTGGAAATCTCCCGTGATCATGCCATAGGAACGCATGAAAGCAAGAAAATAGCCGGAAGATGCGGGCTGATGAGAAGGTGGGCTAGAGGAGGCCGGTCTTACGACCGGCGAGGTCAAGCGCATGAAGGGCTTCGTCGATCTGCTCCGTCGTGTGTTCCGATGTCACCGTGAAACGTATGCGACTGGTTCCATCCGGAACAGTCGGCGGTCTGATTGCAGAAGCGTAGATCCCATGAGTGAGCAGCCGTTCGGCGAATGCTGATGCCGTAGCGGCATCGCCTGCCAGGATTGGTAGAATTGGACTGACGGTCGGAGTCATCCGAAAACCAAGTGTCTGCATTCCATTGAACAGTCGTTGTCGATTGGACCAGAGCCGCGTCCGACGTTCGGGCTCACGTTGAAGGACCGCGACCGCAGCTGAGGCTGCCGCTGCGATGGAGGGTGGAAGTGCTGTTGTGAAAATGAATGGACGGGTCACGTTGACCAAATACTGAATCAGGTCGTTGGGTCCAACCATGTAGGCGCCATGGCTTCCAAGTGCTTTACTGAGAGTCCCCATGTGAAAGGGGATCCGCTGCTCCAAACCGAAGTGCTCGATCGTTCCCCGACTAGTCGGCCCCATAATGCCGGTCCCGTGGGCGTCATCAACGTACAAGGTCGCTTCATATCGTTCGGCTAGCGAGGCCAGATCAGACAAGGGAGCGAGATCGCCGTCCATGCTGAAGAGTCCTTCTGTGATGATGAGCGTGGGACGACTCGCGCTCCGTCGCCGAAGCAATGACTCCAGATGTGCACAGTCTCGATGGCGGAATACTCGAAGATCGGCACGACTCAATCGACATCCGTCGATGAGACTCGCATGACACAGTCGATCCGCCAGGATCAGGCCTCCTTCTCCGATGAGGTTTGGAATGATGCCGATATTGGCAAGATAACCGGCCCCGAACAGCAGCGCGGCTTCCGTTCCCTTAAACGTCGCGAGGGAGGTTTCGAGATGTGTATGGGGAGGAAGGGTTCCACTGACCAAGCGAGAAGCTCCGGATCCCGCTCCATACTGTTCAGTTGCATGGATGGCGGCACGGATGACTTCCGGATGGGTTGCCAGTCCCAGGTAATCGTTGGAGGACAGCAAGATGACCTCGCGCCCTGCATGCTGGATTGTCGGCCCTGTGCCTGATTCCAATGGAGACAGTCGGCGCATGAGCGATTGGTCGGCGAGTTGTTTGAGCCTGTGTCGAAACATGTTGGTTCAATATCTCCTAATCAGATCGGCAGCTGTGTCATAACTCTGTGAATGAGTCCGATCCGATTGCATTGACAACGGGAATTCATCCTTAGTATAAAGCAACGGTTCTGGCGCAGAAAGCTGGCGCTCAACCACTAATTAGGGTAATGATTTCGGATGACATACCGAATTAAAGTTCCACCGCGGACGTTGCCAGTGGATGAAGCTCACCTCGTGAGCGGGCTTGAGCATTGGGTGCATGGGCTGGCGACATACCGCTGGTCGATTGTGGTTGGGTTTCTGCTGCTCCTTTTGACGGGGGGAGGGGTCTGGGGCGTTTTCTGGTATGAGGCACAAAATGCCAGTAAGGCTCAGGAGCTGGAACGAGAAGCGACCGTCCATCTTTTTACGCGTGCGGCCAGTGATCCTCAGAAAGCGGCAGCCAATTTAAAAGAAGCGATTGCCCTATATCAGCGTGTGGTCAATGAGTATCCTCGCACTCCGACGGCCCCACTCGCGCAATTCAGCCTTGGCAATGCCTATCTTCAGTCGAACGATCTCGCGTCAGCGATTGAGGCCTATAACCGGTTTATCTCTACGTACGGGACTCATGTGTCGCTTCTCGGTCTTGTGTATCAAAAACTAGGTTATGCTTATCAGCTCAAGGGAGACCTTGAGCAAGCGGTCAAGGCCTACTTGACGATCCTCGAGATTCCGGGCGCAATGAACCGAGATCATGCGCTCTTTGAGGCTGCTAGATTGGAAGAGAATCGCTCGAAGCCCGATGAAGCTTTGAAGCATTATCAAGAGTTGATGAAGACCTATCCAAACTCTCCACTGACAAGCGAAGCCGCCATGCGTGTGAAGGTGATGGAGGCGAAGAAAAATCCTGATCCGGCACCGGACGCTCCCGCTCTTTCAGCACCCCCCAAGCCCTCCAAACCGTAGGCAACTTACCCTCTGACGAGCAGTAGGTGCAGCAATCTTCGCGGGAACGCCAGCTGCTACCGACCGATGTTCAGCAGTTCACCGGTTTTAAGAATAGGACCCGAAAGATTATTGTGGGACTTCAGGGTCTTAATGGGAATCCTGAATCTTCGAGAGATCTTTTCAAGCGTATCGCCCCCTCGGACTCGATACAAGTGAGCAGAACCGGCCTTGGCCTGTCGAACCTGTCGATCCTGAATTGCTGGCAGGGGAGGAAACTTGTATGTGGGAACTCGTTCGATCAATTCCAACACTTTTGCACTCATTCCAACAGGAATTTTCAGATGGTAGGCCGTATCGCCTGGAGGTGTCGCATCTCGCCGAAGCTCCGGATTCAATACCCGAAGCTCGTTGTAGGGGATGCCGGTGACGTTCGAAATGGCGCGGAAATGCAACGAGCGGGTGACGACGACCTCCTCGAATTCATGTAGAGGGGCGGGATCTTGCTTGAACCCGTATTGGTCGGGGTTCTTCGCAATGATCGTCGCAGCCATAATTCGAGGAACGTATTGCTTTGTCTCTAGCCGAATGAGCTTCGTTCGTGAGATCTCTGAGAAGGATTCAGCCTGCGCCTTGTGAAGGGCCCGGAGAACCTTCCCTTCGCCCGCATTGTAGGCCGCCATGGCCAAAGGCCACGCGCCGAATATATCGTAGAGGTCTCGCAGGTACCGCGCTGCGGCCACGGTGGATTTGATAGGGTCGCGTCGTTCGTCAACGTAGTGATCGATCCGCAACCCATAGAGTAATCCGGTCCCTTTCATAAACTGCCATGGGCCTGTGGCTTTTGCCCGTGAATAGGCGTACGGGTTGAAGCCACTTTCCACAAGGGAGAGATTCACAAGGTCACTCGGAAGATCGAACTCGGCAAAAATGTTTTCGACCAGCGGGCGATAGCGGCTGAAGCGCACGAGCCATTGTTCAAAACGACTACGAATAGAGGTATTGAAAAAATGAATATGGCTCTGCACGGACTGATCTATGACGACGGGAATGTTGTAGACGGTGCTCTGATTGTCCGTATTCGTGGTGCCTTGAGCGGTTGCGTCTCCGAGCTGTTCGGGCTTGTCCTCGGTGGAAGATAAATCAGAGGGCGAGAGCGTCAGTTCAGGCTCCAATGGGACGAGGTTCGGATCGACATCGTCGTCCTCCTGCAAGGGGCCCACATCGGGAGTTGAAACAATGCTTGAAGGAAGGCCTGGGGGAATGTCGTCTGCCCAACTTCCACATGGGTGCATCAATGCACTTGTGACGATGATCCAACATGCAACGACCATCGTTCTGGTGACTGATTGTGGGGATCGCGTAGACATTATGAGCAGCATCTGTGTGAAGTGAGCCTATCGACCCATCGCAGACTTGTCAAGAAAGGAGGAGGGAAGGCCGAGCCTTCTTGTGTCATATTGGGCAGTCGAAAGGCGATGACGCGTGAGCGACTGAAAGATGTTCCATCACATCCACGCGAGAGGAAAATTCCTGATGTGGGCTTCGTTTGCGCGGGCCGATTTCTTGACAGCCTCCCGGCGCAAATGATAGCGTACCGCCTCTCCTAGTGGTACCCCACCAGAATTGCAATTGTGAAGGAGGATCGATCGATGTTGAAGCGGTATCTCTTGGCTCCCGGTCCAACGCCCGTTCCCCCGGAAGTGTTGCTGGCGATGGCTCGTCCGATGATCCATCATCGCGCGCCCGAGTTTGATCCGATCTTCGCGGAGGTTCGCGAAGGACTGAAGTGGCTGTATCAAACGCGGAACGATGTCCTGATGTTGGCGGCGTCCGGTACGGGCGGTATGGAAGGGGCCGTGTCGAACTTTTTGTCACCCGGCGACAAGGCGCTGTATGTCAACGGAGGCAAGTTTGGCGAACGCTGGGGCAAACTCTGTAAGACCTTTGGTGTGCAGGCGAGCGAGATCAAGGTCGAGTGGGGACAGGCGGTCGACCCGCATCAGGTGGCCGATGCTCTGAAAAAGGATCCTTCGATCAAGGCGGTGTATGTCCAGGCCAGCGAGACGTCGACGGGGGTCTCCCATGACGTCAAGGCACTGGGTGAGGTCGTTAAAGGCTATGAGAATACCATCTTGGTGGTCGATGCCATTACGGCGCTTGGCGTCTTTGATATCAAGACTGATGCTTGGGGCTTAGACGTTGTGATCACAGGCTCTCAAAAGGCCCTGATGCTTCCTCCCGGTATGGCGTTTGTCAGCGTCAGCGACAAGGCCTGGGCTCTGGCTGACAAGGCGAAGAATGCCGCCTTTTATTTTAATTTCAAAAAAGAGCGTGAAACTCAAACCAAGAACCAGACTGCCTGGACCCCAACGGTCTCCCTCATCGTTGGACTTCAAGAGGTGTTCAGGATAATGAAGGCGGAGGGGCTGGAAAACATGTTTGCACGGCAGGGACGGCTGGCTCTAGCGATGCGAGAAGGTGTGAAGGCCGCCGGAATGGCGCTGTTCGCGAAAGAATCGCCGAGCGATGCCTTGACGGCTGTCTGTGCCCCTGATGGAATTGACGGGCAGGCTATTTATAAGAATCTCCGTGTGCAATACGGCATGACGGCGGCCGGAGGCCAGGATCACCTGAAGGGAAAGATCTTTCGACTGTCTCACATGGGGTATGCGGATTCGTTTGATGTGATCGCCGCATTGGCCGCGACCGAAATGGTCCTGAAAGGACTCGGTCATTCTGTGAAGCTGGGAAGCGGTGTCGGAAAAGCGCAAGAAATTTTAATGGCAAAGTAATCACGACAAGGATGTATATGGCCGCAGCGGGAATGAAGATTCTGATCAGTGATAGCCTGTCAAAACAGGGCGTTGAGGCGCTTGAGAAGGCGGGATTCACCGTGGTGGTGAAATCTAAAATGCCGAAGGACGAGCTGTTCAAAGAGATCAAGGACGCCGACGGGCTCATCGTACGATCCGGCACCAAGGTGACAGCGGAACTGATTGCAGCAGCAGAGAAACTCAAGGTCGTCGGAAGGGCCGGGTCCGGCCTGGATAATGTCGACACGCCTGCCGCGACCCGTCGCGGCATCGTCGTCATGAACACGCCGGGAGGCAACACCGTCACCACGGCTGAACATACGATGTCGATGATCTGTGCGATGAGTCGGCGCATTCCCCAAGCTACCGCGTCGCTGAAGGCAGGTAAATGGGAAAAAGAAAAATTTATGGGCGTCGAGCTCTACAACAAGGTGCTCGGCATCATCGGCGCCGGACAGATCGGCAGTCACCTGACCAAGATGGCCCAGGGGATCGGCATGAGCGTCGTCGCGTTTGACCCGTACCTGGCCCCTGAACGGGCCGAGCAAATGGGCGTGACGATGCTGGAACTCGAAGACCTACTCCAACGAGCAGACGTGATTTCGGTCCATACGCCGCTGACGCCGGAGACACGCGGGATCATCAACGCGCAGGCCATCGCTAAGATGAAACCCGGCGTGCTCATCGCAAATTGCGCCCGAGGCGGCATCATCAACGAACAGGATTTATGCGAAGCCTTGAAAACCAAGCGCGTCGCCGCTGCCGCCTTCGACGTGTTTGAAGAGGAGCCGGTCAAGCCTGATAATCCGCTCCTCGCCTTGGATAACTTCATCTGCACCCCGCATATCGGAGCCCAAACGATTGAGGCTCAGGAAAACGTCGCGATTGGCATTGCGGAGCAGATGGTCGACTACTTTACTAAGGGAGTGGCGAAGGGGGCCGTTAATATTCCGTCGGTCGCTCCCGAATTGCTGCCTCGATTGCAACCATTTCTGACGTTGGCCGAAAAGCTCGGCGCGCTTCAAACTCAACTTGTTCAAGGGGGAATCGAACGAGTGACGGTGGAATACAGCGGGGAGGTCACCACGCTCTCCATCGCACCTTTGACCATCGCCGTCTTAAAGGGCCTACTCACTCCGATCATGGAACATCCGGTGAACTATGTGAATGCCCCGATTGTGGCGAAGGAGCGGGGTATTGAAGTCAAAGAAATCAAGACCACGGATGCCGGGGATTTCACGAGCCTGATCAGGGTTCGGGTCGAGGCCGGCAAGGTTTCACATCAAGTCGCTGGGACGCTGTATCATAAGAAAGATGCCCGTGTGACGGAGATCGATCAATTTAAAGTTGAAGTGGTACCAGAAGGGCATATGTTGTTGATTCATAATGTTGATCGACCAGGGGTCATCGGTATGGTTGGAAAGGTCCTAGGAGATCATGGCATCAATATCTTACGAATGCAGTGTGCCTTGGAGAAGCGAGGGGGGGACGCGTTGCTGATCATCGGGTCCGATACGGAATTCCCATCTACGGTCCTGGATCAGATTCGTTCCAGTTCAAATATTTTGTCCGTCAAGGTCGCCAACCTTTTGTAACGGTTTTTGCGACCAGGTTATGTATGGCCTCTGCTCCTCCGGTGCGTAGGACTTCTTCGGGGCAGCTCCCTTCTTTGCGTGAGCACTCCTTGGTTCCGGTCGGGATGGCCACCATCCTGCCGGAGGCCGCCCGCCAGGTTCGGCACCTGGAAGCTGAATTGCTGGCCTACTGCAATCGTTTTGGGTACGACGAAATTATCCTTCCGACGTTCGAGTACCTCGATGTGTTGGCACCAGGCCTCGAACCGACGCTATTAGAGAATTCCTATAAGATCGTTGACCGGACGACCGGTCGTATTCTGTTGTTGCGGCCAGACGTCACGGCGCAGATTGCCCGTTCGGTGGCGATGGGCATGGTGGGCACGCACTTTCCGTTGCGCCTGTCGTACCGGGCGACCGTCTTTCGGTATGAACCGGAACATGCCGGTCGAGATCGGGAAATCTTTCAGGTCGGCGCCGAGCTCATCGGGGCTGATGATGCGTCCGCTGATAGTGAAATCATCATCCTGTTGATCGAGTGCCTACGACAGGTTGGATTGCGTTCATTCAAGATTTCACTGGGGCATGTCGGGTTTTTTAAGGGGCTTCTCATCCGTGCAGGGCTGTCGCCGGAAGGGCAGAAGCGGGCCGAACAAGCAGCGGCAAGAAGAGATCTACCGAGGCTGGGAGAGATCCTGTCGCAGGAGCGGGTGACCAAACGGTCAGCTCACAGAATTTTGGATGTACTGGAGCTGTGTGGACAAGCTGAAGTCCTCTCGAAAGGACGCACCTTAGCCAAAGGTGAACGGCCACTGGTCCAAGCATTGGACCGATTGGAGAACGTGTACCAGTTGCTCTGCGCAACCGGGTTTCAAGAGACCGTTTTGTTGGATCTTGGAGAATTCAGAGGGTTCGACTACTATGACGGGATCGTCTTTGACGTCTTTACCGAGGGTATTGGGGTGGAGTTAGGCGGTGGTGGGCGCTATGACCAGCTCATCGGACGATTTGGTCGGAACCTTCCATCGACCGGATTTGCCCTCACTGTGGACCGGCTCTTTCGAGGGCTGAGCCTTCCAGATAGGACGAAGTCTGTGGGACCAGAGGTCTTGGTCGTCGCGCCTAGAGGGTTGTCGACGCGATTAGTTTCGGTCGCACAACAACTTCGCCAGGCGGGGATACGGACGGTTCAACAAGCGGTAGATCCATCGGGGCGGGACTTGGTTGGTGTTGCGGTCAAGGCAGGTCTTGAAGCGAATATCGGTACCATTGTAGTCGTCGGTGTGGACCGTTCCAAACCCGAGCAGGTCGTGGTGCTCCATTCGAGGGATGGCCGGGGAATCGCAGGATCGCTCGGTCGCGCTCATCTTCGGAAGAGCAAGGTCTCGACCTCAGGTCTCATCGCAAGCCTGCGTGCCGACCTTGAAGGGACCGTATGAAATCAGTCGGGATGGTGGATCTCTCTCAACCAAAACTTCCTCCACAGAACTTAGAGGCAGAGCAGTCGGTGCTCGGTGCCATCCTCCTCGATAACGCTGCCATGCCGAAGGCGATGGAGCTGCTGGTAGAGGAAGATTTCTATCGGACAGCCCACAAGAAAGTCTTTCAGGCCATGCTTGAGCTGTCCGACACCGGCGAAGTGATCGATCAGATTACGCTGACCGAGCGCTTGAAATCTCGTGGTGAACTTGAAGCGATTGGAGGCGCTGCCTTTCTCGCAGAACTGGTCCAGATCGTTCCCAGCTCAGCCAATATCCGGTATCACTGTAAGATTGTTCGGGACAAAGCAGTGGCCCGTCAGTTGATTAGCACCTCTACCGAGGTGCTGACGAGAGGCTATGAAGGCACCGCGTCAATCGATGATCTGCTCGATTTTGCCGAACGATCAGTCTTCAGTATAGCGCAAGGCAAGCTGGAACGGTCGTTCAGCCCGATCAGTCAGGTCATTAAGGAAAGTCTGGATGTCATCGATAAACTTTCTAAGCGAAAAGAGCACGTCACGGGGGTTCCCACGGGGTACTACGACCTCGACGATATTACCGCCGGGCTTCAGCCTTCGGACTTGGTGGTGGTGGCGGGGCGGCCAAGTATGGGCAAGACAAGCCTCGCGTTAGGGTTTGCCACTCATGCCGCCATTCATGCCAATACGGTGGTCGGGATCTTCAGCTTGGAAATGTCCAAGCCACAGATCGTTCTGCGCATGCTCGCCTCGGAAGCGCGAGTGGATTCGCATGCGTTGAGGACGGGGAAGCTTCAAAAAGAAGACTGGTGGCGATTGGCAGAGGCGGCCGGCCGGTTGGAGCTCGCGCCGATCTATATCGACGACACGGGCGGCATCACAGTCCAGCAAATGCGAGGCAAAGCCCGCCGGCTCAAAGCCGAGAAGGGGCTTGATCTCCTCATCGTGGATTATCTCCAACTGATGCAAGGGCGAAGCGATTCAGAATCTCGCCAGCAAGAGATCTCCGATATTTCCCGCTCATTAAAGGCCTTGGCGAAGGAACTGAATGTGCCGGTGGTTGCCCTCTCCCAGTTGAGCCGAGCGGTGGAGGCCCGGAAGCCGCCAATCCCCATGCTGGCCGATCTGCGAGAGAGCGGAGCGATCGAACAAGATGCCGATGTGGTTATGTTTATTTACCGTGAAGATGTGTATGACCAGAATTCGGAGCGCAAAGGGATTGCCGACATTATCGTCAGTAAACACCGTAATGGACCCATTGGAAAAAAAGAGTTGTTTTTTCAGGACCGATTCGCCAAATTCGAAAGCCTCGATCTTCGCGAGTCCTAGTGGACTGTCGTTTGCGCATCGTCCGGACACTCGGTATAATCACCTCATCGGCTCACCTTTTACCTGTCCTAACCTAAGAGAGATGCGGAACACACGAACGATCTTCGACAATCGGTTGCTCAGACTGTATGGGAGGCCCTTGTTGGGAACGGTACTGCTCTTTCTGTTCTTTTCCGGCACCATGGTCGCCTGCGCAGCCGCACCTCAGCCGCGGGCAACGCTTCCTCCACCAGCCACAACGTCGCCACCTCCGCTACCGACTCCGGAGTCCGATGCGACTTACCATTTCATGATGGGACATCAAGCGGAACTCGCGCAGGACCTCGACGGCGCGTTGAAGGAATATCATGCCGCTCTGAAGGTTGATCCCAAGTCCCGCGAGGTCAAGTCTCGTTTGGCCGCACTGTATTTTGCGTTGGGTGATGTGACCCAAGCGGTGCAGTATGCGGATGAAGTCGGAGAAGGAACGGGACAAGAACCACAAATGTTGACCCACATGGCCGGCATCTTGGCCAGCGCGGGGAAGCCGGAGCGTGCCGTGGAGTTATTGGATAAGGCCATCGAGAGTGATCCGGAACGAGGCGAATCCTACTTCCCGAAGGGACTCATTCTCTTGAACCAGAAACGCATGGCCGAGGCTGAGCAGGTCGTCAAAAAAGGGTTGCAATATACTGCGGATTCGCCGATCGGCTACTACTATTTGGGCCGCATTTCGATCGAGGCGGGAAATAGCGAGCAAGCGGTGGCCAACTTCGATCGGGCCATCGCCGTGAACCAGGCGTTCGAGCCCGCGTATTTAGCCCAAGCATCGGTCTACGAGTCACGCCAAGAGAAGGACAAAGCGATCGCCGTGCTCAAGAAGTATCTTTCACAAGTTAACCCTCGGAACCGGGATATTCGGCAACATCTGGTCCAGTTGTATGTCGCAACCAAAGATTACGCTGGAGGTCTTGCCGAGCTGGAAAAACTGCTGGAAGACAACCCTGGCGACCTCGATGCACAGTTACGCATGGCGCTCATCTATGGAGAGAAGAAAGAGTTTACCAAGGCGATCAGCCAATTGACCGAAATCTTGAAGGCGAAACCAGCTGAGCTCAAAGTGAGAGATTATCTCGGGTACTTGTACGAAGAGACTAAGGACGTCTCCAAGGCGATGGAGACCTATCGCTATAATATTCATCTGGATCCAAAATTTGCCGACAGTCATATTCATCTGGGTGTGCTCCTCTATCGACTCAAGCAATTTTCGGAGGCAGTGACGCATCTCGATGAAGCTGTTCGTCTCACGCCAAAACAGCCCGAACCGCATATCGTCCTCGGGCTGGCCCATTTTCAGAGCGAGCAATTCGAAAAGGCATCTCAGGCGTTTGAGGAGGGGATTCGGCACAATCCCAAGAATGCCGATCTCCATTTCAATCTTGGCACGGCCTACGACAAGCTGAATCGTTTTGAGGAGGTGGAGCGTGCCATGGAAACGGTCCTCTCCCTCGACCCGCATCACGCCGATGCCTTGAACTATCTTGGGTATAGCTATGCGGAGCGCGGTATCAAGATCGATCAAGCCTTGTCCCTGACGAAACGGGCCGTCGCGCTTAAGCCGGAGAACGGTTACTACATCGATAGTCTAGGATGGGCCTTGTATAAAACCGGCCTGCTGGCCG
>SWDO01000005.1:301674-330362 GCA_005116895.1 Nitrospira sp. | reverse complement strand
TGCATGATGACGTGAGGAATGGCGAAGACTATCTTCTGAAGGTCAGATGAAGATGGATTCGATTAACCCTAGCTCGTGATGGCACCTTCCGAGGCAGACGAGACGTGTCTGGCATATTTTCCCATCACGCCCGAGGTGTAGCGTGGTACTGGTGGTTTGACTTTCTTCAGCCTCATGGCGATTTCTCTCTGCGAGAGGGCCACATCCAAACGGCGTTTGGGAATATCGAAGGTAATCGTGTCGCCGTTCTTGACCGCCGCGATCGGCCCTCCCTTAGCGGCTTCAGGCGCGACGTGGCCTGCCATCAATCCATGGGTTGCGCCTGAGAAGCGGCCATCGGTGAGCAAAGCCACAGAGTCGCCAAGGCCGGCGCCCACGATGGCAGCCGTCACGCCCAACATCTCGCGCATGCCTGGTCCACCGGACGGGCCTTCATATCGAATGACGACGACATCACCAGGCTTGATCTGTCCTGCCTTGACTGCCACAAAGGCATCCTCCTCCCGCTCATAGACCTTCGCCCGTCCCTGGAACTTGGTCATCGAATGGCCGGCAACCTTCACGACACAACCTTCCGGCGCCAAATTACCCTTGAGAATAACCAGACCGCCTGTCGGTTTGATGGGGGAGGCGAGGGGACGTAAGACTTGTTGTCCTGGCGTTTCTCGAGCGTTCACTGCTTCTTCACCAATCGTTCGACCGGTGACGGTGGGTTGATTCCCATGAAGGAGCCCGGCCTCGAGCAACCGTTTAGCCACGAGGGTTGTGCCGCCTGCCGCATAAAGATCTGCGGCGGCAAATCGGCCCCCTGGTTTGAGGTCGGCCAGTAGAGGGACCTTGCGATTGATTTTATCGAAGTCATCGATGCTCAGCTTGATCCCGGACTCACGGGCGATGGCAAGGAGATGTAGCACGGCGTTCGTCGAGCCCCCGGTCGTGGCAACGGCGGCGATGGCATTCTCCAATGACTTTCTGGTGATAATCTGGCGAGGGCGCAGATTCTGCGTCACGAGCTCCATCACCATCTTGCCGCACTCAAAAGCAACATCGTCTTTCCGTCCGTCCATGGCGGGCACTCCATTTCGGCCCATTGGTGACATACCGAGGAATTCAAACGCGATGGCCATCGTATTGGCGGTGAATTGACCTCCACAAGCTCCAGGCCCCGGGCACGCGTGATCTTCCAAGTCCTTCAGTTCTGCGTCGGTCATCTTTCCCGACGCATGTTTGCCGACTGCTTCAAAGACATCCTGAATGGTCACATCATGTCCTTGAAACTGTCCCGGCATGATCGAGCCGCCATACAGCATGAGTGATGGCAGGTTCAATCGAGCGAGAGCCATGACGGTGCCTGGGATTGTCTTATCGCACCCAGACAGGGCGACGACGGCATCGAACAAGTGTCCACGTGCGACGAGCTCGATCGAATCCGCGATGACCTCGCGGCTGATCAGGGACGCCTTCATTCCTTCGGTTCCCATCGAGATTCCGTCGGACACCGCGATGGTGTTGTACTCGATCGGAGTCCCTCCGGCGGCTCGAATTCCAGCTTTCACTCGCTCGGAAAGCCGTCGTAAGTGAAAATTGCACGGCATGACCTCGGTCCAGGTATTGGCCACGCCAACGAGAGGTTTCGACAGGTCATCGTCCGTAAAACCCACGGCTTTTAACATGGCCCTCGCCGGCGCGCGGCCGGCCCCAACGAGGAGATCGTGACTCTGGAGTTTTACTACTTTCTTCATCGGTCTTTGTCGTCCCTTTACTGTACAGACATGTTGTTTGGTGGTGCAGGGGTTGCCTCATGGGGGTTCTTGCCGTGCGGAGTGGCACCATGGGGATTCGTACCGTAGGGCATCACGCCTCCATGTGGAGTGCCATGGCCCTTGGGCTGGCTCATCATCTTGGCGTGCTCGGACTGTTCCTTCGCTCGTTGTTCCGGGGTCAGCACGCTCATCACGTCGCGACGGGTCTTGATGGATGTCATCCGCAGCCCGACTTGCAGATCTTCGCTTTGTCTCAGCTTGGTTTCGATCGCGGTGAGATCGGACTGGTCATTGTCGGTCAGCGCCTTCAGTTCACGCTCCGCAATTTGGATATCGGCTTCGGCTTTGATCCGTGCTTTGTCAAGATTGAGCTGGATGTCCTTGAGTTTGGCAACCTGATCCGCCGTGAGCCCAATATTTTTTTCGTGCTTCAAGAGATGTCGAATCAGATGGCCGGTCCCGCTATGCATCACTCCTTTGCCATAGCCGTGGGCCCCGCCGCCGTGCCCCCCTCCAGCATGACCATAGTTCGGATCATTGGCCCACAGACTTGGCATGTCCACCGCCAACAGACATGCCGACGTGACGACAACAGCTACCGTCGTCTTTGTGAGAGATATCATGAATTCCTCCTTGGTTGAGAGGCCCTGGAGTCGAAGATTGCCATAGCAGTCCGCGTAACGCAAGCGAGGGGCCTGGCGTTGCCAAGGTCGATCATGTTTCTGGTTTAACGCCGTTGAGCACTCTGGAGAAGTTCCATTCGCGGGTCTGGATGCCGTTGTGTGCTCAAACGTTCGTACAACATCCGCTCGTCTTCGCTGACGCTGGCTGGTATGACAATCTGCAACGTCAGGAACAGATCGCCATGCCCGCCTGTGGCTGAGGGAAGCCCCTTCCCCTTGAGTCGGAGTTTCCCGTCGGCTTTGCTCCCCGGTGGAACCTTGACCTTCACCGGTTCCGCTAGGGTTGGCGCAGTCACCTCAGCTCCGAGCATGGCTTCCCAAGGATAAACGGGCAGACTGACGTGCAAGTCCGAACCTTGCCGACGAAAGATGGGATCGGAGGGGATGACCACATGCAGATACAGGTCCCCGCGCTTTCCGCCATGCGCTCCAGGCTGGCCTTTTCCGGCAACCCGAACCCGCGTTCCGTCTTGCACTCCAGCTGGAATCCGCACTTCAATGGTCTTGGATTCGGTTGTCATTCCGGCGCCCTGACAGGTTATGCAAGATCGGTTACGCATGGTGCCGCTTCCTTGACAGGTCGAGCAAGTCCGAGGCTCACGCAGATTCACGCGCCTTGTCACACCGGTGAGCACCTCGCGCAGCCCCAACTGGACGTCGGTCTCGATGTCCTCTCCTGGCATTCCAGCTCCGCCGCGGCTGCGGTTTCCAAAGAGGTTTTCGAAAAAATCGGAGAATTGCTCGCTCCCGGCTCCTCCACTTCCTGGACGGCTGTAGCCTCCATCGGAGCCCCAGGGTCCGCCAAACCCTTGTGCTCCGGCCTGCTGACGAGCTTTCTCGAAGGCTTGCGCTTGTTCCCAATCGGCCCCGTACTGGTCATACTTTTTCCGCTTCTCCGGATCGGTCAGGACTTCCTGCGCCTCATTGAGCTCTTTAAATTTCTTTTCCATCTCGGCCTTCTTCACCCCCGCATGGAGATCAGGATGGTACTGGCGGGCGAGCCGGCGATAGGCTTTTTTGATATCGTCGGGCGAAGCCGTGCGCGGGAGGCCGAGCACCTGATAGTAGTCGCGAGGGGTCGTTGCCATACGTGATTTAGGAGATGAGGAACATCATCATCTGGATCAGCTTACGGAGTGTAGGCCTGGTTTGCAAGGGCCGAACGGATCAGCAAGAAGTCGAAGTTTTCTCCCGTGCCATGAGCCTAGATTGAGAGTAGATTTCGCATGCGGCTAGCCAGGCACAGACGATATAGATACATCAAATAGAAGGGTGTCTTCAAGTAATAGGCCGAGATAAATAGTTAAAGTAATACTTTATTAGTATGAGCGCGCAAACAGCATCAGCGGGCAGCGTGAGAAGATTGAAAAGTCATGTGTGCTTAACGGGAGACTCTGCGGAACTTCCAAAATCTCCTGCGCGATTGACCTCCGAACCACGATCCGCTATGAAGTAGGGATGATCGATGCGAGAGACTCGTGTGGTGGACTGGCGACTGGCGAAGAGTTGAAAGTTTACATAATATATCTTATCAGACTATGACATTTGAGCTGCTTGGCCGCGTACATAAAGAGCTTTCAATTACCGGACATGCGTTCTATGAAACGATTCTCTCGATCTCCGAACTCGTTAATCGAAAGGTTCAGATTATTCGGCTCCATTGGCAAGCGTCTACCTTGCTTCAGCGCATTGACGATGTGACGGCTAAGGTCGGCCAACTAATTGTTGCGCAGGTCTCTGATCGACTTCAGGACAAGAGTCACCCCGATTCAGTCGTCGGCGTGGTCGATCAGACGCTTGCTGATGCCATCTCTCGTGTTCAAGCGTTGAAGCAAACGTTGATCAGCGTCGATGCCGAGATTCGCGAGCTCAAAATTGAGACAGTCCATCAGGATTTGCTCTCTCTTCAACGTGATTTGGCACTTCGTTCAGGAGGTATTGAGCGGCTAACCGTCGCTCGAGGGGCGGCCGCGGCTGGCCAGTCCCTCAGCGCGCTTTCACCGAGTTCCTCGGTCTCCGTGGCCGCCGTTTTGCGAGGGCCTTTTCTATTGGTTCCGACCCAGGATCTTCAGTTCCGACCGGGTGACATCGTGGTGTTGGTTGGTGCACAAACGGAACTCGATCAACTTGTCTCATGGTTTGCCGGCCAGCGTTCCCCTCACCGCGTCGTTCACGAGGTCGGTGTAGAGGAGTAGGCACATCGACAGAGATCAGCTACAATATCGCCCAATGCTAGCCCGCACATTCCCATCAGTACGTGTGCTGTTCTATTGTATCGCTTCCCTCCTTCCAGCTGTCATCGGAGGCGGCGTGGCTGAGGCTTTGTCGCCTGACTCACCCGGCATTCGCATGCTCGAAGAGATTCAAGCCGTCATTACCGAACTTGCTGAGCAGGCCAAGCCTTCCGTCGTCAATCTGTTCCCCATCACCAGTACAAGTAGGCTTCACGAAGGGTCCGGCGAGCGTACGCCGAATGCGTCAGGCTCCGGCTCGGGCCTGATCGTCGACAGTGACGGCCATATCGTGACGAACAATCATGTGATTGGTGACGCCAGTGAGATTGAAGTGCGGTTTTCCGATAAGACGAAGCTTATCGCTCATGTAGTCGGCAAAGATCCGGACACCGATTTAGCGGTGCTCAAAGTGACCACCGATCGACCCCTGCCCAGCGCACGATTTGGTGATTCCGCCGGCGTCAAGGTCGGCCAATGGGTGCTGGCCGTCGGAAATCCATTCGGACTGGACCGGACCGTGACGCTTGGGGTGGTCAGCGGCATCGGTCGAGAAAATATTAACCTCTCACGGTACGAAAACTTTATCCAGACCGATGCCTCGATCAACCCTGGAAATTCCGGAGGCCCGCTCTTTAACCTACGGGGTGAGGTGATCGGCATCAATACGGCGATCATTAATTTCGCTCAAGGCATCGGATTCGCCATTCCCTCGAATATGGCCAAGCAGGTCATCGAACAGTTACTTGCGAAAGGGAAGGTTGTGCGGGGCTGGCTCGGCGTCGGGATTCAACCGTTGACGGCTGAGTTGGCGAAAAAATTCGGAGTCACCGAAGGCGAAGGGGTACTCGTGAACGAAGTCTTCGAGAAAGACCCTGCAGCCTTGGCTGGGATCAAACCGGGCGATGTCATCGTCCGGATCGATGGGGCCGTTGTTGATTCACCGAATAAGCTGTCTCGTCTGATCGCGACGCTGACTCCGGGTGCGACCTCAAAGATTGAAGTCGTTCGGGATCTGAAACGCTTGATGATAGACGTTCCCCTCACCGAGCGGCGTGATGCAGCTGTCATCGCATTGCTTCCTCAACAAGAGGAGAAGTTGGAAGTCAAACTTGGCCTTGACGTCCAAGACGTGACGGCCACCCTGGCGGAGAAGTTCAAGCTTCGTGAGTCGAAGGGGGTGCTCATCGCAAAGGTTGAACCCAACAGCCGTGCTCAAGCCGAAGGCCTCCGAGAAGGCGACCTTATCAAAGAGGTCAACCGCATGGAAGTGTCTTCCGTAGGAGAATTCATATCGGCCGTTGCGCGATCCAGGCGTGGCGACACCCTATTGCTCCGTGTGCTTCGGGAAAGTCGCGCATTCTATGTCGTGCTCAAAGCCTCCGACTAACGATCTCTCAATGGGCCGTGGCGGCTTGTCCTTCTGCCTTCAGTCGCTCGATGACCTTTGTAGCCAACTCTCTCGGTACTTCATCATACTGCGTGAAATCCATAACGTAGCTGCCGCGCCCTCCGGTCATGGCGTTGAGGGCCATCGCATATCGAAACAACTCGGCCAGCGGAACCAACGCGGTGATCTGTTCGACATGGTCTTGAGCATTGACGGCCACAATGCGACCTCGTCGAGCACTCAGGTCCCCCATGATGGCTCCGACTGCGTCAGTCGGTGTGTCGATCTCGACCGTCATGACCGGCTCCAGTAACACGGGATGCGCGGTCTCTATCGCTTTCTTGAATGCCATTGATCCCGCGATCTTGAACGACATCTCAGACGAATCCACCGCATGATAAGATCCGTCATAGACGGCGACCTGCACATCGACGACTGGAAACCCGCTCAATGGTCCCTCCTGCATGGCTTCGTGGACTCCTTTTTCCACAGCGGGAATGAAATTTCGAGGAATCGCTCCTCCGACCACGCGATTCTCAAACACGTACCCGTGGCCGCGTGGGAGCGGTGTCACTTCAAGCCAGCAATCGCCGTATTGCCCATGCCCGCCGGTTTGTTTCTTGTACTTACCCTGTGCGTGTGACGTTGTCTTGAGCGTTTCTCGGTACGGGACTCTTGGCGTGTGAAGTATGACCTCAGCTCCAAACTTTCGATGGAGTTTCTCAAGGGCCAAATCGATGTGGAATTGCCCCATGCCGCTGAGCACCATCTCCTTGGTTTCGGCATTGCGCGCGAATACCAGCGTGGGATCCTCTTCGATGAGTTTGTGAAGCCCAAGGCTTACCTTGTCGATATCCGTCTTCGATTTGGCGTCAATCGAGAACGACAAGATCGGCTTTGGCAGGCTCAGTATGGGGTAACAGATGGGAGCCGTCTCTTGACACAATGTGTCACCGGTATGCGTGTCTTTAAGCTTCCCGATCGCCACGATCTCTCCCGCTCGTACGGAGTCGACGGCCACATGACGTTTGCCCAACACCGTATAGAAATGGCCAAGCTTCTCCCGTACATATTTGGAAGCATTCAGCACTGTGGCATCGGCATGGATGGTTCCGGACACGATACGGCAATAGGACAGTCGACCAACGAATGGGTCGATGATGGTCTTGAAGACATAGGCGGAAAACGGTTCCTGCAGACTTCCCTTCCGCTCACAACCCTCGTGCGTCTCTGGGTGAATGCCGTGCCATGGATGGGCCGCACCACGTTCGGAGGGTGACGGCAATAAGGCGACTATCGCATCCAACAGGGACCAGACTCCGACATTATGCGTAGCGGATCCACCGTAGATGGGAAGAAATTGATTTGTTTGGATGTCGCGTCGGAGTCCTTGCAGAAGGTCTTCTTGGCTCAACTCTCCCTGGGTCACGTAGGTCTCCAATAAGGCTTCCCCGCTTTCCGCGACCGCCTCCACGAGTTGCTGTCGCGCTCTGTTCAAGATGCTCTCTAGAGGGGGGGGGACTAATAGGTGTTCGACCTTGGCGGAGCTCGGCTCAGATCTCACCAGCTTCTCATGTCGTACATCAACTACACTGTCTAAATTCATACCAGAGTTGATCGGTACTGTCATAGGGAGTGGAACACAACCGAGCTGTTTCCGACAGCTCTCAAGAGCGTTCTCAAATGACGCGTTTTCCTTATCAAGTCCATTGACGAACACCAGACAAGGAAGGTCCAACTCTTTGATTCTTGTCCAGAGCCGTGCCAGCTCCGTTTTTACCCCCATGGTTCCGCTCAGAATCAGAATGACTGCATCGGCGGCCTGTAGGGCGGCGAGTGATTCACCAAGAAGGTCGAGTGCACCGGGAGGGTCAATCAGGTTGATGTTGGTGTGATTCCATCTGAACTGAAGAAGGCTGGTACTTGTCGATGTGCGATGCCGAAGTTCTTCGGGCTCAAAATCTGAGACGGTGGTCCCGTGCATCACGGAACCAAGCATGGGGATCACACCACCGACATACAGCAAGGCCTCACTGACAGTGGTCTTGCCGGCACCGGCGCTGGATACGACGGCCACGTTTCTGACGGGCTCCAGACGGGTTGTGTCCATAGTCTGCCCTCCTTGTTGAGATGGGGTTAGGCCATTCGCGTCCTCACGTTTCTTGGGCTGGTGTTTCGGTCGGACATCATTTCAGGGGGCTTCGTACTCATTCCGCTGCTCTGTCAGCCATCCCTCGTCGGCAAAACTTACGTATCGACCATCTCCGATGATTACGTGGTCCAATACTCGGATTCCTAATAAGGTGCCAGCCGTTGTCAGTCGATCGGTCAATCGCCGATCCTCCGGGCTTGGAGTTGGATCTCCGCTGGGATGATTGTGAAGAAAAATGACGGCGGCTGCCGATTCACGCACGGCGAGCGAAAAAACCTCACGTGGATGCACGATGCTGAGTGTGAGGCTTCCCTCTGAAACCGTGGCCTCTTTGATCACGATATTTTTTGCGTCGAGCAGGATGACCTTGAAGAGTTCGTGTTTCACATCGCGGAGCGCAGGGTGAAAATGTTTGAACAGATCCGAGCTTGAGGCAATGCGAGTGCCCGTGGACAGTGGAACAGCCAGCGATCGTCTCCCTAAGGCCAATGCGGCTTTGAGTTGGGCGGCTTTGGCGGGACCGACGCCAGGGATGGTGCAGAGTTCTTCAATACCACAGGCCGCCAATCCTCCCAGTCCACCGATTCGGTCGAGGAGTTCGATGGCCACTTGCACAGCGGATGAATCGCGGCGGCCAGTTCTCAGGAGGATGGCGAGAAGATGGGCATCGGATAACGCTTCGGGTCCCTTGGCAAGAAGACGTTCACGGGGACGTTCGGTCTTTGGCCAGTGCGCAATGCCCTTTCTCGCTTCCTTGCTTGCCACGAAGACCTCAGGTGACAAAAAAATGACGAGCTGGACTCTTTTGTACCGCCAAATAAGGCGAAATTACCCGTCTACGGGAAATACGTAATCCATAACCAATTGAAATTATTATATATGACAAATTGGTGCAGCTCTTGCTTAAGTTTGCCACCAGCTGTGAACGTCGCCACCTTGGGAGGAATCCATGGAATGTCCAAAGTGCAAAGGGATGATGATGCTAGAACGGTTCTCCGATTTTTTTCTCGTGTTCTATGCATGGAAATGCATTAATTGTGGAGCCATTATTGACCGCACCATCTCCAACAACCGTAGAAAAAGTCTGGCTGCCCGCGCCCCTCAGACCGTCACGGCTCGGTAAATTATAGCGTTTCGTGCTCGGGGTCTGGTCCGCATGAGGGCCTACTCGGACTCCAGGACGGTCCTCTCGTCCTTGACGTAGCAACAAGCTTAATGAGCGCATTATAGTCTTCTGAACGAAGACGGTCAAAAAAGTATTACGTGCTCCTCCCCGACTCAGTTGTGACCAAAATAGTCTCCCTTCCATTCCGCATTTCTTGACCCTTATAAAAACGCTATGTTAGATTCACTCCTTTACTAGACGATGTTTTTGGTATGCGTGTAATCGCTGGTACCCACCGAGGTCGTCGACTTTACGGGCCGCGAACACGTGCTCTTCGCCCAACCTCCGACCGGGTTCGAGAGGCCCTGTTTTCAATTCTCGGTAATCGGCTGAAGAATGGCCGCTTTTTGGAGCTCTACGCTGGGACTGGAGCCGTGGGGATCGAAGCTGTCAGTCGTGGCATTGAACACGTGACCTTCGTCGAGTCGAACCGTGATGCGTTAAAACTACTACACCAAAACCTGGAGCTGTGTCACATCGGTGAGGAAATAGCCGTGCGGAGTCAGACTGTTCAACAGTTTCTCAGTTATCCCAATCAGTGGAACGGTCCCTATGATATTGTCTTCGCCGATCCACCCTATGCGGAGGCATCCGAGCTGCCATCATTATTGGCTGAGTCTCGGACTTACGATCTGTTTGCCATGGATTCCTGGCTAGTCATCGAACATGCTGCGAAAACCGATTTGCCCATATCGTTGGGATGCACCCAGTTTTTGCGCCGGTATCGCTACGGTGATACCGCCTTATCCCTCTATTTCCGTTCCGCTACTGAACTGGCATGAAAATCGGCATCTATCCAGGCACGTTTGATCCTATTACACATGGCCACGCTGACATCATCACCCGAAGCCTCCGCATATTCGACAAGGTGATCGTGGCCGTTGCTCCAAATCCGTCGAAACATCCGCTCTTCAATTTGGCTGAACGCCTTGATATGGTACAGCTGGTTATGAAGGATGTCGAACAGGTTGAAGTGACACCGTTCGATGGGTTGCTCGTCAACTATGTTGAGCGTTCAGGCGCCCATGCAATCATCCGTGGCTTGCGCGCCATTTCAGATTTTGAGCATGAGTTTCAGATGGCGCTCATCAACCGAAAACTTGCGAAGACGGTGGAGACGGTGTTTTTAATGCCAAGCGAAGAATACTCATACTTGTCTTCGACAATCATCAAAGATGTGGCACAACACGGTGGAGATTTAGTCGATTTTCTTCATCCGGAAGTCGCCCGACGCCTCCAAGCTCGTATCCGGAGTCTCAAATCATGAAATTGGCAGCACGTGTCGGTCGTATCGCGCCCTCTCCGACGCTGGCTATGGCGGCAACCGCCAAGGCCATGGCCGCGCAAGGGCTCGATGTCATCGACTTTTCAGCCGGAGAACCGGATTTCGACACGCCGGAGCCGGTAAAGGCCGCGGCAGAAGCAGCCATACGCGAGGGGTTTACGAAATACACGCCTTCGTCCGGGATCGACGAGTTGCGGGGAGCGATTGCCGACAAGCTCCAAGCTGAACTGGGGCTCCGGTATGAGAAGTCCCAAATCCTTGTCTCCTGCGGGGCAAAGCACTCGCTCTATAATTTGGCGGAGGCCTTGCTCGAAGCGGGTGACGAGATCATCATTCCGATCCCCTACTGGGTTTCTTATGCAGATCAGGCGTTGCTCAACGATGCGACACCGGTTCTGTTACCGACCAAAGAAGAGGACGGATACGCAGTTCATACTCCAGAGTTGGAACGACTCATTACGCCGAGAACCAAAGCCATCATTGTGAACAGCCCATGCAACCCTACTGGGGCAACATATGATCGGGCGACGCTGGAACAGATTGCCTCAGTAGCGGTCCGGCATGACCTTCTGGTGATATCTGATGAGATTTATGAAAAGGTGCTGTACGATGGGGCGACGCACATCAGCATTGCCTCGTTGGGATCAGAGATCGCAGCACGCACCGTCATTATCAATGGCGTCTCAAAGTCTTACGCCATGACTGGGTGGCGAATCGGGTACGCGGCCGGCCCCAAGGATCTGTTGACCGCGATGGCCAATATTCAGAGCCAGAGCACGTCGAATCCTTGCTCCATCTCGCAAAAAGCCGCCGTCGCTGCATTGCGCCTTGGGGAGCCCTTCACACGCATAATGGTGGAAGAGTTTTCCCGCCGTCGAACTGCCATTGTGGAAGGGTTGAACAAGATTCCCGGTGTGTCATGCCGAATGCCGAGTGGGGCCTTCTACGCCTTCCCTAACGTGAAAGGCTTGTTGGGGAGACGTGGACCTTCGGGAGTGCTGAAGACCCCGAATGACCTGGCGCAGTATCTTTTGCATGATGCACGGATCGCGGTCGTTCCTGGTGAACCGTTTGGGAGTCTGGAGCATCTCCGGCTCTCCTATGCCACCAGCATGACGAATATCACCCGAGGACTTGAGCGAATGGGGCAGGCGTTCACGAAGTTGGCGTAAGAGAGTTGAGGTTGCTGCAACGATAAGAGGGAGGAAACCGGTGCCGATATATGAATATCAGTGCGACGGCTGTTCGTATCGCTTTGAAGTGAAGCAGAGCATCAAGGATGATCCACTTTCGACCTGTGAACGGTGTGGGAAAGCGATCAGACGGCTGATTTCATCGCCCGGAATCATGTTTAAGGGGAGTGGCTGGTATGTCACTGACTACTCCGACAAACTCAAGCCTCCATCCAGCACGGGTAGCGAAACCGGTGGGACAAGTTCAGGGGAAAAGAGTTCGGGAGAAAAGAATGCTGGGGAAAAGAAGGAGCCGGCTGCGGCTGCTCCATCAAGCCCTGCCCCTTCTTCTACAGTGACGCCGACTGCGGCGTCGAGCAGCTCATCAACGTCTACACCTAGTACAACGACGCCCTCCCCTTCAAAATAAGCTCGTGGGTCGATTATCGGACACCGATTGCCACGGGAGTGTGGTGTTTGCCTGTCGGCGTCTTCGGGATACTTTTAGTGGGTAGTTTGGTCGCGGTCCTTCCGGTTGGTTGTGCCTTATTTTTATGAGGTGGTGTCTTTGGAGCCATCGCCTTCAATGCTCTCGCGCGGCTCGCATCCAGCTGATTTTGGAGGCTGGTCATCATAGCGGTTTTTTCCCGGTTGATGCGGCTCAGTTCATCAAGCTGCCCCTGCAGCTCTTGTTTGGTCTGAGTTAAGTCGGTGACCTGGGCCTGAAGCTGAGTCTTCTCTATGGTCAGGGTTTGGGCTTCCGACCGCAATTGTTCGATCTCAGCCTGTAAGGCTGGCGGCCAATAGTCACATCCCACAAGGCCAAGGGCGAAGCCGAAACCAACGACCGTGCTGAGTACGTGCATCACGTGGCGTGTCATGGCCATTCCCCTTTCATCGGACATAATCTGTCATTGCCAGGTGCTGGTGTAGACATGCTGAGTCCTTCGCATGTTGAGCACTGACCACTGTGGGAAGCTATTGTAACAGATCGTAGGAATCGGCTGAGAAGAAGATCGGCCCAGGGTGTTCGGATCTACGGCAATGCATTGCCATAGATCCAGGTAGCTCTAGCAAGCTGTGTGGATGAGAGCTCGGGGTGAGATCGAGGTGTTTGCTGAATGCGTTGTTTGAGGAGAGTGCCTGTCCTGGTTTATGTCTTCAGAGCACGGCGTGCGATGTCCGTTCGGAAGTGACAACCCTCAAATGAGATCGTCTTCACGACTCGATACGCCTCGCCTTGTGCCTCCAATAACGTTCGTCCTCGACCGAGTACGCCGAGGACGCGGCCCCCTGCTGTCACGATCTCCTGTCCCCTCTGTACTGTACCTGCATGAAAGACCACGGAGGAGTCCGATAAGGTTGCCGCCCTGGGGAGTCCAAAGAGCGGTAGTCCCTGCTGATAGGGACCAGGGTAGCCTCCTGATGCCATGACCACGCAGACCGTCGCGTCCGAGTGCCACTCAACAGGAAGTTGGTCAAGGCGATGTTCTATCACTGCTTCAAGAACATCGACGAAGTCATTCTTCAGCAAGGGCAGCACGACTTGAGTTTCTGGATCGCCCATGCGAGCGTTAAATTCGAGTACGTACGGTGTCCCGTCCATCATCATCAGTCCGGCATATAGCACGCCTTGAAACGGCGAACCAAGCCGCGCCATGGCGTCCACCATCGGCTGCAAGACCTCACGACGGACTTGTTCTTGGATCTCGGTCGTTCCCAGTGGGGCCGGGCAATAGGCGCCCATCCCGCCGGTATTCAAGCCGGTGTCTCCATTGCCAACCCGTTTATGATCCTGCGCTGGTGGCATCGGCACCACGGTCCTGCCATCGGTAAACGCCATGATTGTCAGTTCCTCGCCGTCAAGAAACTGCTCGATCAGCACCTGTTTGCCCGCTTGGCCGAACACGGCCTTCTCCATCGAATCGATGATTGCCTGTTTTGCTTGGTTTTGAGTGGTCGCAATGATGACGCCTTTTCCTTGAGCCAGCCCGTCCGCTTTAATCACAACCGGTAACGTCTGCTGCTCGACATAGGCCAGTGCATCCTTGATTTTTTCGAAACTCTTGGCATGGGCCGTCCGGATCTTGGCTTGTGCCATGACTTCCTTCGAGAACACCTTACTCGCTTCTAAGCGGGCGGCGTTCCTGGTTGGTCCAAACACTTTGAGCCGGACTTTTCGAAATTCGTCCACGATGCCCAGCGCGAGCGGCGCTTCGGGTCCGATCACTGTCACATCAATCTTTTCTTGGAGCGCGAAGTTCTTCAGGCCGGCAATATCGTCCGATTTAATCGGGATGCAGTTCGCCAATGATGCGATTCCCGCATTACCGGGAGCACAGTACAAAACTGGCTGGCGTGGACTCTGCGCGAGTTTCCACACCATTGCATGCTCACGTCCCCCACTGCCGACAACGAGAATTTTCATGTCAGGTCTGCAGTGACGAGTTCGGAGGGAAGACGGTGCGGGTACATAGTCGCGACAACAGGCGACGAGTCAACGACTCACCCATCACTGCTCACTCATCACGGCTCACGATCGTTATCAATGCCTAAAATGCCGCATTCCGGTGAGAATCATCGCCATTCCATGTTCATCCGCAGCTTTGACGACTTCCGGATCTCGGATTGATCCGCCTGGTTGAATGACGGCTGTGATCCCGACTTCGGCGGCAGCATCAAGGCCATCGCGGAACGGAAAGAATGCGTCGGAGGCCATGACACAGCCTTTGACAGGCATTTGCGCTTTCATGGCCGCCAACTTCACGGAATCCACACGACTCATCTGTCCCGCCCCGATGCCGACGGTCTGGCCTGGCTTAGCATAGATGATCGCGTTGGACTTGACGTGTTTGCAGACTTTCCATGCAAACGCACACGCGGCATATTCTTCGTTTGTCGGCTTACGGATGGTCGGCACGGCAAGCGTCCGAAGATCCAGCAAGACGCCGAGGTCCCGATCTTGGACGATGAGCCCGCCAACAAGTTTCTTCAGATCAAATCCTTCCTGCTTCACCTTTGTCAAGGGACCCACATCCAATAAGCGCAGATCCTTCTTCCTCTTCAATTCCGCCAACGCCTCTCCAGCGAATCCAGGAGCTATGACGACCTCAACAAATGTGGACGTGATTTCCTTGGCAGCCGCCAAATCCACCGGCCGGTTGAAGGCAATCACCCCGCCGAATGCAGACACGGGATCCGTCTCTCTCGCCTTGACGTATGCCTCCACCGGCGTCTCACCGAGCGCCATACCACAGGGATTATTGTGCTTGATGATCGCGACGGCCGTCTCCTCATATTCCTTCACCAACTCGAGCGCGGAATTCGCATCAAGGAAGTTATTGTAGGACATCGCTTTGCCGTGCAAGATCTTTCCACGAGCAACAGATGGCTCTTTGCTGTCCAATTCACGATAGAACGCGCCCTGCTGGTGAGGGTTTTCTCCGTAGCGGAGGGACTCAGCCAACTCAAACTGCAGCGACAACACTTTCGGAAACTTGACCTCCCTGGCCTGAGCGTGTTTCTCCAGATAGCCGGCGATCAATCCATCATAGCGGGATGTATGCTGGAACACCTTCATGGCCAACTCACGACGCAGTGCTGGGGTCACCGTATTGCCGTTCACCGCTTCCAGTACACGTGAATAATCGGCAGGATCGACAACAACGAGCACATCGTCATGATTTTTCGCTGCCGACCGCAGCATGGACGGGCCACCGATATCGATCTGTTCAATGGCATCCTCGAAACGGCAGTCAGGTTTGGCGATCGTGGCTTCAAAGGGGTAGAGGTTGACTACCACCACATCGATGGGACCGATCCCATGTTGAGTCATCTGCTCGACATGCGCCGGAAGCGACCGGCGTCCTAGCAAGCCGCCATGAATCTTGGGGTGCAACGTTTTCACCCGACCATCGAGAATCTCCGGTGAGCCCGTGTAGGCTGCGACATCCGTGACTTTTATCCCGGCGTCGCGCAACGCTTTGGCTGTTCCCCCCGTAGACAAAATCTCCGCGCCAATCGCGTTCAGCCCCTTTGCCATTTCGATGACCCCGGTCTTATCTGAAACACTGATCAACGCCCGCTTGATGCCGGCCATGTGAGTACTCCTTGGAATCGTGAGTAGATGTGGATGAGATATCTCGACTACGAAAGGTGGGCGAAGAATAGCAAATGGGTGGGGTAAGTTCAAGACAACAGGTCTCCAATTATCCAACCTGAGATGAGGACTCCTTTCGATCTTGAGAGGAGCGGCGGAGATGGTTGTAAGGGCATGTTTCTTTCCACCGAGATGGGAAGGCGGCATCTGCCAGCTCCGACGAACGTGTCATTGACCTTGACGGCATCATTCAAGTATTGTCTGCCCTGGCGCGGAAGCGCAGATATTCCCGTACACAACCAATTAAATGGAGGTGCGCTATGCCGGCACGCCGATTGGTGCGACTCATCGAGAAAAACTCCGAACAGCTTGCCCGAGAGCTCAGCGAAAAGGTGTGGAACTCTCCCCGCTGTAGCGATCTCCGTAAAGTCCCAGCGGACGAGCTCCAAGCCCGCACCCGGGAGATCTACCAAAACTTGAATAACTGGTTGATGGACCTGACCGAGGCGGAGGTCGAACAGCGCTACACAGAGCTAGGTGCCCGCCGTGCCGCACAGGGTGTCGCCTATAGCCACTTTCTCTGGGCCATCACCGCCACGAGAGAACACATGACAGCCTTCGTCCAACGCGAAGGGTTTTCCGATACTCCCATGCAACTGCAGGGAGAGCTGGAACTGATGCACATCCTCGGCCAGTTCTTTGATCGCGCCTTATATTACACCGCCATGGGGTATGAGCGTGAGCGGACGCGCATCGGATCGAATCTCCGCAGGCGCCGGGACGATCATCAGAAAGTGCACGCCTAAAATTCCACACGAGTGGAATGTCTGTAGCTGCAACGCCTACAGGCTCACCATAAAGAAGGTGAGCCTGTAATTATGTCCACTGAGCCATGCCGGCCCTCAGAGGCTGTCTTTACTACACTGACAGTCCGCACGTGTTAATACTGTTCCAGCCAGTGTGACGACCGGCCGCCTCCACGTGAGCGGAGACATGGGCCTGGCCGTACAGCTCAAATCGCTGTTGCCCACTCTCGGGGCCTGATTCTCATATCATCGGTACTACTCGATTTCTGGTGACTGCCTGCATGCGCAGGGTCTGTGCTTGACGTCTCTTGCCCCTCTCTGCGAGGCTGTCAGTCTGTCCTCTTGATCAGAAAGATGCTCCAGTATGTCGATACAGTGGTTTCCTGGTCACATGAATGCCGCGCGCAAAGAAGCGGCCAAGACGATGGAAGTGATCGATGTCATTGTCGAGGTGCTGGATGCGCGTGCCCCCCAGGCCAGTTCCAATCCATTGATCGAAGAGCTGCGTCTGCCCCGGCAGCGCCCGTGCTTGAAAGTTCTTAACAAAGCCGATCTTGCCGACTCGGCGGTCACAAAGGCCTGGCTCGAACACTATTCCGTGGGCCAGCTCCGACCGAGCCGCAAAGAGCACGTGTGCATCCTCCTGCTTGACCCGCTCGACTGGACAAATCTTACCCTAGTACATGCATCATAAAATGTGGTACCGTCACATGTCTAACCCCAGTGGTCCTAGTCATGTCAGCTGACTGAGCTCATGAGGCGTGTGGGGATTCTCTCCCAAGTGCAGAGTACAATATGCAACTGAGCCGGACTAGTAACGGACTCACGAATCCGATGACCGCAATCGGTGCTGGCTTGGCATGTACCCGCCTTCATCTGAGACCTCAAACCTGCCTTCAAACAGAATTATTCTATCGAACTGCCGATCTAAGGATTGAGTGACGTATGAGTACACTGAACAGATGGTTGCAGCAGAGCTCTAAAGATTCGTTCGAGCAGCAGTGCCAGCAGCTCACCAATTTACTGCGGGTGAAGGAACAGGCGCTGGAAACGACCTCGCACGAGTTGAAGGTCAAGACTGCGGCGATGCAGATGCTCGAACAGAAGATCATGTCGTCCGAGACGCAGTCCACCTCAACCCAACGAGAACTCACCGCACGAGGTGAGCGGGTGAAGGTGCTTGAAGCAGAAGTGGCGACACAGTCGAAACAACTGACAGACTTAGAATCTGAAGGAGTTGCAGCACGCCAACGCGTGGGTGAGCTCAGCGCGACCATTAGCGCGCTGGCCAACGAACTCCGCGGGGCTCAACAGGCCTATCAGGTTGCCGAACGTACACACGAGGTTTTGAAGGAAGAAATCCGGGTCCTACGCGAGCACATCGCCCAGCTCAATGAAAGCATCGCCGACCGGGATCACCTCCGCGCCCGGGTCGAAAAGCTTGAGTCGGTGCAAGACCGAGTCCATCAGTTAGAGGTCGAGTTGAGTGATCGAGAAGCGGCTCATCGGGGGGCGCTCCAGCAGTTCGAACAGTCTCTGGTCGAGCGCGACCACCGGATTCGTGAATTCGATGGCAACATGGCCGTCCGGATAGATGAGCTTCGTGGGGCGCAACAGGCTTGTCACGCAGCCGAACACACCCAGGAGGTGTTGAAAGAGGAAATCCGAGTTCTGCGGGACCATATTGCCCAACTCAACAATGACCTCGCCGATCGGGATCGTCTTCGTGCCCATCTGGAGAAGCTGGCGTCGGTGCAAGATCGTGTGCATCAGCTGGAGGTCGAACTGAGTAATCGGGAGACGGCTCATCGTGGTGCGATCCAGCAGTTCGAACAGTTGCTTGCGGAGCGCGATGGGCGGATCGGTGAGTTCAATGCGAGTGCGGTTGCTCAGCTGGATGAACTCCGTGGGGCTCAACAGGCGTGTCAGGCTGCTGGACACACTCAGGAGGTGTTGAAAGAGGAAAACCGGGTGTTGCGAGATCAGATCGCCCAACTCAATAAAGACCTCGCCGACCGAGATCGCCTCCGTGCGAACCTAGAGAAACTATCCAAGGTGCAAGATCGTGTGCATCAGCTCGAGGTCGAATTGAGTGATCGGGAAGCCGCCCATCGTGGAGCCCTTAAGCAGTTCGAACAGTCCATCGTGGAGCGCGACCGTAGGATCGGCGAGTTTGATGCAAATACTGCCGCTCAGACGGACAAACTCCACGAAGTGCAACAGGCTTGTCACGCCGCCGAACACACCCAGGCAGTATTGAAGGAGGAAATCCGAGTTCTGCGAGACCATATTGCCCAACTCAATGAAGGTCTTGCTGATCGAGACCGACTGCGCGCTGAAATAGAGAGGTTGGCTTCGGTGCAAGATCGTGTGCATCAGCTGGAGGTCGAACTGAGCGATCGGGAAGCTGTCCATCGTGGTACGATCCAGCAACTGGAGCAATCCATTGCGGAGCGAGACCAACGGGTCAATGAGTTTGATTCGCTTGCGGCGGCTCAGGCGGACGAAGTCCAGGATGCCATGGAAGCTTGTCGGACCGCCGAGCAGGCCCGCGAGGTTCACAAGGAGGAAATCCGCGTCCTCCGCGAACAGATCGCCCAACTCAACAAAGAAAAAAAAAAGTTCACAAGGAGGAAATCCGCGTCCTCCGCGAACAGATCGCCCAACTCAACAAAGACCTGGCTGGCCGAGACCGACTCCGGGCCCAGGTCGAGAAGCTGGAATCGATACAAGCCCGCGTCCATCAGCTGGAGGTCGAGCTGAGTGATCGGGAAGCGGCCCATCGGAGCACCATCAAGCAGATCGAAAAGTCCCTTGCGGAACGCGACCGCCGGATCGACGAGCTTATGCCAACCACCACCCTCCTCCGTGAGAAGGGAACAGAGCTCAAGGAATGGGAGAAAAAATACGCACGAACGGTCCAAGAACACAAGTCAGAGGTGGCACGGTTTCAAGAACAATGCGCAGCACAGGAGCAGCTCCGCGAGCAACTACAGCTCACTGAGCGACAGTTGCAAGGACGAGACGAGCAGATTGCAAATTTCAACCGTCAATTACAAGATCTCCAAGCAGAACGTCAGCAGCTCGCGCAAACGGTGCAGAGCATTCCTGGGAAGGATGAACAGATCGATCGCCTGCAACAGCGTCTCAAAGAATTGCGTGGGACACTTCGTGACAAAGCAGTGCCGGCAAAGGCAGCCCCGACAAAGGAGGGGCCTCGCCAGACCCGTCAGAATGGAGCCGAGCAGAGCGCTCCAGCGGGACAGCCCAAGGTCACCAAGAACAAGCAGGAAGATGATCTCAAGAAGATCCACGGGATTGGACCAGCCTTTGCACAGACGCTTCACAAGCTGGGCACTCATACATTCATCCAAATTGCTCGATGGAAACAAGAAGATATCGAGAAAATTGCTAAGAAGCTCGAGACCGATCCTGATCGCATTAAACGGGAGAAATGGATCGCTGATGCCAAGAAGCAACACTATCAAAAGTACGGGGAGCGGCTCTAACTAGCCTGCGGTTGGTGTGAGAGGCGATCGTGCTATGAGGGTGGGTGCCTCCCAGTTCTTTCCACTCTAGCAGTTCCTTATATTTCCCATGCCCCATCAGCAACCCGTGTTTGTGCGTGTTCTTGTTCCCTCCGCTTGGCTGGCCATTTCTCACCTAGTACAAACATCATCAACTGTGGTACCGTGCCGCCTCGCGCGCCGGTTGTTCCATCATTCCACAGCGAGTTGATCCCATGAGACGTGCAGGGGTTCTCACCGGAGGGGCAGTTGCGCTCATGCTTCTCGGCGCGGTGTGCCTTCCTCGGCACCTCGCCTCCCCGCCACGGTCCGCGATCGCAACTCCCGCCAGCCTTCACATCAGTGTCGAGCAAGGCAGCCTGGTCCTTCGCGGTTCGTTGCCCACTGAACGCAGTAAGACGACGATTCTCGAGCAGGCGCAGACGCTCGCTGCAAAAACGCGCATGCGTGTGATCGACCAGTTTACCGTTGATCAGCAGGTCAAGACGGCGGCGTGGGTGGATATGGTGCCGCAACTCTTGCCGGTTTTGGGCCTGATGGTCGAGCGAGGCTCTATCATCATCGATGGACGTTCGCTGCTGGTCAACGGTCAGGTGGCCGGTCATCGTGAGAAGGCGGAGATCTTACAGGCGTTGGCTCCGGTGATACGAGCGGGTTTACGCATTGAAGACCGTGTGGTGGTGGTATCGAGGGCAGCCTCGTCTTCTGCTACCGTTCCTCTGTCGGCACTCCAGCTGCTGTTGAACCAAGTCCTGATGAAATCCTCGATCGAGTTTGAACCCAAGAGCGCGACGATCACGCCAAAAGGACAGGTGGTGCTCGATCACATCATCACGCTTTTACGGAGAGCTCCCGACACGCCAATTGAAATCGCGGGCCATACCGATACGGGAGGTGAAGCGGAGTACAATATGCAACTGAGTCGGCGCCGTGCCGAAGCGGTCAAGCAGTATTTGACCAGTCACGGACTTCCGAATCCGTTTACCGTCATCGGCTATGGTTCGACACGCCCCCTGGCTCAGGGGAGACCGCCATCGGGCCTGCACCAGAATGAGCGGATTGAATTACTGATGTAAGGACGGACTGACGTATGATTACACTGATGAGCCAGATGCTCGGATGTCTCCTCATCGCGGCAGGAATTGGTGTCGCGGTTGGCTGGTTATTGCGAGGACTCCCAAAGAATTCGCCCGATCATTCCTACGGGGATCTCGCCAATCTGTTGCGAAGCAAAGAACAGGCACTGGAGACGATGTCACATGATTTGAAGGTGAAGACGTCAGGGATGCAGATTCTCGAACAGAAGATCATGTCGTCCGAGACGTTGCACTCGTCAGCCCAGCGAGAAGTCACTGCACGCGGTGAACGGGTGAAAGCGCTCGAAGCAGAATTGGCCGTACGATCGAAACGGTTGACGGACTTTGAAACTGAATCAGTCGCGGCCCGCCGACGTGAGAGTGAATTCACTGCACAGGCGGCTACCCATGGTCTAGAACTTCAAGCGGCCCAACAGGCGTGTCGGGCCGCTGAACAGGCGCGCGAGGTGATGGAGCAGGAAGTCCGCGTGCAGCGTGAGCATATTGCCCAACTCAACGAGGGCCTCGCGGATCGGGACGAGCTCCGAGCTCGCCTGAAGACGTTTGAATTGGTGCAGAGCCGTGTCCATCAGCTGGAGGTGGAACTGAGTGATCGGGAGGCCGCCCATCGCGGCGTGATTCAGCAACTGGAACAGGCCATCCGGGAGCGCGACCGACGGATGAGCGAGTTCGATGCGGACGTGGCGGCTCAGGGGGAAGAGCTCCGAAGGGCGCAACAGGCGTGTCAGGCGGCTGAGCAGGCGCGCGAGGTGATGGAGCAGGAAGTCCGCGTGCAGCGCGAGCATATTGCCCAACTCAACGAAGGCCTTGCTGACCGGGAGCAGCTCCGAGCTCGCCTGAAGACGTTCGAATCGGTACAGAGTCGTGTCCATCAGTTGGAGGTGGAACTGAGTGATCGGGAGGCCGCCCATCGCGGCGTGATTCAGCAACTGGAACAGGCCATCCGGGAGCGCGACCGACGGATGAGCGAGTTCGATGCGGACGTGGCGGCTCAGGGGGAAGAGCTCCGAAGGGCGCAACAGGCGTGTCAGGCGGCTGAGCAGGCGCGCGAGGTGATGGAGCAGGAAGTCCGCGTGCAGCGCGAGCATATTGCCCTAAAGCTGCATCATGACGGGATTATCGCCCTCTCCGGTTGCCTGAGTGGTGAGATTCCCTACTTGATTGGCCAGAGCGATATGGCCGGCGCAATGGCGGCGGCCGGTGAATTTTATGAAATTTTCGGTAAAGATCATTTCTATCTCGAGGTGCAGGCCAACGGACTGGATCATCAGCGGGTTGCCAATGCTGGCCTCATGGAGATCCATAAGAAACTTGGGATCCCTCTCGCGGGCACCAATGATTGTCACTACCTGAAGAAGGAAGACTCGCGACCGCATGAATTGATGTTGTGTCTGCAGACCGGAAAGACGGTGAGCGATCCGAATCGGATGAAGTTCGACACGGATCAGCTGTATGTCAAATCGACGGAGGAGATCACCCCGGCGTTTGCAGAGTTTCCTGGTGCCGTGACGAACACCTGCCGCATTGCGGACCATTGCGAGCTCGATCTCCCGCTGAACAAAACCTATCTCCCACAGTACCGAATTCCGGACGGATTCAAGGATCGTGAGTCCTATCTAGACCATCTCGCGCTCGCCGGGCTGAAAGAACGATTACGAGAAAGGCCCAGCCGGGTCGCCTCCGCGGTCTACGATCAGCGTCTTCGAGAAGAATTGATGGTGATCTGCTCGATGGGATTTGCCGGCTACTTTCTCATTGTCTGGGACATTATCCGTTTCGCTCGATCAAAACGGATTCCTGTAGGGCCAGGGCGGGGTTCCGCCGCTGGCAGTCTTGTGGCCTATGCCCTGCGCATTACCGACCTCGATCCGCTCGTCTATACCCTATTGTTCGAGCGCTTCTTGAATCCTGAACGCGTCTCGCTTCCCGATATCGATATGGATTTCTGCATGGACCGGCGCGGGGAAGTGATCAACTATGTGGTGGAGAAGTATGGCACTGACCATGTCGCCCAGATCATTACCTTCGGGACGCTCGGCGCCAAGGCGGCGATCCGCGATGTGGGACGTGTGCTGGAAATGTCCTATGCGGACGCCGACAAAGTGGCGAAGCTCGTCCCTACCCAATTGAATATCACGCTGAAGCAGGCCTTGGAGACAGAACCCCGCCTGCGCGAGCTGGTTGACACGGATCCTAAGGTCAAAGAGCTGATGGCCAACGCGCAATCGCTTGAAGGACTTGCCCGTCACGCCTCGACCCATGCTGCGGGTGTCGTGATCTCTGAAGGACCGCTCACCGACCATGTGCCGCTCTACAAGGGGGCCAACGATGAAATCGTGACCCAGTACTCGATGGGGGATGTCGAGAAAATCGGGTTGGTGAAGTTCGACTTCCTCGGTCTCAAGACCCTCACGATGATTCGACGAGCCGAGACCCTCATCAACGAGACTCATCCTCAGGCACCGTCCTTGGCAATCGATCACGTGCTCTTTGATGACGCGGCCACATTCGCGTTGCTGAGTTCTGGAAAAACAACGGGTGTGTTCCAGCTGGAAAGCTCTGGCATGCGGGATCTGCTGACCGGACTGAAACCCGACCGATTCGAAGATATTATCGCCATTATCGCGCTGTATCGGCCTGGTCCAATGGATCTCATTCCCGACTTCATCAAACGAAAACAAGGCAAGATCCCGATTGCCTATGAAGTTCCGGAATTGGAACCTATCCTCAAGGACACGTATGGCGTGATCGTCTATCAGGAACAGGTGATGGCGATCGCCAATAAGATGGCCGGCTTCTCGCTGGGCCAAGCGGACATTCTCCGTCGAGCGATGGGCAAGAAGAAGCCGGAGGAGATGGAAAAGCTGCGCGTCAAGTTTATCGAGGGCGCGACACAGAAGAAGATTCCTGAGAAGAAAGCGGAGAAGCTCTATGAGCTGATCCAGAAGTTCGCGGGACATGGTTTCAATAAATCGCATGCAGCCGCGTATGCCGTCGTCTGCTATCAAACAGCCTATTTGAAAGCCCACTACCCGACCGAGTTCATGGCGGCCCTCATGACGACCGATATGGGCAACCAGGATAAGCTGGTCGGCTATTTCACGGAATGTCGGGACCTGGAAATCAAAGTGCTGGGGCCGGACGTGAATGCCAGCCAAAAGCATTTTGCCGTGGCCGACGGGGCCATTCGGTTCGGCATGGCGGCCATCAAGAACGTCGGCGAGGGGGCGGTCGAATCGGTATTGGAAGTCCGGGTTCAGACCGGCCCATTTGGTTCGTTTTTCGACTTCTGCCGGCGGGTCGACCTGCATAAAGTCAATAAACGCATGCTGGAAGGCCTGATCAAGGCTGGTGCCTTTGACTCTACCGGTGCAAAGCGATCGCAACTCATGGCGATACTCGATCAAGCTGTCGAAGAGGGTGCGGCCGCGCAGCGGGAGCGCGATCTAGGGCAAACCAGCATCTTCGGCGAGGAGCTTAACGGGAATGCCGCCTCGGCGCCCTTGCCTGCTCCATCACTGCCTTCCCTTCCGGAATGGGATCAGGCGCAGCGGCAGAAGTATGAGCGGGAGTTGACCGGGATCTATATTTCCGCACATCCCCTCACCCGCTATGAAGCGACGCTGAGTGCCTTGTCGACCACGACAACCGTGGGATTGAAAGACTGCGGGGACGGCAGCGAGGTAAAGCTCTGCGGCATAATCGCCTCGGTCAAATCGATGCTGACGAAGAAGGGCGATCGGATGGCCTACCTCACGGTGGAAGACCTACACGGGACTACGGAAGTGATCGTGTTTCCTGATTTGTTCAGGACCGCTGGTGAGCTGATCGCACCGGAACGGATCGTTCGTATCACAGGTACGATCGATCGCGGCGACAAAGGCACCAAACTCCGTGGCAGCAAGATCGAATCGCTGGCCGAGGTGCAGGTCCAGTCGATCAAGCGCATCCGCATCAGCCTCATGGATCGTCCGGAGCTGCCTGAGCAATTGCCTCGATTGCGTGACGTTTTCCTGCGACATCCCGGCAGCACCACGATCTCTATGTTGTTTCGAACCGATGCAAATTGGGAAGCTGAAACAAATCCCCTCCCCAACCTGACCGTGTGTCCCAGTGATCACTTTGTGTCGGAGGTTGAGGAAGTGCTAGGCAAAGGGGCTCTTTCTTTGCTATCCTAGCGATCTGAGTTGGGCCGGTTGGCTGATTATTCTACGGAATTGGGGCTATGCGCGACTACCTTGAATTTGAAAAGCCGATCCGTGAGATTGAAGAGAAGATTGAGAAGCTATCCGCTGCGGCCACCAATGGCAAGTCGTCGTCACAGAACGACATACGGAAGCTTCGCACCAAACTCGCGCAAGTAGAACACGAGCTCTACAAAAATCTGACCCCCTGGCAGCGAACGCAGCTGGCCCGCCACCCTCAACGCCCAAGCACGCTGGACTATATAAACGAGTTGACGCGAGATTTTCTCGAGCTGCACGGCGATCGTCTGTTTGGAGACGATCGGGCCATCGTGGGAGGGTTTGCCAGATTCAACGACCGACCGGTAATGATTATCGGTCATCAAAAAGGCAAAACCCTCAAAGAGCGCATGCAACGGAACTTCGGTATGCCCAACCCGGAAGGGTATCGGAAGGCCCTTCGTCTGATGAAGATGGCGGAAAAGTTCAACCGCCCGATCATGACCTTTATCGATACGCCCGGTGCCTATCCCGGTATCGGTGCCGAGGAGCGTGGACAAGCTGAAGCCATCGCTCGCAATTTGTTTGTCATGTCTCGCTTGAGCGTGCCGATTATTGCCGTGGTCATCGGTGAAGGGGGCAGCGGGGGAGCTCTCGCTCTCGGCGTTGCCGACCGTGTCTTGATGCTGGAACATTCGGTCTATTCGGTTATTTCCCCAGAAGGCTGTGCCGCGATTCTTTGGGACAACCCGGAAAAGATTCCCGATGCCGCCGCCGCATTGAAAATGACTGCCAACGACCTGTTTGAGCTTGGCGTGATCGACACGATTGTTCCTGAACCGGTGGGTGGTGCGCATCGCGAGCCGCGAGCCGTCTGCGACCTGGTTGGAAAAGCACTGACGAACCAATTGTTTGATCTGCTTGATCTGCCCGTCGAGCAACTTCTTGCACAGCGGGAGCAGAAGTACCGCAAGATGGGGGCCGTCACCGGACTACCCTCTGGCCAAGCTTGATTTCCTTCAGGGATCCGTCCCGCCCTTCAGAAGTCCACTCCCGATAAATCGTTGCTCGACTGCTGTGAGAATCTGAGTCGCCAGTGTCAGTCGAAAGGGCTCGAGCACCGGCGCCTCCAAATATCGATGGACGGTTCGGGGTAGTTTCCGCCACCACGCACGGGCAGAGATCCGTGCCTGTTCAGCAGACTCGCCCTTCCCTCTCAGGATACGGTGCACCTCATCTTCGAAGAACCCTACGTGCACGACCTCGTCTTCCAGAATCGAGGAGAGGTCCGGTCGTAGCGGCAGAAGCAACCTCGCGAATTCTAAACCCAATGACTCATAGCCATAGATCTGAACAGCCAGGGCCGGCCACTGTCGTGGTACAGACGGAAGCTGTTCCCGTTCACGCGGCTGACGACCGATCATGGTTTCAAATTGTGCCAGATGCTGCTGCTCATCCTCCTCGTGTTTTCGGAGAAAGGTATAAACGTTGGGAGGCACGTTCTGTAAACGTGCTGACCGTACGGTCCACAGCGCCATGGCCTCGGCCTTGAGAAAACGCTCCAAGAGAGCGGTTTCACACTCTGGGGGGAGCCGAATGGACATGGTCGCATCAGACGACATGATGGCCCATAGTACGCACACTCCGACTGGTTATCCAAGCGTGCTTCGAAGAGGGAGTGAGCATGGTTGACGGATGGCCATCAACTGTGTACATCTTACGCGTAGCTACTCACCGGACCGACTGCAAACTTGGTCGCACGGGTTGCAGTTTGGCTAACCCATGAGGCATCGCCTATGACACGTCCTACCGGAACCAGGTCCCTGGCCGTTCAACGAGTTGTCTTCTGTGTGCTCGCCGCGGTTGTGTTCTTGGAAGTCGGCTGTGTCAGTCGGCGTACGTACGAAAAAGTCAAGGCGGAGACGCTAGAACAGACTCAAGCCTTGGAAGCGGTACGCGGAGACGTCAGGGAGCTGGATCAGGAGATCGCGGGACTACAGGCTTCGAACCGACGTGAAGATGCCGCGATGTCGGAACTGCGGGCCACGATTCAGCGAGAAGAAGAACAGCTGCCGATTGTGAGACAGCGAGCGGAGGATGCATTCGCGTCGCTGAAGACACAGGTGGCGACCTTGATGAACCAGAGTTGGCAGCTGGCACGTAAGATTGTGGATATTCGGCAAGAGAGCGTCTCCTTGCAAACCAAAGTGGCTCAGTACAAGGAGGAAATACAACGGCCCCAAGCATCAGTGATGATGGATTCGGAAAGAGAGAAACTCGTCATAACCGAGCCGGTGATCTCTGAAGAGTCCATATCCTCAGTCGTACCCACTCAGAATTCAGAACTGACACAGGTTGCACAAGCTGTCCCTCCTCTTCCGAGTCCTGCTCCTCTCAAATCTGCAACACCATCACCCTCTGTGAGGATTGATCCACCATCGATAATCGATTCCTGGATCGAAATGATCGCCAGCTGGCTTTCTAAAATCTGGAACTGGTTATTGGCGTGATGCGGACGCATCACGCCTGACAGAACAAGATGATTTATCAGGAGGCTGTGCGAGTTGTTCGTGAGCCCACGCGGCTGCTGCGGTCCCGGCGAGATGTCCGGTCGCCATGCAACCAGTGAGCAGATACCCTCCGGTTGGCGCTTCCCAATCCAACATTTCGCCCGCGCAAAAGACACCGGAACGTGCTCGAAGCATTAGGCGGTTATCGAGCGCCTCAAATGAGACACCGCCGGCCGTGCTGATGGCTTCTGCCAGTGGTCGAGGTGCTGTGAGTGTGAGCAGGATGGATTTGATGGCAGCCGCTAAGCGAATGGGATCTGCCAACACTTCTTTGGACACCACTTCACGCAAGAGACCGGCTTTGACTCCCGCGACACCGGCGCACCGTGTGAGATGCGTCGCCAGCGTACGTTTCCCGCGTGACTTCGAAAGATCCTTTGTGAGTTGCTGCAGTGATCGATCCGGGGTGAGATCGAGCCACAGTGCGGCCGTTCCTTCTGTGGCGATGGCATCGCGAACATGGTTTGAGACCGTATAGATAACGCCTCCTTCCACACCGGTCTCCGTGACGACAAACTCTCCTCGTTGGCAGATCATAATCCCGTCCACGGTCTTTGCGGTGAC
>SWDO01000005.1:288197-301574 GCA_005116895.1 Nitrospira sp. | reverse complement strand
TTGTTGCGTATTGATGGGAGCGCTGATTCGATTCTTCGAGCTGGTTGATGAAGGGAGTCATCCATGATCCGCCTCAGACTGTGTGCGTGGTGTGTTCTGACACTGTTGATCAGTGCCCCGACCGCCGCAAGTGCATCGGAACCTTCCGATCCAGAGTCCGCCATCCGCCGCATGGTGCGCGCCAATGCCGAAAAGGATCTGCCGACGCTTTCACGACTGATGGCACACGATGCCGATATCATCAGTTACGGGGTTGCCGGTCGTAAGTATGTCGGTTGGACGGAGCTTGAGGAGGGCATGCAAGAGGAATTCATTAATTCCCAGAAACTTGAGATTCCGATCAATGAACTGAAGGTCTGGACGAAAGGAGATCTGGCTTGGTATGCGATGGAGCTCGACTATATTCGCTATGTGGCCGACGGACCTGACGTGAAACGGACTGTGCTTCCGATGCGAGAAACCGGGGTGCTTGAACGCCGCAATGGCCATTGGCAATTGTTATCGTGGCACGAATCCTTTCGATCCGCTCAACTCGACGGGCCACTTGCTTCACAGCCTGCTGCATCTTCCAGCCCAGCTCGACAATAACAACACATTCTGTTTGAGCAGTGGCGGCTTCATAGCCAGACTTGGTAGAGTGTGGCGATGGAGTCCGAAGACCAAGCCACAATGATAGAACTACGGCTGAGCTATCGCTACATCAAGGAACAGCCCTGGGTCGTGACGGCCGTGAACGGTTTTCTCTCCGCCTACTTTATGGAGCAGCCGAGCTTTCGTGTGCAGCGCCATTTCGATGAATTGGAATCCGGCATGCATGTCTGGATCTGCGAAGTGCCCAGCACGATGAAGATGACGACGCTCTTGCGAAGGCTGCAAGCCGATATTCCCCTCTGCCAATATAGTCAGTCCATAACAGAGCCAATCGACCGTCTGCAGTATGTCATTGATTCTCTCGATCAACATTGACGACTTACCCTATTAGGTGCTCCATTTCTCAAAGCCAGTGGTCAGAGAGCGACGGTGGAGTATAATGTCTCATGATGCATCGCGTGCTCGTCCTCGGTGCCGGCAAGATCGGGTCTCTGATCGCCTGTCTCCTGAATCAACGTGGCCAGTACGAGGTTCATCTGGGCGACATGACCTTGGATGCGCCGAAACATCTGGTCGAAGAGCTCGGTTTGGAACGGGTCACCCCCTGTCTGCTGGACGTACGGCATCCGGATGCCGTTGGCACCTATCTCTCCGCGCATCGATTCGACGCGGTTCTTTCGAGTCTCCCCTATTTCTGTAATCCGACCGTCGCCGGTTTGGCCTTGACCCATCATCTGCACTACTTCGATCTGACTGAAGATGTCGAGGTGACGAACCAGATCAAGGTCTTGAGCACAGGCGCCACGCATGCGTTCATGCCGCAATGTGGGCTGGCGCCAGGCTTCATCAGTATTGTGGCGCATGAGCTCATGACACATTTTGAAACGCTCGATACGGTCAAGATGCGGGTGGGTGCGCTGCCGGTCCATCCCAGTAATGCGCTTAAGTATTCGCTCACCTGGTCGACCGATGGGCTGATCAATGAATATGGCAATGTGTGCTACGGCATCGAACAAGGCGAGAAAGTCCCGCTGCAACCGCTCGAAGGGTATGAAACGATCGAGCTGGACGGGCTGCTGTACGAAGCCTTTAATACATCAGGTGGATTGGGCACCTTGGCCGACAGCTACGAGGGAAAAGTCCGAACCATGAATTACAAGACTCTCCGCTATCCCGGCCACTGTGAAAAGATACAACTGTTGATGAAGGACCTCAAGCTCAACGAAGACCGAGGGACGCTGAAGCGTGTGCTCGAACATGCCGTTCCTCAGACCCTTCAGGATGTCGTCTTGGTCTATGCCTCGGTCATGGGCAAGAGGGAGGACGGGTTCTTTGAGGAGAATTATGTGAAAAAAGTGTATCCGCAATGTATCAAGGGAAAACTCTGGTCGGCGATCCAAGTCACGACCGCATCGAGTGTCTGCTGTGTCATGGATCTTGTGTTGACCCATCCATCAGCGTACCATGGATTCATCACTCAGGAATCCGTACTACTGAAAGATTTCTTGGCGAATGATTTTGGAGCCTGCTTCCGATGAGCACGAGTCACACTGCGCTGAGAGACCTGGGTATCCAAGCCGTGAATTCCGGGGGGAGTACCGGTAGTAGTTGGTGGTCCGGTCGTAATGATGGGTCTCTCCTCCCCTCGATCAATCCTTCTACTGGTGAGCAGATTGCCGGCGTCTATCCCTGTTCGCCAGAGGATTACGAACGGATTGTGAAAGAATCGCGTGAAGCGTTCCGTGCCTGGCGGATGGTTCCTGCACCGAAGCGTGGCGAGATTGTTCGGCTCATCGGCCAAGCCCTCCGTGAGAAGAAGGATCAATTGGGCACGCTCGTCTCATTGGAAGTCGGCAAGATCAAAGCAGAGGGCGATGGCGAAGTCCAAGAAATGATCGACATGGCGGATTTCGCCGTCGGTCAATCTCGGATGCTCTACGGCGCCACGATGCAGTCCGAACGCCCGGCCCACCGGATGAGCGAACAGTGGCATCCCTTAGGACCGGTCGGCGTGATCACCGCATTCAATTTTCCAGTTGCCGTGTGGGCCTGGAATGCCTTTGTGGCCGCCATCGCCGGCGATACGGTCATTTGGAAACCGTCACCCAAGGCGCCGCTCTGTGCCGTGGCGGTGCAACAGATCTGCAATCGCGTGATGCAGCAACAGGGTTATGCCGGCATTTTTTCGCTCTTCATCACCGACCAACCGGCCTTGGCGGATAACATGGTGCAGGATCCACGGTTGCCGCTGATTTCGTTCACAGGATCGGTGTCGGTTGGGCGCCGAGTCGCCGCCGCGGTTGGTCAGCGATTGGGACGCACGCTGCTCGAACTCAGCGGTAACAATGCCGTCATCGTTGATGAGACTGCCGACCTGGACATGGCCGTGCGCGCGATTGTGTTCGGTGCCGTCGGGACTGCGGGGCAACGATGCACGACAACCAGGCGTCTGATTGTCCATGAATCGCGGTATGAGGAGCTTGTCGGCAGACTCGTGAAGGCCTATGCTCAAGTGCAGATCGGTAATCCTCTCGAAAAAGATGTGCTCATGGGGCCGCTCATCGACCAGGTGGCGGTGGAGGGCTATCGTGCTGCGCTGGACGAGATTAAGAAAGAGGACGGCCAGATTCTTTGCGGTGGTCGCGTCCTGAGCCGCGCTGGATTTTTCGTCGAGCCCACGATTGTGCGTGCACAGAACCACTGGTCTGTCGTACAACGCGAAACCTTTGCGCCGATTCTGTATATCATGACCTTTCAGACGATCGATGAGGCGATTCAGATGCAAAACGATGTGCCTCAAGGACTCTCCTCCGCCATGTTTTCCAATCATCTGCGTCATGGCGAACGGTTTATCTCCGCTGCCGGCAGCGATTGCGGCATCGCCAATATCAATATCGGAACATCAGGAGCCGAGATCGGCGGGGCATTCGGTGGAGAGAAGGAAACAGGGGGAGGCCGCGAAGCTGGATCAGATTCCTGGAAAGCCTATATGCGCCGCCAGACCAACACGGTCAACTGGGGAACGGAACTCCCGCTGGCTCAAGGTATTAAGTTTGGATCGTAAATGAGGTGTGACCATGGATCAGACTCAAGAACTTGATGATCTCATGGAGCGGATGGTTGCCGACTATCTGGCGCGTAATCGTGCCGCCGCAGTGCTGAAAACGATGCTTGACGAAACCGGTGTGGGGTTTACTCCTCTCATCGACCATGTCACGATTCGGACACTCGACATCGACCGAGGAGCCGAACCATTTGTCGCACTCGGCTATGTTTATGATGAGACCTTGCAGTACGACGATTGGTACGCAAAGGTCTATCGGAAGCCGGGCTACCCGGCGCTCTTTGTCGACCAGGCCTATCCGGATGAACGAGGCAAGACCAGCATTATTCCCGGTTGGGTCAATAAATTCGGTGACAAGGTCTTTCACCACGTCGCCGTTCGTGTGGAGGACATCGACCACGCAGTGGCCAGGCTCAAGCAGAAAGGCGTGGTATTTGCCGGCAACATTGTCGGAGCTCCGGGAGACCATCTCCGGCAGATTTTTTCTTCTCCGGAGATGGTTGACGGCCAACCGTTCTCTGTTTTGGAGTTGGCGGAACGGCACCGAGGCTACCTCGGTTTCCTACCCCCTCAGGCAGATAGTTTGATGAAATCTTCTACCGGACGCTAGACGACTGGATCTATCGGCTTTCCTCTTGAACTCCCGAATTCTCGAGCGAGGAAGCGTTTAACCGTCATGAACCGTCGCATACCGAGCCCGAGGCACCCTGCTCCTACCCCTAACGACAGCCCACCCAACGCTTGAATGTATGGATAATCCACCCACCACACGGGCCGGAACGCCGACAATTACAAAACCCAACGCAGTTCTGACATAGGCCAGCAGCGTCCGCTCATTAGCCAGTTCAGTTCGCTGGCAGGCTAACTGATCTCGAATCTGTGTGTCCACCGTTTCCCAAACGGAAAGAGCCGCAAGCCGAAGGAGTTATCTCCCGATCACACTATCCCATGTCTCGCAACACGTGGTCTGGATTCCGATCGCGGGCGATATTCTTCATGAGCTGATCGCCGAAGAGGACGACGACTCGATCCCGGTGGTCCTTCACCATCATTGAGGCCGATGGTGACTTGAATGTGGCTGGGTCTCCGTCCAGCCAGGCACTGCAGGTAAAGGGTAGCGCATCCAGAATGGTTTCCACACGGTATTCGTGGCGCAGTCGATATTGCAATACGTCAAACTGGAGACGGCCGACCGCAGCAACCAACGCTTCCTGATCATTGAGGCTCCGCATGATCTGCACCGTCCCCTCTTGCGCCATCTGGGACAGGCCCTTGTCGAATGCTTTGCGTTTTCCAACGTCAGTCGGTCGAAGACGGGCAAATATTTCCGGCTGAAACTGCGGCAGAGGTTTGAAGTTGAATCCGCCCGTCAGCGACACCGTATCGCCGATCGTGAAGATACCGGGGTTGATGATCCCGATGATATCGCCTGGGTACGCCTCCTCTACTGTGCTCCGTTCCTGCGCCACCAGGCTATGCGGACGCGAGAGCCGAATGTCTCGCCCCAGCCGATGATGTTTCACCACCATATCGCGCTCAAATCGGCCTGAACAGACTCGAAGGAACGCGGTACTGTCACGATGCTTGGGGTTCATGTTGGCTTGCAGCTTGAAGACATAGGCGCTGAACGGCATGTCGATCGGTTCCACCGACATCTCCGCTCCGTCCTCGCGGTTCGCCTGCCTTGCCCCAGGACTCGGGGCCAATTCCACAAACGCGTCCAGAAATCTCTCGATCCCAAAGTTGGTGAGTGCCGATGCAAAAAAAACCGGGGTAATGTCGCCCTGCAGAAACTGTTCACGCGTAAAGGGATTGCCGGCGATGTCCAAGAGATCCAAATCGTGCTGGACCTGGTCCATGGTTTCTTGCGAGACACGACCTGTGACATCGAGTTCGGCGAGCGGCAAGGTCTGCGTCGTCACTTTCGAGGCCCCACCATGCGCGGTCTTGCTGAACAGCTGCACCTGGCTGTCGGCCCTGGTCACGATGCCGACAAAGTCGCTGCCTGACCCGATCGGCCAATTGACCGCACTCGCATGAATACTCAAGGCTTGTTCCACTTCCGTCATGAGATCCAGTGGCGGCCGTCCTGGCTGGTCCATTTTGTTGATCAAAGTGAGGACGGGAATGCGCCGCAGCCGGCACACCGTAAAGAGTTTGCGCGTTTGGGCCTCCACGCCCTTGGCTGCATCGATCACCATAATCGCGCTGTCAGCCGCTGTGAGGGTGCGATAGGTATCTTCTGAGAAATCCTGGTGCCCGGGCGTATCGAGCAAATTCATGACGGCGCCTTTATAGGGAAATTGCATGGCTGAGGCGGTGATGGAGATCCCGCGTTCCTGCTCCATGCCCATCCAATCCGATGCCGTACTCTTTCCGCCCTTGCGTCCGCGAACCATCCCAGCTGTGCGGATAAGCCCGGAGTAGAGCAGGAGCTTTTCCGTCAACGTCGTCTTTCCGGCGTCCGGATGACTGATGATGGCAAAGGTCCGCCGTCGCCCTGTGGCGGCCGTCAGTTCAGTTGAGAGAGTCGTCTCAGTCGTCATGATTAGAGGCGCAGCATACCATATCGCATGTCAAAGCGGATGATCATCAGAATGGCATCGAATTGGAAAGAGACTCATACTTGGCCCGCTCCAAAGCGCGACGGACGGCACCCAGCACAGCCGGAGTATCCGAATGCGGAAGCACAGCCACGGCTGGGGCGGCATGGAGTTTCGCTATCAGATCCTCCGTCTGATCGCCCGCCAACTTGTCGCAGATGGCGTACAAGCCGTCTAGCCCTTCCTCGACCTCGTTGTGCTTGTTCAAGATCGAGCGTAGTGCCGCGATGAGTTCGGGTGTGGGAGTGGGCATGAGTAAAGCCGCAATGGCCCCATGGTCGAGTCGAAGCGTTGCCGCAATCGACAGCGGTGTGCCCCTGTTTGCTCGCTGTGCCGCAGGTAGGAGAATCTTCTCCTCCATCCCAATATGTCGAAGCAGCCCGGCTCGAAACTCATCATACTGTCCCTGCTCGATCCGGCTCTCAGAGGCCAGGGCTTTGTTGAGGAGTTCCTCCAGCCGTCGGTGGTCGTCTTCGAGAAACCTCGCGACAGGGCCTGATGATGGATGTGTGTCTGGTTGCATGTGCCGCTGCCGTTCAATTGCGCTATTCGACGAGTCAAATATCACCCCGTTGCTGTTTTCTGAGTCTGCTTGGAAGACTACACTTCCGAATACGGGGTCATAAAGAATACAGCCGAACGAGGTGCAAATTCCACAGGTGTTCGTTGGCGTGAGAATGCACAGGGTTCGCATTCGGATCAGACGGTTGCATCCCTCTCTTCAAGGTCGGTCTGGCACGATCATGAAGGCGATGGTTCACTCACCTCACCTGCCTAAATTCCTGCTCTTGCTTCATATTTTGGCAGTCTGGTCGTAGGATGTTGAGGGGAGGTGTGTATGTATCGTCGATTGGTCTCAATCCTATTGGCAACTCTTCTGGCGAGTTTCTGGGAGACGGCTGGTGTTGCCGAGACAACCAGAACCACGAATGAGCTCATTGGGCCTGTTCGCAGCGTGACCATCAAGAAACTGGGTTACTCTACGACGGAAACCTATGATCGCGCGGGCCACCTCATTGAGGCCGTCATCGACATGGCATATGCCAATACTGCCACGTATTCTCTCTTCCGATACGACCAGGACGGCCATCTTCAGGAGGAACTCGCGCTCGATCCCAGCGGGAGGCTCATGTTTCGGAAGCAGGTCGTGTATGCGCAAGACTCAGAGGGCCGTGACACTGCGTCTGTGACAACCTCAGAGAACGGCGGTTTTCAGTATGCCGAGTTCTCTTTGTACGACCAGCAGGGCCACCTCTCGCAACAACTGTGGGTCAACCATTCGATGGCCTACAAGAGTCTGTTTGACGTATTCGGGCGGCGCATTTATTCCGCGAGGTACAGTAAGGGTGAGCTGTTCAGTGAGCTGAAACACCAGTATGACGCGTGGGGCCGACTACATGAGCTCGTCATTTACAATGCGCACGGGACTGTGGCTGGTCGGGTTGCGAACGACTATGACGACAGGGGAAGGCGGGTGCGAGCGACGACCGAAGCGTTTGGCCAAGATCAGCAACAGAAGTGGATCACCACCTATGAGTATGATGACATGGGCAACTGGATCAAAGAGCTGACCGCAGAACACTCTTCTCCGTCACAGAACGCGACGGCTTCCGCTCTTCCGCTCGTGCAAGAACGTCTGATTCAGTACTACTATCTCACCGAGAATACGACTCCATAAGAACTGCTCCTCTATCTAGTCCAGTCGCGGAGAAACAAACAGGCTGCTTCTCAGGCTCTCACCGACGCGCACGGGCCACGTGTGGCGTAGAGCCGGGTCAGACGAAGATGGAAGAGTCAGCTAAACCGCAGACAGGCTGTGTTCACGACGAAACGCGGGAGCGTTCTGGGAAGGGACTGATCCCTGTTCATGTTGTTGACGGAACGCGGATATGGCAATGGTTTTCTCGATAGGTGTAAGACCTGGAACTTGAGAAGCGGCTCGTTCAAACTCAAGCAGAGTCACATTCTTCTGACTGCGAAGCCATTGAAGAAATGGTTTCCAGACTGGCTCAAAGTGATGGAACCACCAGTCTGGCGATATATCTTCTTCTACGTCTTCTCTGGATGACGCTTGCAAGGCCTGAAGCTGTGGCATGGGGCTACGTACCAACTCATTCTGATGAGGCTTCCTGGCTGTCAACTGATGCAGAAGAACAATTCGCTCGGTCGGTTTTACGTTATCCACAATTTCCCCATACCGCTCTGTGCTACGCACTACGTTCCTTTAATTCGTTAAGCAATTCAGGTGCCCAATACGTAATATTTCTATTTGCTCAGGCATTCTGAGATATTTCTACAGATGGTGAGTGACTCGACTGTATGAAATCGTAGCCATGTGTATTATTTTAGGACACTAATTTCCTTCGCGTTTGACTCCTCCCTTCTAATAGAGCAGACTCCTTTTTCCAATAGGAGAAAAGAATGGTCCATGTTCTTGAGAGTCGGACGTCGATTTTGTTTCACGCTGGTGATGATATGCCAATCACGGACTGTTTCATTATGGGACACAACGTGCTAATTTTTCGAATGCGCTAGGACCCGTACCATCGTCTCATCTGATGTGTTCACCACATGGAATACGAATCATCATGAAGACGTACCTAGATCTTGCGTAAAATTTTTCTTCTTCACGGTGTTGCATTATGAAACACTTCTCAACTATATGCTGTTCGACGAATCAACTCTTTCAGGCACAGACGAATGTGCGTTGAAGTCAGGCCTTGAATGGCGATTCTTTAGTAATGAACCAGCTCTACGAGCTGGTTAAGAGAGCTGATGCACTGGTTCCATGGGGGTACCCACCGGAGCAGATTCAGGCGATTCTCCACACCTGTTCTCCTGCGCAGAGGGTGTTGCCGATTTCTTGAACCTGGATTTGGAACTAAGAGAATGCGGGGTTGCGGCGGGCACAAACTTTTCAAGCCCATAGGCTCGCAGTTTGCGATACAACGTCGAGCGGCTCACCTCCAAGTCTCTGGCTGCCCGGGTCAAGTTCCCTTGATGCAGACTGATCGCCTTCACCAGCAACTCCATCTCAATCCGGCGGTGAGCGGCCCGGAGGGAATCCAGTGTGTCCACCGTATGAAGTTCTTCGCCGGCCAGATCTAAGTCCTGCGGAGTAATCTCCTCTCCCTCCGCCATGACAACGGCGCGTCGGACCTGATTACTGAGCTCCCGCACGTTTCCTGGCCAGGAATAGGTCCGCAGCACGTCAATGGCGTGGGCCGTATAGCCTCGAATCGACTTGCGATAGGTCGCGGCTGCCTGCTTGAGAAAGACCATTGCCATGAGCAAGCTGTCCTCGCCCCGGTCCCGCAGAGGCGGCAGATGAATGCGTAACACGCCAAGCCGATAGTAGAGGTCCTCCCGAAACAGGTTTTTGTCGATTGCTGCTTTCAGGTCGACATTGGTCGCGGCAAGCACACGCGCATCCACGTGGAGCGTTTCTTGCCCCCCGACCCGTTCGAAGGTGCCCTCCTGCAAAAAACGAAGCAGCTTGACCTGTAGGGTGGGCAGCAGATCGCCAACCTCATCAAGAAACAATGTTCCGCCAGCTGCCGCTTCCAGTTTGCCTTTTTTTTGTTGAACGGCTCCTGTGAAGGCGCCGCGTTCATGACCGAATAATTCCGATTCCAATAATGTTTCCGGGATGGCTCCGCAGTTGATCGGCACGAATGGCCCGTGCTTTCTAAGGCTTCGCTCATGGATTGCTTGCGCAGTCAATTCCTTGCCCGTGCCTGTCTCGCCGGTGATCAGTACCGGCATCTCGGTAGTCGCCATCTTCCGAACCAAATCAAAGACTGCGCAGATGGCGGGACTTGCTCCCACCATTTCGTTCACGGTTTCCACAAGCACCTCCCCGGTGTGGGTTCCTGAAATGACATCTTCAAGATCATGTCTTCCTGAAGCACCTGTCCACGATACGGTTCCGCGATGGTTCCCGCCCTAGCAGGCCTGAGTGGCCCTATTCAGAATCATAGTAATTGGTGATGGATGGATTCATGCCGTATTAAGTTAAGACGATTATTGGTACGTATGGCTCTAGCGTATACCACAAGAGAGCATTACGGCTCTAGTTCAAAGTACCTGCGAGGTTCTACATACTCACTCTGAATTTCAGAATAGAATCTTACCTTGATAGATAACATCGACTGCCAGATGGTGATTAGTGCCTAATAGTCCCGTTTTGCGTTTTAAGCTAGGGACGTTTGGCCCTAGTGATGTCTCATGGTGCATAGTGCTCACCTATTCTGAACCGCCGGGTCTGACGACTGCCGCTGCTTGAGACAGGGGCTGACTATTTCTCGGGATGGCTCCACGTTACGATCTCGCGGGCTGTCCCAAGGAATTCGTACACCCTAGAACGTCTCGAACTGCTCCCTGCCCTCCCAATGTAGGATACCGCATCACATGGTGGCTGTGTACAATCACCCTCCATCACGGAGACGCAATGGCGCAGTTTTCTCACAAGCGCACCTACAAACGGTTTCCCTTCCATGCTCCGCTCATTATAGGCGGCGAATCCCATATCTGTGAGGGGATGCTTCGAAACCTCTCGATGGATGGTTGTTCGATCGTGTGCGATCGTGAAGTGGCTCTCGGCAGCAAGGTGCGCGTGAATCTGCTCTTACCGGATCAGTCGTCGTCCCTACCCATTGAGCTGGGCCGGGTGACCTGGGTGCAGGGCCGTGAGTGTGGAGTAGAATTTATCCAGCTGGCGCTGCACGCGAGGTTGCGCCTCAATCGTACGCTGCGAACCGCACTCATTCAGTTTCTCAACGCTCCCAAGAATCGGGAGCTACTGGAACAGACCGTCTCCGGCTTGTAATCGCTGATCCCTGTAGGGTGTCATGACCCCATGCAGGCCGTCCCTCGGTCTTCCAGGTCTAACCGTGATACTCAGAAACAGAACGTTTCACGAAGGGAACAGCGATTAAAGGCCATCGCACGCTACAGATTCTTCGGCCACAATGAACCCAACTCCGGATACTTCGCGCGATAGTCGGCGTGACTGGCACGGATGACTTTCCGCGCTTCCTCCCGTCCATAGACGCTGGTGATTTCTACTTTGTGGTGTGTCGTCCCTGGCGCGCTCTTATAGGTCAAAAAATAATGCTGAAGGCGATCCATGAGCGCCGACGGACATTGTGAAATGTCCGTGAAGCCGCCGTACACGGCATCGTCCCGCATCACGGCGATGATCTTGTCGTCGGCCTCACCGCCGTCAGCCATGCTCAATCCCCCGATCGGCAGCGCTGTGAGGAGGATGTCGCTGTGGGGAATGCTCTTTTCCGACAACACGCAGATATCAAGCGGATCGCCGTCTCCGACCATACCCTTGCGGCGAGCTCGTTTGGCGAAGATGCCGGCGACTTGGTCTCCTGAGTAGGTCTGCGGAATGAGTCCATAGTAGACGGGACAGAAGTTTGAAAACCGTTGCGGCCGATCCACCTTGAGAAAACCGCTGTTCTTGTCCACTTCATATTTCACCGTATCGGTCGGAACGATTTCAATGTAGGCCGTGACTACATCGGGAGCCTCATCCCCGATAGACACGCCGTGCCACGGGTGGGCCTTGAACATCAGCCCGAGCAGACGTTGAAAGGGGTCGCTCCCTGCGCGCACCTCGGCTGTCTTATCTGTATCCTCTCCCCTTCCCTTTCCCTTCCGCTCTTTCATGTCCCCTCCGGTTCTTTTCTGAATAGCTTGGCAAATTGCCACTCTTCTGAAACGTGCCTCAGTATCTACCAAGATGTTGGCGGGAGCAATGACTTCCGATTCTTAGATGGGGGGAGGTCGAGAAGATCTGTGATCCACGGCTCCGTGGATTAGCCAGGGACCTAAGCCCGAGGCGTCTTCTCTGTGGGTGTAGCGAGTGTGCTGTCTTGCTTGCGATGTTGTGTGGGAGGTCTCTCGGTTTAGGGGCCAGCTTGGTCGGCATCTTCTGCGGTAGATCGAGAAAGCTCCGCTCCGTTTTGATCGGAAGCGCCATTATCATCGGATGATTGCTGAGGCGTCGGATTGGGAGAGACGTTTGACGCACCCGCAGGGTGTGAAAACAACCTCTTGAGCTTCGTGTTGGTTCCTAGACCATTCTGTAATGCAACGCTGGCCAGTACCGTTGTTGCTGTCTGCTTGAGAATGGTAGATGTATCTGTGCTTTCTATTGGATCAATGGCGTCATCGGGCTCAAGAAAATCTTTACGCTCTGTCTCGGCTGTGGCGGAGCGGTGAACGTTTGTCTGATCAGCTGGTACATCCGATCCATGCTGTTCATCCTGGGGGGATGATTGCTGCGGCTCTTTGGAATTCACACCATTCTCGATGGGTTCTTCCGAAGCGACTGAGAGGTGTGTTCGTTCAGCAGTGAGTATTATCTCTGTCGAAGGGGTCTCCGTCGTTATTTCCCCCATATTCTGAGAGGTATTGGCAAGAGGGAAGCCACTCGCCTCCGAGCCATTTGCTACAAGGGGATCAGAAGCTAAGGTCTTAGGAGCCTCGTAGGTATCGTGAGGCCTGAACGTGGTCGTCGCCAGCGTGTGTGCCATATCTTCGATAAGCGCATCGGTGCTCTCGGTACCTGCTAGCGCCTCATTCACATTGGTCAGATTGATGGTGAAGGTCTCAGTGTAGCTCTGGCCGCCGCTGTCCGTGACGCGCACGGTGAGAGTGTGGCTGGTGGCTGCTTCATAGTTGAGCAAGCTGCCATCGGCGACGGTGAGTTGCCCCGTGGCACTATCGATGGCAAAGCGGCCTCCGGCGGTATCGGTGAGGCTGTACGTCTTAGTATCGCTCGCATCGATATCGGTGCCGCTGACGGTACCGACGACGGTGCCGGTGGCTGCATTCTCGGCCACCGTGCTCGCGGACAAGCTCAGATCCGTTGGCGCATCATTGACGGCCGTCACGTTGAAGGTGAGGGTATTCGGTGCGGCATCATAGGTGCTGTGGCTATCCTGGACGGAGAACGTGAAGTTTGCATAGCCGATCCCGTTGGCATCAGCCGTGGGCGCGAAAACGAGACGACCCGCGGTAATATCTGCAGCTGACACCACCTGGCCGACTGTCACCCCCACCCCTGACAGGGTCAAGGCCCCGGTCGTCGGCAGCGTATCGATT
>SWDO01000005.1:267804-288097 GCA_005116895.1 Nitrospira sp. | reverse complement strand
TGTCCTCCATCAAACAAACAACTCGCATCATAACCGGAGAGATTGACTCGGCTCCCATTAATGGTGAGGGTCAGTTGGCACGTGGATGATGAGGTTTGCGCGATGCCGACACGCACTTCATTATTTGCCCCAGTTGTTGCGTAGGAGAGGAGCACCTTGTGTTCGCCACTCACCGGGGCGGTGCTGGAGCTGAACTGTGCCTCAATACTGAATGCCGTGCGCCCTCCCAGAATCGCCCCGCCGTTCGTGGTGTATAAATAGGAGTTGTTTCCTCCGTCGGTGTTCAAGTCGATCCCGGTTCCGGCGGACTGGACCAGATCTGTCGGAGCCTCGTTTGCGTCGGCCACCGTCACAGCAATGGCTTGAGTGTCCGTGCCTCCTTGACCATCCGAGACCTGCACGGTCACATCGTAGACGTTGTTGCCGCCGCTGTCCGTCGGTGCTTCGTAGTTTGACGCAGAAACAAAGCTCAATTGTCCGGTGCTGCTGTTGATGGTAAATTGCGCGGCATCGGCACCACCGGCAATCGAGTAGCTCAGCGTCTGTCCTGCATCAGCATCAGTCGCTGCGACCGCCGTCACCGTACTGCTGTTCTCAGCGACACTCACCGAAGCCGTTGCTCCCCCGCTATTGCTCGTGATCGTCGGCGCACTATTCGTTTGATAGCTGACTTGCACATTGTCCACGTACAGTCGATCGCCGCCCCCTGTACCGGTGACGATAAATTGAATGCGCGTGTTCGCAGAGGCATATCCGGAAAGGTCCAAGCTGGCACTCCCACTTCCGGCATTCAATGCGTTTGAGAAGACTCCTCCAGTGAGCGTGGTATAGGTCGCTCCACCATCATTTGACACGCGGGCCTCAATGCGATCGGCGCCGCTGAGAGTATTGCTGTAGGTAAATGTGAGTGTTGCACTGGCCGCATCACTGAGATTGACAGCTCGACTAGCTGCATTCCCCAGGCTATCAGTATCGATCCGCAATTGGCCCGAGTTGACTCGGACGTCCCCGCCGCTTGCTCCCCCACCACTCGCATCCGTTTCGGTCCAGCTGCTGGACCATGATTGCGTCCCATTGTTATTACTATACGACTCCGTTGAAAACGTATCCTTGACGGTCTCCGTCCCCAGAATCCCAGCCCAGTTCATTTGTGCGGTATCAGTCAGAGCGAGATCGGTCTCGATCGAGCCAGCTTGTACTTCAAATTCCCAATCTCCACCCAGGTCGATGTGGCCTGTTCCGTCGCTGCTGGCCGCAACATCGGCGCCGGTCAGCTCAGCGAGGAGATTCACCGCATCGGCACCTTCTGCTCCTTCTCCAAAACTACATCCATAGACGAGGAGGTCCGCCTGCTCAGACAGCGCCCCGCGAATAGTTGCAAACTCATCGGCATATTCGGACGACATCGACGCCGCGTTGAGCGTACCCGTACCCAGCTGCAACTCGCCTGAACTGCCGTGCGATATCAGATGAATCGCATCGATACCGGATCGCCCAGAGAGCGCCGCAGCCATTTGCTCAACACCGTCCTGACCTCCATCAAGCAGGATGACTTCGATATTGGTGTCCATGCCTGCCAGCAATTCTTGGTAATTCGGCACGGTGGGATCGACGAAGGCAACCTCAACACATTTCTCTGCCGGCATATAATTTGTGAAGGCTTGTACAACATCCTCGCCTCCACCCGTTTCCCCGCCAGTCGAGTCATGCGATGTCTCACCGGATACAGCCGCCTCCGCCTGCTCCTGCGCGACCTGTTCTGTCGCCACTTCGGACGCTGTGGCTGCAGCCGCGGCGTCGAACATGAGCCGTTGCTCAAGCGACATGAGTGACCCTTTGATACCAGCCGATGGTGCTGGGACCTGGCAATCTTTTTGATCATTCGAGGCAGATACTTTCCTTTTTCTTCCGAAACCGAACATAGGGATGCCTCAGTCAATCAAAGATAAAGATCCACATCACGTATCGGCTGAATCCCGATATCACTGAAGATGAGCGATCAATAGCAGGCAGGAACGGATCTCGCCCACTCGGGATAGACCGCTGAACAAATCGTGACCATGGAAACGCAGCTGGCAAGGTCCGCTTTTGAGGGCTCAACAACGTAGTCCTTGAGGAACCGCGTGAGTCAGGGTACACTGAATTTTCTGCGCTCTTCCCAAACCCACGACGGTACAGTCATCAGAAGGAGATTCTTGTATGAAGACCATGAATAGCTTAGCCATCTGTTTCGTCTCTGCCCTCATTGGCGCCTCCCTGTCCATATCTTCTCCCGTCCTCGCTCAGAGCATTCAGCCGACCGTCAAGCAGAACGTTCAAGCCGCACCGAAACCTGTCAGAACCATTGGCATGGAGGACTATCGAAAAATCGTCGAGAATCCTGGACCAGCCTTGATCATCGATGTCCGTGAGCCTCAAGAATATGCAGCAGGGCATGTCCCAGGAGCGATCAGCATTCCCCGCGGCGTCATCGACTCCCAAATCTGGAACCATGTCGGATCTGCGGAGAAGGCCGACCGAGAGCGCCCGATTGTGCTCCAGTGTCAAAGTGGGAAGCGTGCGACTCTTGCTGCTCAAACCCTTGGTGAGCTTGGATTCACACAGACCTCTGCGGTCATCATGAACCTCGACGACTGGAAGCAATCCGGCAATCCGTTCGTCAAGTAATCGTGTACGTGTTCCGATTCCACCTGTGGAGAATCCAATGTCTCTCGATAGCTCTCTCCGTGTCATTGCCCGTGCCAAGGCCAAGCCCGATCAGGTGGCTCAGGTGCGAGAGATCCTGACTGCCTTAGTTGATGCGACTCGCCGGGAGCCTGGCTGTCTGAGTTACGAGCTCTTGCAGAATCATGCCGATCCGACTGACTTTGCGTTTGTCGAACGATGGGCCAGCTCGGCGGCAGAACGGGCGCATTTCGTGACGCCCCATCTGTTGGCCACGCTGCAACAGTTGACCGGTCTTCTAGCCTCTGAACCTCAGATCTGTCGGTACGGTGTCGTGCGATAGTTGGCTGTCTTGGTCGCTCTCTGTCAGGGCGAACCCCAGGATGGGACATCCTGAGATTCCCCTCCAAGATCGACGTTGGCACAACCGCACCAGCATGGAGAATCTAGACAATGACACTCGTGAGGCCAGACACAGAACTCACCCTCTCGCACCACGATCAGCGAGCTGTCGTATCCCCCTGGGGCGCGTCGTTACGACGATACTTTTGTATCGATGCAGCGGGGGAGGAGATTGATATTGTCTGGGGCTATTCGGGGGGCAGCGGGAAGCGCGGCGGACAGGGTGACGTGCTTATCCCCTTTCCCGGCCGCATCGGCGATGGGCGCTACTCCTTCGATGGACAGCGATTTCAGCTGGAATGCAACGATAAGGAGGGGCCGAACGCCATTCATGGGTTCGTTCGCAGTCTGTCGTGGCAGGTGCAGGATGTTCACGCAAACAAGGTGACGTTTGAAATTCGTCTCGATGCTGAGACATATGCTGGACGAGGCTATCCCTTTTCACTCGCCATCTCAGTGCTGTATCAGCTCGATGCCTCTGGGCTTAGCTGCGCATTCACCGTGCAAAACATCGGGCAACAGGCTGCGCCCGTCGGAGTCGGATTTCATCCCTACTTCACCGTTGGAACGTCTGTGATCGACGAGGCTGAGGTGCAGATCCCGGGAGCCGCCTCTGTGGAATTCAACGAGCAGCTTGTTCCAACAGGCAAGGTTCTGAGCGTGACCGGTACGCCGTGGGACTACCGACGATTTCGCGGGATCGGTCGTCAGCGTTTCAACCATTGCTATGTACAACTCGAACGCGATGCACAGGGAATGGCCACGGCATCCTTGCGTCATTCCGCAAGCGGTCGTGTCATCGACATAACAATGGATCCCGCGTTTTCCGCAGTGGTCGTGTATACCGGAGATGCCATTGCCGATGCGCCACGAGCCGCGCTTGCCATCGAACCGATGACCTGCGCGAGTGATGCGTTCAATCATCCGGACTGGGGGCTGAAGCGGCTCGTTCCCGGTGAGACATTCTCTGGGCGGTATGCCGTACGGCATCGGGTCATATCGTAAGGCCGCTTGCGGCCATCGTTCGCAAGAAGACTCAATAAGAACGCGATGAGGCGTCAGGCGACTCCCTGGATCTAAAAACATGTGCTCTGATGTTCGGGGAAAAGGTTCAAGGGGAAGAGAAGCATGAACCTAGCGTGATGTCTGAAGCACAATTCTGGCTGTATGAGTCAAACGAATGCCCAAGCCGTAGGTCTCAAGCCACCGGCTCGGCCTTGTCGTCACAGCAGACAATCTCTCAGGCGATTTTCCGGAGAGGAGCAGGCTTGTCGCTGGTTCGTTCACGGGATAGATGGCCAAGCTTGAGCTGCAGCTCTTCAAACGACTCCGCTTGAATCTGTTGGTCGGGAGAGCTCTGCAGAGAGGCACGCCACTTACCCTGATCTTGCCAAATCATGTATTTCGTCATGTTCCAGAGTGTAGCTGTAAGTCGATACGCTGAAAAGAATTTTCTCTGTTTTTGCCGTGGTGCGTAAACAAACGGGGCGGCAACTCCTCTGGGCGGGCATAACTCCTCGTGCAAACCTTACTTCCGGTCTGACAGTGGATGGATCTCAATACAGCTGATGCGCAAGCCATGACCTTTCAACAGATGGTCGTGAACCGACTCTCCTTTCGGGTGGCCATGGCCGGGTCCGGCGAGAAGCTGATACTTTGCCTGCATGGATTTCCAGAATCCGCCATCTCATGGCAACATCAAATTGATCCGCTGGCACAGGCAGGGTATCGGGTCTGGGCGCCTGATCTCCGAGGATACGGTGGTACGACGCGACCAACAGGCATAGACGCCTACCGAATTGAATCCTTGATGGACGATGTCACCGGACTTCTCGACGCCGCTCAGGTTCAACGCGCCATCCTGGTCGGGCATGATTGGGGTGGAATCATCGCCTGGTACTATGCGATGCGGCATGCCGGTCGCGTGGAAGCCTTAATCATTGTCAACGCACCCCATCCGGCCTGCTTCGAACGGGAAGTACGACATTGGCGGCAGTTGCATCGGTCCTGGTACATGGGATTGTTTCAAATGCCCTGGCTGCCGGAAGCAGCAATGTCTGCCGGCCATGGCTATGTGATCGGTGAGATCTTTCGGCTTATGACGAAGCAGATGCCGGATGATCTCATTCAACTGTATCGACGGCAAGCTTGCGAGCCAAGAGCGCTCACAGCCATGCTGAATTACTATCGCGCGGCCCTACGCGGGGGTGGGGCATTGCGTCAGCGGAGGTTGGGATATCCTACCATTCACGCCCCTACTCTGGTGATCTGGGGAGTACAGGACCAGGCACTCGTCAGTCAGAATCTTGATGGGCTGCATAATTTGGTCGACTGGCTGACGGTGGTGACGGTCGCCGACGCCGGACATTTCCTGCATGAAGACAAGCCAGAACAGGTCACGCGCGACATGTTGATGTGGTTGCAGCATCACGAGCGGCCTGATTCATAGACGCCATAGCTGATCTTCTTCATCGAACCGCCATACACCTTCTCCTTCTGATGTGCGTCAACCCGCAAGTCCCATTCGACTGTGTGCCTCCTCATGATTTCACCGTTCTCCATGTGCCCAAATCCAGCCCTGTATGGGCCGAGTGAAAACCTCCACAGCCTACGTCACTTCTCACTGCTATCTTATCCCGCTGAAAGTAGCCAAGTTGTTGACCAATAAAACGAACACGTTAGTATGCAATGAGTTCCTTCTACGTCATCCACAGTCCGACGCGATGAGGTTCCCATGAGAGAAGCGACGACAGCCACGGCTTCGCCTGTCGACACAGGATCCGATCGGCGCACCAGGGTTCTCCTTACGGTAGCCTGCGTGATGCTGGCCGGCCTGATCTATGCCGTGGTGGTACGGGACGAAGCCGTCTCTTGTCCAAACGAACTGATCGGCGCATGGGTCACATCGGCGAAAGGATACGAGGACGGAATGATCGTGTTTACCAAGACCGGCGTGGCTTTCAGCGTCGGAGCAGAACACGTGGATGCGCAGGCCGTTCGTCGCCTCGAGGTGTTTCCCGAAGGTCCTCGTATGTTGTACACGGTGATCTACGGCGACTCGCGACGCGACGAGCAAACCTTGTCGTTCTATTACCACACGAACGAGCAGACCATCACCTTCAAGAACCAGTCGCATCTCGTCTGGACCAGAAAAGCGATGCAATCATGAAGGGAGTGTTTCAGCGCCGACAGCTCTTTGTTCACCCAGTTCAATACTGGTTCGTGATCACCACCCTCCTCTACTTCGCCTGTCTCCTGCTCACGCTCTATGCCGTAGTGTTCCTGCCGATGGCTCAGCCGCTCTATGATTCGACTATTTCCTGGGAACAACGTGCAGACATTGCGGCGCAGTTCCTCGAATTGAATGGGAGGATTTGGCCCTGGCTGATCATCACGTTTCTCGTGTTGCTCCTCCATTCCCTGTACTTCATGCATCGCATTGCGGGCCCGCTCTACCGTTTTACGGCACTCTTTCGGTCGATCGGAACCGGTCAACTGCATCAGCGTGCACGCTTGCGGAAGCACGACTATTTGCATCAGGAAGCACAGGCCTTGAACAGCATGCTGGACCATTTCGAAAACAGGATACAAGCCATCAACATGCAGTCGGCACTTGTGATAGAAGCCTACGAAGCCGTTGCGCGGCGGATTCATGAGCAGACTTCCGACCAGATCACCCCTGCCCTTCAGATGCTTGATGAGGAGATGGGACGGTTCAAGACCTGTTTGGAAGCATGTGAGTTGTCGATAAAGCAACCACAGGCACAACAGTGCTCTGAACGTGCTGGATCGAGCACCAGTGAATCCTCAAATGTAATGAAGGCCGCATAATCATGGGAGAGCCACTTCGAGCGACAAGCCCATCCGACCAACAGGCCGACACTCCAACCGACTCCAAGATCTCCAAGGAATCTTCCGGCCCGCGTCCCGCACTGGTGTCAGTACCATTACAAGACGCGCGAGCGAAGTCGAGCGGCGATCGCACGTACAAACGCCGATTGATTGGCTTCGTGCATCCGCTCCAAGCGCGCGTGTTGGGCCACGTGATTGCGTATTCGCTGATCGTGTTCGTGTTATTGGCCATCCCGGTTTTCAAGCCACTCATGCAGTCGCTCGACAATCCAGCCCTCTCCTGGCAGGAACGCGCCGTCGTGGCTAACGACTTACTTGGTCTGCATGCCCGATTCTGGCCCTGGGCGCTTGGCGCGAGCATCGTGGTCCTGATCCATTGCATTCATTCCTTGCTACTCATGCAACGTGTTGCCGGCCCGCTCTATCGTCTTGCGCAGGTGTTTCCCAAAATCGGTGACGGGAACTTGTGTGTTCGGGCCACGTTTCGAGAAGGTGACTATCTTGTCCCGGAAGCCGATCTCGTGAATCAGATGACCGCCCAGCTGCAAACGAAGATCAACGCGCTGAAACATGTACAGGTTATGCTGGCGCTCGACACCGCGCGGTTCAAAGAAGTGGCCGTCATCAAGAACGATCCAGCCTTGATAGCTCTGGCCAAGCAGATGGAGCAGAACCTGGGCGGGCTCAAGACCTCCCTGGATACCTTTAAAACCTACAGCGGGTAGACGGTCAGGATGGGAAACGGGACAGTGCGAGTCATACGGAGGCGCCCATCTTGTGCGACGCTGTCGTCGCAGCCTGCGCTCAAGCAGACTGCGGGCTTCACTCTCATTGAACTCATGCTCGCCGTCTCGATTGTTGGGGTATTGGCTTCCCTTGCCGTTCCGAATTACGTGGACTTCATCGAAAGGGCCCGCATGGCCAAGACCGTCGCGGAACTCCACGGCCTCACGAAAGAAATCAAAGGATATGCGCTTGGCGCGGAACAATATCCAGATTCACTGGCGGACATCGGACGGAGCACGATGTTGGACCCATGGGGAACGCCGTATCAGTACTGGCGAGTCAACTGCGATCCTGTTTATGACATCGGCAGCCTTGCCAAACTGAAATTGCGTAAGAGGGGAAATCCACGAGTGATCCCTGCCGCTGACTCCTCCTTCACGCATAGCGATGGGCATATTTCTCTCGCCGTTGATAACGAGGACCATCAAGATCTTCTCCATTTTGTTGCTGCTGGTGGCAATGGAGGCGGAGGGAATGGAGGTGGCAACGGTGGCGGCAATGGCGGTGGCGGAGGTGGAAATGGAGGGGGGGGCGGTGGCAATGGCGGCGGCGGGCAGAATTGTGGACAGGGCGGAGCGAGGAAGGACCGTCACCTCCACCCGATCAGTTCAGACTTTGATCTTTACAGCATGGGAACGGACAAAGATTCCGTGAAGCCCCTGACGGCACAGAAGAGTCATGATGATGTCATCCGGGCAAGTGATGGTGGGTATTACGGTTTGGCCAGGAACTTCTAACTCGTTGAGACCATGCAAACTCCGTTTTCGCTTTCACTCCTTCACAGCCGCATCGGGCGACGGATTCTTGGATTGTTCGTGCTGTGTGCGCTGGTGCCGACCTCCATACTCGGATGGGTTTCGTACCGGCAAGTCACGGAACAGCTGATCGTTCAAGCTTCGGCCAGACTGAAACAGGAGAGCAAATCACAAGGGATGGTGCTGTATAGCCATCTTCTGACCTTGACGGCCGATCTGGATCGGATCGCTTCCGAATTGCCGAAGGATGGAATCGTTCTTACAGACACGACCATCACGGCCTCGGTGAAAGAGTTTGGTCGGCGCTTCCACGAGATTCAGCTTCTAGCGGCTGGTGGTTCTGGCCACCGTGGGCTCACCCAAGCACAGATCGCACATCTTCAGGAAGGGAAAGCTTTGCTGGAGATTCATCCTGTGCCGGACCACCTTCCTCAGCTCACCCTTACTCGCATCGTGAACCCACGCCGATGGGAGGCAGGACTTCTCTCCGCTCAGATTGATGAGACATCGCTGTGGAGCACACAGGTCAAAGAGGCCCTGCCTGGGGATACGGATCTTGTGATCGAGGACGGCGCCCGACAAGCGCTCTACACGACCTTTTTGCAGCACGTCACCCTTCCTGATTTCCGCCGCCGGGACGTTGTCGCCCCGATGGGCGAAGGGGCTCTGTGGCGCTTCGGCAGGCAGGAGTATGTCGCAGGGGCGTGGTCGATGCCGCTTCGACATACATTTCTTGTCGAACCATGGGTCATTGTGCTGAGTCAACCCAGAGAATCAGCGCTGGCTCCGGTTGAGCAATTTCGCCACACGTTCCTGCTCGTCATCGCATCCGCATTGAGCGCTGTTGTTCTGATCAGCTTCGTGCAGATCCGCCGTAGTTTGTACCCGGTGGCGGTCTTGCAAGAAGGCACCGCTCGGCTCGCCGCCGGCGATTTCACGACTCGTGTCACTGTGAATAGCGACGATGAATTCCACGATCTCGCAGGCTCATTCAATAGTATGACCGGAAAGCTCAGCCAACAGTTTCACATGTTGGAGACCATTTCGGCGATCAGCCAAGCGATTCTTTCGAGCCATGAACCGGCGGCCATGATCAAGGTTATACAGTCACGCATTACTGACACCGTCACGTGCGATGCCGTGGGGATGACCTTGGTCGATCCTGAAGAGGGAGGCTCCGCCGTCCTATGGGTGCGTGTCATTGACGGTCAATCAGATCATGAGTCGCAGGCCTATCCCTGCCAGTTTTCAGACGACCATCTCGCCGCGATGAAGGCCCACCCCAACCACTTTATCGCAACGGTCTCTACCCTCCCGCCATACCTGACGCCGATGCAGAAGCCGGACCTCTCCCTCTTTGTCACGTTTCCAATCATCGTGAACGAGATCGTCAGCGGCGCGTTGGTGCTGGCCTATCGCCAGAGACACAAACCACCGGCCGACAATCTGGCCCATGCCCGTCGCCTGGCCGATCAGGTGGCCGTGGCCTTGGCTAAGAACCGAGCCATGAAAGCGCAGATACAGGCGCAGATCGAATTGATTGGGGCCGTCGACGACAAGCGGCAGGCAGAGGAACGTGCGACGATGCTCGAGGTCACGAATCAGTCGTTACAGACGAAGGAAGAGCGGCTTCGCCATCAACAGAGCGCCACACTGGCCCTGGTGCAGGACCGCACGGTATTTGAGGGGGCTCTCCCGATGACAGCCAAACAGCTGACCACCGTCGCGGCGCAGGCGCTTGTCGTCGATCGTGTCAGCGTGTGGATTTTTGAAGAGCAGACACAATCCCTGTATTGTCTTGATAGTTACGATCGACCGGCCAATACGCATGCCTTCGGCGGAAAACTGACCCGCGCACAGTCTCCCATCTATTTTGAAACACTGGGCTGCGGACACCTGCTCGCTGCATCACAGGCGCAACAAGATCCGAATTTGCGGGAACTGGTCACAGGGAGTCTCGCCCCTCAGCAGATCGGTGCCCGAATCGACGCGCCGTTTCAGACCCAGGGCAAGCTGACAGGCGTCATCACCATCGAACATGTCGGCTCGTCTCGAGACTGGGCGCCGGATGAACAGCAATTCACACAGGCTTTGGCGAACTTCATGACGCTTGTGCTGGAAGCTGCGCGGCGGCGTGAGTCCGAGGAAGCCCTCGCTCTCGCCAAGATCGCGGCGGAAGATGCGACGAAGGCCAAGGCGGAGTTTCTGGCGAATATGAGTCACGAAATCAGGACACCGATGAACGGGGTCATTGGCATGACTGAAATTCTCGCCCGTACTCCCCTCTCCGACACGCAACGCCATTATGTGGACACGATTCACAACTCCGGCGACACGCTCTTAACACTGATCAACGACATTCTCGACTTTTCGAAGATCGAAGCCGGTAAACTGGACATCCAGTCGGCGCCGATCGATCTCAGAGATCTCGTCGAGCGCACCGTTGAGCAGTTGGCCGAGCGCGCACAGCGCAAACACCTCACCTTGTCGGTGGAGTACGATCCAACCCTCCCCACCGCAGTGATGGGCGACTCGATCCGAGTCCGACAAATCCTCACCAATCTATTAGGCAATGCCATCAAATTCACCCAAGCCGGCGACGTGAATGTGACCGTGGCACTCGATCCATCCCTTTCCAGTGAGGGGACTCCACATATGATCAGACTGGCCGTCACGGACACAGGATCCGGCATCAGCGCCGAAGGCCAGGCGAAACTCTTTCAGTCTTTTTCCCAAGTGGATGGCTCTTCCACCAGAGTGCATGGAGGCACCGGCCTAGGACTCAGCATTTGTAAACAGCTGAGCGAACTGATGGGTGGGACGATCGGAGTCGAGAGTGTCATCGGGCAAGGCAGCACGTTCTGGGTCGTCCTTCCGTTTCCGCTTCAAGCTGGAACGGTGGTCGAGCACCAGGCTGATCCCGTACTGGCAGGTGTGCGGGTATGCGCGGCTGTCAATCACCCGGTGACCCGTCGGATTCTGGCCCGCTATCTCACGCACTGGGGCCTTTCGGTCAACATGGCCAGCTCAGGCTCAGAATTTCTTGAGTTCGTGATGAACGAACTCGCCACGGATGGCGGTAAGGTGTTGGCCCTCGTCGATGAATCCTGTGCAGACATGACCGGCCAGGAACTGTTGCAGGCGCTGACCTCCGATTCATCACTGAGCGACGCCGGCATCCTCCGCTTGGTGTCGTTCACGCAGCGGGCGGAGGTCGAACAAGATTCCGCATTCGGTGGGATGCACGTTGTCACCAAACCACTCCGTTACCAGACCCTGCATGATGGGCTCGTCAATGGGTTGACCAACACATCGGTGATGGTCTCGCAGACACAGATCGCGCCGACTTCGGCCTCGGAGTTGTGCGGACAGGTGTTATTGGCCGAAGACAACCCAGTCAATCAAGAGATCGCTGTGCTCATGCTCCAGACCCTGGGTTGCACCGTCACGGTGGCTCAGAACGGCCAAGAAGCGGTGGACCAGGCGAAGAGAGCCGCCTATGACCTCATTCTCATGGATTGCCAAATGCCGGAGATAGACGGTTTTGAAGCCACCAAGGTGATCCGTGAATGGGAAACGGCTGGATCTCGGCCTGCCATTCCGATCATTGCGCTCACGGCCCATGCGACACCGGGTGACCGTGAACAGTGCTTAGCCGCCGGCATGAGCGACTACATCGCAAAGCCCTTTTCCATGGAACGGCTGCAGGCTGTGCTGACCGCCTGGCTGCAACCAGCTCCGACACCATCAACGGTCAATCAGCCTGCTCCACAGCCGACCATGACGCTGGTCCCGTCGACGCCGGAAACAGCGGTAGAGGCGTCCTTGATTGTCGATGTGAAGGCGTGGAAGTCGATCACGAGCCTCCAAAAGCCAGGCAAAGAGGATATGCTGGCAAAAATTCTGACGTTGTATTTGGCGGACTCACAACAACTTGTCGATACGATGCATCACGGCATGGCTGCTGGAGATGCCACGGCTGTCAACCAGGCTGCGCATAGCTTAAAAAGTAGAAGCGCGGTCCTCGGTGCCCTCTCTCTCGCAACACTCTGCCAGCAGTTCGAGACCCTCAGTCGCCAGGGGCAGCTGAACGAGGCTGAACCACTGTTGAATCAACTGGATGCTGCATTTGAACACGCCAGCCAGATTTTTGAAGCTGAACTCAACAAGAGGAGAGCCGCATGACGTCCCTTGCCCAACCACCTCTTCCCCTCGCCCTGATCGTCGACGATGATCCCGCGTTGCGCGCCTTATCACGGATGAGCCTGGAACAAGAGGATCTCCGGGTGGAGGAAGCCTCGTCGGGGCAAGCTGCCATCGACGTTGCCGCAGTCACGATGCCGGACATCATCATCCTCGACTTGCAAATGCCGGGCATGGATGGGTTTGTTGCTTGTCAGCAAATCCGGCAGCTGCCGGGCGCGGAATTTGTGCCCATTCTTATCATGACAGGGTTGGATGATATCGATTCGATCGCGCGGGCGTACGATGTCGGCGCCACCGACTTTATCGTGAAGCCCTGTCATGGACTCATTCTGAGCCAGCGCGTGCGCTACATGCTTCGGGCAAGCGCGACTCTCAACGCTCTCCGCAGTAGTGAGTCCCGGCTTGCTCAGGCCCAGAGAATCGCTCAATTAGGCGGATGGGAATGGGATCTCGTCAAAGACCGCATGCACGTCTCGGATGCGGCGTGCCGGATTCTTGGAATCGCTCCAGCCTTGTGTGATCACTCCCAGGCTTCGTATCTTGCTCGTGTGCACGAAGCGGATCGCGCATTGGTTGCCGAGGCCATGCGAGAGGCGGTCGCCGATGGAACAGAATTTGATCTCGGCCATCGCCTCGTCCAGAACGATGGTACCGAACGCATCGTCCACGTCCTCGGAGAGACCATCCTGGACGACACCGGGCGGGCGGAGTGTATGGTGGGAACGGTCCAAGATGTCACCGATACGCGGGCGACGGAAGCGAAGATTTATTTTCTCGCCAACTATGACAGCGTGACTCATCTTCCCAACCGAAGCTTATTCCTCCATCGTGTGGCACAGGCGATGACCTGTGGCGCCGGCAGCCAAATCATCGGCGCACTCCTCGTCGTAGGCCTCGACCGGTATCATCGCCTGCGTGACATGCATGGCTCGCGAAAAGCAGAACAGCTCATCAAGGACGTCGTGGAGCGCCTCCAGCATACCCTTTCGGCTGGCGTCACACCTGTACCGTCCACCGGTGCTGAAACTCCTGTCCTGGCGCGTCTGAGTGACGATCAATTCGCGATGCTGTACACCCATCTGTCCGCGCCTGAGGACTCTGCCAAAGTGGCTCACACATTGATGAGCGCTCTCGGTACTCCGTTTGTGATCGATGGTACGAGCGTGACGCTTTCGGCGCATATTGGACTCGCGATACCTGGAGCCGACGGTGTGGATGCTGATGGTCTCCTGCGCAATGCCGTCACTGCTCTTCAAGCCGCCACAACCACGGGCCAGAACAGTTACCGATACTACTCCTCTGCGATGAACACCTCACTGGCCACCCGGATTATCCTGGAACAGGATTTACGCGCCGCCATTGCCGCGAATCAATTCGTCCTCCACTATCAACCACAGGTCGATATTCTTTCGGAGAAGGTCATCGGCTTTGAAGCGCTCATCCGATGGCAACATCCCACGCGTGGGTTGATTGCTCCGGCTGAGTTTATTCCGGTGGCCGAAGAAGAGGATCTGATCATCCAGATGAGTGAATGGGTGATCACGAGTGTAGTGCAGCAGCAGCGGATGTGGCACAAAGGAGGACTCGCTCCGACAGCCGTGTCCATCAATCTTTCCGGGCTGCATTTTCGACAGCATCATATCGGCAGTCAGATCAAGGCACTCGTTTATGAGCAGGGCGGGAATCCTCAGGATATTGAACTGGAACTCACGGAGAGCGTATTGATGACCGATGCCTCGACCACCATCGCCACGCTCAGGGAGTTGAAGGAATCTGGGTTTCGCTTGGCCATCGATGATTTTGGCACGGGATACTCATCGCTCGCGTATCTTCAGCGGTTTCCCCTCGACACGCTCAAGATCGACCGGGCGTTCGTCAAAGATCTCAAGCTCGGAACAGCTGATTCCCCCATCATACGAGCGATCATCGGCATGGGTCGCGCACTCAAGCTGCACGTCGTGGCTGAAGGAGTGGAGACTCGCGACGAGCTGGCATTTCTTCGCATGCAAGGCTGTGCCGCGTACCAGGGCTACCTGTTTAGTAAACCGGTTCCCGCGAATCAGCTGCAGCATCTCCTGCGGGATCGCCGATCCGAAGAGGCATCGATGGCAGCCGATCGTTTCCGAAATCGTCTGGCCAGCTGAAAACCAGTGCAGCGATTGGAGAGGTTTCGACACCTAACCTATGGTCGGCCAGGCGTCGCAATCGCAGAGGGTGTGGTTCCCGCCAGAAAAGGATTACCTACCAGTGCCGTCAACGGGACAAGTGCCCCTGTTTCGGGGGTGATGGTGAAAGACGACACACGCCCTCCCAGGGTCGTCACGTTGGTTGCCACATACAGGAATCGCCCATCTGGTGACATCGTCAGGGCTACGGGGCTTGCATTGGCTCCGGCTGAAATAGGATTGAGGTTGCCCGCCGAGGTTGACACGAGCCCCAAGAGTCCGTCGCTTCCAATCGTGAATGCCGATATGGTGCCGCCGCCATTGGCGGAATAAAGAAATCGTCCATCAAGGGAGATCATGAGGGAGTTGGGAGTCGTCCCGCCTGTGGAGATCGGATTTGTCGTGCCCCCTGCAGGCTGCACCAAGGTTAGGAGGCCGTTTGTTCCGATCTGAAAAACCGTCACGTTATGAGAGCCGCTGTTGGCCACATAGAGAAACGATCCGTTCGGCGAGATGGCCATGCCTTTTGGGGCCGTCACACTGGTCTTGATAGGGTTGGTGTTTGCTCCAGACGGAACGATCAGGCTGAGAAGCCCGGTGGCTCCGATCGAAAACGCCGTGATATCGTTGGACCCACTGTTGGCGACATAGAGGAATTGCCCGTTTTGAGTGATCGCAATAGCTGCAGGATCGGCTCCGCTGACTGATACAGGATTCGTGGTGCCGGTCGTTTGTGGTATCAAGGTCAAGGCGCCGGAGGCCTCTATGGTGAAGGCGGTCACCTTGTCCGTGCCACTATTCCCCACATACACATACTTCGTGTTTGGAGCAATGGCCAATGCACCCGGAGCTGCTTCGACCGGCGCCGGGTTGGGATTGGATGGCGTCGTTGGGACAGATAGGAGTGCGCCTTCTGTAGAAACTCTGAATGCCGCGACCGTGCTTGTTCTACCGTTCGTCACATAGGCGAAAAATCCATTAGAGGACACGGCCAAGGCGGAAGGACCCGAGACATTCGCAAACGGAGAGCCAGGAATCGGGGCGAGGATTCCGCTTGTGGCATTGATGCTGTACCCCGACACATTATCGGAGCCGTTATTCGCGACATAGAGGATGGAGGTCGTTCCAAGCCCTCCTAACGTCCCCCCTGTTCCTCCAAATCCCCCACCCTCGCCTCCGTCGTCGCCACAGCCTGATGAGAGCACGACCAATGAAAAGAGCCCTCCCAGTAGTGCCTTCTTCAGGATCAAAGTGGTGTGAGTGTCTCGGTGGACCATATGTGTTTTATACCACCCTCACGAAGCACTAACAACGACGCAGTTTGAAGCGTTGGTTGGATGTCGGCCGCATGACTGCCATCTTCAGGCTTAGCGTCTTTGTGCGCAAGATGCCAGCGGCGCAGTACATGCGCCACGGGCTACTATTCGGTTATAGAAGAAGACTTACGGCCGACCGGGCGTGGCGATACCAGACGGTGTCGTTCCTGCGGGAAACGGGTTTCCCAACGTCCCACTGACTGGAGTCAGAGGCCATGGGCCAGCGCAAAGAGACTGGTACTGATCAAGGCGGCGGGAAGGAATTCGAACCGGCGACGAAGCATCGCGAACAGCAATCCACGAAACGCAAGTTCCTCGAAGATCGGCGCGAAGACGACGTATTCGAGTATGCTCACGGCTATGACGGGTGGAGTTCCCCACACGAGATCCCGATCAAACCATTCCGTCCAGTGGTTAGTTAAATGCAGGAATTCGGCGGCACGTCCCATGACCCATTCGCCCCAGAGTCCTGCTGCGACCACTGCGAGCACGGTGCAGGCCAGGCGTCCAAGGTCCGCTCGCTTAATTCCGAGACCGAAGCCGTTCGTGAACGTCAGGCCGGCAGGTTTGAGCAGTTGGACATATGCGAGGACCAGCAGCGGTAGGTTCGCCAAGGGAATGGCCAATACACGGAACGCCCCATGCTGAAATGACGATGACGACAGAATCACTGCAGTCGTGACGACCCCCATGGCACCGCCACGGAGGATGACGGCAGCAGCAGTTTCTCCAGACCAAGGAGGCGGAACGCCGGGTCCATGGAGACGCAGGATGTCCATCTGATGTCCCTGCCGCCGTCCCCGCAGTCTGGCAACCGCCAACAGTATCATCGATCCCATTAACAGGCACGTCAGTTCGAACCCGATCAATGGGCGGATCCATTGCTGAACCCGATCCTCTCGGAGTACACCCTGCTCTTTGACGGATGTGAGGAGATCCTGATTGCCCGCACGTCCTGCCAATCTTGCTGCGAGATGATCATAAAACCATCCACTCGGCAGTGCCTCCGCCAGCGTGGCCTGTAATTCTATTTCTTGTGTCCTGGTGAGTGGCTGGGTCCCGTATGCGGCTTCGATCAGTTGACCGAATAGGAATGCAGACGCGCTGCGGTCTTGCCACCTCTTGGTTTCAGTGAGTGCCGCCGCTTCCTGCCCGAACTCCCCGAGTAAGATGGCTAGCCGAAGCTTGGAGAGAGGATCATCGGTCGTCTCGACCAGTTCCCGGTACCACTGAATGGCTTGTTCTCTCGCTTCATCATCACTGCCCATCGTCCAGTCTGCCATCCATTGCTGCCATTCCGGCGCTCGACGAAGGCTGTCTTGTGCGTCCAACGTACGGCTGACCATCAGATCAAGCGCGCGATCCGGGTCCTCAAATCGCTGGAGTTTTGGAAGTGTCACCGAAAACCACAGCAGCGTGCCGAGTGCCGCCACCAGGATACCGGCGCAGACCCCACTCACAACCAGAGACCATCGAGAGCTATACGGGGCAATCGATGGCTCGGGAACTATAGGCGGGTCGTGCTGCGGGAAATCCGATGGCCGTTCAATTGAAAGTGCCTGCTCGCTCATAGGTGGCTGACTATAGCATGCGCTTCTAATCCTCCAAATCCCCTCAAAGTGGCTAGGGCCTAGTTCAGGCGACAATTTCTCGCATAGCCTTGCCCCTTCAACTTGGCTATACTAACCGCATAGCTGGAAGGAGCCTATTTGGTGATGGAGAGTTTTCTTGCCCCACGACGACTCCTCCTGGGGCCCGGCCCCAGCATGGTGCATCCTCGGGTACTCCAAGCCTTGGCCACTCCGCTTGTCGGACATCTGGACCCGATATTCTTGCGAGTGATGACCGATATTCAGACCCTCTTGCGCCGCGTCTTCTCGACGACGAATCAATTTACGATTGCCGTCTCTGGGACTGGATCGGCCGGTATGGAAGCGGCGATTGTCAATATCGTTGAACCAGGTGACGCCATCATCGTGGGCGTTAACGGTGTGTTTGGTACTCGACTTACCACAGTCGTTGAGCGCTGCGGAGGCAAGGCCATTCGACTGGAAGTTCCGTGGGGGCAGGTGATCGAACCGGATACGATTGCCGCAGCGCTCCAGCAGTCAAGCCCGGTGAAGGCTGTTGTGCTGCTGCATGCAGAAACGTCGACGGGGGCGTGGCAACCCCTCGAACCGATCAGTTCCCTGTGTCGCACGTACAACGCGCTGCTGATCGTCGATGCGGTCACCTCGCTTGGTGGAATCCCCGTGGAGGTCGATCGATGGGGCATCGATGTGTGCTACAGCGCCACGCAAAAGTGTCTCAGTTGCCCGCCTGGTCTGGCTCCCCTGACGCTCAGTGACCGTGCCCTTTCTGTCATCAAGCATCGCCGCTCCTCCTGTCAAAGCTGGTATTTTGACCTGTCGCTTATTGCGGAGTACTGGACAGAGCACAACCGTGCCTATCATCATACGGCACCGATTTCGATGCTCTATGCGCTGCGGGAGGCATTGCGCCTGATCGAGGAAGAAGGGCTTCCAGCCAGGTTTGCCCGCCATCAACTGAACAGTCGTGCGTTGCTCGCAGGACTGAAGGCGCTCGGTCTCGACCCGTTGCCTCCTCCTGATCGGCGGCTTCCGACGCTGATCTGCGTCACCATTCCAGCACACATCGATGAGGCAGCCGTCCGTTCTCAGTTGCTGGAGAGGTTCGGCATCGAAATTGGCGGAGGCCTTGGCCCACTCAGGGGAAAGGTTTGGCGAATCGGATTGATGGGAGAATCATCCACGGAAGCCAATGTCCTGACTCTTCTGAACGCATTGGAGGAAATCGGTATTCGTCGTGGGTGGGTGTCAACTCCCGGCGTCGCGTTGCAAGCGGCTGCGCATGTCTATAGCGGAGGACGGTAGGTTGTGACGATTGCCATTCATCACGTGCGCCTCATCGATGGGACTGGGGACCTTCACGATAACGCAACGCTGCTCGTGCGCGGTACAAAAATCTCGGCAGTCGGTCCAAGCAACGAGGTCAGAATTCCTCAAGGAGCTGTCCGTATCGACGGTCGTGGCCTCTCGATTATCCCAGGACTCATCGACTGTCATGTCCATCTGTGCTTGGGTGCAGAGGCGGACGTTGTTGCCACACTCGAATCAGAGCAGCCGTCCTATACGTTGTTGAAGTCGGCTCGGCATGCGAAGGCGACGATCGACGCCGGATTTACCACGGTGCGCGATGTGGGATCTCGGGATCATTCGATCTTCACGCTAAAACATGCCATCGAATCTGGTGTGATGCCCGGGCCGCGCATCGTCGGTGCAGGACTCGCCATCTGCATGATCGGTGGCCACGCACGGTTCATCGGCCAAGAGGTTGAAGGAACCGAACAAGTCAGGAAGGTTGTGGCTGAACAGGTCGCTGCCGGCGCGGGAGTCATCAAGATCATTGCCTCAGGGGGAGTGCTGACGCCCGGCACCTCGCCGGATGAGGCCCAAATGACGATGGAGGAGTTGGCGGCAGCGGTCGATTCGGCACAGCAAGCAGGGAAACGAGTCGCCGCCCATGCCCACGGTGCTGCCGGCATGAAGAACGCGATTCATGCCGGGGTGCGATCGATCGAACATGCGACCTTGTTGGACGACGAGTCGGGAGCACTCATGAAGCGATATGGAGTCTACATGGTCCCGACCCTTTCAGCTCTAGCGACGACAGCGGCTTGCCGGCCAGGTTGCGGCATCCCGGAAAGTGCACTCGACAAGGCCAAAGCCATGACCAAGCGTCACCGAGCGAGCTTCAAAGCCGCCCATCAGGGTGGCATCGCTATCGCCATGGGCACCGATGCCGGCACGCCGTTCAATTACCACGGGGATAACGCGCAGGAACTTGAACGAATGGTCGCGTTTGGTATGACGCCGATGGAGGCCATTGTCGCCTCAACCGCCACGGCAGCTCAGCTCATCGGGATTCAGGACTCAGTCGGAACCGTGACCAAAGGAATGGAAGCTGATCTTGTGATCCTAAAAGGAAACCCACTTCGACGGATTGAGGTCCTACGAGACCGAGACAAAATTATGGGCGTGATGAAAGCCGGCAAGTTTGTCGCGGGACCGCTTGTTGAAAATCGGTAAAACGTAGTGACCTAGGCCTAACACCTCACTCACCGTCG
>SWDO01000005.1:263347-267704 GCA_005116895.1 Nitrospira sp. | reverse complement strand
GAGTACGGGTATTTCCCGCTCTTATCACCGAGCGTTTTTCTCGCTTCCGCGAGAGTGATCATCACTGTCATTGGGTCAATCGGCGAAGCGATGAAACCGTAGCTCTGATAAAAACGCTTCGCAGCCTCCGATATTGCATGGACCAGGATGGCGTGGATGCCTGCGATCTCCGCAGCCTGGACGGTACGAAGAACCGCATCGCGCAGCAGCCCGCTTCCGATCCCTCGGCTCTGGAAGTCCTTATAGACGGCAAGGCGCCCCAGCACCATAACCGGCACAGGGTCAGGCATGTTGCGTTTCACGCGTCCCGGTGCGCCGGCATGCGCAACCGCCCCCATGGCGAGGGTATAATATCCCACTATCCTCTTTGCAGCAGAAACCACGTAGGTGCGCGATGAGCCGTTTTCTTCATTGGCGAGGGCTCGCCGGCGGAGCCAATCATCGAGGAGAGCTGCTCCGCAATCAAAGCCGGCAAGATCGTGCTCTGCTGAAAGTTTTTCAGGCGGGGTGAGGTCAGAGGCCGATTTGCTCATTTATCCCACGGAGCTCTTGTTTCAAGGAGCCGTCGCAGTTTCGAATTGCTTGCCGGAGGCTTGTCGAGCATGGCCGTGAAGCGTTTGAACGCATTCGAGGACAGTCCGAAATATCGACAATCGAGCAGCACTGTTTCAGCTTCCCTGCACGCTGTTTCCAGCATGAAATCAGACCGAGTGCGTCCGAGCAACTCCGCCGCCCGGTCAATCAGCATTTTCTGCTTTTGACTGGCGCGCAGGTTGATCGTTTCCCCTCGCCCCGCCCCTCTTGTCATAATGGCCATAACGTTCTCCTTGTATGTACATCTCAACGGTTGCGGGATGTGTTGATGGCCTTTCGGCTCCGTATCGCTAGCCAGGCCACACTTTCGCCGCTGATCGACTTTCCAGCGATGCTGTCGATGCCGCCAGGAGAGGTTCCTCAGCCGGTGCCGTTGTTCGCGTTGATTCAACCTGACGAACAGAATCGCGCAATGGCTACCCTACTGTTGCCCAACGAAGTCTCCGCGACGATCATTCCGATGAACTGATCGATTTGTTCTTGACCCGCTTCTATCTCATAACACTTTCTCGAATTTCCTCGACGACAAAGACTGGATCGAGACTATTCAGCTCATCCTGCTGCTGCAACACCAGCCTCGCCTTTGTTCGAAACCAGGTTCTCGAATCGATCCAGTCATTCCAATGTGTGCCTTGCCGATATTCTCCTACAGTCCAATCCTCCAACCTGAAAGCCGCATATCCCTCTCGATCCGCAATCTTCACGCCTTCCCTGAGCAAATCAATTGCAGAGAGTGGCAATCGGCTCCATAGTGTAATTCCAAACACTCCTGGTACCTCATCAGTGATCTCGGTGTCCAATAATGAGTTTCTCCGCTTTTTCAACGCTCGTCCAAGATCAGTATCGCCTAGTAAGACAGGAGCACGCCAACGGACAAACGGGCTCTTGCTCGCACGAATCTTTTCCTGGGGAGCAAGTGTCACCAGTTGTGCAGCTAGCCATGCATTTCTTTTTATGAGCTCCTCGAGAAGCCTGTCGACCTCATGGACATGATTCTCGGATCCTAAAGTTACTTCCCCATCGTTAGACAACATTCTGATGAGAACACGAGCGATTGGAGTAAATCCCTCGACTATTTCCGAATTGCTATACCCGCCATGAGTACGCTTAGAACTTACCCACACTCGCGATGCTTCATTTGAGTCATCTCGATGCAAGATCACGAACCGCTTTGCCCCTTTACTCCTCGTTAATTCTGCAGCTCGATAGAGCACATAGTCATGGGCCATTACGATCCATTCCTCATTCGACAGATACTTCCCTGACCTAATACCTCCAGAATTGAATGTCTGATAGGTCACGAGATATGTGCGTGCATCAATCTGATAGTGGGAATGTCCCTGCTGGGGTACACCCCCAAAACTGGCCTCAAAAATGGGTTGATATCGGGGATAAACAGGGGCCGCACACGCGCCCAACATAGGGAGAACACACATCAGCAGCACAAAGCAGAGTCGTTTCATATAGACGTACCCCATCAGTCTCTTCGGCCAATTCTATCGGCCTTCATACCCGCTCTTCACCTTAGCATCCACTCTCAAATCGTGCACGGGTACTTCTGAACACCAATAGGTTCGGGTACTGTTATCAAACCAAGCGTCAACCATCAGTTCATACCCATACAGTATATCCAAGGCCGTTGCAATTGTGTTTGAAGGTGGGTCTGATCAAGATAACGGAGCTATCTCAGGATTTTAGGAGGGTATCTATGAGGAAACACGGTGAGTAAGAAATCTGGTGGCTAGGCGCTGCGTATTGGCTGCCTTATGGGCACCCAATAACTTCAGGATTGAGAGATCTATCTCAAGCATCTGACGTACTCATGGTCTCTGAGCAACCACCATGAGTAGATTGCTGACGGATTCACGGATGAGGTGGATCAGCGGTTCTGGATAGACTCCTAGTACGAGGATGATCGATGCAACAAATCCGAGCGAGCATACGACCGTCCAGCTGACAAACTCTAACCGCTGGGGCGTCGCCTGTTGAGGAAGTGCTTCCTGTACTGCTACCTCACCGAACAGGGTCACGAACAGTCGAAGGTAATAGTAGAGACTCACGACGCTGTTCGCAATCAGTGCCAACACAAGCCACCACAAACCAGCATCAACACCGGCCGCGATTGCATAAAATTTCCCGATGAATCCCGCCGTCACAGGGATGCCGGCCAACGACAACAGGCTCAGTGCCAACATGCCCGCGAGCCAAGGACGCGTCCAAAACAAGCCTTGATAGTCCTCGACACGGTCCTTGTCCCCTCCCTCACTCGAATAGACTGTGACGACGCCAAAAGCCCCTAACGACATGGCACAATAGACGATCACATAGAAGGTGACTGCTTCCGCAGCGGGAGGACCACCGGCCAGCAGCGCAACCAATACATAGCCGAAGTGGGCGATCGACGAATAGGCCAGGAGTCGTTTCACATTCTGTTGCAAGAGCGCCAGCACATTCCCTGTGACCATCGAGACAACAGCCAGAAGACTGAACAGGTGCACAACGGGTGGCAGTTCCAATATCCCGACCTCAGTGGCAAAGCGGAGTAGCAGTGCCATCACCGCTGCCTTGGAGACCGTCGCGATGTATGTCGTGATGGGAGTGGGGGCTCCCTGATACACATCGGGAATCCACATGTGAAACGGTGCGAGACCGAGCTTCAATGCGATGCCGACCAGGACCAGGATCAATCCTCCCAAATGACGCGTAGCGTCGCCAAGAAAGTCACCGCGGCAGCGATATAAAACAGGATCTCCATAATCGTTCTCTCAATGCTGAGTCCTAAGTTGTGAATGTCAGGACTCGTCTACGTGCGACTCAGCACGTCCTTACGGCATCAAACTCTTCACATCCACCGGTGGAAGTTCGTGCTCACCTTGTCCCTTGTCTTTGTCGCGAGTCCTTACGCCAGCCACTCGATAAAAATTATAGTCGGGATACTTACCGGTCCCGCTGATAAGGAGGTCTTCTTTCTCATAGACCAGATTCCGACGTGCATATTCACTCTGTTCAAAATCTGGAATAAGTTGGATCGCATTGGTCGGACAGGCTTCCTCACACATGCCGCAGTAAATGCAGCGCGAAAAGTTGATCCGGAAGAACTCCGGATAGCGGCGCTCGTGAGCCTCTGGATTGTCTGCAGCCTGAAGCGAAATGCAATCGACAGGACAGGCTGCAGAGCAGAGGTAACAAGCCACACACCGCTCTTCTCCGTCAGGATCTCTGGTGAGGACGATGCGTCCACGCCAACGTGGTGGCAGATAGGGTTGCTCTTCCGGATACTGAACCGTAACCGGCTTCGTGAAGGTCCGTTTAAAGACGATCCATAACCCCACGACTAGATTCCGGGCGTATAGCCACGTGTTCATCATACGTACAGCCGTTCTACAGGGATGATTCCCCTTTGCATCACATCCGATCCGAGCTCACTGCCGCATCGTGAATCCCTGCTATCCTGCTCTCCACAACACCACCCCGCCCGTCACCAACAGATTGATCAACGCGAGTGGCATCACGACCTTCCAACCGAATGACAGAAGCTGATCAAAACGGAATCGTGGCCAGGCCGCGCGAATCAGGATGATCAAGGCGATAAAGCCGAACATCTTCAGGACAAACCACACCACCGGCGGCAACCAGGGTCCATGCCACCCGCCGAAGAAAAGAATGACCGTCATTGCTGACAGGAGGAGGATGCTCAGGTATTCGCCGACAAAGAACATCCCAAATTTCATCCCACTGTACTCGGAATGGTAGCCGGCAACGA
>SWDO01000005.1:259380-263247 GCA_005116895.1 Nitrospira sp. | reverse complement strand
CCAAGGCTACAATGTGGGCAGATCGATTGGGCTGCTTGCAGGTCCCATTTCCTCGTGTAGTGGTGAAAGAAGGTTTTGTCCGTGAAGACTCCGGTCGGACAGACCTCCACCAGATTTCCGCTGAATTCGTTCTCCAGCGTGCCATCCTGCTCCCGGCCGAAGTAGACGGCGTCATGCGAGCCAAACACGTTGAGGTCACGCCCACCGGCATAGTCTCGGTAGTATCGTACGCAGCGGTAACATTGAATACACCGATTCATCTCATGCCGAATGAATGGGCCGAGAGCCTGATTGCGATGGGTTCGTTTTTGATAGCGGTAGCGGCGGTAGACATGCCCGGTCATGACCGTCATGTCTTGTAAATGGCACTCCCCTCCTTCGTCACAGACTGGGCAGTCGTGCGGATGGTTTACCATCAACCATTCAATGACTGATGCGCGAAAGGCCTTGGCCTCTGGATCATCGATCGAGATCCGCGTGCCGTTCGTCGCTGGTGTCATGCAGGACATCACCAGTCGACCAGACTGATCTCGATCGTCTTTAAACTGTTTGACCGCACACTGGCGGCAGGCTCCAACCGATCCCATGGCCGGATGCCAGCAGAAATAGGGGACGTTCAACCCATGTCCCAAACAGGCGGCGAGCAGATTCTGTTGCTCATCCACAGTATATGACTTGTTATCGACGATAATGGTTGCCATGGGTCTAGACCAACACTCTCTGTTGTGACGACTTCTTGCTCCAGGGACATCCTCCCGCCGAGATGTGGCGCTCGAAGTCGTCGTGAAAATATTTCAAGGCCGATTGCAACGGGGCCATTGCACCTGGTGCGAGACCGCAGAAAGTGTGTCCTGGCGCCAGCCACTTGGTATGCATCTTGAGAAGCGACAAATCCTCGCTGGTGGCACGTCCCTCCTCAAAAGACCTTAAAATTTTCGCGACCCAGGGCAACCCTTCCCGACAAGGCGTACACCAGCCGCAAGATTCTCGGGCAAAGAACTTTTCGAGATTCAACACAAACCCCACGGGACAGGTGTGGTCGTCCAACACAATCATGGTGGCAGTACCCAGACGACCGACCTCGGGCGGGATCGAAGAGAAATCTAAGGGGAGATCCACGTGTTCTTCAGTCATAAATGCCGTGGAGATACCGCCTGGCAACAAGCCCCGAAAGCGAACGCCATCAGCCATCCCTCCGGCATATCGTTCCAAGACCTCACGCGCAGTGGTGCCGAGCGGCAATTCCCACCATCCAGGATTGGCGACACGACCACTGATACCGTAGATCTTCGTGCCACCGTCTTGAGTCCGACTCAATCGGTGATACCAGTCAGATCCCTGATTGACGATATGTGGGATGTTGTAGAGGGTCTCGACATTCTGCACGACCGTCGGTTTCCCCCATAAGCCGACCGTCTGCGGAAAGGGAGGCTTTGGCTGCGTAGGCCTCTGCAATCGCCTCGGTCAGTCGTTGGGCCGACAGATGGTATTCCCCACGCAGAAAGATGTAGCCAACCTCTGCGTCGATGGCATAGCCGGCGAGAATCATTCCTTCGATCAGGCCATGAGGGTCGCCCTCCATCAGCACACGATCCTTAAATGTGCCCGGTTCCATCTCATCGCCATTGGCGACGATATACTTGGGTTTCGGCGCGTCGGCACCCATTGGCACGAAGCTCCACTTCGTACCAGTCAGAAACCCGCCCCCGCCCCTGCCGCGCAATCCGGCATCGGTCACCAGCCGCTGCAGGTCCTTAGGGGCCAGCCCGCTGGAGAGCCGTTGCAAGCAGCGATATCCACCCGTTTTGACGTACTCACGCAATGTGCGCGTCGTACCATCCGGATGAATATGTTGAGTGAGTGGTCGTTCCATGTTCAGTCGATGCCAGATATCTGGACTATTTGTATTTCTCCACGATCTGTTCAATCTTTTCTGGCGTGACGTCGCCGTATACATCCTGATCGATCAACAGGGCCGGTGCCCGTTCGCATTGCCCTAAGCACGCAATCGGCAAGACAGTCAGACGTCCATCAGACGTTGTCTGACCTAGATCCACGTCATAGAGTTTCTTGATCTGTTCCTGGACTTGCTCGCATCCCTTGATCCAACAACTGATACTGTCGCACATGAATGCGACATGCCGACCGACCGGTTTCCGAAAGACGAGGTTGTAGAACGTGGCGACACTATCCAGATCCTCAGCCGTGATCTCAAGAAATTGGGCAATCTCGAAGAGCGTGTCATCCGAGATCCAGCCACGTCGTCGCTGGATGGTCAGCAGGGCATCGATAGCCGCCCCCCGTTTGTCAGGATAATGCTTCACAGCGTCTTCAAGCTCTCGGCGTTCAATCTCGCTCAACATGTGTGCTCCGCACTCGTTAGGCGTGAAACGTCAGGCGTTTGGCCTGTTGAAGGTTCGCCCTATATCTCCTTACGCCTCACCATTCACGCTCTCACCTATCTACATCCGATAACACATAGTCCACGCTTCCAAGGACAGCTAAGAGATCTGATAACAACTCGCCACGTGCCATCAGCGGCACCATCTGGATATGGGCAAACGAGGGAGTTCGAATTCTCGTCCGGTACGACAGCTGCGACCCATCGCTCGTCAAGTAATAACTGGTCTGGCCTTTCGACGATTCGGTGGGAACTTCTGCTTCGCCGGGAGGGAGCACCGGCCCCCAACTCACTCCGACGAAATGATTGATGAGCGTTTCGATGTCATGCATCGTGTGTGTTTTCAGCGGAGGAGTCGCAAGAGCATCGAGTGACGTATAGGGACCGGATGGCATGGAGTCGAGGCATTGGCGAATAATCCGTAGCGACTGACGCAATTCCAAGACATGCACCAGCGCTCGGTCATAACAATCGCCGTGTGAAGCAACCGGGACGTCAAAGTCGAACTGCTCATAGCCGGAGTACGGACGGACCTTGCGCAAATCCCACGGCAAGCCGCAGGCACGTAGCATTGGACCAGTGGCACCCCACGCGATGGCGTCATCGAGAGACAAGACCCCGATCCCGACGGTCCGCTGCTTGAGAATCGGATTGTCCATCACCAGTCGCTCATAATCATCGAGTCGGCTGGGAAACCAATCGATGAACTGGCGAACCAGTGTGTCCCATCCAATCGGAAGATCTCGTGCCACTCCACCGATCCGGAGCCAATTCGGATGCATACGGCCGCCACAAATGGCTTCGGTGATCGAGAGGATGCGCTCTCGATCGTTGAACATATAAAAGACCGGTGACAAGGCACCAATGTCGCCAGCAAAGGTTCCGTACCAGACGAGATGACTGGCGATCCGATAGAACTCAGACATCATGACTCGGATGACCTGTGCCCGTGGTGGCACGGTGATGCCAGCCAATCGTTCGACCGAGAGACAATACGGCATCTCGTTCAACACGCCCTGGAGGTAGTCCACACGATCGGTGTACGGAATGAACGAATGCCAGGTTTGCCGCTCGGCGATCTTTTCTTGAGAGCGATGGTGGAAGCCGATATCCGGCACGATTTCGATGATTTCCTCGCCCGCGAGTTGCGCCACGAGTCGAAGTACCCCATGCGTACCAGTATGGGCTGGACCAAGGTTGATGAACATATAGTCGAAATCTGAATCCTGATCGTGGTGGGTGCGGGCTAACCCCCACTCCTCCGGCTTGAATTGCAGCGCGTCTTGTGCCATGACCAGCTTCTCTGGTGGCATTTGGAACTGTCCGACTTCTGTCGCACGCGAGGGATGATCCTTTCGAAGCGGATATCCCTCCCACCACGAAGGCATGAGAAGGCGGCGGAGAAAGGGGTGTCCGTCGAACCGAATTCCGAACATGTCGAAGATTTCTCGTTCATACCAATCGGC
>SWDO01000005.1:236345-259280 GCA_005116895.1 Nitrospira sp. | reverse complement strand
GGTTGCGCTTTCAGAACGACGTTCGGACTTTTTCCAGTGACGCTCGCCAAGCAAAGGAGGAAGTCCCAGCATGACGGCAATCACCACGCCGACACACAAGCCATAGATACAGATCTGCCAAATTGCGTCATCTACCATGACAATAACTAACCACCTGCAATAACTAACTATCGGCAATAACCAGCTATTTATTTAGGGTAATTAGGGGTCTTCCCAACTCTTGGATATCATGCTGACTGGAGCCTGGCTCTAAAAAAGCATAATTTTACAATTGCTTATGGGGCGAACTGCTACGAGCGGTGGGGCGAGAGAATAATTATGGGAGACTATTCTGTCTGATGCGCTACGATTTCTGTAGGTCAGCCACTAAGGCCGTCGAACTGATGATCCTATGCGTGGCATTCCGATCCGCCTGTGTGTGTTTCCGATCCGTCATACACTTCCCTTGGGGTCTTGAACCAGCTGATGAAGGAACTGCCGTTCTTCTGCTTCAGTTCTTACCTCGCCGTTCAGACGTGCGGCGAGCAAGCTGTCGAGGATTTTCTTGAACGGCGGGCCTGGTTTCAAGCCCATGGCTTTCAGGTCAGTACCCGTCAGAATTGGCTTCACATGCTGATAGGTCGTGAGGAACGCTGAGACCTGGCGCTTGACTGTTTCCCCTTTGCTCTTCGCCATGAGGATCAAGAGCGTTTCATCGGATAGTCCCGACAAGAGATGGTAGACCTCTGCCGGTTTGAGGGGTCGTTTCGATGCGAGTCGACGGATCATGTTGTGACAGCCCACGCGGGCCATTTTGAGTTTGGTCGCTTCCTGTTCGGATAAGGGAAAGCGCTTAAGCAGGTCTTTCACGGCACGCTCGGGCAACACCTCGAGCAGTCCCATCATGTAGACCACCCAGACGTCCATCTTCCGATCTAAGTAGAGGAGACGGTACCAATCGACGGCTTCTTCCAGCGCGGCCAACAGCTGGTCCAATCGGTTGGACCGCCACATGCAGGCTGTAGCCTCCCTTGATGCCAACAGTTTCTCAGGCGTTCGATCGTCCCAAAGATGCTGTGAGAATTCCGCAGGTCCTGGCCACTCCTTGCACGGACGAAACCGAGATAGGTTGATTTCGCTACTCCAGTTATCGGTTTCTAATTTAAAGTCTGAGAAGACTTTCTGCCGTTTCTCTCGAACACCTCGATCCTTCGCCTTGTGGATGAGAATCGCACAGATCCACGCATGGAGGGACGACCGGCCTTCAAACCGATTCAGCCCGCTCATGACCGCGATCCAGGTCTCCTGCACGACCTCCTCTGCCGTTGCTCGATTGGCTACATAGCGCATGGCCATTCGAATGAGTGTTTCCTGGTAGTGGGTGACGACGGCTTCAAATGCTTCTTCCTCCCCTGCCCGGAGTTGTGACACAAGCCGATCCTCATCATTCATCAAGCGGGATACGTTCCCCGCTGATACAGTAAGAGGAATCGAGCCTGTATCTCTTGTCACGTGTGTATTCATGTTCATTCTCTATGGTACGGTCGCCTTCGACACGTGTGTTCCAATACGAGAGTGTTCTGATGAAACGAGTCGATTTAGCCCTTACCCGTGAAGGCACGATGGACTCATTAGTATGTTCGCAGGAAATGATCAAAGAACCGTCACGAAATCATGACGTCTTTGTCACGGACTGATCGTGTTCCGGACACATGGTCGTGCGATGAGACCATGGCCCAGCAGAACACACGGCTTGTCCGCGTGAGTCGAGTGAATAGGGCTAGGACAGGAGTCGTGATGTGTGACCGGAAGGTTTATCTGTGGGGCGAGTATTCAGTTGCCGGGGTAGCGGTCCGCATGACACCCGGCTGGGCAACTGCGAGGTGAAAAGAAAAGGTTGTCCCTTGATTGACGACACTCTGCACCTCAATGGCGCTTCCGTGCAACTCGAGAACTCGCTTTGTGATCGCGAGTCCGAGCCCGGCGCCCTTGTCATGACTGTGATGTTTCTTCCCGACTTGATAGTGCCGGTCAAAGACATGCGGCAGGTCCTCCGGTGGAATGCCGCAGCCGGTATCCGTGATCCGTGTCATGATCTTCTCACCCATGCGGCTCAGGATCACCATGATCCGCCCCCCTGGCGGCGTGTATCGGAGGGCATTCTCAATAAGATTTTCCAAGACCCGTTCGATCAGTCCGATATCAGCCGAGACAAATGGGAGATTCTCACCCAGCTTGGCCTGAAGCGTCATCTGTTTGGCTTCAACAGCCAACCGAAACTTTTGAACGACGTCCTGCACCAGTTCACTCAGTGAAAACGACTCGATACGAGGCTTCATTTCCTGCGAATTCAACTTGGCGAGTTCAAACAGTTCCGCAATCAGATCTCCCAGCCGTTTGCTCTGTGCCGTAGCAATTTCCAGATACCGCCGTCGCTCTTGAGACGAGAGCGTGCCTTCCTTTAGCAGCAAGGTCTCAAGATAGCCCTGGAGGCTTGTGACAGGGGTGCGCAGATCATGTGAGACATTGGCAACCAATTCTCGCCGCAACTGATCGGTCTCTTTCAACTGGTGAACTTGTTGACGAATGAGCTCAGCCATGTGCGTAAAGGTTGTCTCCAGCTTATCAATATCATCGCCACGGCTGAGGGGAGATGGTCGAGCATCGGAGTGAGACGAGACGCCCGGTTGTGCTGAGAGTTCCCCGCGTCTGAAGGTGTCCATCGCCAAGGCCAGGAAGTTGAGTCTTCGCGTTAAGAGTTTCAGGCAGAGCAGCCCAGCCAGGAGGGTCAGTACCAGGATGGCCCCGACGGTCCATAGACTCAACCGGAGAATGTAACTCTCTTTCAGCATCTGCATGACCGAATCGAATTCTTCCCCGCCTACGATGATATACAGATAGCCCTCGATGGAACCGCCTAGGGTTTCAATCGGAAACACTGAAAACACCTTCCTCCGCGTGAGATCACGTGGGTCATCCCCAAGAATAGGGAAGTCCTCGGCACCAGACAGGAAACGCTGGAGTGGATCGAGGGAGATGTGCTGTCGTTTGACCTTCTCCGGGGGAGCGGAAAAGGTGAGAATCGTTCCCTGAGGATCAAGCAGATACAATTCAATGCTGGGATTGATGACCATGAGCTCGTGAAAGATTTCCTTCAGCACCTTGTCATTGGCTTGCCCCTCCTGCATCAGGACCTTGTCGGACACTATTCGCTCGGCTAAGGTCCTGTTGAGCTTCTGGCTGCCTTCTTGAAAGTATAATTGGGTGGCATAGAACGTAAGTATAATGGCCACGGCGCCGATCACACAAAAGAGTCCAAAGAGAACGGCTGCTAACTTTCCATACAGCGTGTTGAACATGACGCTACCGTTCCGACCATTCTTCAGAAAAGCTATAGCCAACCCCCCATACAGTTAAAATGTATCGAGGCCGACTACTATCATCCTCGACTTTAGCCCGCAGCCGATTGATGTGGGAATTTACGGTATGTTCATACCCTTCGTGTGAGTACCCCCACACGGCATCTAAGAGTGTGGCACGGGTATAGACTTGGCCAGGGTGTTGGGCAAAGTGGAGCAAGAGGTCAAACTCTTTGGCTGTCAACTCGATCGATTGCCCACGCAGCTGAACCTTGCGTTTATCGACCTCGATCACAAGGTCGCCTGCGCGAATGGTGAGGGGCTTGGCGAGAGGAGCCTGTGCTCGAAGCGCATCCATACGCCGAAACAAGGCTTTCACTCGTGCGAGGAGCTCCAAGATGCTGAATGGCTTGGTGAGGTAGTCATCTGCGCCCACTTCCAGGCCCAACACCCGATCCAGTTCCGTCGATTTGGCTGTGAGCATTAGGACAAGACTGTACCTCGATGAGGCGCGCAGTTTTCGGCACACTTCTAATCCACCTATTCCAGGAAGCATCAGATCGAGAATGATCAAGTCATAGGACTTGGCAAGGGCCTGCTGAAGTCCTGCCGGACCATCCTGCGCCACATCGACGTCATACCCCGTATCGCGCAGATGCAACTGCACCAGCTGGGCGATGTCAGGATCATCTTCAACGACAAGAATTGTACGAGACGCCATATCTTCTCCAGCTTGTCCACCACCAAGCAATTGACCATGACCTGACCAGCGTCCGTGCGAGTGATCCAGTACTCGCACGGACTCGACCGTCCTCAGCCACTCAGCGGCCCCGCCTATGCGAGGCCGCTGAGTAGTTCTGAGACTAGGGACCTGATGGCGCAAGCGGTTATCGCGCAACAAGTCCATTGGCCCCATGAGGGAGGCCAGAAACGCCAGTCCCTTGGGTCAAGCGCCCATTCCAACGATTGACCCGAAAGACCTCGATGGAATCAGATCCTGCATTCAGCACATACAAGAACCGACTGTTCTTGTTCAATGCCATGTCAATGGGGCCAGCCCCGGTGGGCGTTGCCACCGCTTCCTGTAACGTGAGCCGCCCCGCACTTCCCACTCGATAACTGGAAATGTTGTTACTGCCGGTATTACTGGCATACGCAAACTTTCCATTTTTAGTAATCACGATCCAGCAGGCGGCCGATTGGGTGGTGGGGACCGACCCGTTCCGGACGGTCAATTGTCCATCGCGTAGGCGGTACGACGAGACGGCAGACGCATTCGGTGCGCCTCCGAAGGCCTCACTGACCACCAACACCCCTCGCGGAGTAAAGGAAAAGCCGAACGGGGTTTGGCCGTTGGATTTCTGTGAAACCGGCGCAGATGCCACACCGTCCTCATCCACCGCATAGGTGTCAATAATGTGTGTTGCTTTTTCGGTCACGACCAGCGTATCTCCTGAGAGATTGAACGAGATTTGCGCCGGCGCGCTGTTGGCTCCACTGAGCGGCTGATTCGATCCAGCGATTGGCTTCAACTTATTGTGCTGCGTCAGCTCAAACCCCGCAATGTTACCCTGCCCACCCGCGTTCAATACATAGACATAATCCTCATGCGTGGCAATGCTGATAGGGCTGGTTCCCCCGGAAGACACTCGGTCTACCAGCTTCAGGTACCGTCCGTTGATTTCGAACACCGAGATATCATGACTGCCAGGATTCACGACGAAGAGGGTGTCGCCATCATCGCTAAAAGCTAACGCGCCTTGATTGCCCAGTCCGCCTCCTGAACCCTTCCCCCCTGTCGGAAACGATCCAGCAGGAACCAGCGTGTCTCCATGCTGCCTGAATGCCAAGACCGCATTGCCGTCTGTCCCATTCGACATCGTGTAGACCGTTGGCCATTGCCAGTCTTCATTGGCGAATACTGAGCTGGCTACCCACCCAGAAAGAGTGATCGCCGTGACCAGCGCACCCATGATCAATGTACGTATCATCCCATCCTCCTTAGTTTATGGATAAATTGCAAGAAATCGACTCTTCCACAATAGCGTCGCCATCTCACGCGACTCTCGCGAAAGCATCACATTTCTGTTACGGAGTTGAGGTTTGGAATGTTTGGGAATCTTCTTGAAGGTCAGCGGTTTCCACCCGTCCGGCAGACTTGCTCCCGGTTCGCTTATGGAAAATCGCGCGACCTCCACCGTGGTTGGACTTTGCGCCTGCACTGATACAGCCGGCAACGCCGCGCAGATCATGAGGACAAGATTGATGATGGCATTCCTCCTCATTTCGCCTCCTGGCCCTTCATCTCCTCATCCAAGCAAACAGCTTCACCAAGATGTTTTTCGTGCCTTGTGAAAAATGTGCCTTCCGCCAGAGATTCACGACCTTCTTATTCACTTCTGCTTGGGTTGGATAGGGATGAATCGTGCCGGCGATCGTTTTCGCTCCTCCGCCCGCCTTCATCGCCACGGAGAATTCACTGATCATCTCGCCGGCATGGGCAGCCACGATCGTCGCGCCCAGGATCTTGTCCGTTCCCTTTTGAATATGAACTCGCGCAAACCCCTCTTCTTCTCCATCGAGAATCGCTCGATCAACCTCGTCCAATTTGTAGGTATAGGTTTCGACGTCGATTCCTTTCTCCTTTGCCTCTTTCTCATACATTCCGACATGGGCAATTTCCGGCTCGGTGAACGTACACCAGGGCATGACCAATGCATCGACATTCGCATACCCGAGGCCAAAAGGATGCGGAAACAGCGCGTTCTGGATGACGATTTGGGCCATGGCATCGGCCGCGTGGGTAAACTTGTAGCGTGAACAGACATCGCCTGCTGCGTAGATATTGGGATTGGATGTCTGCAATTTGGCATTGACCTTGATCCCGTTGTTGTCGTAGTGGACTCCGGCGGCCTCCAATCCGACTTTCTCCACATTCGGTGTCCGTCCAGCTCCGACAAGAATGTCGTCGACCGTTACGTCGTATTGCTGGCCATGCGAGTCGACCGTCAATCGCTTGCCGTCATTTGTCTTGTGTACCTTCAGGTCTTTCCCACAGCAGAGGAGCTTCACGCCATCCCGAACCATTTGCTGCTCCACGATGCCTGCCGCGTCGCGGTCCTCGTTTGGCATGATGCCATGTGCAGCCTCGATCAAATAGACTTGACTTCCAAAGCGGGCGAACGACTGAGCCAGTTCGCATCCGATCGGCCCGGCCCCGATCACTCCGATACGCTGCGGCAGTTTCGTCAATGAAAAGATAGTTTCGTTCGTCAGATATCCTGCTTCATGGAGCCCAGGCGTTGGCGGTGCCGTTGCACGTGCTCCGGTGCAAACCGCAGCTTTCGCAAAAGTCAGAATCCGGTCGCCTGCAGGCCCATTCACTTGGATTGCATCAGCACCGAGAAACCGCCCGCTTCCGATATACACGTCGACGCCGAGTTTCGTATAGCGATGGACCGAATCATTGCGGCTGATACGTGCGCGCAGCTTGCGCATCCGAGCCATGACCGCACCGAAGTCATACGTCACTCCGGCGGGAATGTGGAGGCCAAATTCCGTGGCCTTTCGTAGATCGGCCCATATCCTCGCGGCTTGAATCATGCCTTTAGAAGGCACGCATCCAACATTGAGACAGTCTCCACCCATCAAATGTTTCTCGATCAATGCGACCTTGGCTCCCAGACTCGCGGCCACCACCGCTGTGATCAAACCCGCGGTTCCTGCCCCAACCACCACGATATTGTAGCGACCATCAGGCTCGGGATTGACCCAGTCTGCCGGATGCACGTTGGCGACCAGCTGCTGATTGAACTCGTCGTTCGGGATGACTAACGGCTGATCGGACTCATTCATTCCTGCTGTCCTTGGTCGAGGTTCCATCATCATAGCGTGACACTCTTCGTTGTGAATCGTCAATTGATGGATGGCTCATCACGCTGGTTTGGCCGTAACCCTCTTATAGACGACAGGCACCAGGGCGAGCAGTCCTAAGAGGACAAAGGCGCCGATCACATTCGGCGACGCGATTTCTTTTAAAGAGTTGATCGTACCCAGTTGGCGTCCTGCATAGGCATAGACGAACGAACCGGGAATGATTCCAATCGCCGTGGCTGTAACATAGGCTCCGATACTCACTCGTGTGAGCCCAGACACAAGGTTCACCATGAAGAAGGGAAAGAGCGGGATGAGTCGCAACGTCAGCAGGTAACTGAATGCATTCTTGGCAAACCCTTCTTGGAACGGTCTCAGCGACTTCCCGAACTTCAGTTCAACGGAGTCCCGCAATAAATACCGTGCGGTCAGAAATGCCAAGGTTGCTCCTGTGGTGGCCCCAATATTGATAAACAGCGTCGCCATGGTGGCACCGAACAAGAACCCACCGGCCAAAGTAAGGATGACTGCGCCTGGCAGGGATAACCCAGCAACGATCACGTACGCAGCGATGAAGATCCCCACCGCTGAGACAAAGTTCGCATCCGTGAACGACAACAAACTGTCCCGATTGTCTTTCAGCGCGGTCAAGGACAAGAACCGTCCCAGGTCGAAGTAGAAGAAGGCTGCGAGTGCCAAGGTGACAACTATCGCAATAAAGATCTTCCCTAGGCTCGAGCTATTGGATTCACTTTGATTCAAGACAGGGGTTGTCATAGCGGCGTCGTGGCGTATCATGGTGGCTCCTTGTAGTTCTGTCAATGAGATAAGCTGCTAGCGTGTGTGTCCGGCTAGACGAGAAATCCTTACAGGCGTGCGCGGCGGATGAGATGCGCCTAGCGAGGCTGTTTTTTAGAGCATGCATGCGCTGTAGAATTTCAGTTTAAGCCTGATCCAGGCTCATAGGTTGCCAGATCAGCTGTAATTCCCGTAGTCTGTTGAAGAGGAGGCCGCAATGGATGAACCAAACAGACTGACAAAGACGAAAGAACAGTGGGCCAAGGCGCGTCGAGGTGGAGAAGAACGCGAAGTGTTCTATGAAGGAGACGAACGCCTCCCTCCAGGCCAGCACCTTGTTGACAACTTTCCTGTACTAGACCTCGGCTTCAAGCCGGAGATTCCCATAAGCGAATGGAGACTCAGTATCGGTGGATTTGTCGCAGCCCCTCTTATCTGGACATGGGAGCAATTCTTGGCGCAACCTCAATTCAAAAACCGGTCGGACTTCCATTGTGTCACCTCATGGAGTCGCTATGACAACGACTGGGAAGGCGTGAGCTTCAAGCACATCATGTCCATCGTGCAACCGTTGTCGCTTGCCCGATTTATCCTGTTCAAGTCCTACGACGACTACACGACGAACCTCCCGCTTGACGTCTGTGACGATGACGATGTGCTACTCGCCCATAGTTGGAATGGCAAGTCCCTATCCCGAGACCATGGCGGGCCGGCCCGTGTGATCGTTCCGAAACGTTATGCCTGGAAGGGTGCGAAGTGGGTGAAGGAAATTACGTTTTCCGATAAAGATGAGAAGGGGTTTTGGGAAGTTCGAGGGTATTCGAACACCGCGCTTCCGTGGAAGAACGATCGCTATGGGTAGCGGTTATTTCTTGCTCCACCCACCCGGACCTTCGACGAAGTTTCCTGGTTTGGTATTCTGAACGGCTTTTTCTCCGGCAAGCGTTTCAACGGCTCGAATGTTGGTGCTGTTTCGCTTTGCAATTTCTTCATAGGCCTGCCGCCGCTTCCGATTCACGTCTTCGATCAATGCTTGGGCTTCAGCATTGGCGGGGTTCACCGCCCCCAGGTAGCCGTTGGATTTTTCTCCGACCAACCCATTTGCTTTCGCGTCATCCAAGGACAGTGCGAACACGGTAGAAGCGACCGCAGTGCATAGGGTCGCCACACATACTGCGATGGTCAGCCGTGCAATGAACATCATACCCTCCAGTAGCTAGAATAGCCCGCTGTCATTCGACAGAACCTGCTCCAAGTCCTTGTCAACTTTCAGCCGAATCTCGTGATCGATCTTCACATTGAGATTAATCGTAATCGGTTTGTCCGGCGCAGCCACTTCGACTCGCGGGGTGCAGGCACCCACGCTCAGGAGCAGAGAGAGCCACGCCAGTACTCCGGCACCTATCCGTATGCTTTCGCTCTGCATGGTCCGCCTCATAATGGTCCTACTCGTTTATACTTTCGTTCGATTGTTCCCTGGATATCTTCGACCAAGCGAAGGCTTTTGAGGAGCGTTGGGATGTGCTCCTGCACGGTCAGGTTGAAGTGAATCGGAGGAGTATTGCGGAGGTCAGGATTCCTGCCTTCCAACCGAGCATTCAGGTCCAACATTCCGGTTTCTCCGTATTTCACGCCGACGCGCAACAGCGAGTACTGAAAGTTGTTGAGCGCCTGCGCAACAAGCTGTAGTTGTCGATCTGAATCTGAAAGGATCTTTGACGAATCGGGAGTCGAGGCATAGCGGATGATCCCCCCTGGAGGCTGTGCCTCGATCACTCCATCTTGCACAATGACCCCACCCGAGGTGATGGTGACGGGAAGCGTCCCATTGAGTGTTCCGGTTCCTTGAAGCCCCTTGTGCTGTTCCACGTTAAGAATTTTCGCAAGATCAAGATTCCGCAGAGAAAACGTTGTGGTGACCGGTGGTGTGGCTAAGTTTACCACAGGACCCGGATTACTGATTGTTCCTCCAAACAGTTCGCACTCGAAGTCTCTGACCTCGACCAGCGGCAGAGTGTCCGCTAATTTCCATTGTGCCTGGTAGGAGGCCACAAGGTTTGTCACCTCAACACCACTCTTCACTGCCGCAACGGCGATTGAGGCTGCTTGGGTCATGACAATTGATTCGAGCCCCTGGGTGTGTAACACCATCGTGGTGCTCAAGCCCCTCACAATATAATCGGTGTAGTGGCCGGATAGTTTCTCGGCCACAATCTTCGCGGTTGCTGAGACGGTATTCATCGTATTGATCCGGTCTCGGGAACTGCTCGACCAGGAGGCATCGACAGTGGCCGTAAACTTTCCATCGGTCAGATCGGATGAAGGAGGAAGTCCCATGATCATCTTGCTGAGCCGCTGGTCCGTGCCATTAAACGTCAGCGGGCCGACGACACCATGCATCACTCCTTGCGCCGCCTGCAGCGGTTGCTCGATCCTAGCGGTCAGGAATCCTTCGTGTGTCGGGGTATCGACTCGCAGGTCGGCCTTAAGGCCGACCTGATCTGCCGTGAATTTGACTATCCAATCACTCGTGGTAGGCGCCCAAAAACCAGACTCCGGCCTGACCCCCACGACCGACAACGTTCCGTGTGTGGCCCATGCGGTCCTGGTCGTTTCTGTCCCCTGGAGCCTCAAGATACCTCGCGTGAGACGAATGTTCCGACCGCTTAGTTTCATGGTCGGAGCTCCAATCGTCGAGATCAGCTCTCCTCCGCTGCAGTGGACCGTTGTCAGGTCGCATTCAACTGTCAGCGGCTCTGCCAAATTTAGCGTCACGCTGGAAATAAGCGCGGGGCCCTGTCCGATCTGTTTCGCCGTCACTGAAGATGGAGGTAACAGTATGCCACGTAGGTGTGTCCGATCCAGCTTCACGGTCCCTTGAACTCTTCCTGTCGCCTCCTTCGCTGAAAGCCTTTCAGTAATGGCTTTCGGGAGAATACCGTCCAGGTGATAGGCCCCTTCGGCCAATACCAATTCATAGCCAAGGCCCTCGGCACGGGTGGTTTCGAACTGTGCCACCAACGGCCCTGGTGTCCGACCGTAGGTCACATGTAATGGTCCTTGCGCCACCGTACGTATGGGCGTTTCCTTCCAATAGAGAGTCCCCTGCACAGGCTTGCTATTCTCAATCCGCACGGGCTGATCTCCATAAGGAAGGATCAATCGGACCGCTTCGGGAATAATGCGTGGTTGGGTATTGATCGTCGCGGTCAGCAAGACACCGGGACTCATGGCCCACTCTGCCTGAGTGGCATTTCCTCCGAATCTCCCCTCGTAGGCGATGGCAATATCCTTTGCCACGCCTTTCAGAGCCGGCAGCGTGACAGTGACTCGCATTGTGCCATCAAGATGTGAGCGTTCGTCTTCCCACAACGAGCTGAGTGCGGCCTCTGCGGCAGCATTCCCCGCCCACTCTATCGCCACCTCTCCCGTCACTTTTTCTAGTTCGGGGCCGATCGGGACCAGGAGCGCGATGAATGGAGCCAGCTCTTGCACATTGATCGCGAGGCGCCCATTGACCTGAATTTGTGAATCGTTCGGATGCGACTGCGACTGCCAGGAAACAATCGGCGCCGCTTGTGGTCGCTGCGATGCCAAGATCACCGACCAGGTACTGGCGGAATGCGCGATGACGGTTAGGTCATAGGATGCGGTATCGCGTCCGCGAAAGACGAGGTGACCACCGACCTCTCGGCCGCGATACGTCAGATTTCCGTCAATCGTCACTCTGCGCAGTGGGCCCGTTGCCTGTTCACGAAAGATGGTGAGATGATCGAGTTGCAACTCGTCGAACGGGAGGATCGGAAGACTGCGTAAGAGATCTCCTGCCGTCAACAATCGCCATGGTGATTGCTCATCATCAGGCTGATCCGTATCTCGTCCATCTTGGGTGGTAGGTTCGGTGGACTGCACGTTCAGCACATGGATGGCCGCGTCTCTCAATAAGATGCGACTGACACGCCCTTGAAGCAGTTCGGCCAGATCATATCGTATTTCCGTATCTGTCAGCGAGACCATGAGTCGTTCTTCGCCCAAATCCTGTTGAAATGAAACCACGGGAATGCGCATCTGTGTCCAGCCTGGATAGCTGAGCTGGAGGATGACGTTGCTGTAGCCATAGTCACGAAGCCTATTCGCTAAGAGATAGGATGCGCTCAGCGGCAACAGTAAGTAGCAGCTAAAGAGCGCTATCAGTCCAAGGAGCACGACAATCTGGTATCGTTGGGCCAACATCGTTTGCCTGGTCCGCCTTCATTACTTGCCACGGTTGTCAAACAAATCCTCAAGCCCTGTCAAGAGATCCGAACGGCTCTGCCATCGGACATGGTCCGATCGGACCCCTCTTGGAGTCGTAGACAGGGAGCGTTCATTATGGAGGAGAATAGACAGTGCAGAGCTTATCCTGAAGTCGGAAGAGATTCAGCCGCCGGTTCCTCGCACTTCTTACAGTTCAGATCGGTGCCTAGGTGCTGCTCACGCCCTGCGACGGTGAGTACCCACGGGCGATTGATGAAGGGAGGCTGATGCCGTACGTGCTGTCCATGGCCACAGGTCAGATCGGCCACCCAATCGCCGTGTTCGTCCTGGTGATACCCAATGATCGGCTGTCGCATAGTACAACGATGCTCGTCTTGCAGATGGAGGGCGGATGCAGATCAGAACGGCAAAGAAGTCACGGCATGTTCTCCGCAGTGGTCCGTTTGGTACAGCGCCCGGTTACCGTTTCTCGAATGGTAGTTCCGGCCGCTGGGCAGAGGGGAAATACCGCCAGTGCTTTGCTTCATCTTGATCAAAGCTTCCGACAAAGATGACGTCTCGATCGAGAGATCGAAATTCCGAGAGACTCGTGCGGCAGTTCTGTGAATCGATGACTCGTGCATCGTACTGCCCAACCACATACACCTTTCCCTTTGCTGCTTGATAAATGTTCCGTCGACCGGCATACCCGGTATCGGGAAATAATTCGGTAGAGGAAGAACAACCGCTCATACTATTCACGTGCATGGTGAGAGTAAATCGCTGAAGGAATGGGTCTGTCGCCATTCTCGCGATGGTCAGCCGAAGTCCTCCTGACGAGATCTCAGCCGAGACCGGCTCGGGAGTGTTACTGTTGCATCCGATGCAAAGGAGCACCGCACTTCCAATGATGGCAGACCATGAGCGCATATTCACTTGGACCCCGGAACCTTTGGGGCCGCACCGATGGCATCCAGCCCCTCTTGAGCGCAAGTATCATCCAGATGGGCACCTGGTGCTCCACCGACACCGATCGCACCGATCACCTCTCCGTTGATCTCGATGGGCAATCCTCCCCCCAGGATAAGTATCTCTCCGTTCATGTCCCGAAGCGCCTGCAGCGTCGGGATTTTCATGATGAGATCAGCTAACTCGCTGGTTGGACGTCGCAGACTGGCTGCCGTGTAGGCTTTCTTCCGGCTACTATCGACCGTATGTGATCCGGCACCATCGGCACGTCCCATTGCACGCAGGACGCCGGCTCGATCAACGATGGACACGCTCACGCGATAGCCGTCTTTCTTGCAGGCGTCCAATGCCGCCTGAATTGCCTTAGTCGCTGTCCCAAGCGGTAAAACTGATTCTTTTGGAAGCTCGTCTGCAGATGTTGACTGTGGCGTGGGTAGCCCTGCGAGACATAGGACCATCGTTGCAGCAACGACGAGGCGACTGATTGGTGCTTGTTCGAGCGGAGGCATCATCGTCTCACCTACCCTTTCCTCTACTGCGTACTGAGACTACGGATGCCCAAAGACGCTGTCAAGAGATCCAGCAGCTGTCGGGGGGATATAGTTAGAGTTCAGCTGCTCGTTTCTGGGTGGTTGACCGAGCCTTGGTTGTCGTCATCGGCACCCCCAACTCTTCGACCATGGCACGTAGCGGTTCAGCGATCGACCAGGCCTGCGCCGGACAGCCTCGTGGCTGGTGTGGTGGGTCCCCGTCGAAAATCTCTGACACGTGTCCGATACAGGCCTCTTGTAAGTGGGCCTCTATTCCGTTGAGGAAGGCTCGCGCCTCAGTCCTTGTTTCAGCCGAATCTCCAAACGTTTTCACCCAGGCCGTCACAAATGGACCCAAGAAGAACGGCCAGACAGTTCCCTGATGATAGGCGCTATCTCGTTCCATAGGACCACCCTCATACCGTGGGCGATACCGACTGTCCTGTGGTGACAAGGTTCTCAGTCCCACTGGCGTGAGGAGATGGTCTTTGATCGTATGGAGCACCTGCTTCGCCTGCTCCTTCGTCAGCAGATCATCACAGAGGGAGATGGCATACACTTGATTGGGACGAATTGATGGGTCGTCTCCCTCAGGCCCATCAATCGTATCGTACAAGTACGTTCCGTCTTCGTACCAGAATCTCTTACGGAAAGACTCCACCGCGTGCATCCGATCTTTCAGGCAACCTAGGGCGTACTCCGATTCCCCAAATTCACCAGCCAGACGTGCGCCGACGTCCAGAGCCCTCATCCACAAGGCCTGAATTTCTACCGGCTTTCCGCACCGAGGTGTAACAACCCAGTCCCCGATTTTTGCATCCATCCATGTCAGTTGAACGCCGGGCGTTCCACCAGCGATGAGCCCATCCCCATCCATGTGAATGTTGTATCGAGTGCCTCGACGGTAGCCATCCAGAATTTGTTTGACTGCAGGCCAGGCGACGGATCGGATGCTCGTCGTACGACGACTGTACGCAAGATACCGGTCGACGGCATAGATAAACCAGAGTGATGCATCAATGGTGTTGTATTCCGGTTCCTCACCAAGATCGGGGAATCGGTTGGGCACCATCCCGTATGAAACATGAGCGGCAAATGATTCGATGATGTGTCGGGCAACGTCATGCCGCCCCGTGACAAGGCACAACCCTGGAAGTGAGATGAAGGTGTCTCGCCCCCAATCCGTAAACCAGGGGTACCCAGCAATGACCGTCTGCTTCGTGTCTCGCACCGAGAGAAACGTTTCTGCCGCCTGTCTGAATGATTCGGCCAACGGATCGGTACCTGCCGCGGACTTTTGCAACCGTCCACGTCGCACGCGCTCGCGAGAAATGAGCCGAGTGACATCGAGGCTTTCGGTCGCGTTGCTGGTAAATGTGACTGTCTGGGATTTCCCAGGTTTGAGCTCGAACAAGAACCAGCCCGGTGACCACCAGTCTTCCTCACAATCAAGTCCCCGCTGTTGTTCCAGAGGAAACTGCACATGGCGATACCAATCTGGTTCATGGTGATAGGTACCTGAATGGAAAGCTCGAACAGCCGGCAGACTGTCGTAGGGAGACCAGGCCACGCACTGTTGGCCAATCACGGCCAACGTCGAAAGACTTCCGTTCTCGTGATGCAGGCCGTGATACTCACGTCCCGTCAGCATCGGTCGCACTCTCAGCACAACAGGCGCACTCTTTGTGCCCATCAACTTCCATCGAATAATTACGATGTCACGTTCTCGGACACAGAAGATTTCACGCTGAATGTGTTGGTCCCTGCAAGCAAATGTCCATGTCGGCCAGGGGGTTGATGAGAACGAGGTGCAGTGTGTGTATCCGTTGGGATGGATTGCGCCTGGATATAAGTTGGTGGAGAGAGATAACTCTTCGTTCGCGATGTGAACCCATTCTTCGACGTGATTGACCAGTACGTACCGATCGGTTGGTGGTCGGCGCGCTGTCAAGAACAGCGCATGGTACCGACGCGTATGAGCGCCGGCAACGGTCCCTGAGGCAAACCCACCGCGACCGTTTGGCTCCAACCATTCAAGGCTCAGTGCGCAAGCAAGGTTTCGGCAATGGTCTTTACTGATCAACATCAGCCGTACCTCATCGCTCGCATCTTGTCATTCGCGAGATACGCTCGCCTCGTTGAACGGGCGAAGCGGGTTTCACGAACAACGCTTCACCTTTTTATTCTCCCGACTGCTGGATTAACTTTGCCACGAGTCCCGTCCATCCCGTCTGATGGCTGGCTCCGACACCGGCGCCGTTGTCGCCATGGAAATATTCATAGAAGAGAATGGCATCCCGCCAGAATGGATCATCTTGGAATTTCCGGGTGCTTCCATAGACAGGACGTCGGCCGGTGCTGTCACGAAGAAAAATGTGCGTCAATCGTCGCGAAATCTCAGAGGCAACCTCATTCAAGGGAAGCAATTGACCGGATCGGACCGGGCATTCGACTTTGTACTCGTCACCGAGAAAATAATGAAACTTCTGGAGCGATTCGATCAGCAGATAGTTGACCGGAAACCAGATCGGACCACGCCAGTTCGAATTGCCGCCGAAAAGTCCTGTGCCCGATTCAGCGGGTTCATAGTCCACCCGATAGTCTCTGCCCATGATGGACAACACATAGGGATGATCCTTGTGATAGCGTGAGAGCGCCCGGATACCATATGGGGAGAGGAATTCTTCTTCGTCGAGCATGTACCGCAACACCGACTTGAGCCGCGAGGGATTGACCAAGGACAAAAACCTCCGCACCTCTCCATTTTGCGAATGGGTCTCTACGTGGGCACTGAAATCTGGCCTATTTTCAATGAACCATTGCATGCGGTGCTTAAATCGAGGGAGTTTGTCAATCAACTCTGAGTCCAACGTCTCCACCGCAAAGAGCGGGATCAGCCCGACGAGCGATCGGACCTTGAGCGGACAGGTATGACCATTCGGAAGGTGCAGCACGTCGTAGAAAAATCCATCTTCTCTATTCCATAGCTCAATTTTTTCTCCGCCGATGTTGTTCATGGCTCGGCAGATATACACGAAATGCTCGAAGAACTTGCTGGCTACGTCTTCGTACGCTCGATTGTCACGCGCGAGTTCCAGGGCAATCGAGAGCATATTGAGGCAGTACATCCCCATCCAACTGGTCGCATCCGATTGCTCGATATGACCGCCGGTTGGCAAGGGCGCGCTACGATCGAAGACACCAATATTATCGAGTCCGAGAAATCCCCCTTGGAAAATGTTTTTCCCTTCGGCATCTTTTCGATTGACCCACCAGGTGAAGTTCAATAACAGCTTATGGAACACTCGTTCGAGGAAGACACGATCTCCGACTCCTTTTCGCTTTTTCTCGATCTTGTAGACACGCCAGGCAGCCCAGGCCTGGACTGGGGGGTTGACATCTCCGAACGCCCATTCATATGCCGGAATCTGGCCGTTCGGGTGCATGTACCATTCTCTGAGCATCAGAATCAGCTGTTCCTTTGCGAACGTCGAATCGACCAGGGCCAGGGGGATGCAATGGAATGCCAGATCCCATGCCGCATACCAGGGATATTCCCATTTGTCAGGCATTGAGATCACGTCAGCATTGTAGAGATGGGTCCAGTCGGAGTTCCGTCCATGGAGCCGCTCCTGAGGAGGATCCGGCATTCCCGGATCGCCCACCAGCCAGCGTCTCAGGTCATAATGGTAGAATTGTTTACTCCACAGTAATCCCGCAAATGCTTGCCGCTGCACCCGCCGCGCATCTTCTGAAAGATCAGGTGGAGCCAGTTCGTCATAAAACTCGTTGGCTTCCCGGATCCGCTGCGTAAAGAGGCCGTCACACGTCGATGTTTCGAAACCTCCGGCGTTGTCCTGATCTGTCAGGCGAAGACGTATGATCTCCGATGCTCCGGGTAGCAAGGTCAGTGCATAGTGTGCAGCGGCTTTTGACCCGACCTGTTCAGGGTTCACCGCATCCTTTTGACCATGGATCACGTAGTCATGAAAACTATCTTTCACATAGGTGGAGCCTTCTTGATCGCCGTACAATCGTCGAGTATTCGTTTCATTCTCAGTGAAGAGTAATGGAGGCTTCCCTTCACACCACAGGCGGCGTTGACCGTAATACTCATGATCGAACTCAATGACACTCATGCCGTGGGCAGGCTTTCCCGCACGCATTCTCGGCCGGCGAGCATCGATCCCCCACGCCCACGTATTCCGGAACCAGAGAGTGGGTAACAGTGTCAACTCAGCACAATCTGGCCCGCGGTTCGTCACGTGAATACGAACGAACAGATCCTCCGGCGTCGTCTTTGCGTACTCCACGACAACATCAAAGTAACGATTCTCATCGAAGACACCCGTGTCGATCAGTTCATATTCCGCATCTCCACGTTGGCGCCGATGATTTTCATCAATCAGTCTGGCATATGGAAATTCAGCCTGTGGATACTTATGCAGATACTTCATGTAGGAATGAGTTGGCGTTGAGTCTAAATAGAAATAATAGTCCTTTACATCTTCCCCATGATTCCCTTCGTTCCCTGTCACACCGAATACTCGCTCCTTCAGAATGGGATCACGCCCATTCCAAAGCGCGATGGCAAAACAGATATATTGGTGACGATCTGAAATCCCGCCAAGCCCGTCTTCGTTCCACCGGTAGGCGCGCGAGCGGGCATGATCATGAGGAAAGGATTCCCAAGCCGTTCCATAAGGACTGTAGTCCTCACGCACCGTTCCCCAGGCACGTTCACTCAGGTAGGGTCCCCATCGTTTCCAATGTTGCCTCCTGGCGGCATCTTCATCGAGACGCTGCTGCTCGGCAAGCCGGGAAACTTCAGTGCGAGAAGATGTCCGAGCCGTTTTTCCCACAACACCTCTTTTCTACGTATGAATCGTGATGTGGAGGATGGCGCTACGATGCGCCTCCACTGGTCCTAAATCAAGCGGTGCCCATCGATCATCACATTCTCCTCTTCGGTTTCCCGAGGCTTCCTCTAAAGAAAGCGACACTGATTGCGTCGAGAGAGGGAGCGCAGCTCTATCAAACGTAGTTGGTGAAGGCAGTGGAGGTGTTAAGGATTGTGGGAAGGTAACTGGAAGAACGGATGGGCCACGTAGGCCGGGAGGTTAACTCCAGACTACTCGCTCTTGATTCAAGAGGTACTCAATCACCTCGATGCTGTTCCGCATCTGGATTTGAGCCTGTTCAGACATGGGCAGCACGGCCCCAACCAGCTTGCCGGATTCCATATCCATGAGCGAGGGAATATCTTCACCCGACAACTTTTCAAGATTGCTGCGAAAGCTAGCCAAAGGAGACCTCCTGGTTGAATCCTTCTCGGCGCGCTTGCAGTGTTACTTTAATGTAGGAGTGATCTGGAGGTACACGCGCTAGACAGAAATCATACCATACACATTCCTCCCACCATGGGTAGGCTCTCTATCTCATTGTTTCTGCAATGCTTATTGGGGATTTCGTGCAGGAGGTAGAAGCGGAGGAAGCGCGCCAAGGTAACGAAAGGTTCCGTGATTGAGAAGGGTCGTGTCAGGTTTCAGCCGGAAATCATTATGCTCCGGATCGACAAAACGTGGATCGGTAGTCATATCCGACTCAGCCTGAAGCTCCGGCGCCGGAACATTCGGGGATCCGGCTCTCATATAGTTCCCATCGCTATTGATGAACAATGTGTTATACGCGGTCTTGGTGTGACTCGACGCAGCAATGAGAAAGCCAACTTTATTGAGACTCACAATATTTCCGGAGGCTTCGATCGTCGACGAGCCCAGGAATGCCGCTCCGCCACCATTCTTGACCAGGGTGTTATTGATCAGGACCCCTTTTGCCTGGTCACTGATCACGACAGCCTCAAACAAATTTCTGGTGATGATATTGCGTTCAAGCCGCACCGAAGACTTACCAGTCACATTCACACCGTGGTCGTTGTCATGGATCACATTTCCAATCAGCAGAGCCTGAGAATCAGAGAAGTGTACGCCCGTCGTTTCGCTCCCTCCGATCACACAGTCTTCGATGCGAACATCGTGTACCTGCTGGCCGAATACCATGCCTTTCACATGCAGTTGGCGGAGCGTGATGCGGTGTCCGTTGAAAATTCCGAGGGCATGCCCTCCATGTTCATTGATCGTTAGGTCGCTGATCTCAATATCCATCGCCCCATACGGCCACTTTCCCACATGCAACACACCGACCATTTGACCTCGCCCCGAGAGAACGACCTTGTCGACCCCAGCTCCGACAATCTTGATCTGTTCTTTACTATGAATGGTCAAGTCCTGAGCATAGACTCCTGCCTTGAGGAATACCGTATCGCCCTTCAGCGCGCTATCGACCGCCTCCTGAATCGACGAGAAATCCCCCGAGCCATCGAGCGCGACAGTAATGGTTCGTGGAGCGAGCGCAGGGTTCTCCGCCAGGGCTATTGCAAACCCCGCGCTGGTCAACCCGAGAAGCATCGCCGTGAGAAAGACAAGCCGCATGAAGAATTTCATACAAGCGGAGAGCCAACCCTGTCAATCACCCTTTGTTGTACGGCATAACGCATGATAAGCTCCGCCGCCATGATACTTGTTGGTCTGACTGGTGGCGTGGCGACCGGGAAAAGCACGGTCGCGAAAATGTTCGGGCAATGCGGCGCCGTCGTGATCGATGCCGATCAGTTGGCGCGAGATGTGGTCCAGCCAAACAGACCGGCGTGGCGAGACATTGTCCACACCTTTGGTTCAGGAGTCCTCAATCCTGATCGTACGATCAACCGCCCTGCGCTCGGCTCGCTCGTATTCAGTCATCCTAGGAAACGACGTCAGCTCGAGCGTATCATTCATCCTCGTGTGGCTCGTGAACAGCAACGACTGACGAGACAGGCAGCCAGATTCGATCCGAGCGCCGTTGTGATCTATGACGTTCCCCTCCTATTTGAGGCGGGTATCGACACACGTGTCGACAAGATCGTGGTCGTGACCGCCGATCGAGAAACCCAAATTGCCCGCCTCAACACACGAAATGGCCTCTCACGATCCGAAGCCCTTCGTCGAATCAGGAGCCAGCTGCCGATGAATCGAAAAAGCCGGCTCGCAGACTTTGTCCTTGATGGAACGAAAGACACACGACGCCTCACACAAGACGTGGCCAAGATTTGCAAAAATCTTCGGTCCCTGTAAGCTGCCATTTTCTTCCGCGAAAGGACTGACTGATAAGGCGTAACAACCTTCTACCTTCTGATTCTCATGCTGTGTTAGAGTCCTCACCCATGCGTGATCTCGTGATCATCGGTTCCGGTCCTGCAGGACTCACGGCCGCTGTCTATGCTGCGCGGGCCAACCTCTCACCCCTTCTCATTGAGGGATGGCAATCTGGTGGCCAGCTCACGACCACGACAGAAGTCGAGAACTATCCCGGGTTTGCAAAGGGCATCATGGGTCCGGAGCTCATGAAAGAAATGAGGGCTCAAGCAGGACGGTTTGGGACGGAATTCCTCACTGGTGACGTCTCTGCTGTAAGCCTCAAGAACCTCCCATTGATCCTGACGATTGATGGTGAGCGTACCGTCGAGGCGAAAACCGCCATCATTGCCACTGGAGCCTCAGCGATTCCAATTGGCCTGCCCAATGAGAAGCGATTGACCGGTCACGGCGTCTCAACGTGCGCAACCTGCGATGGGTTTTTCTTTCGTGGGAAGGAGCTCATTGTCGTTGGTGGTGGTGATAGCGCGATGGAGGAAGCAACCTTCCTTACCAAGTTTGCGACGAAAGTCTCGATTGTCCATCGACGCGACAAGCTTCGTGCATCGAAGATTATGCAAGATCGAGCGATGAAGAATGAAAAGATCGCTTTTGTCTGGAACAGCGTTGTGGAAGATGTGCTCGGACAGGATGTTGTGACCGGAGTTCGTCTAAGAAATATGGTAACCGAAAAAATATCAGAGCTGCCCTGCGCCGGTGTCTTTGTCGCCATCGGCCACAGACCTAACACGGCGTTGTTTGCCGGTCAGATCGATATGGACGAGAAGGGCTACATCAGGACTCACGCGGGAACAGCCACCAGTATCCCTGGCATCTTTGCGGCTGGAGATGTGCAGGATTCAAAATACCGTCAGGCTGTCACAGCAGCCGGATCTGGCTGCATGGCAGCGATCGATGCCGAGCGGTTTCTTGAAGCGCTCGGCGCGTGAATTGTATCTCGTTTGCAAAGATGATGCACACGGCCACTCGTTCCTACGCTTCACGCTTCACGCTTCACGAGCGACGAACGACATGAGATGTGCCATCGTCCACTACCACGAGCTTGCCCTCAAGGGCCGAAATCGCGACTACTTTGAGCAATGCCTCATTCAGAATATCCGGACAGCCCTCAAAGATTTAGGCGTTCGACAGGTCCAGAACCTTCACAGCCGGATCCGCATTGATCTCCCCACGGAAGCGAATGCGGATGTCGTGCGAGATCGGCTGGTTCGTGTGTGTGGCATCGCAAACTTCTCGCTGGGTCGCGTGATTCCGCTGCAGATCGCGAACCCCGATCTGGCGGCGCTTGCCGAAGCCGCCGTCGAAGGGATCAATGCAACGTCATGCGCGACCTTTCGAGTCACGGCAAAACGAGCCGACAAGCGATTGGCGCTGACGTCGATGGATATCGAAAGAACCATCGGTGCCACTGTCTGCGAACGAACCGGCAAGACCGTCAAGCTGAAGAGCCCAGATGTGACGATTTATATCGAGCTGCTGTCGAGGGAAGCCTATTGCGCGGCAGAAAAAATCGAGGGACCTGGGGGGATGCCAGTCGGAGTCAGCGGAAAGATCGCCTGTCTGATCTCGGGAGGCATCGATTCACCGGTTGCCGCCTACCGTATGATCAAACGCGGTTGCCATGCCTCCTTTGTCCATTTTTCAGGCCGCCCGTTGGTCAGTCGTGCTTCTGAGGACAAGGTGCGGGAGTTGGTCCAAACCCTCACGGCGTATCAATATACGGCGCGCCTCTACGTCATTCCTTTCGGAGAAATCCAGCGCGAGATTGTGTTGAATACACCACCACCGTTTCGCGTGGTGCTCTATCGGCGAATGATGCTTCGCATTGCTCAAGAACTCGCGCGGGAGGAACGATGTTGGGGGTTGGTTACGGGAGATAGTCTCGGGCAGGTCGCGTCGCAGACTCCTGAGAATCTGACGGTCGTTGAGGAAGCTGCT
>SWDO01000005.1:235464-236245 GCA_005116895.1 Nitrospira sp. | reverse complement strand
TAACCCGGACATTTCTATGTTGGGAGAAAGCGGACATTTCTAAATTGGGTTGACACCCTTCATTGAAGCCCATTGCAAAACTCCATCGACCACGGTAAGCTCGCACTTCCGTCGAGCATGTTTCCCTTACCTGCTCGATCATCAATCCAGCCGACGATCTACCATAACGGAGAGGTGCGAGAGTGGCCGAATCGGGCAGTCTCGAAAACTGCTGTCGGGGTAACTCGACCGTGGGTTCGATCCCCACCCTCTCCGCCATACGGCACTTCGTGTGTACCGCCGGCTCATCAGGCGAAACCTCTCTTCATTGTCCCGGCGGATAAACATCTATAGTGGTGTTTCTCATTCTGGCCAGCCCTCATCACGAGAAATAGTCAAATGTTGTGTACGCCCATCAGATTAGGCGGCGATCTCCTGACGGGACTCCTTTTTGGTCTCGACTCCGTTTTTGAACTGCACACCGTGCAGGAGCTTGGTGATCTGCTCGGTACCGCGTAATCTCAACCACCGGCTCTCCGCGCTCTTGGCAAGCTTGAACACCATCGAGAGAATGCTCGTGCGCGACACACAGCCGCGGGTTTTTGCCGTACGCAGCCGCACGGTGGCGAAAGTCGACTCGATGGGGTTTGTTGTCCGAATGTGATGCCAGTGCGGGGCCGGGAAGTCGTAGAAGGCGAGCAGGGCCGTTTTGTCCTTGGCGAGGCAGTCGGCCGCCTTCGGGTATTTGGGGCTGTAGGCGGTGAGGAAGATCTCGAACGCCCGACTAGCGTGCTCGCGCGTG
>SWDO01000005.1:198550-235364 GCA_005116895.1 Nitrospira sp. | reverse complement strand
ATAAGCGACGTGGTGCGAATGTCGTTGGGTATTCGTTATGAGCGTCGGCTATTGTCATTATGATCCACCAAACGATCGACGATTTCTCACATGGCGTCAGAAGGAACTCTGTTAGGATAGCGCCCCATGGGCAACGGTGTCACTCAGATCAGACGGTCCGTGATGACGTTGGCACTCCCCGTCACGCTGACCACGCTGCTCCAACGGGCCGAAGGCATTGTCGCCGTCTTCTTGGTCGGAGGGCTGGGTGCCACATCCATCGCCGCAGTCGGTCTGGGTCAACTGCTGGCTTTCGTGGCCACGACTCTGGTCTCTGGAATTTCAGTCGGGACGAATGTGATCGTCGCCCAGTTATGGGGAGCGCGTCGCCGACAAGACGCGGGAGAAGCGGCTCGTCACTTCTTATGGCTTTCGATCGGCGTCTCGATCCTGTTGGCCGGCCTTGGGATCGCCGGTAATCTGCTCGTCATGCAGCAACTCGGTGCGGAATCCGCCGTCATTGAGCTCGCCCTCCCCTATTCGACGCTCATCTTCCTCGTGATTCCCTGTACAATTCTCATCCAGGTCTTGTCCTCTATCCTCCAAGGGACAGGTGACACAAAGACACCGATGTACGGTCTGATCGGTGTCAATCTCCTCCATGTGTTTCTGGCCTACCCCCTCATCTACGGACAGTGGGGAGCTCCTGCATTGGGGCTCAAAGGCGCGGCGATTGCTGTCGGCCTCGCTGAGGCGACAGGCATGCTTTATCTCTTGTTGCGTTGTCGTCCTATCTTGAAAAAGTCGTCAATGCTGCGTCTGGACCTGATCCGATCAATCTGGGAAGTCGGAGCATCGGTGTCCGGTGAGCGCATCGTTCAACAGGCCGGCATTTTTATCTACACCAAACTCGTCCTGCTTTACGGCACCGTGGCCTATGCCGCGCATCAAGTTGGGTTATCGATTGAATCCTTCTCCTTCCTCCCTGGCTATGGATTGGCCATTGCTGCCGCCACCATGGTGGGGCAAAGCATCGGAGCCGGCAAGTACACCAGGGCGAAACTCGAAAACTGGGAAGCCAACCGGCTGGCCATTATGATCATGACCGGGATGGGTCTCCTCTTTTTCTTCTTCCCCTACACGTTGCTTCGTGCGTTCACAACCGATGACGCGGTGATCGAACTCGGCACGATGTTTTTAAAAATCGTCGCCGTCTTGCAAGTGCCACTGGCCCTCACCATGGTGTTAGCCGGATCGCTACGGGGTGCAGGCGACACCCGCTTCATCATGGGTGCCACGATGATCGGTATGTGGGGTGTCCGCGTGCCCTTGGCACTGGTCGCGGCTCTCTGGCTACGCCAGTCCGTCTCATTCATCTGGGCCGCGATGATCGCGGATTGGACTGTGCGGATGGGGTTGTTACTCTGGCGATATCAGTCGCCCACAACCGTACTGTTCCATCACATCTGCAGCTGACTCCATCGAGCACGGGCTAACCTCCTGAGCTAGCCCACCAACGTCCTGAAAAAAGAACCACGGATTCGCGACCAATAGCCCAAGGATTAGGACCCGCTTGATCCTAGACCAGTGCATTCGAGAGGTCATTGACGTCTTCCTTTCAAGATATGTTCAGGTCATCACGACATCGGCTGATCATCTATGGCTGTTGATGTGCTCATATCCTGTCCTGTAGTCATCACCGCTTTAGCGGCAAGAAGGATTCGGCTTCTTTGCATTGATCTGGGCTTACCAGATAGGAAGTGTTCTTCTTGGCCGAGGGCGATAGCTGCGGATCTACTTCTTTTTGATCGTTCCCAAACTTCAGCTCTACACGGCAGCCCGCAGGTAAAGTACGCTCGACGAGTTTCTCTATTCTGAAATTGAGCAGTGCGTCCTCGACTGGTTTTCGTTCAGCCTGGTTTACGATGCTCTCATCCACGATGGGCGCTTGCGTTGCAAGCGCCCATGCGACGTCAAAGAACATGGTCGATATCATCATGACTAGAAAGCCTCTCGCAAATCCCTCTTTCCTCTTCATTTCTTTCGCCTTTCTCTGAAAGTGAGACTGATCCCTGCTCACCTCTCTGGCGACAGAACACCCTCATTCCTGGTCAGACGTTCGTTCTGACGCTCCGGGTAGCCGCTAAAATCTGAATTGGCACTGACAGCTTCCCAGAGGTGGTCCTCGAGGAGCTGCTTCTTGGTGCTATGGCGCGGAGACGATCAGGTTATGCGGAAGGAGGATGAAACACAGTAGTGGCCAAAATCGGCAGATGATGCACTGGACGAAACTCTGTGACTACACGGAAAAAGTGAGGCCTCTCTGGCTCGGTTAATGACGAGAGAGCAGAGAAATCTTCGGAGACAGGCTCGGACTTTGTGAGTACATCGGAATTCACCAGGTCCATGAGTGTGGCCGGTATTCCAAGCATCTGCGTCACGACACAGATACACAGCACCATGACTACGCATGCCAACCCAACTGGGCAGGATAATGCGTGCGACACAATTCGATCGGTGTGATTCATGGCTTTTCTATAGCACATCATGCAGCCGCTGTCATCTGCTGGAGTAACGGTACGAGAGGACGGTTGTTGTGAAATGCTCAGCGGAAACACAATTCATGTCATTCGCCGATCCGACCACGCAAAGGCTGCCCCGAAACAGAGCCCGGCCACGGCTGCCTGGATGAAGGCGTCTTCTGTATAAATGGCAATGGACCACCAGACAATAGCAGCGATGAGACCTGACACTCCTCCAAGGAGAACCTTGCCTCCTGCAAGTTTCAGCCAGTCGGTGAACGATACCCATGCGGTCATATAAACGATTCCGGAAGCAATTGACGCCCAGAGATGCATCAGGTCGTGATTGAAAAACCAAACTTGGATCGCCCCCGCGATTGCCCCCAGAAGGATTCCCGTCACTGTTTTTTTTACTAACATAGAATAGTGAAACGTGGTATTCGTCAATTTATCCCCCACTCTACCGGCCTGGCTTCAGCCGCATAAACAGGAATCGGTCGAGTACTAAGTCGACATCTCTGATGGCATTGGCAAAGGTTTCTCGCACCATTCGCTTTTCCCTTTCCTGATTGACTGTGTGGTTAGATGTCTTTGGTTGGGAGCTGTACCTTTAGGTAGTTCACGAATGCAGAGCAGGACACAAGGAAAAATCTTGCGTCGGCTGCTGTGAGCTTTGGCTCATCGAGCATGGCGTGGCGAATGCCTTGCTCGTCGCTTGTGTAGCCATATAGCTTGAGAAACCCATCCTTAAGGGCCGAGTGAAGTCGAGCGTTCTTTTCAATGATCCTTAACGCATCACCCAGCGTGGCATTTGGGTTCTTGGCGACAAGCCTAGCGATGCTTTCGACCGCCGAGATCGACTCTTTAATTGAGTTTCGATAGTCTGGACTCGCACGATCCGCGTACAACTCAAGAGCGCGCGTGATATGGCTCGAAACACCAGCAAAGCGCGTATCCCTCACCGCATCGTCAATCATAGCGAGTTCTTCTTGATTGGTGACGTCAGCGAGGTGCCCGGACACAAAGCGATACCCGGATAGTTCACGCTCAAGAATGGTGTTCAGGAGATTGGGAAGGCTAGGCCCTGAGTGTTGAAAATGCGAGACGATAAACTCCAACAAGTCATAGACCTCGTTCCAAGGACATGCGAAGAAGTATTCTCGGATTTCCGAAAGGACTTCATCCGGCTGGTCTGGCCGCGTATCTATGGGCTTCTTGAAGTAGTGGAACCAGAGAGATTCGCTCAATTGCTGGATGTGTGGCTCGCCATAGTCTCTGTAGATGAAATCTTCTGCTGACCATAGCGCCACGTCTAGTGCATTCCACAAAGAATTCCTCAGCGCCTCGTTCATCGATTCAATCTGAATGACTTCGGAGATCGGTTTCAGGCCTTTTCGCTCGCTGAAGGTCTTCATGTAGTTAGACACTTACGTGTTGAATTTGCTACCCGGTATAGTACGCTCGGTCAGGCCACAACTCAATGTGTGATCCATGGAATCCTCAAGCTGCTCACTATGATCTTCCACGAACCATTAATAGAGCCACACTTGCCCGCCGGATCGTAACGCGACACCTGTCTGGGGCGTGACCTGCTCCATGCCAAACATCCAGCGGCGCTCGGGACGCATGAAGTACAATTTCACGCTCTCAATGGTTGATCCACTACCCGACTTCCCCTCAGGCTGAGCTCCGAGAATCTGCTGCCAGGCCGAACGCCATTGGGAAGGGCGCAGGTGGATGGGATCGAACCCATACCACGCAGGATGAAGTTCAAAGAACTTAGCGCCGTACCTAGCGGACAACTTCGCCAGCCCTTCGGTGACTCGCTCCGATCTGTCGATGATTTGAGAAAGAGACAGCCGGCAGGACGGCACCAACACTGAACGAAACGCCAAAAACTTCCGGTTTGACAAACGGTGAATACTGGCAAGAGGCAAGTCTGTAAGCACGATGTCATTCGTCACACGGCTCAGGCGAACGAGCGCCTCCTCAACCCATCCAAGCGCTCGCGCTACAGAGAAACCGTACAAGATGTCATTACCGACATCAGTTACAAGCGCCCTCGTTACAACTTGCGGTCGCCGCTCCAACTCATCCCACAGACCTGACTTGAGAATGCCGGGCAAGGTGCGAAAAACGATTCTGCTCGGAGCTCCATATGATCGTCCATGCCCAAGCGCCGCCAGTACTTCGACGTCCGGTCCCCACACCGATCGAGACGTTGAGACGATGGTCTGGAAACCACGTGTCAGATTGCTGGCGCCAAGCGCAACGACGCGACCAACCTTAGCAGGCATACCCAGCCATCAGAGAGTGTGTGATCGTGGGCTGAAGGCAAGCTCTCTAGTCAATATGAACCTGGCCCTGCCCGGTGGCTTCCAACCTGACGACAACTGGCACTCCATCGTGGAGACAGCGATATCGCGTGATCTTTGGATCGTTGGTTGTCGGACCAGCACAGCGTGATTCGATGTCCTTCGTGTCTCCAGGCTGAAACCTGAATCGCACCGTGACGATCCCTCCACTGACTCGATGTGTTTCAAAGATGTCATAGGAGGACTTGGGAATGACGTGTGAGACCCAGCCGTGGGTCATGCTCTCAGACTCTATCAATGCCTGATAGGTCTCGTAGTGAGACTCAAACGTCCCGATGCTATCAACGAGCCAGACCGCGCCGACAAGAACCGCCCCCGCTATCAACAGGCTTGCCCAGATCTTCTTCATACATCAACGGGTATTGTCCTCGGAACGGTCACGAGACCGGCGGACAGGTGGTTTGCCTCGTATCCCGGCCAGGCCCCTTGGTGATTTCAATTCGCGAGACCCCTTTCACATTGGCGCAGAGATCCCCCAGTCCCGGCGTGACCAGGCGGAACGGACCGCCTTTCGTGTCAGGCAACGGTGCTCCATCAAGCTCGTAGACGAGAACTCCATGGTCTCTCGCTTGCTGGAGCGTGAGACAGGCTGAGTATTTCCCGTCTGCTGCATGAAATGCGATGTGATCCGCCTCGATCGCCAAAGCTGGAACATCGAGTAGCCCCTTCAACTGAATCCCCCGTCCTTTCATGCCAGGCATCACGGTGGCAATATCGAGCTGATGTTCTACAGGCAATGCTGCGATGGCGGCATGGTCAAATGAAATGGGTTGAACAACGGCGCCTTCGATTCGAACCCGCCCTGAACCGGTTTGTTATTTCTCGGTGATCGTCTTGATCATCGCCGTCAGGGCTTCGTTGACAGGAGTGGGAATGCCTAACTTGCGACCCTGCTCCACAATGAACCCGTTTAAATAGTCGATCTCCGTCCGCCGCCCCGCCTTCCAATCGTCGTACATAGATGTATGGATGTCGCGGATCTCTTGGGAGGCTTTGACCACTCGTTCAGGCATATCGAGCGGCAACGGTACCTTCAGCGCAGCCGAGATTGCCGCGCATTCTCCGACAATCTGCCGAATCACACCCGTCATCTCTGGGTGATCCAACGCTTTTGCCACACGATCATCAATGAGCACCGTGATCGGATTGAAGACGCAGTTCCAACACATCTTCTCCCATTTACTGCGGCGAAGGTCTTTAGAGAGGTGGCAAGGAATGCCTGCTGAGGCAAACAGGTCACGGATGGCGAGAAGTCGTTCGCTCTCATAGCCCATCAGTTCACCGATGGCGACAGCCCCCTTCTTATAATGATCGATCACGCCTGGCTCGGCGATTTTGGAATAGATGTACGCGACTCCGCCCACGACGCAATCACGATTGATTCGTGCGATGAGCCGGTCTTCGGTATCGATCCCGTTCTGCAACGTCAGAATCACTGTCTTATTGGTGAGGATAGGTTCAATCTGGTCCATGACCTCATCGAGGTCGTAGGCTTTCACTCCCAAAACAATAAGGTCTGGCTTCGGCAGCTCTCGAGCATCGGATGCAACCGGCGGCCGAACAGTGAACGAACCACCGGCACTACGAATCGTCAATCCCTTCCGCTTGACTGCTTCAAGTGTCCTTGGTCTGAGAAGGAAAGAGACATTGGGGTTGTTCTTCGCCAGATGTGCCCCAAAGAACCCGCCGACCGACCCTGCACCCACGAATAAGATCTGTTTCATCGCTCATCCTCATTCAGTTGCTTGAGAAGCGGCTGTACTATAGCATGCACCTCCACAGAGACACAGCAGCATACTCGCTCACCGATGCCTATGACTCGTGGATCCAATCTCGAACTCTTGAAAGAAAAGCTGGTTGCTGCTGAGGCTATCACCGTTCTCACCGGTGCTGGGATCTCAGCTGATAGCGGCGTTCCGACCTTTCGCGGTACGGATGGCCTCTGGCACAACTATCGCGCGGAAGAGTTGGCAACCCCTCAGGCCTTTGACCGCGATCCGCGGCTCGTGTGGGAATGGTACAACTGGCGGCGCGAACTGATCGCCACGAAACAGCCGAACAATGCACACAACGCTATCGTCGAACTGGAGCGCCGCTGTCCGAACTTTTGGCTGATGACTCAAAATGTGGATGGGCTGCATCGAGACGCCGGCTCACAGAAACTCTCGGAGATTCATGGCAATATCTGGAAGGTTCGCTGTACCGGCTGTGGCGTGGTGGAAAACAACCGCGATGTGCCGATTGCCATTCTTCCGTCCTGTCCTCGGTGCGGATCGCTGCTCAGGCCCCATATTGTCTGGTTCGGAGAATCCTTGTCTCCTGACGATCTCGACGATTGCTCCAGGGCACTTAAGCACTGTGACGTCTTGCTCATCATTGGCACATCCGGTGTTGTCTATCCGGCTGCAGGGTTCGCATCCGTTGCTAAAGAGGCCGGCGCCTTCGTTGCCGAAATCAACCTCGACCCCACCCCACAGTCAGCACTGGTCGACATTTCCCTACAGGGCCGTGCAAAAGATCTCGTGCCGTTACTCCTCGAACTGCTCTAGAAGCTGGAATAACTCCTCCAGATTTTTGATGGTCCGAATGCCTACTCCCTGTTGTTTTCCGTCACGGTCCAACAGCACGGTGTGAAGCCCGGCTTTCTTCGCACCTTCCACGTCCTCTCGCAGACTATCACCGATATGCAGGGCCTCCTCCGGATCAACGGCATGCTTCTCCAACGCGAGGTGAAAAATTTGGGGAGCCGGTTTTGCGGCTTGGGCCAAACTCGAAATAGTCACCGTGTCGAATGCCTCGGCGATCCCGAGTCCACGCAGCACGCTAAAGAGACGAGAATCGAAATTCGAGATGATGCCGAGCTCCAGATCTCGTTCCTTGAGCCGAGTCAAAGTGGACGCCGTTTCAGGAAAGAGGCGCCACGATCGATGGTCCTCAAACACACGAAAGACGTGATCGAAGAACTCGTCGAATCGCTCGAACATACCTACGCGATAAAAGACGTGATGTACGATATCGAACCACCAAAGCCGTTCACTGTGTTTGAGTCGTGCAGGTTCAGCTGCCGCAAAAACCGGCGGTGGGGCTTCGCGGAAGGCTCGGCTGAATGCGTGCTTGATCGCGACTAACGAGTCCGGTTTCTGGGGAAAGCCGAAAGCAACCGCATGGTGAAGGTAGATCTCAGCAACCGACCCGTGCACGTGAAAGAGGGTATCGGCCGCATCGAAAAACACAACTCGTATCGACGAACTCATGATGGGTTTACCGTAATCGCATTCGGTCATCTGACCGCGTGCGGAAATACTTCGTGAATCCAATCACCTATCGACGGTTTTCTTGACAAAGCATACCCCCCTTGCTAGCTTCGAAGAAACTAAAAAATGGGGAGCGTTGTTCATGGCTTTGCCGATCTTTGTGGTGGACAGCAGCCCGGCGGTGAGACGGATGGTGGAACAGATCTCAACCCCGGAAGGGTTTGAGGTCGTTGGGTTTCAAGATGGACCGACTGCGCTTGAGGCCGCTCGGCGAAACTCGCCCTCACTGATCATCGCGGACTATCATCTCGACAACATGACCTTCTCAGGGTTTTGCAAAGAGATCAACAAGCTGGACAATCTGACGGAAACGTATCTCATTTCGTTGGTGAATCCGGCTGATCGGCCGGACGAAAATCTGCTTCGCACGTTGGGCGTCAAGGCCTTCCTGAAGAAACCGTTTCAATCTGAGGATTTGCTTGATGTGCTCAAGTCTCTGCAACAGAAAACGGCTGCTACCTCGAACGGCAAGGGTCTGAAACGGCGCGCCTGGCCGCCAGCCTCAACTTCAACCGACTCCGATGATGATGAGGCGATCGACCATCTGTCAGGTGGCGATAGCCAGGAGGAGCCTATGATCCAGTCTAGCAGCCCATCCAGTGCATCACCGGCACCATCGGTCGCCCCGTCGGCTCCCGAAGATGCCATGAGGGGACTCTTTGACCAACTCTTGCAATCGATGACGAAACGAAGCGAGCTGAGCCTTGCCGAGCTGCTCCCTCGCGTGATTGAGGAGAAACTGGGAACCCATGTCCGACCAATCGTTCAGAAGGAGTTGAACGCACAGCTAGGGAACATCCTCTCTCAGGAATATCTCACCACGATCATTCACCCTCTGGTCTCTCAGGCATTGCCCGCTCTCATCAAAAAGGAGCTCGAGGCCAGCGAGCCCATCGTCCGACAAACTGCGTCCGATGTGGCCAGGGCTTCTCTTGGAGAGAGCGTCGATCGGCTGGTCAAGGATCAGGTCGAATCCGGAGTCCAGCAACACTTACCCGCAGCCGTGCGGGAACAGGTGGGAACCGTCGATCAGCTGGTCAAAGATGAGATTCAACGTGCTGTGCAGAAGCAGGCCCCGCTTCTAGCAGACGACATGGTGAGAGCCGCAGTTGGACAAACTGTCGAACAGGCCGTTCAGAAAATCGTGCCTGATATCGCCGAGCAGCACATCAAGGCCGAACTCAAACGCTTGATCGAGACTGAAGAAGCGTCACACCCCGCTAAGATTTAACCTTCTTGCTTCGCTTCCCTCGTCCAGCCTTGACCAGGGCCTTCACCCGCTTAACATTCTTCTGATGTTTCTTTCGTGTCTTCCGATCCTTCTCACGACCTCGTGCCATGATCCTCCTGCTGGAAAGTGTGTGGTGCGCTCTTTCGTGGGCGATTGTATAGCACATGGCTCGCAAGGTCACAAGCTGAGAGCACATCCATTTTCTGCATCGTGATAGACATGCTAAGATGCGCACCCTGTTCTTAGAGGACCTTACAGCCATGACCACACGTCAACTCGATAAAACGTATGACCCCAAAGCCGTTGAAGACCGTTGGTCTCGTGAGTGGATCGACCGAGGATATTTCCGTGCCGACGCGAAGAACCATCCCGGCCAACCCTACTGCATCGTCATTCCTCCCCCGAATGTCACCGGCTCGCTCCATGTCGGCCATGCGCTCAACCATTCACTCCAAGACATCTTGATCCGGTGGCGGCGAATGCAGGGACGTAACACACTCTGGCTCCCCGGCACCGACCATGCCGGCATTGCCACGCAGAACGTGGTGGAAAAGCAGCTGATGGCCGAAGGCCTGTCACGGGAGTCGTTGGGACGGGAGCGATTCGTCGAACGGGTCTGGCAATGGAAAGCGACGTCGGGAAATACAATCATCAATCAACAAAAGCAGCTGGGAGAATCCTGCGACTGGGACCGCTTGCGATTTACGATGGACGAAGGCTTGTCAAAGGCCGTCATCGAGGTCTTCGTGCGTCTGTATGAAGACGGGTTGATCTACCGTGGCGAGCGGCTCATCAATTGGTGTCCACGCTGCCTGACCGCCCTTTCTGACATCGAAGTGGAACATGAAGAGGTGAAAGGCAAACTGTATCACCTCCGCTATCCGCTGGTTGATGATCCGAACACCCGTTTGATCGTGGCCACGACGCGGCCTGAGACGATGCTGGGTGACACGGCCATTGCCGTGCATCCGGACGATCCTCGCTACCGCCATCTGATCGGCAAGAAGGTCCGCCTGCCGCTGACAACGCGTGAGATTCCTATTGTAGGAGACCGGATCCTGGTCGATCTGGAATTCGGCACTGGTGCAGTCAAGATCACGCCAGCGCACGACTTCAACGACTACGAAGCAGGAGAGCGGCACGGACTTCCTCGTCTTGCCGTGCTCGATCATGCCGCATTGCTTGATGCGGCTGGGATGCAACAGGCAGCAGTCGAATCATCGGTCGTCGAGATGCTTCGTGGCCTTCCCGTCTCTAAAGCCCGTCCCAAGGTCGACACACTGCTTCGCGAGCAAGGGATCCTGGAGAAAACCGAAGACCACAAGATGGCCGTCGGGAAATGCTATCGCTGCAAGACGGTCGTCGAGCCGTATCTGTCTCCCCAGTGGTTCGTCAAGATTCAACCTCTTGCCGATCCCGCTATGAAGGCAGTTGAAGAGGGACGGATCCGGATTATCCCCGAAGGCTGGGTGAACAATTATCTCGGCTGGATGCGGGACATCAAGGATTGGTGCATCTCAAGGCAAATTTGGTGGGGGCATCAAATCCCCGCTTGGTACTGTCTGACTTGCAACAGTCGTCACATCGTCATTGCAGGCGGTCGGACCACGATCCTACAAGGCGCCGTACCGATTATCTCCAGATTGACTCCATCTGGCTGTCCGATCTGTCAGGGCCAACACTTGCTCCGCGATCCAGACGTGCTCGATACCTGGTTCTCCTCCGCCCTCTGGCCATTCACGACGCTCGGTTGGCCGGAACAGACGCCGGAACTCAAGACCTATTATCCGACCGCCACATTGGTCACGGGCCTTGACATTTTGTTCTTCTGGGTGGCCCGCATGATCATGATGGGGCTCAAGTTCATGGGAGACGTGCCCTTCAAAGACGTCTATATCCATGCCTTGGTCCGCGACGCAGAAGGTCAGAAGATGAGCAAGTCCAAGGGCAACGTGATCGACCCGCTGCACGTCATGGATCAATTCGGCACCGACGCCCTTCGGTTCACCCTGGCCTCGATGGCCTCGCCGGGACGCGATATCAAACTGGCAGAAGAACGGATCGAAGGCTATCGTAATTTCGCCAATAAGATTTGGAATGCCGCACGATTCGCGTTGATGTATCTTGACGGACCACGCACCGCTCTCCCTCTGGCGCAACGGACGTTCCCAGACCGGTGGATCTTGAGCCGTCTCGCCCACACGATCCGCACCGTCACAGCGGAGTTGGAATCCTACCGCTTCGATCGTGCAGCGACAGCCCTCTATCAGTTTATCTGGCATGAGTACTGCGACTGGTATCTGGAGTTGATTAAGCCGGTCCTGCAAACGCCAGAACACCCGGATGGAGCCAGCACGAGACACACGCTTGTGGAGACAATGGAAACGACCATGCGACTGCTGCATCCCTTCATGCCGTTCATCACAGAAGAAATTTGGCAGACCATTCCCCATCAGGGAGACAGCATCGTCGTACAGAACTATCCAGTCTCGGACCAGGCATGGGCCGCGCCAGATGCGGAACAACAGTTCGCATTGTTGGAACGGACGGTGGGGCTTGTCCGAACCAGCCGAGTCCTGTTGAATTACTCGCCGGGGCAGCAAATTCCATTTCATGTCGGGCACGACGACCTGAATAGACAGAACCAGCTCCATCAGTTACAACGATACCTGGCCCACCTCAGTCGCGGCACTGCCGATGTGAGCCCCCCGCAAGAATGGCCGGCGGCAAGATTGTTGCGGCTGGTCACGGAAGGTCTTTCAGTGGGTATCGCTGTTGCCGATGATGTCGACCTCAAAAAAGCGATTGAGCGCCTCGCGAAACAAATCACAGAGACGGACAAGGAATTGCAGCGGATCGACGGAAAACTGAAGAACGCTGAGTTTGTATCGAAAGCTCCACCGGACGTGATTGCTGAGCACCAGGAGCGGGTGCGCACCCTGTCCCGTGACCGTGCCTTGCTGGCCCACAGCGAACAGCAGCTTCGCACGATGCTGGGATCCTGAGATATGGCCACCCTCCCTGCTGCAGAGATCCGTCGCGCCGTGCGTCAAGGACTCGAAGAAGATCTGGCTCAGGGAGATGCTACGACTGCATCAATCTTTTTATCTCCGGTGCTGGCTCGTGCTGAGATCATCGCGCAACAGCCGATGGTTGTGGCAGGCATGGCCGCAGCGGTGCAAACCTTTCTCATGGTCGATCCTTCCCTGCGGTTGTCGGTTTCCAAACGAGACGGCGACCAAGCTAAGAATGGAGAGCCTCTTCTTCGGATCGAGGGTGATGGGCGGTCTATCTTACATGCAGAGCGGGTTGCCTTGAACTTTCTTCAACACCTGTCCGGGATCGCCACCGTGACGCAACGGTTCTGCCACGCCGTGCGTGGCTACCCCGCCAGTATTCTGGATACCAGGAAAACGCTTCCCGGCTGGCGCGCGCTTCAAAAGTGGGCCGTATCGCTTGGCGGAGGGATCAACCACCGCCGATCATTGGGTGACGGCATTCTGATCAAAGACAACCATCTGGCCCTCCTCCACCGCACTCGACGACCAGTTGAACGGGCCTGTCGACTCGCGCACGCCCGTCGCTCAAGCGCGCTCCCGATTATCGTCGAGGTAGAATCCCTCTCTGAGGTCCGGCACGCGCTCTCAGGAAAGCCTGATATTATTCTGCTGGATAACATGGCTCCGGACCTGGTTCGACGTGCCGTAGCATTGATCAAGAAGCAGGCTCTGGTGGAAGTGTCGGGCGGCATCACTCTGAAGAACGTCCGAGCCATGGCTGTAGCCGGCGCCGATCGCATCTCCATTGGAGCGCTCACCCATTCTGCCCCGGCAGCAACAGTCAGCCTTGTCATCACGCTGGCTCGGCCTTCACGACGCCGGCGTTCGTAGTTGATGTCGTCCTCTGCCCCACTCAGCCTCGATCGTATTCGCAGCACCCTGGCGACCGAGTCACTTGGGCAAACCTTGTATCTGCACCAAGATCTCCCCTCGACCAACACGGAGGCGGCTGCTCTGGCGCGAGCGGGTGCGCCGCACGGGACTGTCGTGATTGCGGAAAGCCAGTCAGGTGGCTACGGCCGACATGGGCGCGCCTGGTTCTCTCCGCCGGGGTTGAATATCTATTGCTCCATCATTGTACGTGGGATGGGTGGAAACCTATCGCTTTCACAATGGTTATCCTGGGTGCCGCTTGTCAGCGCACTGGCCGTCACCGAGGCGATTCAACAGACGGCGGCGGTGTCCCTTTCGCTGAAGTGGCCGAACGACCTGCTTCTCCATGAACGCAAAGTCGGCGGGATTCTCTGCGAGAGCAGCGTGGCCACCACCAATGATCCGGTCGTGGTAATTGGAATTGGGCTCAACGTGAATGTCCCTCCGTCATCTTTCCCCGAAGAATTGCAGCTAATTGCGACCTCATTAGTGGAGGCCTCGCGACAGCCGATCGACCGCAATCGGCTCATTGCGCAACTGCTCCTGGATCTTGAACAGTGTCTTGGCGAGCTTCGATCTTCCGGATCTGTCCGCCTGCGACAGGCCTATACGGCTCGCTGTGCCACGTTGGGGCGCCACATTCGTGTCCTGTTCACAAATGATCATCCAATCGTCGGCATCGCAGAGGCGCTTTCTGCCGATGGCGCGCTACAAGTGAGAACCATGCCGACTCACCCTCGGTCACAACCGATGCCCCTCGTCGATGTCCGTGCAGCGGATGTCATCCATCTGAGAGAGTAGCGAAAATGCAGGAGGCCGGGTAGAATGAGCGCGATGCTTTTAGCGGTCGACATCGGGAACACTAACGTGGTCGCAGGGATCTTCGACGGATCGACTCTGCTGACCCATTGGCGCTTGGCGACCGATCCCAAGACTACGGCCGATGAGTATGGCGTCCTGTGCCTCAGCCTCATGGCCCGAGATGGACGCCTCCCGGCGCACATCACCGGCGCGATCATCTCTAGTGTCGTTCCTGCCCTCACGGAGACGTTTGAGTCGATGATTGAAACGTCCTTTGGCTCCACCCCAATCATCGTTTCTCCCGACATGGATACAGGTCTCACGCTGAAATACTCAAATCCGAAAGAGATCGGAAGCGATCGCATTGTGAATGCGGCGGCGGCCTATGAGAAGTTTCACCGTGATCTCATCATCGTCGATTTCGGCACCGCGACGACGTTTTGTGCCGTCAACCGAGATGGAGAGTATCTCGGAGGGGTGATCGCACCGGGTCTGACCATTTCCGCGGAGGCGCTGTTTACCAGAGCGGCGAAGTTGAGCAAAGTTGAACTCGCCCGACCTAAGACCGTCATTGGAACCGATACCGCCAGTAGTATTCAATCGGGGCTTATCTTCGGCTATGCGGGTCTCGTGGACACGCTTGTTCAGCGGATGGAAAGGGAAATGGGGCGCACGTCATATGTGATCGCCACGGGTGGATTGGCCTCAGTGATCGCGCCAGAGGCGCGATCGATTCAACATCTTGAACCGTTTTTAACCCTTCATGGGCTTGAACTCCTCTATCGCCGTGCCCGCGGCGCGAGTCTGACGCAGTAGGTCTAGTCTTCTTCGTACCCACCTCATTTTATTTTTCTCTTACCCGTTGACTTCTCTCCTCCTATGGATATCTCCACGCTTGTATAGGTATCAGGATGAGTCACGATCAAGAACAGAAAAAACCAAACGCCAATACAATCGAGAACTTAGAGGAAGCTTCACCGGTGATGGACGTAACAGGCTCCTCAGTTCAGGATGAACTGGCCAGTAAGACTGAAGAGTGTACCGCGCTCAATGACAAGTACCTCCGGCTGGCTGCGGAATTTGAAAACTACAAACGGCTGATACAGCGCGACCAGCGTGAGCAGATTCGATTTGGGAATGAACAGATTCTCAAAGAGCTGCTGCCGGTGGTCGATAACATGGAGCGGGCGATCAAAGCGGCTCGAACAAGCGGTGGCGATTCATCGCTTGTGCAGGGTGTGGAACTGACGCTCAAGCAACTTTCCGGGACCCTGACTAAGTTCGGCGTGCAGGCGATCGAAGCGACCGGCCAGGAGTTCGATCCAAGCGCCCATCAAGCCGTCTCGTACGGACCATCGAACGACGTGCCGGCCAATAAAGTATTGGACGAGTTTCAAAAAGGGTATCGGTTGCACGACCGGATTCTCCGAGCGGCCATGGTCAGTGTGTCGTCAGGGCCGGCCAATCCAAGCGAACATGACTCAACGACGCATTGACCTGATTCGGTCGTCGTTGTCGAGAAGGAAGGAGTTCACCAATGGGTAAAGTCATCGGTATCGATCTCGGGACCACCAATTCTTGTGTGGCGATTATGAGCGGCGGAGACCCCGTCGTGATTGCCAACGCCGAAGGGAGCCGGACCACTCCTTCCGTTGTCGGCATCACTGACAAAACCGAACGGTTAGTGGGACAAATTGCGAAACGGCAAGCAATCACCAATCCCGAGAACACTATTTACTCCGTGAAGCGTTTGATGGGGCGCAAGTTCAAGAGCCGCGAAGTTCAGGAAGCCATGAAGCGGCTTCCGTACAAGGTGGTTGAGGCCGATAACGGTGATGCGCACGTGGAATTGCGTGGTAAACGCTATAGCCCACCGGAAGTCTCCGCCATGATTCTGCAGAAAATGCGACAGACGGCTGAAGACTATCTCGGTGAAAAGGTCACTGAGGCCGTGGTGACCGTCCCCGCGTATTTTGACGACAGCCAACGCCAGGCGACCAAAGATGCCGGTCAGATTGCCGGGCTCAACGTCTTGCGTATCATCAATGAGCCGACAGCGGCCTCCCTCGCCTACGGTCTGGATAAGAAGAAAGACGAGCGAATCGCCGTGTATGACTTGGGCGGCGGCACCTTTGACGTCTCCGTCCTTGAAATCGGTGAAGGCGTCTTCGAGGTGAAATCCACTAATGGCGATACGTACCTCGGGGGTGATGACTTCGATCTCCGCGTGATGGATTGGTTGGTCGACGAGTTCAAGAAAGACCAGGGCATCGACTTGCGGAAAGACCGGATGGCGCTCCAACGCCTGAAGGAATCGGCGGAACGAGCCAAGATCGAGCTTTCTTCGTCTCAAGAAACGGAGATCAATTTGCCGTTCATCACCGCCGATGCCAGCGGCCCCAAGCATATGGTCACCAAGCTCACACGGGCCAAGCTGGAGCAGCTGGTCGATGATCTCATTCAACGCACGATTGAACCCTGCCGCAAGGCCTTGTCCGATGCGGGCGTCACGGCCAAGGATATTCAGGAAATCGTGCTGGTCGGTGGTATGACCCGCATGCCAAGGGTGATTCAGATCGTGAAAGACTTCTTTGGAAAAGAACCGCACCGTGGGGTGAATCCAGACGAAGTCGTCGCCATCGGAGCCGGCATTCAAGGCGGAGTTCTCAAGGGCGAAGTCAAAGACGTGCTGCTGCTCGATGTTACTCCATTATCGCTTGGCATTGAGACGCTCGGTGGCGTATTCACCAAGCTCATTGAGCGCAACACGACTGTTCCAACCAAAAAAAGCCAAGTGTTCTCGACGGCGGCTGATAGTCAAACAGCCGTCACGATCCGCGTGTTTCAAGGTGAACGGGACATGGCCAATGACAACAAACTGCTTGGGCAGTTCGACTTGGTCGGTATTCCACCAGCGCCACGCGGCATGCCGCAGATTGAAGTGACGTTCGATATCGATGCCAACGGCATCGTGCATGTATCCGCAAAGGATCTGGCCACACAGAAAGAGCAATCCATCAAGATCACAGCGTCCAGCGGGCTGAGCAAGGATGAAGTCGAGAAATTTGTTCGGGACGCGCAATCGCATACGGAAGACGATAAGAAACGCCGCAAGCTAGCGGAAGCCAAGAACCAGGCCGATAATCTCGTCTATCAAACGGAGAAAAACATTACGGAATATGGCGACAAAGTCTCCGACGAGGAAAAAACAAAAATCCAGGATGCTGTTGCAGCCGTCAAAAAATCACTCGAAGGCACGGATGCCGAGGCGATTGAATCGGCGACGCAATCACTCATGACGGCTTCGCACAAGTTAGCCGAAGAGATGTACAAGAAAGCCGCCGCATCTCCTGGCCCGCAACCAGACGCCTCGCCATCCGGCAGCACCGGTGAGACCAAGACCGACGAGAAAGTCGTGGACGCAGAATTTGAAGAAGTGGACAAGGACAAAAAATAGCCTAGAATAACGCCTCAGACAACCTGAGTTCCCGACCATGTCGGGAACTCAGCAATTTCCTCTTTCAATTCGCAATGGCAGCTGTGTCAAAACGCGATTACTACGAAACTCTCGGCGTCGATAGAAGCGTATCCGACGACGATCTCAAAAAAGCCTATCGCAAGCTCGCGCGCCAGCACCATCCAGACCTCCATACCGGCGATCAGCAGAAAAAAACAGCCGAAGAAAAATTTAAAGAGATCAACGAAGCCTATGAAACGCTGAGCGATCAAGAAAAGCGGAAACGCTACGACATGTTCGGCCATGCCGGGGCACAACAAGGTGGGCCAGGCTTTGACGGGTTCGATTTCAACCGTGGCGGATTCGGGGAGGTCTTTAACGATATCTTCGAAGATTTTTTCGGCCAAGCGCGAGGAGGCGGGCCAACTCGGGCCGAGCGTGGCAACGATCTTCAGTACAACCTCGAGGTTGAGTTCGAAGAGGCTGTGTACGGAAAAGAGGCCAAGCTCAAAATTCCACGTTGGGAAATCTGCGTCGATTGCAAAGGAACGGGGGCCAAGTCAGCGGCGTCCATCAAGACATGCGCCAGCTGCAAAGGTGCAGGGCAGCTTCGCTTTCAGCAGGGGTTCTTCAGCGTCAGTCGTCCATGCGGTCAGTGTGAAGGCACCGGTCACTTTGTCACGGAACCCTGCTCGACCTGCCAAGGACGTCAACGGGTTTACAAAGAACGCACCATTGCCGTCCACATTCCAGCGGGTATTGAGACCGGCATGCGACTTCGTCTCTCCAATGAAGGAGAGCATGGCCCCAATGGCGGCCATCCCGGCGATCTTTACGTGGCGGTTACCGTCAGACCCCATAAAATCTTTCATCGCAAGGGGCTCGATATCGCCTGTGATGTGCCGGTCAATCTCGTCACGGCCGCACTCGGCGGAAAAGTGGAAGTCCCGACTCTCACGGGGGCAACCATCATCAAGGTGCCGGCCGGCACACAACATGACAAGGTGCTTCGGATTAAAGGGTTAGGGGTTCCCAGCCTGAAGGGTGGATCGACAGGCGATCAGGTCTATACGATCAAGGTCCAAATCCCCACGAAATTGTCGGCCCGACAGAAAGAACTCCTAATGGAGTACGCGAAAGAAAGTGGCATGACGATGGAAGCCAACGGCGACGGCTTCTTCGATAAGATGAAAACCTTCTTCGAGTAGTCTCCCCTACCCATCCGGGTTCATCCCCCTGAGTCCCTCATGCCTGTGTTGTTTGTTTCCCCTGAGCGCATCGATCATCAAACGATATCGATCACCGGCGATGTGCTCGTCCATCTCCGAGACAGTTTGCGCATCACAGTCGGCGAGACTCTGTGGCTCAACAGTGGACAGGGCTCAAAGTTTCGCGTTGAAATTACCGGTGTGTCCAAACAAGCGGTCACTGCACGTATTCTCGAAACGATCCAGGAACCACCGCGCAAGACACCTTGTCTGATTCTCGGGCAATCACTGCTCAAGGGTGAAAAGATGGACTGGGTGATTCAGAAGGCGACTGAACTCGGCGTGAGCGAGATCGTGCCGATTGAAAGCCAGCACAGCGTGGTGCAACTGAAAGCCGACCGCGTGGATCACCAGCTCGCCCGTTGGCAACGAATCGCCTTAGAAGCTGCCCAGCAATCCGAACAGTGGCGCATCTCCACCATCGCTAAGCCACAATCTCTCTCAGTCCTTCTGACCAGCGTGGCGACCGGCATGCTCACCCTCATGCTGGTTGAGCGGCGGGACGGGAAGAGTTTGCAAACGGTCAATCTACCGCAAGATGCGACCGGCTCCATACTGATCTTGATCGGACCAGAAGGTGGCTGGAGCCAAGAGGAAACGCAGATTGCCGAGCAGGCAGGAAGTAGACTGATTACCTGTGGTCAGCACATCTTACGATCTGAAACAGCCGCCATTGCTGCCATCAGCATTCTTCAATCACGCCTCGGCGAGCTGAGCTAAGCGAGATCGGCGGCATTGACCAACGGAACAATATGGCTTTGTGATTGCGCCTCACTCTCGTCATCGCGTTGCTCATCTCGTATGCCATCTCTCAGTGGAGTGGGCGCAGCTAGGTTCCCACTGATCATACTGCCAAAAATTTCGACGTCTTCTCTGTGATCGTGGCACAGCTGGTTTTGCACCCCTCATCGAGTATCGGGCTGTTGATTTCGGAGCGATTAGTCAGTGATGATGAGGCGAACACACGCTTGCACGCGATAGGCTGGCGGACAGCTGTGAGGCTTGTGCCATCGACGGGCGCGAGCATGGGGACGCTGCATTCGATCCGGGGTCTGGCTGGTTGCTAGAGAGGTGGACATTCGCATGTTCGATTGGTTGACTCAATCAGAGATGTGGATCGCGCTGGGCACGCTGACGGCCCTCGAAATTGTCCTCGGGATCGACAATATCATCTTTATCTCCGTCCTCGTGAGCCGGCTCCCTCAGCACCAGCGAAACCTAGCACGCCGTGTTGGGCTAGGCCTGGCGATGATCGCACGACTAGGATTGTTATTCTCGATTTCGCTTGTGATGGAGCTGACGGCTCCCTTATTCACGATACTGAGTCAAGCGATCTCGGGGCGAGATCTGATTCTCATCATTGGTGGACTCTTTCTCCTCGCGAAAGCCACTCACGAAATTCATGAAAGCGTAGAGGGCGAAGATGACCAAGCAGCCTCGTCGGTTCCAGCCAATTTCGGGATGATGTTGTTACAGATCACTGTGCTCGATGTCGTCTTCTCGTTAGATTCTGTCATCACGGCCGTTGGTCTCGTTGATGACGTCTCTGTCATGGCGACGGCGATTATCATAGCGGTGCTCGTCATGTTGTTTGCAGCCCGTTCGATCGGTGAATTCGTCGATGCCCATCCAACGATCAAGATACTCGCGCTATCGTTCTTGATCCTTGTCGGAGTGACGCTGATGGTGGAAGGGTTCGATGTCCACGTTCCGAAGGGGTATATTTACTTTGCGATGGCCTTCTCAGTTGCCGTCGAGATGATCAACCTACGAATCCGCGCACGCACCAACCCACCCCGTAAATTGCACAACCGTTATGCGGGCGGCAAGACAGAAGGTTCAGCCCAAGACCACTGACAGTGATCTCACGGCAGCTATCCGAACCGACCATCCCGGTGCGTGGAGTCGATGCACACACAGCTGGTCAGGCAGACTGGGTTGGATCTCTGGGAGAAGGTCGCGCTGACAAGGGTGCGGCCAATTGTTCGAGCGACTGCCCTTCCGCATTGATTCCCAACCATAACTCAATTGCAGCCCCGAGCAGCATCATGCCTCCGCCAAGCAGATATCCATAGAAAACGCTCGCGATCGATGTTTCGATGAGCTTCCCGTAGAGCCACGGCGCCGCCACACCGGTCCCTTGTGCCACGATGAAGAAAAAGGCGATCGCCATGGCACGGATCTCCATCGGAAATATTTCGCTCACCGTCAAATACGCGGCACTGGCCCCAGCCGATGCAAAAAAGAAGATCAAAGACCAGAGCATCATATGCTGAGTGAGCGTCAAGACCCCTGTCCAAAACAGATAGCCCGCAAGGCACAAGAGGAGACCGGCTAGGCCGTAGGTGAGGCTGATCATGGGTTTGCGACCGACCGTGTCGAATAATCGTCCTAAGAGGAGTGGTCCTAAGAAGTTACCCAATGCAAACGGAAGAATATAGAGACCGATGGTGGCACTTGGTACGGCATAGTATGTCGTCAGCAGCAAGGGATAGGTGAACGACACGGCGTTATACATGAACGATTGTGTGACCATGAGTCCGATGCCCAACACCGTCCGCCGTGGATAGGATTGGAAGAGTTCTCGGACTACGGTCCCGATCGTCGCGTGGGGACGGGCATGGACTGTGATCGTCCCATGGGACTCCGTCAGCGACGTTCCTTGATTCTGCTCCACCTCTTGTTCAATCTCTGACACAATCGCTTCCGCTTCAGGCACCCGGCCATGAGTCATCAGCCAGCGTGGGCTTTCGGGAATCACACGCCGAACGATGATGATCGCCACTCCCAGCACGGCACCGAACACAAAGCACAGCCGCCAGCCGATAGATTCAGGAAAGATGGCCGGATTCAGTAACAGCAACGTCAACAGAGCACCAGTCGCCGAGCCGAGCCACCAGGTCCCGTTGATGGCTAGATCGGTATGCCCACGGCTTCGAGCGGGAATTAATTCATCGATGGCAGAGTTAATCGCGGCGTATTCGCCTCCGATACCGGCCCCGGTCAAGAACCGGAAGAACATGAAGCTCATCAGGTCCCACGAAAATGCTGTCAGCACCGTTGCTGCAAGATACAGCGCCAAAGTGATCATGAACCATTTTTTTCGCCCTTGACGGTCGGTGAGATAGGAAAAGACCAAGGCCCCAAGGACCGAGCCAGCCAAGTACGCAGAGGCGGTGAGTCCTACCTCTGATTGTGTGAGATGCAAGGCATCTGGGTGGGTCAGTGTCGGGCCGAGTGAGGCTACGATGGAGACTTCAAGCCCATCGAGCAACCAGGTGATCCCCAGCGCCCCGACGACCCGCCAGTGCCAGCGGGCCCAGGGTAACCGATCCATACGTTGCGGAATGTTGGTGGTGATCGAGATGCCGGACTCGGCAGGCATTCACCCTCGTAGTATCACGACGTGGCAGAAGACTCGTGTGGGAATCCCTACCATCCCAATTGCCAGCTCAGACCATTCTGTTCCACAAGCGCGTCGGCTTCCTGTGGACCCCACGATCCAGCCGTATAGACATGCACCGGTCGGGGGCTGAGCAAGAGCGGGTCGTAGAGTCGCCAGGCGGTTTCCGTAAAGTCCGCGGTCACGAACAACGTTTGGTCGCCGATCATGACGTCGCGCAACAGTGTTTCATAGGCTTCTGGAAGTTCCCCGCCGAAGGCTTGACCATAGTCGAACCTCAATGCGCGATCGGCAAATTTGAAGGGCCGCCCGGGTGATTTTACGGAGAAGCAGAGAGAAAATCCTTCACTCGGCTGCAGCATGATCAGCAACTTGTTGGGATTGAGACTGCCTGGTTCTAATGATCGAAAGACTTGAATGGGTGCCGAGCGGAAGGTAACGGCCACCTGGGTGATCTTGCGCGGAAGCCGTTTGCCGGTTCTTAAATAAAACGGCACTCCCCTCCAACGCCAGTTGTGAATCTCCAATTTCAACGCTACGTAGGTTTCAGTCTTGGAGTCTGGTGGTACACCTCGTTCTTCCAAATAGCCGGGAATTCGCTGGCCGGCGACGTCCCATGCCGCATATTGACCGAAGATCACGTCCTGAGGGCGAATGGGTGAAATCGAACGCAATACTTTTATTTTTTCCGCTTGAATCTCGGACGATTCAAAGGAAGTCGGCACTTCCATGCCAACGACGGTCAGGAGTTGCGTCAAGTGGTTCTGGACCATGTCGCGTAAGGCGCCGGCCCCTTGGTAGTAAGCCCCTCGGTGTTCGACCCCGAGGTCTTCCGCAACCGTGATTTCGACGCTCTCGACCGTATTGCGATTCCAGAGCGATTCAAAAATGGGGTTCGCAAAGCGAAAGGCCAATAGATTCTGCACGGTCTCTTTACCCAGATAATGATCGATGCGATAGATCTGAGACTCCTCAAGATAGCGATGTAAGCGGGTATTGAGCGCGCGTGCCGAGTGAAAGTCATGACCGAATGGCTTTTCAAAGACCACTCGCACCCACCCATGGCTCTTGAGCAATCCAGTTTGGTCGAGCAGCTCCAGGGTTTCAGGGACAATCGTCGGCGGAAGCGCCAGATAGAAAATTCGGTTTTGAGGCAGATTCCTCGCCACTTCAAACTGAGCGATATATTTGGCGAGCGCTTGGTAGTCCGCCAACTTGCCTTCGCGCAGAGAATGATAATACACATGATCTTCACACCATTGGCGAAGGTCGGTCGCATGACGCGACCCGGAACTGCCCAGGCCTTCATACGCCCATAACCGGAAGGCCTCTTGACTGAGCTCCGGCAACGCAGCGCCGACAATGAGCGTGTTCTGCTTCTCCAGCTCGCCGTAGGTGCGCAAGTGAAAGAGTGCGGGCAGCAGTTTTCGCCGAGTCAGATCACCGGTTGCTCCGAGAATAATGAAGAGATGCGGCTCGACGCTTCGTTCTTTCATGTTTTTCTGGTGAGGCCTGGTCGCGTTACTCGTCCGGCTCCTCGATTGGGCCAGCCCATTCACCTTTGGCCAGCGTGACTTCCTGAAACCCGCCGTCCGGCCATTGGAACTGTCCTGCCTCATCGACAAGCACGATAAAGGGATCGACCTCATGCGCTTGTCCCCGGAACCAGTACCAGCCTGGCTGAGTTGGCCCATTTGTGCTCCAACGGTAGGTCGGCATCAGGTCCCCCGGAACGCTCCGTGATTGCGGCATTCCTTCTTCTCGTCACTTTTTGGTACAGTCTGTTCCATCACGTGTACGAACCTATCACGTCATGCCCACACTTCCAATAGTAGATGTCCTGCCATCAATCCGTGAAGCGTTGAACGACGGTCCCAATGTGCTGCTCACGGCCCCTCCCGGCGCCGGGAAAACCACTCACGTTCCACTCGCACTCATCGAGTCGCCTTGGTTATCGAACAGGAAAATTCTGATGCTGGAGCCACGGCGGCTTGCTGCACGAGCTGCCGCTCACCGGATGGCCGACCAGCTGCACGAGGCTGTCGGGGAAACCATCGGCTATCGGATGCGATTTGACACCAAGATCGGGTCAAGAACGAGGCTCGAAGTCGTCACCGAGGGAGTCCTGACGCGGCTGCTCCAAGATGATCCGTCGTTGGATGCCTATGGCATAGTGGTGTTCGATGAATTTCACGAACGAAGTCTGCAAGCCGACCTGGGACTTGCCCTCTGTCTTCAAACTCAACGTCTCTTTCGCCCTGACCTTCGTCTTTTGGTGATGTCGGCGACCCTCAACTGCGGCCCGGTCAGCGAGCTGATGGGACATGCGCGGCTGATTACCTGCGAGGGTCGGCTGTTTCCCGTCGAAACCCGATACCTCGATCAGCCGGTCTCCGGACGACTTGATCTTGCCGTCGTGCAACATATCCGACGATCCCTGATGCACGATGACGGCAGCGTGTTGGTTTTTCTTCCGGGAATGGCTGATATCCGCCGGGTCGAGCGGACACTGTTGGAGTCCAAACTGGGGCCCTCGATACAGATCGCACCGTTACACGGTGAGCTTCCACAAGCCATGCAAGACGCGGCGATTCGACCAGCCGCACCTGGATCACGAAAAATCGTGCTTGCCACGTCGATTGCCGAAACCAGCTTGACCATCGAGGGGGTACGGGTGGTCATCGACGGAGGCTGGCTCCGCATTCCTCGGTTCGATCCTCGCTCCGGGCTGACTCGGTTGGAGACCATTCGCGTCACGCGAGATTCTGCTGAGCAACGCCGTGGCAGAGCGGGGCGCCTTGAACCAGGCATCTGTTACCGACTGTGGACCGAAAAGGAGCAGGCCTCACTTGCAGTCCATCGTCCACCGGAAATTCTCGAGGCAGACTTAGCCTCGCTGATGTTGGATCTCGCCCAGTGGGGCGCGCAGGGTCCGGACGAATTGTCATGGCTCACTCCGCCGCCGGCTGGAGCGGTCGCCCAGGCCAAAGATTTACTCATCCAGCTTGGCGCCTTCTCAGCTAGCGGGCGCCTAACAGATCATGGACGGCACATGACCGAGCTTCCGCTGCATCCCCGCTTGGCGCATATGTTGATCAGCGCCATTCCACTGAGGCTTGCCGATCAGGCCTGCGAGGTGGCGGCGCTGTTGAGTGAACGTGACGTTCTGCTCGGATCGTCGGCAAACCAGAATGTGGATGTGCGTGTCAGGCTGGATGTGCTTCAGGGTGAATATGATTCCGGCAGCCAGGCCGTCAATCGAACCGCACTCGAACGCGTGAGGCGAACAGCTCAACTCTGGCGACGACAGCTCAAGAGGCTGTCGGGAAAGCCCAATGGCGACGGATATGATCACCCGCATGCGACTGGTCTGTTGCTCGCACTGGCCTATCCTGATCGGATCGCGCAGAGGCAACCTGGTGAGATTGCCAGTTACCGACTTGTGAATGGGCGAGGTGTGCGGTTCAGAAGACCTGATCCCATCGCGACGGAACCCTTCCTTGTCATCGCGGACTTGGATGGAGGAGGCCAGTGGGCCGATATTCACCTCGCAGCTCCGATCACGTGCGAAGCCATTGAATCTTTGTACCGTGACCAGGTGCTCACCGAAGAGTTGGTCTATTGGGATGAGCGGAGCGGTGCTGTTCGAGCCTTACGCCGACAACGACTTGGAGCGATGATTCTTGTAGAGGAGGCAGTCTCATCGCCAGATGAAAGTAAAATAACATTTATACTCTTACAGGCTATTCATAAAGCTGGACTTGAGGTGCTGTCATTCAGTTCTTTGCTCAAGCAGTGGCGTGCTCGCGTGATGTGGCTGCGACGGATTGATGATCCTCAGGCAGAATGGCCTGATCTTTCCGATGAAGCGTTGCTTCAGACCTTGGACCAGTGGCTTGGGCCGTACGTGGCAAATATCACCACTCTTGATCGGGTCAAACGGTTGGATCTGACCGTACCGCTGCATGCCATGTTGACGCACGAACAACTGCGTCGCCTTGACCGTCTTGCACCAACCCACATCACTGTTCCAAGTGGTTCTCGGGTCCCTATCGACTATGAGCAAACTGAGTGTCCGGTGTTGGAGGTGCGCTTACAAGAGATGTTCGGATGCAAGGACACACCGCGTGTCGCAGGCGGGAAAATTCCGTTGATGTTGCACCTTCTCTCACCCGCCAAGCGCCCCGTGCAGGTCACACAAGACTTAGGCGGCTTCTGGAAGCGATCGTATCACGATGTTCGGAAGGAACTACGTGGTCGGTATCCAAAGCATCACTGGCCTGAAGATCCGCTGAATGCCGTGCCGACGGCAAAGGCGAAGCGGCGCAGCTAATTCAAGCGTGGCATCATTCACTAATCGCTTGAGGTCTTACTCCGAGAGGTTTAATAAACAACGCATTCCATCGGCTCACAGTTCTGTCAGTGTGCTCACCCATTCCCGCGTCGTTCCTCCCAGATTCGAAACGCCACAAGGTCCTGTGCGAGGCTATGGAGCAGCAGCGCCAACACCGCCGCATCATCGATGAATCCAACACCAGGGATAAAGTCTGGTATCAAGTCTACCGGGCTCACCACGTAGAGCAGGGCTCCCGCAAGCGAGGCAAGTGTGCGCACGGAGAGCCCTCGATAGCTACCATCCTTCCAAGCTTTGAGAAGACGACCCAACAGGGGTAGATCAGACCGGAGACGCCCGATCATGCGGAGCATCTCAAAGAATCTCGTGGACATTTTCATCTTCACCTCCAAGACGACCGGTTTTCTTGTTCTCCATGGGAGAACACATTGCACACCTTGTCGTAAAGCATACCAAAGACAGAGAATGTTTTGAAGTAAGGCAAAGATGGCATCTCGACCTAAGACCGAACCCAGCTCTACTATGCGCTCAATCCCGATGCGCTCACCGACCAGGCTCTGGTCGTCGGTGAACACATCGACGCTGCCATAGGAACAGTGAACGGCTAATGAGCCAATCACTACACTCGCTGCTGAGTAGGTCGCCGCAAAAGCGGATAGTGTCGTGATAGCGACCTCCGGCAGTGACTTGTAGATCCTCCAGGTGCCGAGAATCGTGGATTGAAGCGAAGGTGGACGGAGATGGTTCTCGGCAGGCAGCTCCAGGTCTACCTGCCGACTGAGGTGGGTACAGGAACTTGACCGGATACTACTCCGTCTTGGCCTTCAGTTCCTTCACTTTACCCTTGGCACGTTCGCCGGCGGCCTTCATTGTGCCTTTCGCGCGCTCGCCCATGGCTTTCATCTTGTTGCCCTGGGCTTCTTCTACCTTGGCTTTGGCTTCACCCTTGGCTTCTTCTGTCGTCGCTTTTACTTCACCTTTTACAGCTTCCATGGTTGCAGCGGTCTCGCCTGCACGCGTGAACGATGGAGCAAGAAACAGGACCACACCCAACGATAACCATGTCAGAAATGACAGAGGCATCGGTAACTCTCCTTTGCAATGATGTGAATGAACGCCAGAACCTGTGCCTATTCAGGAGCGATCTCAAGGTCCAATGAACAGCTGGATCTGTGATCGAGCTCGAATCCTTCCCTACGGTTTATCCATATGGGCAACTGACAAGGGTTTACGCGGGATACCACGCATGAGCGATTAACGAAACAGTCGTACAGGAACTTTCCGGCCTTTGATCCGAGCGCGGCCAAGCAGGTCGATAATACGAGCGGCGAGGGATTCCGGGACATCAACGATGGAAAACCGATCTTCGATTTCGATCGCGCCGATGACGTTGGAGTTGACCTTCACCTCGTTCGCGATTGCACCCACAAGGTCGCCTGGCCTGATACCGGCCTCATGTCCAGCGCCGATGTACACCCGTGCCATGCCGGTCTCCCGCTGTCCACCATGCCGGGGTGGCCCTGTCGGCCGGCGTTCGGGTCGAGAGGAGAGGCTGCGGGATCGGTCGTCATAGCGGCCGGCCTGTCGGACAGGCCGGCCGAATTCCGGCTGTCTGGCAGGCAACCCGGGAATCTCTTGTTCTTGACGATCCCCACCCTGCGCCCGAACTAGCAATTTGATTGCAGCTGCCGCCACATCGGTCGCTGAGTGGGAGGTGGCCAGCCGATCGACAAGGGGTGTAAATCCATCCAGCTTCCCATCGCGCAAGACTTCTGCCATGGCCGCGTGGATCCGCTCCAACTGTTTGGCGCGAAGATCGGCGACACTGGGTACCGGCAAGACGGTGACCTGAGCTTTCGTGTGCTGCTCAATCGTTCGCAGCAGACGCTGTTCTCGAGGATCAAGAATCGTGATAGCCATGCCTTCTCGACCAGCCCGCCCAGTCCGACCGATCCGATGCACGTACACCTCAGCGGAGGACGGGAGGTCGTAGTTGATCACGTGTGATACTTGGGGGATATCCAGGCCGCGCGCAGCCACATCGGTCGCCACCAGCAACTCGGTTTGCCCGCCTTTGAATGCCTGCATCACACGGTCACGCTGCCCCTGGTTCATGCCTCCGTGGATCGCCTCGGCTCGATGGCCGCGACCCGTCAGCATCGCCGTCACTTCATCGACTTCCAGCCTCGTTCGACAGAAGACCAATGCTGATTTTGCGCCGATCACGTCGATCACGCGGGCGAGCGCCGCCCCTCGATGCGGTCTCATCACCACATAGGCCGCTTGCTGGACACGTGGGGCTGTGCCGGCCTTGACCGGTTCTTTTGCAATCGTAATCTCGACGGGATTATTGAGATGCCGGTGGGCGATTGAGCGAATCCGTGGCGGCATCGTCGCAGAAAATAAGGCGGTCTGCTTGGTCTTGGGCGTTCCGGTCAGGATCGCGTCCAGATCGTCCGCAAACCCCATGTCGAGCATTTCATCCGCCTCGTCCAATACGACGATCTTCACTTCGTGCAGCTTCAGCGTGCCCCGGCGGATATGATCCAGCGCTCGACCCGGTGTGGCGACGATCACATCGACTCCGCGCTTGAGCGCATGCAACTGCGGACCGATGGCCTGTCCACCATATACCGCTAACACAGTCATGCGTAATTCCTTGCCGTACCGTTGCATCGCCTCCCCGACTTGAATCGCCAACTCGCGGGTCGGGACGAGCACAAGGGCTGATGGGCGGGCCTTTGCGGTATGACCGATCAACTGCAGCATCGGCAATGCAAACGCGGCGGTTTTGCCGGTGCCGGTCGCTGCCTGCCCAAGCAAATCTCGGCCTGCAAGAAGCGGCGGAATCGCTTCGCGTTGGATGGGGGTGGGTTCTTCGTAGCCCAACGTTTCCAATGTCGTAAGAAGTGGCGCTTCAAGTCCCAAGGAAACGAATCCTGGTGAAAATCCTGTTGCGGTCGGGCCAGCGGGCACCGAAGGGTGACTCTGTTTCGTCACGGAAACCGTTACCTTTCTGCCGATGATGGTCGTGGAATAGTGGAGAGTAAGGAACGACGACTCACAGCAAGCCTGATGTTACGTTGGAATGGGATGATAGCGCAAGACCAGGATCAGCCTGTTTTCAAAAAATCGTCACCAGGCAGGTCGCGAAGCACCAAAGGATCGAGCCAAGCCTCGGAACAGGATTGATCAACAGTGCGTCGGGTTCGCATCCTGTTGCCCGAGGGGGGGGGATAGCTCTCACAAGCTGGGTGCACAGGATATTCAGTGCCTGTCCGCCCACACAGGGTCACCAGCTGATATGAGGCATCCTCTGTCCGGCAAAGCAATCCCCGGGGAGAAGCCTGCCGCCTTATAGCTTCGGTAGAGCCAACGCACGCACAGGAACCAACCGATCGTCTGTCGGGATCAGGAACATAATCTGTGCGAGGGCTCGGTAATTCGCTTCCAATTCACGGCAACGATTCACAAATCGACCGGCCGACATTCGAGGGAAATAGTCGCGATGTCGCTCATAAAAGAGCGCTCGGCGTCCCCAACGCTCGGCTTTGAAGATGCACACCCGGGTAATCAATTCCAAAAGGTGGTTCGTTGACAACCGCGTAGATCCCCGTCTCATGGGAGCAGGGATAACAGATGTGGAGAGAGTGAGTCCTTTTGTCACATTCTTCATAGCGCGCCCTCCTTGTGCTATGTGCCTGAACCATCATCGTGAGCATCGCGACGTAAGCGTCTTGCACGCCCACAGCCTCGGCTCATCCTTCGATTCCGTTATAATCCCAGAAGATGAAGAGAGCATTAGGAGAAGATGAAAACTTCTTCATAAATGGCGAGAAGTTATGCCTCCCCCCACAATCCTGCACAAAGTGAGAGGACGAAATAGGCAAGACGACGGGGTTGGCTATTTGGCGCAGGTGCAGCCTGGGAGGATTTCGGTGGCAATGTAGGTCAGATTGTTCGTGTAGGAAATAAAACCCTTCCGGCGTCCAAAGAGGGTCAGCACACAGTCTGTTCCCTTATGATCGGTGAAAAACCGGTAGTCAGTGCCAGATGGAGCGGCAATGGCGAAGGGGCGTGGTCCGAGATCGTAGGTCGTGAGGGTGGAGACGGTCTTGTGTGCAAGAGCATCCGCAAACTCAGGCTTTTCACCCTCCTGAGTGAGAATGCTCGACAGTTGGTGAGTAAACGACGTGCGGCAGGATTCCTCCGAGAGGTTCATTACCTTGGCCACCGAGGCACAGCCCGATACTGTCAGAGCCACCGCCAGGGAGAACGTGCATACTCGGTGGGCTGGGTACACCAGCCATGCCATATGACGCAGCCTGGCCATGGAGCGGAAGTGTAGACTCCCCCTGTCCGATTGCATAACCTGACCCTTCTTATCGCTCAGGGGGCGCAAAGCTGACGTTGGCGAGGGCCGTGGTTTGGACTGGCGGATAGGTTCCCTCGAATCTGGCCGGAAACACGTACAGGCGCTCCCTCACTGAGAACAGCAGCCGATACTCCTGTTCGGCATCACTGCGCAGATACAGCGTGAGCAGCGAGGAGGTTGATTGTTTATCGACCCGTGCCCAGTTCAGTCCGAGTTGCGTAGGAACCACATAGAGGCCCGCGATAATCACGGCGAATGCGATAGACGCCATCGACAGATCAATGAGCCCGCCCACGGTTTTGAACCGCGCCACGAGCAGTTCGAGTGCCGAGCTCGATAAGAGCAGAATTGCAACAACACCGATTGTGGACAGAACAATAGCTGATATGACATAGCCGAATGTGCTCAGGACTAGGGTCATCACCAAGAGCGCGAACAAGAACCATGGCCCATACTGAACCACGGCCAGGGACCGCTTGAACTGAGCGCTCGCAGTCACATCGTCCTGATCGCCGATCACTGCGAGGTTCGTCGTAGCCAGATACCCGAGGTAGAGCAGGAGTAACAGCGGCACCCAGCTTTGACTGAAATAGGTCGCCGTCGGAACTTCCTCTAAGATCCACGAGGCTCCGAATTCTGAAAAATAGGCTTTCGTATAAAACGATCCCGCGAGATACGCCACCCCACTCAGAGCAGCCAACCCGGCGATCGCCTTCGGCGTCTGCTCGATGAGTCGTCGAGCCCCGGCTCGAGCAGATTCGGTCTTGTTTAGGTCGTCGCGGGGCATGGGGGCACGATGGAGAACACTGAAATGGCTAGCCCGAAAAGGCGGCGGCAGCCTCTTCTTCTGTGTTGCACAATTGAATGCTCTCTCCATACACCCGGTTCAGCAGGTCAAAGCCGCTGGCTTGAAGCGCTTCTTTGACCATTCCCTTCGCAGCAGCAATCTTCATCTGCCCTTGAACATTGTTGAGCTGCTTGCAGGCCAATATCAGGACTCGGATCCCTCCGCTGCTGATATAGTCGATATCAGCCAGATTGAGGATGACCTTTTTCGCACCCGCATCCACAATCTTTTTTATGTCCTGGTTTCCCTGTTCCGCAGTGGTGGCGGAGAGGCTGCCCTGCATCTTGACGAAGGTAATCCCGGCATTCTGGCGGGAGGTCACCGTCAACGTGTGTCTGGTCCCTTGATCCATCATTATATTCCTTTCCTTATTTTGGAGACGATTGTCATTCTATCTTAGCAGACCGGCAGCTCGTCAACGTCACTCTTGGACCTTTGATAGGGCCTCTTCTAATGACGAGGCATAGAGACTCATCATCAGCGCCCCGCTTAATTGCAGCACTATACGGACATGGTCGTTCCCCCCGCAAAGCACCATTTTCCCGTCTGTTCGAGTCATCACCTTCACGGCTTTCAGGATCACCCGGAGCCCGATCGAGGAAATGTACGAAATGTGGGAAAGATCCAGCACGATCCGCCGTTCTCCCTGCCCGATGTGGTCCATTAGAATGCGCTCGATCCCTGGCGAGCTGTTCGTATCAAAGCGTGCCTGTGGTGTGACAATCATCACGGCCCCACTCCGGCGCGACTCGACACTCTTGTCGATGTTCCGTGGGTCTTCGTGTGAAGGTAGCGGCAGCCGCTCAACATCGAACGCGTGGATCCCAGTCTTGTCGGGAGGCTTCGTAGTGCTGGATCTTGTAAATGCCAACTTCTTTTTTACCGTCAAGACGTTGCGTCCTACATTGCGATGGTACGACACTTCGTCAAACATGGAACGCACCAGGTGAATCCCTAGGCCGCCAATCTCACGTTCATGAAGCAGCAGCGACAGATCCGGTGGCGCGACCGTTAAGGGGTTGAAGGGAATGCCATCATCCGTAATGGTGAAGATGACCCACGTATCACGCACTTCTCCTTCCACCTCGATGTGATGTTCCGTTGGGTCGTTGGGGAAGGCATACTGCACCACATTGTTGAGTAGATCATCCAGCGCCATGTTGAGAGTGGGAATGAGTGGCTTGGCCGCTTCCCATTGTGCCACATAGTGCTCAAACGCCATCTGTAGGTCCGGAATGGCCATCAATTGATTGGGCATTGTTTGGCGGAAGACTGGAGCGGCCACGTTGGACGGGGTGACGCCGTGATATCGCAGTCCAAGCATCGTGATATCGTCCGCCTGCGGGACTTCACCCGCAAAGGTTCTCACTGCCTGCATGACTTCACCGAGGCGATCGACCACTGAGACAGCCTGGGATTTGGCGAGGACTGTTTTTAGCCGGTCGTTGCCGAACAGTTCACGCCGCCGATTGTCCGCTTCGGTAACCCCATCGGTGTACAAGAAGAGCTCATCTCCCAGACCCAATTGGATGGTCGTCTCCTTGAAGGCGATCCCTTGTATGGCACCAACCAGGGGACCATCCTTAGCTGTCAGCCACTCAAACTGTCCATCTTGCCGCTTCAGCAGAGGAGGATTGTGGCCGGCGTTCGTCGTGAGGAGCGTGCCATCGCGGAGATTCAAGATGCCGAGATACAAGGTCACAAACATGCAGGAATCGTTGTCCGCACTCAGCGCATCGTTGACATGTGTGACGATACTGGCGGGTGAGGGATCGGAGGCCGCCAGCGTCTTCACCATGGTCTTGGTCATGGCCATAAAGAGCGCGGCTGGGACACCGTTGCCCGATACATCGCCAATCACGAAACAGAGCCGATGCTCATCGACCAGGAAGAAATCATAGAGGTCGCCACCGACCTCCAGAGCTGGTTCGAGGACTGCATAGAGCTCCAGCTCCTTCCGATCCGGGAAAGCCGGGAACACGCGAGGGAGCATGCTCCGCTGAATATCCCGACCGACATTCAGTTCTTCCTGCATACGGGCCTTGGCGGCCTCTACCACCGCCAACGAATCCGCGAGCCGTGCCTTGGCATCCTCGGCAGCTTGTTCAGCATGTTTGAGAGCCGTAATGTCGGTCGCGATAAAGACGATCCCGCCATCATGCGTCTTCCGCTCATTGATTTGAAGCCACTCTCCACTGGACCGGTATTGGATGTAGGGTGTGACAGGATTTTGATGCACGTCCAGGCGCCAGTGCATCCAGGGTTTGACCTTCCCGATCGCCGCTGGAATATCGCCGCGTTCAGCAGTCCGGCGAACGATCGATTCGAACGGGTCGCCAGCTTGGACTTCAGGCCCAGTCCCAGACATGACTTCACGATATTTTCGATTACAGATGACCAGACGGTCGTCCACGTCGAAGAGAGCAAACCATTGCGGAACACTTTCGATGGCTTCGATTAGACGCGCATGGCTATCGCGCGCGAGGCTCGATGTTGCTGTCACTTGCCGATCGATGATGGCGAGGAGGGTCGAGAGCGAGACGGCAACCACTGCGAGGAGGTCAACCTCGATCCCCGGCGGCGGAGCACTGGTCGTGAAGCCAGCGATACCATACGTCGGAATCATCCCAATGAAGTGGGACCCAGAAAGAGCCAGCCCCATGGCGCTTGCCTTTTCCGTCACTCGCCAGTTTCTGTATGTGATATTCCACGATCCGATCACGATGCCGATAATGCTGAGTGCCACGATCCCAACCGTCGACAGCACAAAGAGGAACAAATCATTCTGGAGATCGATCGGCTGGTGGACCGCCATCATACTGGCGAAATGAGTCAGGGTCATGCAGCCACCCATCAGCATGCCCCCGGAGATGAGGCGCATCCGACTGTCGGCATGACTGCTAATCAGGTATACGGCGACGGCTCCTGTCGCCCCGGCGGAGAGAAACGAAAGCACGGCAAGTCCTGAATCCTGGGCTGCTGAGACCGAGGGACAGAATGCCAGATTGCCGATGTAGTGAATCGCCCAGATTTCAAGACCCGCGGCGACAGCACCGATCGTCAGCCATCGGAACCTGACGGGGCCTTGGTCGGGAGCGCGCATCCGCTCGGCAATGCTGAGGATGACATAGGCAGCCGAGCCACCCAGCAGCAACGAGGACACACCTAGCAAGGGATCGCACATTCCGAGCAACGGTGAAGCTCCGGTCAGGACGTTCGTTCCATGCGCGGATCAGCCAGCATGACACGCGCGTTCGAATTGTCGGCGGTTGCGCCAAGGCGGCGGAGAGAATCCACCGCGCCTGGCCGTATCACCTACCATGAGAAGTCTCAGCTCGCAAGCAAGCAAGAGGGCACCACGGTACTTCTTCGCAGGCTGCATCACAACTGCCGCTACTGCACCGGTTGATTGAGGCGGTCCCAGCGTGGAGTCCTCGAGCCGGGATCAACCGACCAATAGATACACATCGCCTGCCCCAGAATGTGCTCCTTACTGATCGGACCCAAGAATCGGCTATCCAGGCTCTCCTCCCGATTGTCACCCAAAACGAAATAGCTGTCGGGAGGTACGGTGACAGGCCCAAGGTTATCACGGACGTTTCCGGACATGCTCGATGTGTCGGTATGTTCCACATAGGGCTCGGTCAAGGCTTCTTCGTTCACCGAGACCACCTGATTGTGAACTTCGATCCGATCGCCAGGAACCCCGATCACGCGATGGAGAAAAAGTGTCCCATTATTGTCTGGATAGCGATAGACGACGACTTCACCGCGTTGAGGTTCTGCAGCATGATACGCAGCCCTGTGCGCGATCACATGGTCTCCCGGCAAGAGCGCCGGGACCATCGCTTCATGTGAGATCTGGAAACGATGTGACCAGGCCCGCACCGCAGGCAACAGGTCCGGCAGGCGGTCCGTCACGAAATTCCAGCGGAGTTCTTGCATTCTGGACGTCGGGCTGAGAACTTCATTGTCGTACCCCTCGACCAATCGCCGGGCTTCTGGAACCGACAACATTGAGGCATAGTATTGCGAAAGATGGTGCACCCAGAATTGTTCCGGGGCCAGATCGAACAGCATGACTTTGAGTGAGCGCACAAACGACTGCGCGATACGCTCCCGCTCGGGTGGCGTGAATGGACTGGTCAGATCAGACTCGATCTCTAGCTGGTGGCTGAATCCCGCCACATCGGCTTGGTCCGCAATAGACCGGTACAAACGATCCGATACCACCTCCAGGCCGGCCAACTGGTGAAAGACAGCCTGTGACTCGCTGGTACTGTCAGCAGGAGCCACAGGCGCAGTACTGCACGAAGCCCAGAGCCCACTCCATGCGATAAGCAGACAGAGGACAACACGATTCGATGATCGACTAAGGATGCGAGGCGGGCAGGAGAGCATTGGGCAGCTCAGTCAACGCTCCTCTCGTTTGTAAACCCAAGGAGGATACCGCACTGAGGCTCGATAGGAAAGGACAATCAGTCACAACTGTAGCTAGCACATCATCTGTCCGGTTTTTGTAGCACGAGAAGTGTCCGGTTTAGGGTGGTCCTCCGAAGGAGGGCCACGATGACGCAGGCAACCGTCCTACAGGAGGTACGACAGATGCGATTTGAGGAGCTGTACGAGCGGCGGCAACGGCGGGAACTGACGATGGGGGAGGCCGCGGAGATGCTGGGCGTCACGGAGCGGACGTTTCGCCGCTGGGGTGATCGCTATGAAGCTGAGGGGACGGCGGGCTTGCAGGATCGGCGGCTGGGCCGCGCGTCGGCCCGCGCGGCCCCGGTCGACGAAGTCTTGCAGATGGTGACGCTGTATGAGAGTCGCTATACTGGCTGGACGGTGAAACACTTCTATGAGCGTTGGCAGACGGAGCATGGCGGGAGGCGGTCCTATACCTGGACCAAGAGTCGGCTCCAAGCGGCGGGCCGTGTTCCCCGTGCCCCTCGTCGCGGC
>SWDO01000005.1:196832-198450 GCA_005116895.1 Nitrospira sp. | reverse complement strand
GCGTAGAAACAGGCAGCGGCCTGCACGTCGGGCTGCATCGCCGCGCGAAACGCCAGATGCCCCCCAATGCAAATGCCCACCACGCCCAGTTTGCCCGTGCAGTACGGTGAGGTCTTAAGATAGTCCAGCGCCGCCCGCGCATCGCCGTCATAGCTCGACAAGGTCTTGGTGATCTTATGTTGATTGCCGCGTGCCGCACCCGACTCGTCGTAGGCCAACACGGTGCCGGCTGGCTCCAGCTCGTGGTAAATCTCCGGCACGGACACCACAAATCCATGGCTCGCCAGCATGGCCGCCGTACGCCGGATCGGCCCCGTAACCTGGAAAATCTCCGAGTACAGAACCAACCCCGGATAGCGTCCCTCTCCGATAGGGCGAACAAGATAGGTCCGCATCAGTCCCGTCGGAGTCGTGAGATCAGCCGAGTCAACGTCGGTAATAGTCATAGGGTACTCCAATGGCACTGGGCTGTCAGCCTGCGCATGTCTCACGCACGATGAGGCATCAGTCGAGTATAGAACAACTCCGGCAGGCAACGTATCAACAACAGAAAATCTCCCACGCCCAAATCTGCCTTCTTATGCCTGACCATCGCGTGGACGAGCCGGTCTATACCCGGAGCGCTTGAAGCAGTGAGGTGTCAGATGCTTGAGGAGAGCCCGAGGCGTGAACACCAAGTCCCGATAGGTCCGCTTCCCGGACATCACGTCCGTTACGGCCTCGCAGAGGCGCTGACCCTGTCGAGAAAACGCCCACGATCGGATGCGGGGAAAGTCGTACAGCAGTCGGGCCAGCCATCGTCCTGCTCGTAGTTCAGGAAGAATCCTCTCAGCGAGCGAGCGGGTGTACTCACTTCGGACGGACGCCTCTTCAAACCGCCCGTCAATCAAGGATTGCGCGGCTATCAGGCCACTTTGAATGGCGAAGGAAATGCCCTCCCCAGTGACAGGGTCAGCAAAGCCGGCGGCATCACCGACCAACAGAATTCGCTTATCGACGAACGGCCCTCGTCGCGGTCTGACGGGAATCACAAAACCATGTCGCTCGATCTGCGTGACTGAACCACAGCCGAGCAGGTCGAGATAGCGGGCCATGGAAGATTTGAGATCACTCCCCCGCTGTGCCATCGACAGCACGCCGATCGAGAGATGCTGTCGTTTGGGAAAAGCCCAGGCATACCCATGAGGCAGTAGATCAAAATCAAATCTCGCTGTGTTCTGAAATCTGTCCGACTGGTCAGGAGGCACCGTCACTTCATATTCAAGCGCCGGAATAAGAACGCGTCCATCGGCCATCCCCATGGTTCGGGCAACCGTGCTGAGCGCCCCGTCGGCTGCGATGATGAATGTGCCCTTCATCGAGCCTCTGTTGGTGGTGAGCGTGACGACATCGCCATCGAACGAAGCCTTCTCGACGGCACATTGTTGGTGGACGACTGCTCCGGCTGTTTGAGCTGCGGAAAGAAGGGCATAGTCAAACTGATCGCGCATTGTCATGGAGATGATCGGCGCTGATCGATGAGTCGTGAAGGACAATCCGGCAGGCAGAAGATTGAGCTGCGCTGTATGGCACTCTTGTTCGGTGACGTGACGCACATCCAGCGGCAGCGCCTGCATGG
>SWDO01000005.1:191392-196732 GCA_005116895.1 Nitrospira sp. | reverse complement strand
AGTGCGGATCTCTGCCAGGATCTTTTGAGCGGCAAACGGAATATGCAATTCTTCGTCGATCATCTCGCTCTCAAAGTATTGCATGATGCGCTCACGCAACATGTTCAGATCGTCTTGGCTTCTTGTGGACAGCAACACGGCGTCGGGAAATTCAGACTTCAGCAAGGCGATCGCGTCCGGTCCGAGCCGATCTTGTTTATTGAGCACCAAGAGTCTGGGACTATCCGTGGCGCCCACTTCGGCCAACACCTTCCGCGTCACCTCAAGTTGGGACCGGAAAGACGGATCTGAGGCATCAACGACAAACAGCACCAATGAGGCGCAGGCCGCTTCATCCAGCGTAGACTTGAACGATGCCACCAGATCATGCGGGAGTTTTTTGATGAATCCCACCGTATCGCTCATGAGCACTTTCGGACGCGTTTCGGGATAGAGTGGACGGATCGTGGTGTCGAGTGTGGCGAACAACTTGTCGGCCACCAGCACATCGCTGCCCGTCATCGCTCGCATCAGCGAAGATTTGCCGGCATTGGTGTACCCAACCAGTGCGACCGTCAATTCATTGCCTCGTCGCGCGCGGCGCGTGAGATGCTCGTCGCCAATCGCCGCCAATTCTTCCCTGAGTGCTTTAATGCGATCGCGAATTCTTCGCTTATCGAGCTCAAGACTCGTCTCTCCTGCCCCTTTGCCGCCGACCCCCCCGCCTTGCCGCTCACTGCCGCCGCCGGTTTCACGCACCCGTGGCGCCAGATAATTGAGCCTGGCGATCTCCACCTGGAGCCGAGCCGCTCTGGTCCGAGCATGTCGGCTGAATATCTCGATAATGACCCCGGTGCGGTCGAGCACCGGCACGCCGGCGGCACGTTCGAGATTCTTCAATTGTGACGGCGACAGATCACAGTCCACGATGACAATCTGCGCCTGCTCGCGTGGGCTGGGTAAGGTCTCGATCGGTTCATCCGATTCGCTGTCTTCTGACTCCTCTGCTTCGTCTGATACAGCAGCCTCGCGCTTCGAGGCCGCTTTGTGCATCGGCTTTTCAAATGACGCCGCGATGGTTCCCGGCCCGCCGGTCCACCGTGCCAATTCGGTGAGTTTGCCCTGCCCGAGGACCGTCGCAAATGTATCGGAACTCCGTTTTTGAGTCAGCTGACCGACAACTTGGTATCCGAGGGTTTTCACAAGACGTGTGAGCTCGTGCAGTGAACTGTCCAGCTCCTCCCTCGTCACACGAGGAGTCTGAATCGCCACCAGCACGGCACGGGATTGTGAGGGAGTCGTCATCGTGTCCTGTTCCTGGGCTACATTGTGGGTGAAGGGGTCTGATCTTAACAGGGAATTTCGTGTTTAGGGCAGCTCACGTCGCGGTTATGTATCGAGAACGTCTTTCACAACGAAATGCGGGACGAAGCGGCTCTGATTCCCGTGAATCAGACCACGATCTTCCCGAATCCCCATCCCTGCCGGTTCGTCTCCGACCACCCAGGATCCGATCACCGGGTGCCATCCCTCGAACACCGGCAACGGCATGTACTGCTGATAGACCGAGAGTTGCGCATCGTAGGGCCCGGCGGTCGTCAGCACCTGATTCCCGTTCACGATCGAGATATTGGCGCCTTCGCGCGACCAAAATGGCTTTTTGACATAGGCCGTACAGTCCCCTGGTCCGGACAAGAAGGCGGGCAACAGATTCGGGTGATCGGGATACCACTCCCACAGCAACGCCAGCAGACCTTTGTGGCTGAGCACCTGCTTCCAGGCAGGCTCCAGCACCATCATCGAAGACTGGGGCAGCTCCGCCGCAAACGCATCTTGACACATCCATTCCCAGGGGTAGAGCTTAAAGAGGGCTGAGATCGGCTCGTTCCGGTGATCCACAAACCGCCGCCGCTCCGGCTCCCATCCGATCTGTTCGATCGGCAAGGTCTGCACGCGCCACCCGGCCTGGTTCGCCGTATCGGCCAGATAGGTGACCGTCTGCCGGTCCTCGTCGCTCCCATCCAAACAGGCCAAATGGAGCAGATCGTTCGAAGCCCGCCGACGGATCGCGCGCCACTGCCCGATCAACCGCTCATGCAGACTGTTGAATTGATCCGCCTCCGGACAGGTCTCTCTCAGCCATCCCCATTGCCCGACTGCGGCTTCCAGCAACGAAGTGGGCGTATCGGCGTTGTACTCGAGTAATTTCGGCGACTCGATGCCGTCATACCAGAAATCAAACCGTCCATAGAGCGACGGCTCCTGCCGCTCATACGAATCGATGATCCGAGCCCTCCACTGTTCGGGAATGTGGAGATCGGCAAACCGATCCTCGCGGATGATCCGCTCGACGGCCTCGACACAGAGCCGATGCAGCGCGCTCGTGGCCGATGCGAGATCGTCGACCTGCGTCTCGCTCAACTCATAGGCGACATCCTCGCGCCAATAGCCGCCGTCCAGACTGTGATAGGTGACGCCGACTCGGTCGAGTTGCGTAGGCCAATCGGCGCGCGGCTGCATCGCACGACGATGCATGATTACGTCCCCTCTTCCGGCTTATAGAATTGGCCGCCGGTCCTGCCGAATCCGCCGCGTTGGCATACGACCGTGAGATCATCGCCTGATGGAACGTCGAATCCTGGCATGGCAGGAACGACCAACCCCAGTTCGTTCATCTGCTCGCCTCGCACAGACGACCCATCCGATCCCTGCCCGACAGCGATCCACACCATCGCGCCTAAGCCATCCGCCGCCGCGGCCAGACTCACCCGTACCTCGGGTGAATACCGCGGACGAGGAGGTACCGGACTGGGCATAGGCCCATCCGGCCTTTTCTTGTCCATGGGAACCTTTCGCTCAAAACAGAAGACCCGGGAAGGAACAGGGAGACGGGCTGAGCTCACGGCCAGCCGTGACCGGCACATGCGGACATCTTACACGGATTGAGCGCACGGTGGGTGAGTCCATTGTAGGCGCATCATGATGAGGCAGCCACACAGACCGAACAACAAAGCGACCGGGCCCGGTCCGCAACCGCGCGGCCAATGTATCTCCTAATTCATGTCCGTCGCAGTTGCCCCACCATCTGCGTTTCTGTGCCGCGGGCCTGGAGTGCGATAAATGCCATTCTATTTGCCCTCGATGCTCGTCTGCCCTAGAGTTTGAGCGAGGAGCAGGCCTATGACGACCACACCAATCTTGTTTCATGACATTGACGGCGTGCTGTTCGGCGACTATGCAGGCGAGTTCCAACTCCGGCCCGGCGTGAAATCCTGGCTCGAATGGGCACACACGCATTTTGAGGTGATCTGGCTGACATCGTGGGAGTCAGACAAAATCAAAAGGTTGTTGAACGTGCTGTACTGCGAAAAGTTCCGTGGTTTTCCGGATACCCCGCCGTTCCATTACGCCAATTGGACGAACTGCGAGAACAAGGTGATCTGGCTCCACCAGGCCATGCAGAAGTTGAAGGGCTCAACGTACCGAAGCGTACGCCCCTTTGCTCGCTGCGGCCTTGCTGGACGGCCTTATTCAGCATTCTGAGAAGTAACATGCGAGTGTTCATTCTGTCGCCGTGCCGACCTTGTTCTCCTGCTCTCGCTGGCCTTCCGGCTTCCACTCACTCGCCAATTTCTTGGCCTTGGCAATTTGAGCTTCCGTCATCCCTTTGGCCAGGATATCACGCAGCATGGGCGCGGACTTATCTCCGTTCGTCGCAGCCAGACTGACCCACTTATACCCCTGAACTTTATCTTTCGGCACGCCTTCCCCGTCATCGTACATGATCCCGAGTTTCGTTTGAGCGAGCGCGTCTCCTCGGTTGGCCCCAAGACGGAACCATCGCAGGGCTTGCTGATAGTCCTTCGGACCGCCTTCGCCATTAAAATACAAGGTGCCCAGGCTGAACTGCGCCCTGGCATGTCCCTGCGTCGCAGCTTTGGCATACCACTTTCTGGCTTCTGCATCGTCCTGCGGCACCCCCCGGCCCTTGTGGTACAGCATCCCCACGTGATACTGCGCTATGGCATCGCCCTGCTCCGCCAGCGGCTGCCACTCACGCATGGCAGTGGCGTAGTCTTCACTGTCATGGGCCGTCATGCCAGCCTGAAAATCGGCCCATGCCGGCACGGCAAGACAGAAAATCGACAACACAAGGGTACTCGCTAATCGGAAAGTCATAGGCTCCTCGTAAAATGGCGCATTCTAAAAGAATCGTACCGGGAGGTGCAAGGTCAACCATAAGGCAGTCAGCGGCCACACATGCGCCAGAGCGGGGGCATCAGATCATAGATGGCTACGGACAGCACCACACCAACCAGCGATCCAAGCAGGCCTGTGACAGAGCGACAAGTACAGGGAGCCAGGAACAGGATGAGAATCATGAGTAACGCGAGAGACCCATGACGTTCGTAGAACATGCGGCGGTGGTGACCGGTGAGGGACTCGGCCAAGGATGATCCAATTTCTTCTTCGGACCGCTCAAGTCTTTCTGCCAAAGGCTCTCACCCTCGTTGTGTTAGCCTATCTGGTCCGGTATTTTTCAGAGAGGTGTGTGACCGCTTGTTCGGCGTGTTTCGTCGCCACGTCCGCATGACCTGCTTTCCCATGCTCAATGGCCTGTTTGAGTTCCTTGATCCCTGCGTCCACATGCGGAGCCTCGCCGGCCTTCATGGCAGACTGTAGCGCCGCTTCCGCACTGGTCAGGAGTGCACCCACATGACCCTGTCGGCCATGGTCCGCCGCCTCTGTGGCAAGCGTGATGGCCTCCTGGCGGTGCTGCTCCTCAGCACCGTTTCCCTCCCATAAATCACGTTCTTACCTGGCGATGCTCCATCCGTCACCACCTACTCGGCAATAGACTTCGTGGCTGATGCCGATTTCGATTGACCCACATCGAGCAGGATGGCCACGAGCATGTCGCTCATCACGTTGACGCCAGAGCGGGCGCGGGCGATGATCCAGTCCACGGTCATGATGAGAGGAATGGCGGCAAGGATGACGTGATCGGGCAATCCGGCGGCGGCCAAGACCAGCGGTAAGACGATCAACCCCGCTTCCGGTATGCCGGCGACCCCGGCCCCGGCGATGATGGACGCGAGGACAATCAAGACCTGTTTCGCCATCGGGAGATCATAGCCCAGCGCTTGCGCGAGAAAGAGCGCGGCCATCGCCTCGTACAGGGTGATGCCGTCGTTATTGAGATTGGTCCCGACACAGGCCGCGAGACGCGCCGATTGCGCTGAGACCTGCATCCGTTCGAGACAGCGGAGGGTGACGGGCACGGTGGCCAGGCTGCTGTTACACGAGACCGCTGTCATGATGGCATCGGCTCCCTGCCCCAGATACTTCTTCGGTGACTTT
>SWDO01000005.1:128429-191292 GCA_005116895.1 Nitrospira sp. | reverse complement strand
CTGTCAGGTCGGGGAAGATTTGGTTGTCTCGGAAGACAACAAGACCTGGTATCTCACCTGCATGGGTTCGAGCACCGTCATCATGGGCGATGCGGTCCATGATCGCCCGATCAAGACCGTGCGGGCATCGGATCCGACGGCACAGATTCTCTACCCGCATGGGATTGCCATTCATAATGGGATCGATCGCGTGTTGGTCACCAGCACGGTCAAGCCCGACATGTCGGACATGGGTGAGTCCGTGACGGTTCTGGAAGCGAGCACGGGCAAGGTCTTGTCCACACACAAGGTGTCTCTGAAGCCTTCTCCCTCGAAAGCCGCTCCGGTGGAAGTCATGTTTGCTCCGAATGCCACTCCCCCAGTCGTTCACATCACCAATATGATGGAAGGGACTCTGTGGGTCGGCCTGTGGGATCCCAGCAGCAAATCGTTTTCGTTTACACAGGTCGACGATTTTGGACCGCGGCAACAAGGAGTCCCGCTAGAGATGTTGTATAACGCGAAAGGCGATCGACTCTACATCACCACCGCCAAACCAGGCTTCGTCAATCTCTACGATAACAGCAATCCGCGTCAGCCTAAGTTTCTCAAAGCCCTTCCCGCAGCGGAAGGTGCCCATCACACGGTGTTGTCGCCGGATGAACGGTACCTATTCGTTCAGAACAGTCTGCTCAACCTTGAGGGCATGAGCGACGGGTCCATCACAGTCATCGATTTGCAACAGGAGAAGGTGCTGGGAAGCATTGATACCCTGAAGGCCGCTGGATTCAACCCCAACTGCATCATGCTGTTACCCAACCATTTTCAAAAGGGCGGGATACGTGAGAGCATGCAGTGACCGCACTGCCAGCAAGATCGTTCTGTTGTCAGCGATTCCTGCCTGTGAGAACGGAAGCAAGGCTAGTAGGCTGCTAGGTGGGGATGTCGCGTGTGCCGTCGTAGGACGTGCGGGATTGGAACGACAGTTTGACGACGTCGCCGTCGCGCACCGGTGAATCTTCCGACCCGATCTTCTTGTTGATCGTAATGAGCGCCTCACGGCTCGTCATGTAACGTCGCAACGGGCCCAGTTGTGCGGGGTGTGCTTCGATCAGTTGCTTCACGGTGGTCGGGCCGGTCACCGGGACTTCGAGTTCGCTCTCCTCGACGACCGCACGTAATGTCTGGCCAAAAATCTGCACCGAGACCATCAGCGACTCACCAAGCCTTTCGTCCCTATGATTCTTATCATTGTGCGGGGCTACTATACACGATCCAGGAGTGTGACTCAGCTCTTCTCGTCCTCAGCTGCTCGATAGGCCTCTTGAAGCAGTTGCGCGACGTGTTTGACTTCGACGGTGTGATCTAATCCGTTTTTGAGCTGAATCATGCAGGCTGGACAACTGGTCGCGACCACGTGTGCGCCGCTCTGATTGATGGCACGGGCTTTTCGGTCAAAGATCTTCTTCGACGTGTCATAGTCTTTGACCACGTAGGTGCCTGCGCCTCCGGCGCAACGATCGGCGTCCTGCATCTCGACAAAATCGACCCCCGGCAATGAAGAAAGGATTTGTCGCGGTTCCTTTGTCACCCCGGCTGCCCGCAGGTGACAGGAGGAATGGTAGGTGACGCGTTTCGTTGTTCCTCCAGTAGTGGCCATCGGAGGGTGTTCCGAGGAGCGGGCGACGAATTCTGAAATATGCACGACCTTCTTGGCCAATGATTCGGCCTGCTGCCGCTCCGCGCCTTCCGGGAACAGCGTGGGATAGTCTTTCAGCATCAACGTGCAGGAGGCACAGCCGGTCACGATGGTTTCGTAGGGTGCGAATGACCGGAGATTGAATCGGGCTCCATCGCGCACCAGATCGACATGGCCATAGGTTTGAATCGGGGTTCCTGAACAACGTTGCGGAGGCAAGGCCGGCTCTACCCCATGCTTCTTTAAGACATCGATCACGGCGTCCCCTACCCCGTCGTCAAAATAGTTGGCCGCACAACCGTGGAAATAGGCGACGGTCCGCGTTGGCGACTCCTCTATTTCTCTCGTGGCTACATGCGCATATCGCTCGCGAAAGTGGCGTCGAGCCAGTTTTGGTAACACAAGATCATATGGCAAACGAGCGGTTGGAGCTAAGGCCTTCATTATCGGCCCGGTGATTCGTTCCAACAGCTTCCTCACAAAAGGACGGTCCCACAGTCGTTGTGTACTCGCCAGCACGTGCACGAATGCGTCAAAGTTGATGCCTTTTGCTTGCTGTCGAAAGATCCAGCCCGCCAACCGGTTGGGATGCTCTGCCCGCTTCTGAAGAATCAGGTCTGACACATCCACTCCTGCGGGACAGATTGTTCGGCACGATTTGCAGTTGAGGCACGCCTCTACCACGCGTTTTGAATTGAGATAGCTGTAGTCATTCGCCGTGACAATTTCGAACCAGCCGCGCGCACTCATGTCCTCGGACTGAAAGACGTCATACACCGGACAGACCGAATTGCACTTCGCGCAGGTGGCGCAGGACTTTGAGAGTCTGGTGTAGTCGATATGCTCCGTAAACGACGCGTCGCTCAGCTTGATCCCTGGGTTCAAGATGTTGTCCGGATCGAACGCGTGCTTGACCTGCACAAAAAGGCCGTAGAGTTCCTCCCCGAACATGCGTTTGACGAACTCGGCCCGGACGCGACCGTCGCCATGCTCGCCGCAAATCGATCCGCCGAACCGATTCAGCACGGTCGAATGGACATCCTGGTAGGCCTGCACCATTTTTTCAAAATCGCCATGGTCGTTCACGTCCAACAATGGGACGATGTGCGCGTTCCCGTTTCCAATATGGCCGAAGATGGCCACCGGGACGTGCTGGCCCCCAAAGAAGTCCCCTAGATAGCGGATCAACTCGCTGAGGCGCTCAGCCGGCACGACGACATCGTCGACAAAATTGATCGGCTTCTTCTTCGGGTCAAATCGATAGAGGGTCGGATACAATGCCTTGCGTGCCTTCCACAGTTGTTCCCTTCGTTCAGCATCGAATGCGAGTGTGGGTTCCGAGGCCAGCTTGTAGGACCGACAGATGGCACGAAGGGCATCAGCTTGCTCTTGGAGATCGATTTCAACCGAATCGGCATCCAACTCAAGCAAGAGGGTCGCTGCCGCATCAGCGGGAATGCCATGCTTTGCCCGCCCGATTAAGTTGAGCGTATTGGCATCCATGACCTCCAAGGCACTTGGCTGGAGCGTCAGGATCTGTGGCACCGCGTCACCTACTTCTTCCAAGTGTTGGAAATGCAGCAGCGCCGTCAGTGTGGACGTCGGTCTGTTCACCAGCCTCAACGTCGCTTCACTCATGATACCCAGTGTCCCCTCGCTGCCGACGAACAATTTCGGTAAGTCAAAAACTCCCTGTGCCAATCCATCGGCCACCCCGAAGAGATTGTACCCGCAGCTGTTCTTGCTGACAGTTGGTCGCTTCGCGGCGATGAGGTCAGCGTGGGTCTGCGTCAACACCAAGAGATCTCGTAGGGCCGGCACCATGGTGAGCAAACGTTCAAGCGTTGGATCTGTCAGTGCATAGGCTCGCGCCTCGATCCAGGAGGATGAGGTGAGGCACAACCGGAGTTTCTGGATATTATCTTTAACTGAGCCGTAGCGGAGCGTATGGGGGCCTGAAGAATTGTTGGCGACCATGCCACCTAGTTTGCACATGTCACCGCTTGAAGGGTCTGGCCCAAACATAAGTCCGTGAGAGTTGAGCTGTTTGTTCAATTCTGCCAGAACGATTCCCGGTTGGACTCGCGCCCATTTCTCTTCTCGATTCAGCTCAAGGATTCGATTAAGACGTGAGACGTCAAGGATGATCCCTGAACCGATCGCGGAGCCTGTGAGGTTCGTGCCGGCTGCCCGAGGGGTCAACGGAATTCCTCGCGACCGCGCATAGCCGATGGTCGCGGCAATATCATCTTCCGACTCAACGAGGACGACTGCCTGTGGAGGAATGCGATAGATGCTGGCGTCCACCGCATAGGCGGTGAGCGTCGGTCCATCGTCTTTGACTTTTTCCGATCCCAACAGGGTGCGAAGGTCATTCCCAACCGCCCGAGACTTCGTCGGCTGGATCAATGGAGAAGAGGTGGCCATGGATCGTGATGTCTCCTACTCGGTGAATTCTTCGGACACCCTCAGTCGTTGTCCTTTGTGTTCAATTTCTCCTACAATGATTTCCTCATGGATCGCCCGACCTTATATATCACCCGCCTCTTGCCACAGCCAGTGATGGACGCAATTCCGCGACACTACCACATACTGACTGAATCAGCCGATCGTCCACCGACCGCAGAGGAGTTGCGTCGCAGGTTCACCGAGGCCGATGCCGTCATCTGTACCTTGACCGATCGCATCGACGCCTCGTTGCTGTCCCATGCAACAAGGCTGAAAATCATTGCCAACTATGCAGTCGGCTACAACAACATCGACGTGCCTGCCGCAACACAACGTGGTATCACCATTACCAATACTCCGGATGTGCTCACTGATGCTACTGCCGATTTGACGTGGGCGGTGTTGCTGTCGCTGGCACGGCATATCGTGAAGGGAGACACCTGGATCCGAACCGGCGAGTGGCCTGGGTGGACGCCAACCCAACTGTTGGGCGCCGATGTCTCTGGCAAAACGCTGGGCATCGTTGGCATGGGGCGCATTGGCCAGGCTGTCGCGCAACGAGCGTCAGGATTTCGAATGTCGGTGATCTATGCCGGCCGCCACCCCGTTCCCACGCCACCGGGCCTCACCTGGGAATGGCATCCTCTCGATACAGTCCTGGAAAAATCCGACTTTCTTTCCCTCCATGTCCCTCTCACCGATACGACTCATCACCTGATCGGCCGACGCGAGCTTAGCCTGATGAAGCCAACCGCCTACCTGATCAACACATCCCGCGGACCGGTGATTGATGAGGTGGCGCTGGTGTCGGCGCTTGAGGCACACACAATCGCGGGCGCTGGGCTGGATGTCTACGAACATGAACCGATGGTTTCTGCTGGTTTGATCGCGTTGCCGACTGTGGTTCTTCTTCCTCACCTCGGATCGGCCACACGTGAGACACGTGTACGGATGGGGCTCCTCTGCCTCGACAATATTGCAGCAGTGTTGGGAGGTCGGCCAGCGCCGAATCGAGTGAACTAAGTGGTGATTGAGAACGAGGATTGAACCCTACGAGGCGTACCGAAAACCAACCTCCCCTCCTCCTTGTTTCCCCTTCAAGGCCACCAATCGCTGGGGAACATCATGGAATGAAGGAATCGACTCGAATGCGTGAGCGGCCTTCTCCCACTGTTCCTCCGCTTCATAGAGTAACCCTAACTCATAGCGAATGGCTTGCCCCTTAGCCCCTTGGCAACGAGGATCAGCCAAGACCGTTTCCAATCCAAGAATCGCCTGCGTGTGATGGTGTTCTTCCTTGAGACAGACCGCCGTCATGAGCGCCGAATCAAGATAATAGGAGTCGCTGTTCATCGATACGTGGAATTCTTCCTTGGCTTCCTCATACAACCCCATGTTCTTGTACGCGACACCTAGCGCATAGTGCGTCTCGTAGTCGGGGGCCGCCATCGGTTCCTTTACGGTCGCTGGTGGAGCCACGGCGGGTTTGCTAGGAGCAGCTGATTCCACAGATGTCTGAGCCGAGACGAGCTTGACCGGCATGGGGACAGGTGCCTGCGCGACGTCGGCCTTACGCACCTCGCTCTTTTGTGCAACGACTGGTTTCCCGACCGCCGGAGCTGTCACTGGTTCGTTTTGCGGCGGATGTAAAACCACCGGCGCTTTTGTTGCTACCTGTGGAGCAGGTGGCGTTTTGGCACTCGACGCAGCCGAAGCAGTGACCGATGTGTTCTGAACACCGTGTTCATGAGGAGCTGCTTTCGACTCAATGCTAGTTTTCTGCGATCCACTGTCCTTGCCAACCGGGTTGATGTCGTCGAGCTTCGCACCCGCCACCGGCAATTGTTGGTTTTCCTTCATCTGATCGTGTGGACGGACTGCCTGAACACTGTCTAAATCAGCTCTCAATGATTCACCACCGGTCGGTAGGGAATCGACGTGGCTCAACGGCGCGCTCACAAGAGAGGCAGTCTGAGCAGGGTCACTCTGTTCGCCTGAGGCCCCTCCCTTCATCCTTGTTGTCAGTCGATTCACGAACACGTCATCACTGGATAGCGATCGTACTTTTTCGAAGAGCTCCTCATGCAAACTTTCCATGCCGGGCTCTGGATGCTCAAGCAAGATTTCAATGGCTTTTGCATACTGGATGGCAGCTTCCCCACTATCGCCTTTTTCTTCGAGGAGTTCTCCCTTCAGCTCCAGTAACGGAACGGAGTTCGGGTCTGCGGACAAGAACTCCTGAATCAACGATTCGGCAAGTGTGAGGTCATGGGCTCGCAACGCGGCCCCAGCTAAGAAACGATATTCTCCCAGCGCCACTTGAACATCCCCGCGTTGCAAGTGCAACCGAGCCAGGAGTTGACAGACTTGGGGGTTCCCTGGTTCTCGTGTCAGCATTTGGTTCAGAATCGCTTCTGCGCCGGCATACTGTCTTTCGTCAATGCGACGAACGGCCTCAGCCAGAAGGTCGACCGGTTCCGAGGGTTTCTGTACCGGTGCAGTGGATCCTGGTTTGACCGTCTTGGTTGATCCGGTTCCACCTTTCTTCAGGCTCTCCACGAATTGGGCTGCCTCGTTGTTCGCAGGGTCGATCCTGAGGACGGCGAGATACGCGTCTTTGGCCTCATCGTATCGCCCTTGCGCTGATCGCTCACGGCCCAGCTGAAGATACACGGTGGTCGCTTCATCTTGCTGGTTTTCCTGGACACAGAGTTCGGCGACGCGCTGCTGTGCATTGAGATTCGATGGATCGTGGAGGACGATCTTCTTGTACACTTCGAGCGCGTCTTTTCCGCGACGTTCTTTTAGGTAGTACTTCCCCAGCGTGAGATAGTCCTGGACCGCGCTGCTGATGAGTCCACGTTCAACATTCAAGTCGCCAAGGTGGCGATAGACCTCATATCGAGCGGGATCGTATTTCAGGACTTTTTTAAAGGCGGCAATGGCCTTGAGGGTCGCGCCTTCGGCTCGGAATGCCGAGGCCGCCTGCAAGAATGCAGTAGCGGCTTCCCCTGAAGCGTTTCGTTTCAGTTGCAAATCACCGATTGTATTATGAATGGTGCCGTCAGCGGGGGAATCTGCGGCCAGTTTTTTCCATTCGGCTATGGCCGCTTCGTACTGTCCGCGGGACGCGAGGAGCTGCGCTTGTTGGAGAACTCGACTTCGATCCGGGGGCACAACAATACCTCCACGATCAGAACAATCAAACGCTAACAGTCGTAAGGATTTTTGTCTAGGAAATGGAAGAATCAGGCAGCAAGCACTTGAGTAAAGAAGCTGGTCCTCCGATTGGAGGACCAGCTCTTCTCCCGAACACATACCGGAAGATGTGACAACTTACGATGCGGCGATCTCCGCCTTGAGCACATTGGACGCTTGAGGCCCCTTGGCTCCCTGCACGATCTCAAACTCAACGTTTTCACCCTCCTTGAGGGTCTTAAAGCCGTCTCCTTGTAATGCAGAGTAGTGGACAAAGACGTCTTCTCCGCTATCCAGCCGGATAAAGCCAAACCCTTTTCGATCGTTGAACCACTTGACCGTGCCTTTTGTCTTCACAGAAGCCCTCCTTTTTTTCAACAACTACGACTGGTTACGTAGCGGCCCCACGCAATCGCCCTGTATTAAAACGGAAAATGGACTTGGCAAGAATTTGACTAGAAGAAGGGACGGGAACCTGAAGGAGTGATACATCGCTCACGGAACCCATCGTGTGAATGGAAAGTCGCGCTGCATGTACCATAGGCTTCAAGACCTGTCAAGCGAATCTTCGCGGAGAAGAGTTTCTCCTGAGTTTACAGGCGAGCAGGACTTCCCTATAGTGATCGAATTTCTCCCATCTAGACACTCTGTGATCTTACGAACACTGCTTGATCGCTACATCTTCACGGAACTGCTCTCTCCGTTTGGTCTCAGTCTCGGTGCGCTCTGCTTCGTCATGTTGACGAGGGAGCTGTTGCGTCTTGTTGAACTGCTGGTGTCCAAGGGGGTCGGGTTCTGGGCAGTCCTCAAAGTGATTGCCATGCTGCTTCCATCCGGTCTCGTACTCACGCTTCCGATCGCGGGTCTGATCGCGTCAGTCACGGCATTTGGCCGATTGTCCTTTGATAAGGAATTAGTTGCCATGCGCGCGACCGGGCTCAGTCTGTTTCGGCTCTCACAGCCGGTCCTTCTCTTCTCGGTGTGTGTGTTTACACTGACCTTGATCTTGTCTCAATGGGGACAACCATGGAGCTCATTGAATCTCAAGAAGGTGGCGCTCAACCTGCTCAAAGATCAGCTCGTTCTGGCTCTGGAGCGAGGCACCTTCAATGAGCCGATTCCACGCATGATGATCTATGTTCCAGAAGGTGAGCCAGGCCGTCCGGCGGAGGGCATCTTTATCTCGGATGAACGCGTGCCCGAAGAACCTCGCGTCATCGTGGCGGAACAATACCACGTGTTTATGGATGCCGCCCATGCGCAGGTCGCGCTTCAGCTGGTGAATGGAGTCATCCATAGCCGGCCGCGTCAGGTGGACCAGTATCAGCAGATTGCGTTTGCCCGTTACGATCTCAAGATCGATCTGAACCTCAGCAGCTATTCGGCCAGTGAAGAGCGCCCGTCGTATGAACAGATCATGGCCCGCTTGGCCGAGTCCGGCGGGAAGGATGCCGGCTCGCTTCGTCGTCTGATGGAATACTATAAAGATTTGGCTTTTCCGACCGCGTCGCTTGTATTCTGTCTGCTCGGCGTGCCAGTCGGAATCGTCTCGAAGCGGTCCGGACGGGTCGGCGGGTTTGCTGTCGGCGTGGGTATCATCATCGCGTTTTACATCCTGAATGTCGGGTGCGACTTTTTGGTGACGGCTCTGATTCTGCATCCCTTTGCGGGTGCTTGGCTGCCTAATATTATTTTCATCATCATCACAGTCGCACTTTTTTTACGGATGAGCAGGCAATAACAGCATGACGATTCTTTTCCGGTACATCCTCCGCGAATATTCGAAAATCTTCGGGATGTGCTTTTCCGGTTTGGTAACCATCTATCTCGTGATCGACTTTTTCGAGAAGGTCCGCCGGTTCTTGCGCTATGAATCGGGAATCGTTCCGATTCTCACGTACTTCGCGTTGAAAATTCCCGCTATTTCCTTCCAAGTCGCTCCGTTCGCGATCTTGGTGGCGACCTTGTTGACACTTGGTCTGTTTGCGCGCAGTAATGAAATCACCGCCATGCGTAGCTGTGGGATCAGCTTATTATGGATGACGTCGCCCTTTCTCCTGTTTGCCACCGGCATGGCTATGATTCTCTTTCTCTTCAGCTCGACCGTCATTCCGCTCGCGTCGGAAAAAGCCGAAGAGATCCGTGCGGTCCAGATCGAACAACGACCGGCTCCAGTCACCGTCAAAGCCACCCAGCCCTGGGCCCGCATCAGCGCGGACGGCCTGATGGAAGTCAATGAGATCGATGTTGCAGGGACAGCCCTTCGGGGTGTCCGAATCTTTTATTTTCGTCCACCGTTTACGCTTGACCGGATTACGGAAGCGGCTGAAGCCCGCTATACACCTCAAGGCTGGACCCTGCTAAACGGGACGCATCGCCGCTTTCAATCGGACGAGACCGTAGAGCTGGCGTTGTTCACAGAACAGGCGATCAGCATTCCATTGATTCCCGATGATTTCTCCTCCTCAGTTGTGGGGAACTCGGAAACTATGACGTTTCAAGAAATTCAAAACTACCTCGGACGCTTTCGGCACGAAGGGTTCTCGTTCGCCCGTCTCTTGACGGACTACTACGGTCGTGTTGCATTCCCATTGGTGACCGTCGTGATGGTGCTCGTCGGCATTGCGTTGAGTTTACGCCGAAGCGGAGTCCGTGGTGGCAACATGGCCGTAGGGATTGGACAAGCGTTTATCGTCGGGTTCTGCTACTGGACGACACACTCCGTCGCTATCGCGCTCGGACGAGGGGGAGTGTTGGCTCCCATGCTTGCCGGCTGGATGGCCAATACGCTGTTTCTCAGCTTCGGCCTCTATCTGTTACTCAAAGTTAGGCACTAAAGAGAGGTTTCCTAGTTGACTGTCCATCGGTCTTCCGGTAAGTAAGGCGCCGTGTGCGCCCATAAGGAGGGGGAAACATGGCCTCGCGCGTAGTCATTACCGGTCTCGGGGTGATTTCTCCCATCGGGATCGGTGTCAGTGAGTTCTGGAAGTCAGCCCTTGCGGGTCGCTCGGGGATTACTGCAATCCCTTCCCTGGGATGGTTTCCGATGTCCGATTATCGTTCGCGGGTCGCCGGGCAGATCCACAATTTCTCACCAGAACAGTATTTAACAACGATGCAGGCAAGTCGCGTGGATCGGTACGCGCAATTCGCCTTAGTCTCCTCAAAAGAGGCACTCGCCGATGCCGATTTGAATATGGCCAAGGAGGCTCCCCATCGCGTCGGTGTCATTGTCGGAGCTGGCATGGGTGGGATGGTGATGGGGGAACGTGAAATCTCACAGCTCTTTAAAACGCAACGACCGCATCGCGTCCACCCGAATTTTATTCCAACGATCACCCTCAATTCGGCGTCGGGTATCGTCGCAATGGCACACGGTGCCAAAGGCCCAAATCTTACGATCTCGACAGCTTGCTCCTCCAGTGCTCATGCCCTTGGCCAAGCCCTGCAAAGTATTCGTAGCGGCCAGGCCGATGTGATTATTGCCGTCGGAGCTGATGCGAGCATTACTCCTCTGGTGTTTGCCGGGTTCTGTTCCTTGCGTGCCCTCTCCAGCGAGTTTAACGATGCTCCAGAGCGAGCCTCACGTCCCTTTGATCGACTCCGGGACGGATTCGTCATGGGTGAGGGAGCTGCCACATTAGTGGTCGAGTCATGGGCGCATGCCAAGAAGCGGAAAGCGAGAGTCTATGCTGAACTGGTCGGCTATGCGGCCACCAGCGAAGCCTATCACATGGTTATCCCTCAGGAGGATGGTCAGGAAATCGCCACGACCATGAAAATTGGGCTCGACTCGGCCGGGATCAGGCCGGATCAGGTTGACTACATCAACGCGCACGCGACTTCTACGACGATCGGCGATGCCGTTGAGACCAAAGCGGTCAGGAGTCTATTTAAGAATCGCGCAGATAAAATTGCCATCAGTGCGACAAAATCGCTCATCGGCCATACCTTGGGAGCAGCTGGAGCGATCGGCGCGGTGGCCACGACTCTTTCAATCCATACCGGGCACATCCATCCCACGGCGAACTACGAGGAACCGGACCCAGCCTGCCGTTTGGATGGGATCACACGTGCCGTCCAAGAACGAAAGGTTCGTTACGCCCTCTTGAACGCCTTCGGATTCGGCAGTAACAATGCCACGGTCGTCTTTAAGAAATTTGTGGCATAACAACGGTTGAACGATATCGAGAGTCCCGTCGCAGCCGTCACATGCGAGGAGCCTCATTCCATTTGAAGGAGCACCTATAATGACTGTACGGATCGATCCCGCGGTTACCGCTAAAATCATTCAGGCCTTGGCCAGCTATCTCAAACGAGACCCTGCATCGATTACTGAAGCTCATCATCTTCGTGATGACCTCGGCCTCGATTCGGTGGCGATCATCGAACTGCTGTTCGAGATCGAGGAACGATTCAAGCTCCAAATTCCAGACCAAGACCTTCCGGGTTTGAGTACCGTTGGTACCGTGGCGGCCTATGTCCAGCAACGGCTCGCTGAGTCGAAAACGGAGTCCAAGCCTGCATTGCCCAAGCCTGTGGCTGCTGCAAGCAAGTCGAAAGCAGCCAAGTCGACCAAGATGAAGACCAAGTTGACCAAGACAACCTCAACCAAGTCCCCGTCTACTAAGAAAGCAGCCTCGGCAAAGTCCGTTATGGCCAGTAAATCGAAGAAGATATCTTCCGGTAAATCCGTAAAGAAGAAGGTCACGGCCCGATGAGCAAACCACAACTACCCTCCCCTATCACATTGGCTCAAGTCCACGAGGTTGTTGGAGGGGTGATTCACGGAGACGGCCAGACACCGATCTCCAGCTTAACAAGCCTCAGCGAAGCCGATCAACACGCCCTATCGTTTGTTGCCAATGAGAAAATGTCGAAGACAGTGGCCACTCTTCGTGTCGCAGCACTCCTGGTCCATCGGCATTTGTCCGATCTTTCCCTGCCGCAAATCGTCGTTGACAATCCGCTGTTGGCCTTCGCACGCGTCGCTCAGAAATTTTTCGTGCGCGTTCCTACGCCCCGCGGTATCGCCGAGTCTGTCACTCAAGGGTCGGATGTGCAGATCGGAAGTGATCCCTCTCTCTGGCCATGCGTCACGCTGGGCGACCGCGTCACAATCGGCAATCGCGTCACGCTCTATCCTGGGGTCTTTATCGGATCGGATTCAAGGATTGGGGACGATTCTGTTCTCTATCCCAATGTCGTCGTTCGCGAGGGCTGCTCACTTGGGGCGCGAGTGATCGTGCACAGTGGAACCGTGATTGGAGCCGACGGGTTCGGATACGTCCAGCATCAAGGCCGACACCATAAGATTCCTCAACTCGGTGGTGTCGTCATTGAAGATGACGTTGAGCTGGGAGCGAATGTAACGGTCGACCGTGCGACATTCGGGCGGACCCTCATCAAGCAGGGTACCAAAGTCGACAATCTCGTCCAGATTGCCCACAATGTGACTGTGGGAGAGCACTGCATTCTGGTGGCGCAGGCTGGCATCGCCGGTAGTACTACCATCGGTCGTCACGTGATGATCGGTGGCCAAGCCGGGCTTTCCGACCATATTACCATCGGCGACCAGGTGATGATCGCCGCGCAATCAGGCGTCAATCGTAGCGTGGAATCGAACCAGATCGTCGGAGGCAGTCCTGCGATGGTACGTGAAAAAGCTCTGAGGGTTCAGGGCGTGATCTCCCACTTACCTGAGTTGAATCACCTCGTGCGAGAGTTGGAACAGCGTGTGGTCACGCTTGAAAATCAGCCCAAGAAGTCGGTGAGTGGGCCCGCACGATCAAAGGCGAGGCAGCCCAAGAAGAAATAGGTTCTTATTTCTTTACCTCGCCTAGCTTGATCACTCTTCGCCATAAGAACAGCCTTGCCCAATAGTATCCCGCCCAGGGCATCAAAATCGCTGGTACGATGCTCACTCGTTCATAGGCAAATGCCGCAATGGTCCCTCCTACCAAGAGAAGGCCCCCAAGCAAATAGGCGAATGGAACGAACTGGCGTCCCGGATGCTCAATCGTTGTCGCGTCTGACCTCTTCTTGAGCGTTCCTCGCTGCCGACTCAAGCCTTCCCGCATGCGAGCCGCCAGAACTTCAGGAAACTCTCGAAAGAGATACCGTTGATAGAGCGTCTGCACCACCCCCAAGCCTATGCCTGATATGAACAATGCTGAACTTTGATAGAAGGTATCCCAGGAATAGCTGTCGGTGGCGAGCCATTGGTATCCCAGACCTCCCACTGCCCCGATCACACAGATCAGCCCGAGCAGACCGGATGGCATGAGGATGTAAGTTTTTACATACTCCTGGGCTTGCTGCATCGTTTGCTGCGGATGTTGAACGTTGATGAGTTTCGGCACGTGATTCCCTTCGCAATTGCCAATCTATCAAGAAGTCAGCGTATGCATTATAACCATCTAGATTCCCACAGCAAAGGGGAGAACGCAGGGGTGGCTCATTGACTCTAATCTGATAAACAGCGAGCGGACCTCTTGTTCTTTCAGTAAAACTGTGAATATTGTTGGCATTTCTATGAATTACCCATAGGAAGCCATTAAACGACCATCGTGAGCAAAGTACTGTGGTATTGAGTTGCGCTTTGCACAGGCTGGGAGAGGAGATTTGCTTAAATGTGAGGCAGCCGCTCGCCCTCGGTAATCGTACTGCCATCAGGACCAAGATCCGGCTCTTTTCAGGAGGTCCTCTTGGAGTTCACCACCCCTTGCAGTGTCAAGACAACCGCATCAAGACTTTCGAGCAGCGATGTGAAGGAATCAGACCCAGCAGTTGGCACAGCAGACATTGCCAGTTTCGGTGATGGTTCTGAAAATGTGATCCGCCCGACTTCGGGTGGATTGAGAATCTCCGCGATGGATACTAATGGTGCGCGACTCAAATCAATCTCACAAGAGCTATTTCCCTCATGCTCCTGTTGCTCATCCAGCCGCACGACCGGGCGAAGGGGATAGCGGCTATTCACTTTAGCTACGGTTGCTACTTCTCCGGTCGTCAATCGCACGGTCGTCCCAAGTGGGTACACCGACAATTGCTCGACGAGTGCCTTCAGAATTTCTCGAGGAAAGGCTCTTCGTTCAGCGACGAGAAGTTCCTTGACCGCTTCGTGCGGGAGCAGACGACGGCGATAGGGGCGCTCGCTCACCAATGCATCGAATATGTCGACCACCCCGACGATCAGGGCCATTTCACTGATCTCTCTTCCCTTCAGTCGATGAGGGTATCCTTGCCCATTGAAGCGTTCGTGAGCCTGACGCGTCAATTGCCCCAACCAGTGATACGCTTGTCCGCACTTCTCAATCACCTGATAGCCAAGCTCAGGATGCCCTTCGATCAGTGCCCGCTCTTCCTGAGTCAAACGGCCAGGTTTCGAGATCAAGGATTTCGGGACGGCAAATAATCCAATATCATGAACAAGGCCCGCGAGGGCCAACTGGTGTAGTTCTCCCCCATAGTACCCAAGACCGATCCCGACCTTCGTTCCGAGTATAGCCACATTGATTAGATTGGTGATGAGTGGTGGTCCGGCCGGTCCTCCAAGTGCCTCTACTACGAGCTCATCGTTGCGCTGCAGCGATGACACGACATCTCCTGTAAGAGTTTCAAGTCGTTCGAGAGATATGGAACGATGCTCCTGAACGGCAGTCGCTATCTCCCCCACCACCTGTTCTGCCTCGTGATACCAGGTTGTCACGATAGCACCCCCACGCCGTCATTCTCTGATCGATGCAGCAATTCATTTCCAACTTTCTCCACCAATGCACGTCTGATCTGACGTGCTCCCGAAACATGTCCGAAGTAGAGACACAAGTCACAAAGCGAGTTGATCAATCGGCATACACCTCCGGTGCGATGATAAATCGAGGAAATCGCGCGTGGTGAGAATATCCCCAATTCGCTTCCGGCAGCCGTGAGGCGAGCGAGGATATAGGCTTTCGTCTCGGCGCGATCCAAATAATCGATGTGGTGTTGAATGGCCACCCGCTGAGCAAGTTGAGGAATGCGCGTGATACGCTCTCGCAGCTCAGGTTGTCCTACGAGCACAAGGGTGATGAGAAACCGGTCATTTAACTGAAAGTTGCTGAGGAGGCGTAGTTCTTCAAATAAACGGTCATGTTCGATAGCCTGGGCTTCATCCACTACAACAACTGTGTCAATATTTCGATGGTAGTTGGCAAGCAGTTGATCGTTCAGACGACGCAACTGCTCCACACGTGTCCCGTGGGGATCCAATCCAAGTTGAAACAAGATCTCACTAAGAAATTCATTCCCTAGGATAGTCGGGTTCGACACGAGTCCGACCTCATACCGTGATCGAGGAAGCTTGAGAATTACGGCACGACTGAGGAGCGTTTTCCCGCTTCCAATCTCACCGGTCAGCATGACAATCCCTTTTCGGGCATGAATCCCGTACAGCATTCGTTCCATGGCCGCTTCATGTTTGGCCGATGGGACATAAAACTTTGGATCTGGCACATTTTCAAATGGGCGCAGACGCAACCCCCAATGAAGCTCGTAGGCCGAATTCCGAGTCTCATCATGACCTTGTACCGCATTGGCAAGTGGCACTAGGAGGTCCCTTTTATTTCAGTACCCCAGTCAGCATGGGGCGTTATGAAGCGCATGGCAAGACACGCTGTATTGCTATGCGCTCCATGCGTCCGTTGGCCGCCCATTCCTCAATCCCTTTTAGGCTCTGGTCCAACCGTGCTTGGATGGCGTCATAGCGTGTGGCTCCCACGAGCATGCGGTGCTGCGTGACGATTGTGAGGAGACTATGCAGTCCCATGAAAAACAGCATCGCATGGGAGGCATTGACCTGCTGAGCGGCAGACCATAACTGCGCGACACGTTCAACTGCGTTCTGCAAGTCTGAGGACGGCGTACTAAGTGCGTCGCCACTAGCCTTAAGGGTCTGAATGATGGCGGTCAGATGTGGAAGTTCTTGTCGAACGACATCCAGAAAGCCTTGCTCTCCCTCAGCAGACCGCTCAAGAAACTCATGGATGGACGACATATTGCATTGTTCAACCCCTCGCTCCATCAAGCCTTCTGCCTGGGCCAGCATCGTCTGAACCAAATTACGATGGAATGCGTTGGACGTGATGCCTTCATCTTTGAGCCCACGCAGTAATGTCAAAAACTCCTTGGTCGGGATCATCGTCGGCGGATCTTCGGAAGACGCTGGGACGTCTTCTGCCTCAAACGTCACACCCGTTGCTCGGGTCAGGGCTCCATGAATGTGCCCCAGCTGTTTGCAGAGCGCGATGAAGTCATCAGTGGAGATTCGAGCGGAAGGGTCTTGAACGGCTTCCACAAAAGGAAGGGCTGAGAAACTCGCTCGCTCGACATCACTCAGTTTGAGCGTGGCTGCCGATCCACCAAGGTTTGTAACACCTACCTTGATCGTCTGAGCCAAGGCACGATGGCGTTCGGAAGGGGGTGATTGCTGTAGCTCATCAAGGGCAACATGAATTTGCTGAAGCCATTGTCAGCCTCATGGGCCTCTCTATCCCGGTTCAGCCTATTACAACCGCGCAAGCTGGACGTCTTGCAAAGCGCCCCGCCTATTCCGTCCTTGCCCAGGAGCGGTTGCTTATCCGGCATGATGACATCGGACACGACAACATCCGGCCGTTCCTTTGCTAAATAGGCCAGCGCTTCCTCTCCGTTTGCTGCAAGCGCGACGCCGAGTCCAGCCTCAGTCAATAGTCGTTCAGCCACCTTACGAACTGCGATACTGTCATCGGCTACTAAGATCTTCGGCATGCCTGCACCTTTCGCTCATCCCGGAAAACAAGTAATAATTACTCATTCAACCCTAGTTGTGACACTGAGAGAATAGGGATCTCATCAAGGCCATTGGTATAACTGCCGTCGGATGGCAAATCTTTGCCGTGGTATGGTTGAAGCGTGGCAGGGTCCAAAGCATGAAGGACTGGAATCTCTTCATCAATGTACATTGCCATCTCTCCGAGAGAATGCTTCACTCTCAGGCACAACGGACTGCTCCCTTGCACGGTAAGACGAAGAGATGGGGCCAGATCAAAGACTGGTACCACCGTCTGCCCCTGGCGAACGACTGATGTGATAAAGGGAGTTTGACCAGCGACCGGAATAGGTTCAGTCCACTGGGAAATGCCCGATACATCCACTGCCTTCACCGCCAATCGCCTTCCCCCCACGAAAAATACCAACAGTTGATATGATTGACGCGCCACCCCCCGATGATGATTGTGACCAGTCCTCAGCATACCTGGCTATTGTTCACGGACATTTTCGGGGTCGCTACGAGTCGAGGTTTGCCTCCTTGTCCCCCATTGTCCTCTACGCTCGCCACCTGCTCATCGAGAACCCAGCTTGTATTGAGCACCAACGCAATACTGTTTTCGAATAGGATCATGCCTCGGTACCAACGTCGCTCCGGTCCACAGAACTGAGGGGAAAGCGGCAGGACTTGAGAGGGATGGAGTTCTAGCCATCCCTGCACCGTGGTGACTCGAATGCTCCCCTGCACGCCTCGTTCCGAAAGCAGCACAATACGGCTATGCGCTGAACCTTGATTATTCAATATCTTCAATCGATCAGCCAGGTTGATGGCTTTATACACCGGGCCGTGAATCGTTGGATCGTCCAGGGATCCAACCTCTTCGAGCGTCAATACTCCCTGTATCGATTCGGCATCCAACGCGAGATACCGTCCGTCAAATAACACGATGAGAAATCGTGATGGAGAAGCTGACAACGAAATTCCTGTCATTGGTTCCCGGACGCCCAAGCCAAGACCGTTTTACTCATTCTCTGTAACAAGCCTCATTTCGTCAATCGATACGAGTATTTCCGCAAGGTTACTTGCGCAGCACGGGAGCCTTTCCAAGCCATCGTGCCACCTCCTGTAACAACATCCGTTCTTCTACCGGCTTGGCGATGTACGAATTAGCACCAAGGTTGATCGCCATCTGCCGATGCTTGTCTCGCGCCCTCGTCGTCATGACGACCACCGGCGTTTGTCTGGTTTCCGGGCGGCTTCTGAGAGCTTGAATGACTTCAAATCCGTTGAGCTTTGGCATTTCGAGATCGGTGAGGATCATCCGATAATGAGTCGTTGATGCCTTTCGAAGTCCATCTTCTCCATCAACTGCCGTATCAAACGGATATCCGGCCAACTCCAACATCCTTCCTACGAACTTGCGAATGCTCAATGAATCGTCTATCAAGAGTAGGCGGGCCTCTTGCGGCTCATTCGACAATTGCTCTTGTGGTGGAGACTGTTTCGACTGCGGCGTGGTTTTGAAAAAGAGAGTCTGGGCAACTGATTCCTTCAGCTCTCTCGTCGTCAACCGGTTTGGATCGAGAACAAGAACAACCCGTCCTTCTGGATCGATAGTCGCGCCTCCGAAACATGATTTCTCCAACGGTTTCAGTGATCCAAGGCGCTTAATGACGATTTCTTGGCGGCCCAACAGTTCATCGACGGCTAATCCCATCGTCGTTCCCGCGGTTCGAACGATCACCACGGGCATGGTCCAATCAACAACTCCCGGCTGTCGACGAAGGATGTTATGGAGAGAGTGTAATTCAATCATTTGTTCGTTGATCTGTAAGACTGTGCGAGTACCTTCCTCGCGCACGGATAAAGGTGTCGGCATCATGACTTCCTGGATGCTCGCGAGCGGAATCGCATATTTTTCAGTGCCGACTCGCACGAGCAACGCAGTTGCGATCAGGAGGGTGAGCGGAAGATGTAAGGTAAATTTGGTGCCAATACCGGGCTCAGATTCTACATCGATATGCCCGTTCATGCCTTCAACCACTTGTTTGACCACATCGAGTCCGACGCCTCGGCCTGCTTGATCCCCTACCTTGTCGGCAGTGGAAAAGCCTGGCATAAAAATCAACTGTAGGACGTCCGTATCCGACATTGTTTGGATCTGGCGTAATTGCGCGCCTCCCATCTTGCCGGCTTTGGCTCGTATTTTCCCCAAATCCAACCCTGCTCCATCGTCTTCTACCTCAATGATGACTGAATTCCCACGATGAGCCGCATGGAGGTAGACGGTTCCGACGGCCGGTTTACCCTTCGCGATTCGATCCGCCGCCGGCTCGATACCGTGATAGACAGCATTCCTGACCAAATGTACCAATGGATCCACCAATCGTTCCACGATTCCAGTATCCACCTCGGTCTGCTCGCCCGATGTGACCAAGGACACTTCCTTGTTTGATGCTCTGGCAATTTCTCTGACCGCTCGACGAAACCTGGTGAAGGGTGTCCCGATTGGCACCATGCGGGCATGCGCGATTTCGTCTCGCATCACCAGCGTCAACTGTTGCAGTTGACTCATCTCGTCATGGGCGCTTTGGATGGACTCATCCAGCTGCGACATCGATTCAGTGATATCGGCTGTGACTTCCCCGATACGCCGAGCCAAAATATTGAAATCGTCGTACTTGTCCAGCTCAAGGTTGCCAAAATCGCCGAACGCGGGAAGGCCTTGACCAGCAGGCGTAATCGAATTACTCGGTGCCTCCTGATAGGTAAAGGTGTGCTTATCTGAAAAGGATTGGACGGAATCCAGCAAACGACTCTTGAATGTTAAGACCTGCTGTGACAGTTGCTCCAAGACGCGCAGTCGTTGTTCCAATCGGCCTCGTCCGATGACGAGTTCTCCAACGAGGTTCATCAGTCGCTCGAGTCGTACATAACTGACACGGATGACCTCACGTTCCTCTCCTGATTTCTCGTTTGGAAGGCTCTCTTCCTGCCGATGAGACTCGTCACTTCCGGACTGGTTTGTCGTCGTTGAACCAGTGGTGTCATGGAGTGCATGGACCGCCCCCGTCTCGTTGGCGATTCCCTGATCCAATCGTCTCAGCTCAGTCCGCGCCGCATCGAAGCGATGCCTCGTGTCATCCACCTTCGTGAGGTCTCTGCGCATAAGTACTCGTACGACATCGATGGCGCGAAGTATGAGATCTGTATGCCCCGGCAACACACGGAGGCTACCGTCTCGCACCGCTCCCATGAAGTCTTCGATATGATGAACGAGGTCGCCGATAGACTGAAATCCAACGGTATAGGCGGATCCTTTCAAGGTATGTGCGCTTCTAAAGAGCTGATTGATCAATTCCTGGTTGTGCGGGTCTCTATCTAATCGTAGAAGATTGGCTTCCAGCAGCTCCAGATATTCTTGCGCCTCAGGGATAAAGTAGGAGAGCACTTCTGGATCCAAATCTGGAATGACGTACCGATCGGATAAATGTGCGATTGGGGCCTCTAAGTTAACAACGGGCGCAGACTGGACGGAATGCGAACTAGGCATCTGGGTACCGTAGGAGTGAGTCGCCAGTGGAGGCTGGGTCGCCGTACCTTCTGACATCAGGGTGAGACGATTGAGAAGAAGTGGTATGTCCTGCTGGAGTTTCGGCAGGCTCGCTGGTTCACGTTGGGTAATAAACAGAATCAATTCAGCGGCCTTCGCCATCAGGTCAAGAGCGTTATGACTGAGAGGAAGGCGTTTTTCGTGCACCTCTACCAAGTAATCTTCCATCGGACGAGCAACATCCCCGATGACTTGATAGCCCACGGTGTAAGCCGATCCCTTCAGGGTGTGTGTCGCACGAAAGAGCCGATAGATCGAATCTTCCTCATCCCGCTTCGATCGAAGCGCGAGAATCAACTCATCTATCGTACTGAGATACTCCCGAGCTTCAGGAATGAAGTAGGATAAGATTTCGGCATCAAGTTCAGGAAGTACGTAATTCTCATTGGCTGTTGTCACAGAGGATAGAAAAGCTGTCGCGTTGCTTATTTCTTCTTCGTGTTGCTTGATCAAGTTCCAACAACGGGCTACGGCCTCTATATCCTCAGCGCCGCCTTGCCCAATAGCTCGAACGATTCCCTGAAGACTCTGCGTAATGTTCCGCATCAAGTCAACAGTTTGATCCCATTGAGCCATCGGAGTCGGCACCACCTGCTCAAGGAGTGTTTCCATATGTTCAGCGAGCTGAGCGACTCCACTGAAGCCGTACAGGGCAGCCGCTCCGCAAATACGGTGGGCGATAATGTATTGGTCGGTAAGTTCCTGAGAGCTAGGAACTCCCCCATCGGAAGGATGCAACGCTTTGGTCAGGGCATCCAACCCATCCGATGCTTCAAGCACAAAGATGCTGATGAGGTTCTGCCTGTCGAACTCCGAGCTCATCGGTCCCTCGCTACACCAGAAGGCTTTCCTCATTCAGCGGATGAGGGAGATGCTCAGGCCAGTTTAAACTGTGACACTGACGTCGTCAGACCTTCAGCCAGGGTCACCATATCTTCGACCGTCGCACGAGCCGAATCGGTGGCCTTTTGCGTGGCCACGGCACCTCCGGTAAAGTCCTTGATCGATCGACCGACTTGATCGGTCGACACCGTTTGGTCTGCCGCTGCCGCCGCAATACTTTGGGCAAGTTCCGCCGACCGTTGCGCAATCGTCGAAATATCCTTAAACACATCGCCTGTACGCAAGGCCGAGGCCGATCCGGCCTCGACTGCCTGAGTCTCATGTTCCATGGCAACAACCGCGTGTTGCGTTTCGCTCTGGATGACTTTCACCAGGTCCGCGATCTCACGCGTCGCCTGTGTCGAACTTTCCGCGAGTTTCCGCACTTGATCGGCAACAACTCCGAAGCGCGCTCCGGCCTCACCGGCGCCAGCGGCCTCGATCGCAGCGTTGAGAGCTAACAAATTGGTTTGATTGGCAATATCTCTGATTGTCGAGACAATTTGAGAAATTTCCAATGAACGATCGCCGAGCGCTTTGATCTGCTTTGACATCCGTTGAACTGCCAATTGAATGCGCTGCATGTCATGGACAGTTTCTTGCACCGCGAGCCGACCGTCTTCAGTAGCCTTGAGGACTTGGCGAGCTGCGTCTGACGAGGCTCCTGCAGTCTCCGTCACTTGGCGCATTGAGGACGCTAGCTGTTCCACCGCGCCAAGCGCCTTGATCGATTCATCAGCTTGGTGCCTGGCCGTTCCAGCCATCTGGCCCGCATTGTCCCGCAACTTACTTGCCGAGCTATTGACACGTTCGGCTGCCTGGCGAACGTGTTTCATCAACTGTGAAAAGCGCTGAATCATGAGATTGAATCCGTCTGCCAAATTCCCAAACATATCGGCCGTCACCTCACCGCGCTTGGTCAAATCTCCTTTCCCGACATCGGATACCAAGACAAGAAACTGCACGAGTTGTTTTTGCATCCTGTCACGCTCTTCTTCCGTCGAGACCAGAGCTGTGATTCGATCCAACATGATATTGAACGCCTTGGCCATATGTCCGACTTCATCGTCGCTTTCCAGCCTGGCGCGGGCCAGCAAATTGCCCGCGGCAGCTTGTGTCGCAACATCGGCCACATGAATGATGTCTCTTACAATGCTGCGTGCGAGAAAATATCCAATCGTAATGGCCAAAAGGAGTGCCACGGCTGCTGCGCCGAACATGACCTTAGTAAGCTGAATAGCCATGCTCTGCCCGTTATCATTTAATTCGCTTGCCAAGTCCCGAATGAGCTGCGCCACCCCTTGGAAGCGCCATGCCGATCTCCCGTGCCATAACGCCACCTCAGTGGACAACACCATAGACCCCAGTTCCCTCATCGACTGTCTTTGTTCATCCGTGAGCGAGGAGTCAAAGCTATCATTCAATGCTCCCACTGCGCTTTCAGCCGACGCGAAGTATTCTTTCAATGTAAAAATGAGGACGTCCAACTCTTGCCCGTCTCGACGGCCATCCACTGTCTCGTGTGTGGCGGAAGGTCGATACGTCTCAAGCGGCGCCAGGGTGCGCTTCTTCAATTCAGCGAGAGGAATGATGGCCTCGTCGAAATCACCTTTTTGTCTTTGGTCCACAACGCTCAACAACGCATTGTGATAGAGACTGAGGTTGGTACTGCTCACCGCGACATGCGAAACCCCCACTGTTGATTCGTCATAAATTGAACTCAGCTGGCCTTTCAGCTGTCGGAGACCCATCAGACCGATCAAACCAATGGCCATCATGCCGACAATGATGATGAAGAACCCTATAAAGATCTTGTGCAGGGCTTTTAAGTTTTTAAACCATGCATGAGGCGACCATTTCCATACTGTCCTAAGCTTTGCCATGACGCTCCTCCTGCTCACCACTCACGATAGAGTAGACCGGTCTTCGCATCATCGTTTCTCACATTGCTAGTAGGGCCTCTGCTCATCGACCGTTCCCTCTATGGAGGCCAATAGTCGAGACAGTTCTAATATCGCGCTCAGTTTGTTCTCGGTTTTGAAGAACGCGGAAATCATGGGACGTCTTTCGGCTGCAATAGAAGTCGAGGGAGCGACCAGATCATCCAATTGGATGGTGCGAATTTCAGGAACCTCTTGGACCAGGATGCCGATCTGTTGCGTGCCATGACGAATCACCACCGCATATTTCGGCATCACGGAGCTGGACACGCCTAATGTAGCCCTTACATCTGCAAGGGGAATGATGGTTCCGCGTAGATTGGTGATGCCGACCAGCGCAGCAGGCATTCCAGGTACAGGCGTGATCCACTCGGGTTCGAAGATCTCGCGAACCTGGCGTAAATCGATTGCGAAGGTTTCGTCTCCCAATGCGACAAGACACACCTTCAAAGACTCGGTGGATTTCGCCTCTTCTGGGACTGAGTCTGAATGCAGTTTCGGAAACTCACCTATGGGAATCATCGTTTCGAGACCCCGCGCTGTATCGGCTCTCTCAGCTCAGTGCGTGCTTCACAGCATGCAACAGATCCTCTGATTTGAAGGGTTTCACTACGTGTCCGTTAGCCCCCTGTTGCTGCCCCCAGAACTTGTCGCTTTCCTGTCCCTTGGAGGTGCAGAGCACGATCGGAATGTTTTTGAAACGAGCATCGGTTTTTAGATCTCTGCACGCCTGAAATCCATTTCGGCCTGGCATCACCACGTCCAAGACGATGAGGTCTGGCTTTTCTGAGACGACCTTGTCCTCTAAACCATCGGCATTGGAGAACGAGACAACGGTGTGCTGAGCAGCCTTCAGATACGACTCGATCAGTTGCAGTTCCGCGTACGAGTCATCGACAACCATGATTTTGCTCATAAACTATTTCCTCTCTCTTTCAAGAAAGATTCATGCTGTTCTCAACGCATCGTCATCGCCACCAGTCTCGTGCGTCGCCACTCTAGAGATGGCGATAATCAGTGAGCATGTGCGAGGCACCTTCATCTTAAAAGTCGTCCCGTCCAGTATTTGTGATTCGATAATCCGGCTTTGACAAAGTAACTTAGCTGTCAGTCTTGGAGGAACATGTGTCTCTGGCTTGAGTGCCCCAATGAACCGGTCCACAACCTTCAGCTTCTTCTCATCTCGCGATAGAGGAGACTCTTCCTAAGATTACGGCACAGAAACAGCCTTCTCAAAAGGCGCCGTTTCCTACCCTTCAAGACTGATTGATGCCGCTTTCATGGAGTGTAACGACTTGTTGCTGGTTGGCAAGAAAACGCTGAATATCAACAGCCTCGTTAGGTATGGTGGACGTTGATGCGAAGGCCAGAGTCTGTATTGAGTATGAAGATGACGAATGCTGGTAAGGCTATGTCATTGGAGAAGACAAGAGAGATCGACGTTGCGGGATAAATGATCAGCCCACCGATCGATCTCACCCTGCAAACGAGCAGTAACCGACTTCGAAGTATGGCTATCGAGAAGTAGAAGTCCTTTCCTCTCACGGGCGCGATTGAGCCAGGCACGACGAAAACCAGGCTCATCAAACACTCCATGGATGTACGTTCCCCATACAAGACCGTCGTGCCGAATTGCTCCATCAACCTCTTCTGTGTGCGCAGCGAACGACTGGGGACCGTCCTCACTCAGGACCGAATGACGGCGAAGTCTGAAACATGGACGTTCGTTCACGCGTCGCGTGACACCCATATGAATCTGATACCCTCGGACCAAGCCTTGACCGGTCGGAAAGAAGTCCGTGGGGTAGGCCTCTACCTGTGCGGTATATTTCTTTTTCGTGAGCTCGGTCTCCGTATTCAAGTAGCCCAAGCCGCAACCGGTTCCGCCCTCTTCAACGCAATCAGGATCAGTAATCCGTCGTCCGAGCATCTGATAGCCTCCACAAATACCGATCAGTTCCCGCCGACCCTGTAGATGATTGTCGAGCAAAGCCGCAAACCCTCTTTCTCTCAGGTAGGATAAATCGGCCAAGGTGTTTTTACTTCCGGGAATGATCACGCTGTCGGCATCTACAAGGGCGCTTGGTGTGCTGACGTATTTCAAGGCCACGTCTTTTTCAGCCGCCAATGCGTTGAAATCGGTAAAGTTGCTTATGTGAGGCAACAGAATGACGGCAATATTGATGCGATCAGATGCAAAACTCGTCTGTTGGTGCCTGACCAGATCCAGACTGTCTTCTTGATCCAGCATCAGATCGCGAAGAAATGGCACAACTCCCAACACGGGAATCCCAGTCCGAGACTCCAGGAAGTCCACCCCATCAGCAAACAGTGTGGCATCGCCTCTAAACTTATTAATGATGATACCGCAGACCCTGGCACGTTCGGCCGGCTCCAACAAATCCAACGTACCGACGACTTGAGCAAACACCCCGCCTCGATCGATATCAGCAACCAGCAGAACCTGAGCATCGGCGAATTCCACGACGGGCCAATTCACCAAATCCATTTTTCGGAGATTGACTTCGGCGGCACTGCCCGCCCCCTCAATCACCATCACGTCATACTGCCGCGACAGCCGTGCATAGCTGTCTGTCACGACCGACCAGAGCCGTGGTCGCTCATCATAGTATGCTGAAGCCTCTTGCTTGGCGAGCGCCTTACCGAGAACAACGACCTGAGAACATCGGTCGGATTCCGGCTTGAGGAGGATGGGATTCATATCAACATGTGGAGAAAGTCCGCAGGCCTCGGCTTGCAGTGCTTGCGCCCGTCCGATCTCAAGCCCATCCGGCGTGACGAATGAATTCAAGGACATGTTTTGAGCCTTGAATGGGGCCACGCGGACACCTGTGCGGTGAAGCAATCGGCAGAGCCCGGCCGTGACCAAACTTTTTCCCACGTCCGATCCCGTTCCAAGAACAGCCAGTGCCCGTGCCGTCATTGATTCAACTCCCGCCAAGCCTTCGCTTTCGCTAAACCTCGAATCATACAGGTGCTCACTGCGCGCCCAACAAGCGCTCCGATCACTGTATGAGTTCCGCTGTAGAGGTGTGATGGGCCCTGTCCCCGCAGCTGACACGCAATCACCATCGCATCCGTACCGGTTCCAGTGGCGGCCATGTCGCTATGACTGCTCGGCACCGCATGATCACGCAGGACGCCGGTCTTAGCCTCGGTGGCCACTTGCACGACACCAACCATCGCAGCGTGGGAGAGACTCCCGTTCGTGATGAGAATGAGATTGATTGTGCCGGGCTTGCCTGCTCTGTCGCAATGAGAACGTTGCGGTGGCCATTCTCCCGCCCGGACGGCATTTGTCACACCGACCGTCGCAAAGCATTCCACCCAGAGCCCATCCGAAGCAACTCGTGCCATCACCAGCTGTGTCATGGGTACAGCCGTCATGAGTCCAACAGTGCGTGTGCGGATGCCAAGTCGGGAGGCCACCTTTCGCAAGAAGTGAGCAGGATCAGTAAAGGTTTTTGACTGATCTCCGGTCACTGAGGGATTTGCCTCGACCTGGTGATTGAGGATAGAGGAAGCCAGTGTGAAGCCTCCCCCTTGTGGCGCAGACGAAAGCACACGTCTCCGACCTTTAAGATCGATGACCAATGTCTGTCCCATCACTCGGTAGCTGGTGCGGACTCGTGTGGACGTATCCTTCATGACGATACGCCCTGCTGTAGGAGTTGTGATACCGCCTGAATCAGCCTGTCATTGTCCTGTACAGTTCGCACTGCGAGTCGTATGGAACGTACGTTTGCGCCAGGCACGGACGAACAGTCACGAATCAACAGGCCCCTCCTTCGCAAGTTTTCAGTAATGTCAGGCGCATGCCAGCCTCGAGGCAATTCGACAAGGAAGTAATTCGCGTGTGTCGGCATCACGACGCAGCCGGGCAAGGCGACCAGTAATGCTCTCAACCGATCACGCTCGCGCGCCATGAATCGCAAACTCTTGCGCGCATGTGCCGCATCGTTCACCGCAGTAAGCGCAGCCACTTGCCCCATTGCGCTCACTGACCACGGCGGCAGCTGTTGTTGTAGTCGTCGCGCGGTGATACGGGTTGCCACTGCATATCCTACTCGCAGTCCAGGCAGGGCATAGAATTTGGTCATGCTGCGCAAGATAACCACATGAGGCCAGGACGCCGCATGCGGCAGGACAGATCGCTCTGGACAATAGTCGGCAAATGCTTCGTCGATCACCAACCAAAGTCCTCGCCGGCGGGTAGCCTTTGCTAATCGTGCAACATCATCAGCTGAGCAGGCTTGCCCCGTCGGACTGTTGGGATGACAGAGCACGACGCCATCGATAGAACGACCATCATGCCGGCCTGCTTCCAGTACATGGCACAGACGGTCGATTGGGATGGCATACTGGTTGTTTTGGTCAGCAAAGAGCGCCGTGGTCTGTCTTCCGGCTCGCACCATTGCGGCAGCATATTCGGAAAAGGTGGGCTGAACGACAAGGAGCCGATGAATCCCCAGTGCGCGAGGGAGCGCCTCAATCAACTCTGTGGAACCGTTACCGACTACGATCTGTTCCGGATCAATACGCCAGAATGTGGCCAATGCCTGTCGTAGATCCCAACAGTTGGGATCTGGATAATGGTTCAACAGATGTCTGGACGCGGTGATGGCTTTCCAGACTTGTGGAGAGGGCCCTAGTGGGTTGATGCTGGCGCTGAAATCAAGAATCTCGGTGGGATCACGTTCCAATTCTCGAGCGGCACTGTAGATATCCCCGCCATGCAGGCGTGCCCTCAGACGAGCCATTTGATCCCCACCGCCAGAATGACCCCCACCACCGAAGCTGCCACCATGATGATCGCCGCCAACGTCATGTCCCTTGGCTCTGCGCTCCGTCCCTCCGCACCAAGGATAGGACGGTCTTGCGCAATACCATCATAGAAGTTAGTGCCTCCCAACCGTATCCCCAAGATCCCGGCCATCGCTGCTTCAGGCCTGCCACTATTGGGACTGGGGTGGAGACTTCCATCGCGCTTCAACACTCGCCATCCGTTGTGAATCCGTTCTATCTGTTGAGTAATGAGACCTGCACCTAGGAGAAGCAGCACTGCCGAAAGCCGCGCAGGCATCCAATTCACCAGATCATCAAGTCGAGCCGATGCCCAGCCAAGATCGGCATAGCGCTCATCACGATGGCCGATCATGGAATCCAATGTATTGACGGCCTTGTACGCCAAGGCCAATGGGGCACCTCCGATCGCCAGATACAACAACGGCGCAATCACACCGTCTGACACACTTTCTGCGACCGTTTCCACCGTCGCACGGGCCACTTCGGATTCGGAGAGCTCCGCTGTGTCCCGCCCCACGATCATCGCCACAGCTCCACGGGCAGCAAGAAGATCACCAGCTTGGAGCGGATCATCCACCGCACGGACATGATCCCATAGGTCTCGTGTGGCGAGGGTAGTCGAGGCCAATCCAATTGACAGGGCCGACCCCAGCCACCCCGCGAAGTGCTCGGCCTCTTGAATGATAATAGCGCCGAGACAATAGGTCATAACCGGCAACCCTCCGGCCAGACAGATGCCTGCAACGCGCAGGCTGGTGTGACTTCGACAGATCGTTCGGACCCGGTGATCGAGCCATGTAATGCACCGGCCCATCATACGGACTGGATGCGGTAGCCCACGGGGATCACCACAGACCCCGTCAATTGCTGAAGCGATAAGGAGTTCGCCGCCGGTCATGGTAACCGAAGCAAGAGTGGAACAAGTAACAAGAAGAGAATTTCGATCACTTCATTCATAGCTCCAAGCGTATCCCCAGTGATCCCACCGAACCAGCTACGGCAAGCTGACCAGCCAATGAGTACGATCGGAACCCCAGCGAGGAGGATCAGACATGTACCAACCACCCCAAAGCCTCCTGCCAGAGCAATCGTCAAGACCACCGTGGATATGGCCACGTGCCGCCACGACAGATGAGTGAGGAACGGCGCTGCCAATCCTCCTTCGGATCTGGCATAGGGCGAAATCCAAGCCAGCATGACCATTGCCCAACGTCCCATTGCCGGCATGCAGAGTACGGCGGGGAGCCGCAACTCAAGCGGCAGCGCCATCAATCCAGCATACCGGAGAATCAGTGAGAGAAAGAGACCTGTTGCGCCGATCGCACCGATACGGGGATCGCGCATAATCGTAAGCCGTTCTACCGGTGTACGGCCTCCCGCCAATCCATCTAAGGTGTCAGCCAACCCGTCTTGATGAAGACCCCGCGTCAACAGCACAAACAGCACGATTAGCAGCACATTCACGACGACCGGCGAGAGAATCGCCGTCAATCCAACGTCCGCCACGACGAGCCCGCCGCCGATCAGCAAACCGATGACGGGATACCAGGCCATCGATGCCGCCAGTTCCGGTGCGGTCGGCTCGTGGTGAGTTCGGCTCAAGGGGATGGTCGTCAGAAAGTGCCAGGCAAAGATAAATGGACGGGCCACCGTTCCCATCATTACACCTTGTCAGACACGCCTGCTTCGTCGAAGGTTGCCATCTCCGTGTAGATCTTGATCGCGGCACAGACCAGATCCATTCCCAAACAGGCCCCCGTACCCTCGCCAAGACGCAAGTCGAGATCCAAGAGCGGCTGCAAACTGAGATGGTCCAAGACCACGCGATGGCCCTGCTCGACCGAGCGATGGGAGGCGATGAGATACTCGCGGCACAAGGGCTGAAGCCCGACGGCAATCAATGCCGCCGCCCCAGCGATGAACCCATCCAGCACGACAGGCACCCGGGCTGCCGCCGCCCCAAGTATCAAACCGGCCAATCCAGCGATTTCCAGGCCCCCGACCTTCGCCAGAACATCGAGTGCGTCTGCTGGATTGGGGCGATGCAGATCGAGCGCCCGCGCAATCACTGCTATCTTATGCCGACGACTGGATTCGTCGATGCCAGTTCCACGTCCGGTTACGTCTGCTACAGGCCGACCGGTCATCACCGCCGTGATGGCGGCACTGGGTGTCGTATTGCCGATACCCATCTCACCGGTGCCGATCAGTCCGATCCCGTCTCGCACGGCTTCGGTCGCCAGTTCGATTCCAATCATGACTGCCTGCTCTGCTTGGCTACGTGTCATTGCCGATTCCACCGCCAGATTGTTCGTGCCCGTCATAACTTTTCGAGCAATCAGACCAGGTACAGCGCCGAACTCATAATCAACGCCAATATCCACCACGCGCACACCCACACCGGCATGCTTTGCCAACACATTCACGCCAGCCCCACCCCGCAGAAAATTCAAGACCATTTGAGACGTGACTTCCCGCGGATAGGCGCTCACCCCTTCCAGAGTGACTCCATGATCAGCGGCAAACGTAAAGACCACGCCGAGTGGAACATTGGGCTTCAGCTCGCCAGAAATGGCGACGTAGGACGCCGCTAATTCTTCCAGGCGACCAAGACTGCCGAGCGGTTTGGTCAGCTGATCCAATCGGGCTTGTGCCTTCTTGCGGAGGGTGATATCGACCGGCTGAATACGACGGCACAGGTCCTGTATCGACATGACGGCTCCTCTATTTACTTCAAGCGAAGCGATAGTCCGCTCACAACCAGATACACTTCATCCGCTCCGGCGGCAATCTGCTGATTCACTCGTCCGGCAAGATCACGAAATGCTCGTGTCGCAGGCTCAGCCGGAACCAGGCCGAGGCCCAACTCATTACTGACGATGACCACCCTGGCAGCTGCAGTCTGCATCCTTTGCACGAGCGTTCCAGTTCGAGCGAGAATGACCGACTCTTTGATGCCGGTTCCAACCAGATTACTCAACCACAATGTCACGCAATCGAAGAGAATCGTCCGGTACCGAGGTCCCTGCTTGGCGAACCAGGCCTCCACTTCGAGCGGCTCTTCAACCGTCGCCCAATCCGCCGAGCGTGTGGCCTGGTGCTGAGCGATGCGTGCTGCCATTTCGCCATCCAACCCTTGCCCTGTCGCAATGAATGCGCGCGGCTCTCGTGATCCGGCTAACTTGAGTGCGGCCTCACTTTTCCCAGACGACGCCCCACCAAGCACAAGAATAATACGGCCTTTGGCTCGTCGCGTCGGTCGGCCTTTACTCGGCTTTCTTGGCAACATCGCGTTCCCATAAGAATTCCGGCTCACCCTGCGTCTTGGAAACCCACCGAGCCAGCACGAACAACGCATCACTCAGCCGATTGACGAACTTGATGATCGTCGAATCGACCGGCTCCGTTTTTGAGAGAGCCACACACAACCGCTCGGCGCGGCGACAAACCGTCCGAGCCTGATGCAGAAACCCAGATACCTTTCCACCTCCAGGCAAGATAAACTCTTTCAACGGCTCCAGATCTTTCTGACACCGGTCAATGAGTTTTTCTAAACGTGTGACATCCCTCGCAGAAACCTGCGGCATATTTTTGAACGTTTGTCCCGGTGCCGTCGCCAGAATGCTGCCCACATCGAATAATTTGTTCTGCACCCAGCGTAGCTCGTCTTCAAGTTGTGCGGCAGCTGAATACTCGTCCACCACATCGGCATTCATCACCCGCACCACACCGATCGACGCATTCAACTCATCGATCGTCCCGTAGGCTTCGACCCGCAGACTGTCTTTCCACACCGGTTGTCCGCCGGCCAGTCTGGTTTTTCCCGCGTCCCCTGTTCGTGTGTAGACCTTGGTGATGCGCATCCCCATTATCCCCTCTCTTGTCATGCATCCGATTGCCCCATGACTCGTCGTGAATTAACTGATCAACTGGAATCCGGCTCCGCCACCCGGCTGCTTCTAAATCAGGCTGGTCCTCAAATTTGGACACGTAGCCGAGGCAGAGATAGGCAAGCACCGTCACTGATTTGGGTACGCCGATCACCCGCTTCAGCGCCTCGTGATCCAGAATACTGACCCATCCGACACCGATACCCTCAGCTCTGGCGGCCAACCAGAGATTTTGAACGGCGCAACAGGTGCTGTATAAGTCCGTTGCGCGCACCGTAGAGCGGCCAAGCACCGATGATCCGCCACGCCGCCGACTGCATGTAATGCACAGGTTGATCGGCGCTTCTTCGATCCCTTCCAGCTTTAATCCCCGATACAGTGCTCCCTTAGTGCCGGTATAACGGGCGGACGCCTTGGCATTAGCGTCGATGAAGAGATCCTTCACCGAGCGTTTCGTTGCAAGATTGCGGATGATCACAAAGTCCCACGGCTGCATGAATCCCACCGACCCCGCATGATGCGCCGCTGTCAGCAGCCGCATCAGTGTCGAAGTTGGAATCGGCGTCCGAAGAAAATTCCGGCGCACATCTCGCCGCCCAAAAATCGCGCGATAGACCGCCTCTCGCTCAGCGTCTGAAAATCGACTCTTGGTTCTCATGATTGTCTCGCTCGGTCGTCCTGCTTCTTGCTGGTCGAATCGGGCTGAGGCCCGATCTCGCCAGCTGCAATTTTCACTAAACAGTTGGAACAGAGACATTCCTTATATCGCACCGCGATCCAATCCATTTGTGCCTCGGTAATGCCGAGCTTGCCACACCAGCACTGGTATCCGCCACACTCGAAGTCGTGCCCGCAGCGCTCGCAGGTCTTCTGAGTTGGACCTCTCAATGTTCAGCTCCTGATGGATCCCATGCCGATACCGATACAGGCTTAGCTGCACAACGAGCCGAATCGACTAATGAGGCGGCGATTGTTGGCTGACTGGCAAAGTGCAGATGGGTATAGAGGGCCAGCACGTTGTCCTTCATGAGTCCATCCTGTCCCTTCGAGAGTCCCGCAGCATCACGCAGTGCACAGGTATACTGCAGCGGCCTCCTCGCAACCAGCGTAGAATAATGGAACTCATGGCCTCGTGCCGTGGCACCAACGTCGCCGAGAATGCTGCGGCGTGAACATTCCACGGTTCTGTATCCCAACGTGAGGCCTGGTTTCTGCATGACCGTTTCGGCTGGAAAGATCCCGACCATGTCATGCGAGCGCCCGTTGAAATCGTGGATGGACTCCGTGAGATACATCAACCCGCCACACTCTGCATAGATCACACCGCCTCGCTCAGCAAACCGCTTGACGGCCGCTCGCATGGCAACGTTCTCGGCTAGCGCCGCACCATGCAATTCCGGATAGCCACCGCCGAGATAGAGCATCTCGACGTCCGGCAGTGAGTCGTCATGTAAAGGCGAAAACGTAATGATTTCAGCACCGGCTGCTTCTAGCAATTCAAGATTGTCCGGATAGTAAAAGCAAAACGCCTGATCCTGTGCCACACCGATTCGAATCGTACGGCCTGGACGCTTGATCACCGGTGGAGACACGACTTCCGTCAACGTGCCAGACGAATGGGCAAGGGCTTCAATACGATCCAGATCAACCGTGTCCAGCGCGGCCTTCACCAAGCGATGATAGAGCTGACCGTCACCCTGTTCCATGGCCATGACCAACCCGAGATGCCGATCCGCAATAGTCAGGGCAACATCTGGGCGCAGGTATCCGACAGGAGTCACATCAGTCTCTTGTTCCACTGCCGCCTTCAACAGCTGGTAATGGCCATCACTTCCAACACGATTGAACAAGACTCCTGCCACACGGAGTGCAGGATCGAAACGCGCATAGCCTGCCACCATCGCTGCGGCAGAACGAGCCATGGCGCTTCCATCGACAACCAAAAGAATTGGCGCCTCAAGCTGCTTGGCCAATTCCGCTGTGCTGCCGATGTCATTCACCGGTGAACTGCCGTCGAACAGCCCCATCATGCCTTCGATAATGGAAAGATCCGCATCGGCTGCGGCACGAGTAAAGATCAAACGGTTCAGATCTTTCCCAAGTATCCATCCATCGAGATTTCTCGACGGGCGACCGGTGACCGCCCGATGATGACTTGGATCGATAAAGTCAGGTCCGGCCTTAAACGGCTGGACCTGGCGGCCACGCTCTCGCAAGGCCGCCAGGACCGCCAGCGTCGCGGTCGTTTTGCCAACACCGCTATGGGTACCGGCAATCATCAATCGTGGATACTGTTTCATGCAATCCTAGAGCGGCAGATCATAATTGATCCGTACTCCTCCGAAAATCGAACGGATCGGTGTGCCGAAGAACAGTATCTCTTCGTACTTTTCGTTAAATATGTTGTCCAAACGGAGATAGGCTTGCACGTACTTTGTCACGTCATAGCTCGCAGACAGATTCCAGACCACAAACGGGGAAGTCGCAAAACTATTTCCCACATTACCGAACCGTTCACCAACATACCGTCCCTCCAGATTGGCCCGCAGACTGTCTATAGGCTGATAACTGATGACGGTCGAAATTTGATGGAGCGGCCACTTGGGAAGACGTGAATCCGATCCATTGCTAATATCCCGCGTCGCTGCGTACGTATATTGAATGTGCAGATCCAAATTCTTAATCCAAGGGCCATCACGATAGAGTTTCAACTTGGTACTCACTTCCACACCTTCCGCTTTGGCTAACCCGACGTTCTGTGCGCAAAATCCAAACGAGCCAGGAGCCGTACACTCGACCGGATCAAATACCGACAAGATCAGATTTCGGTAGCGGGTCCAAAAATAGCCGACGCTGATGCTGCCGCGATCATGCGGCAGTGCCTGTTCGAGGGCCACATCGAACGCTTGGCTCTTTTCAGGTTTCAGATTTGGGTTGCCGAATCCAGGGAAAAATAGTTCATTGATCGTCGGAGCTCGAAATCCCGTCGCATAACTGCCTCGTAGTTTCGTGCCAGTCTCCCGATGGAGATATCCTCCTGTGACTCGGTAGGTTGTGGCGCTTCCAAACACGTTGTACTCGTCTTGTCGAATACCTGCCGTACCAAACACTCGGTCCCACAGATTCAACTGCGCCTCTCCAAACCCGGCATGGCTACTCACGGATTTGTTCTCGAATACGGTTGTGTTGACCAGGAGGTCACGATTGTCGCCTCTTTGTTCTCGAAACTGATACCCTGCCGTTAAGGATAACGGTTTCCCAATTTGAATATTGTGCTGCCATTCGAGCCGATTACTGGTTGTTTCAATTTGAGACTTGAACGGGAAGCCGATCAGTCCCGTGGTTCCGGTCACAAGATTACGTTCCACTGCGCCGCCGTCACTGACAAGATTCTCAGTCGCCCGTGACAAGGTCAGTTTCTGTGACCACCAGGCGGTAATCGGCTGGGCATAGTTTCCTGCAAAAATGTGTTGAGTATTTCTTGATCTGGCACCAAATACATCAGCCGGATCTGACGCGAAGGTAGTGGAATTAAACCCAAAGCCGTCGAAATTCACGAGGCCATCCAACCAGCGGAAGCTAAACTCCAGCCGGCCATCCTTCGGCAGGTCTGCGCCCAGTCGAACAGATCCTTGCCAGTTGTGATAACCATCACGCTCAGCTGCACCACGCCGATAGTTGATGGCTGAGAAGCCGGCCGTATCCAAACGTGTAATCGATCCTGAAAAATCAATGGGGCCTTTCTTACCAGAGAGGCTGCCACCTTCACGAATCGTATTGAAGGATCCGTATTCGGCAAACACAGACACGTTGGGTTTGTCACGTCCACGCTTGGTTGTGATATTGATCACGCCGCCCATCGCATCCGATCCCCAGAGCATGCTCTGACTTCCACGCAAGACTTCGATCCGTTCGACGTTGTCCGACGTCAAATTGGCGAAGTCGTAACTTCCGTCCGTGGCGCTGTTGACGATCGCGCCATCAATCAAGACAAGCGTCTGCTGTGGCGTTCCTCCACGCATTCGTACGCCGACTGTTGTTCCAAGTCCTCCGCTTTGAAAAACAGCCAGCCCCGATGCCCATCGAAGCGCTTCTGCAACGGTTCGTATTTTTCGCTGCTGCAGGTCTTCACCGGTAATCACTTCCACAGCGCTGGTGACTTGCTTGGCGGGCATTTCGGTCTTGGTTGCACTGATGACGACATCCGGAGCGTGGAGCTCCGGTTGGTCGGCCATCGCCACTTCTTGAGCCGATGTGGGATAGACCCATGCGAAGGTCCATAGAACAAGGGCACATACACGAAAAACACGAGAAACAAAAAACCGCAGCATGAAAACCTCCCTTTGACTCGAAGGGTGTCTATCGTCCCGGCAGCTGGGTCTCCTGACTTGCGGCTCATGGCTTCTCTGCGCCTTCCCATGTGCCAAGGCACACAGTGGCATCCGGCAGAGTCACTCCCCGCTTACAGTGGCGGCACCGTGATGGAGTTGCACCATCTTCCCCGTCGCTGACGGTATGACCTAATGAATCCCTCCCGAATGATTGTTCTGCACCAGACGACTTCCGCAGGAGAGCGGCGCATCCTCATCCTGCTCACCTCAGATTACCTTGGCCACTCCTCTTGGTGGCTCACCATCATCCTAATCAGCCGGCGTGCTAAGTCCGGATATAGTCGATCGAGTAGCGTAAAGAGCGCGGCACCATGCGATCGAAATCCCAGTCGAACGTGAGGACCGCAGATCGCTCCGATGTGTGCGTGAGTACTCGCACGCCGTCCTTTACAACCAAGCTTGGCGCCTTCCAGAAGTCCAAGGTCTTTTCTGCGCCGGTTCGGTTACAGACAATTAATGGGAGCCCTGTTTCATGCGTCCGTTGCTCCCATTCCCCATTTGGACCGTGTAGACCAGGTCCCCACGATGCCGGTGAGACAAACATCTGCGCACCTTCAAATTTCATGGCCCTGGCGATATTCGGCGTATAGACATCGGCACAAACAAGCACCCCCACTTTGATGCCAGCACACTCGATTGGCACGGCAACGTCTCCTGGACTCGACCATGACAGGGAGTCGCTGAGCACGTTGATCTTACGATGTCTGCCGACAATTTCCCCTGCTGAATCAATCAGGAATACGGTGTTGTAGAGCCGTGCCCCATCTCGCTCGGGGCATGAAAGAAAGACAGTCCGTCTCAACGTCCTCACTAATCGACAGACTTGCTGCATCCATGGGTCCGGCTGCGGCTGAATCCAATCGGTCCCGATCAACTGTGGAAACTGCAGTCCGCAGACGGCCAGCTCCGGTGTCACAATCCACTCCGCTCCCACCGACGCCGCATGTTTGATGGCCTCAACGATCATGTAGCGGTTCTGTTCCAAGGCTCCGGGAACCGTCTCAAGATGAAGCAATGCCACCTTGATCACCCTCATCTTAATTCTCACCGGACAACTGGCGACCGGGAAGCGTAATCCGAGGCAATCCAGTACTCGGATGTCGATCCACCAACACTCGGCAACGGTACACGGATTCCAGCACTTCCGGCTCAATCACCTCGTCTGGGACACCAAGTCGTACGATCTGTCCATGATCTAACAACAGAATTCTGTCGCAATACTGACTCACCAGATTCAAATCATGGGACACCAAGACAACCGTTAAGCCACGCTCATCTCGTAATCGGCGTAACACCGAGCAGATCTCCACCTGATGTTGCAGATCGAGAAATGCGGTCGGCTCGTCCAACAGCAAGACTTTTGGAGTTTGGGCAAGCGCTCGAGCAATCACGGTCCGCTGCCGTTCACCACCGGAAAGGTCAGTCACCGACCGGTGAGCCAAATGGACAATGTCCATCGTCATCATCGCCTGGGCCGCGATAGCCAAGTCTTCTCGGCTTTCCCATCCAAATCCACCAATCCATCGGTCTCGAGCCCGATGGGGAAAGCGCCCCATCAACACGCTTTCAGCTACGGTAAATGGAAAGAGCATCTGCGTATCTTGTGGCACCACGCCAACCAGACAGGCGACTTCCCGCTGAGTCTTCGCCGAGAGATCCTGTCCGAATAGCGTGATATGGCCTTGCTGAGGAGTCATCAGTCTCGCCAGTACTTTCAGTAAGGAGGTTTTTCCGGATCCGTTCGGGCCAACCACACCCAGGACCTCACCTTCTTGCACGTGAAAGGAAATATTATCCAGAATCCATCTGGCCGCCTGTGACTCATTCGACTGATAACGGAACCGAACAGACTCGACATCGTAGGCAGGACCTCTCCCTAACAGAGGAATTGAGTCACTGCGCATCATTCCTATCGATTGATGTTGACTCGTCCCACTCATGCCAAGCGATCCTTTCGCCAGAGCAAGAGGTAGACAAAGAACGGTCCGCCGGCCAGAGCGGTGATAATACCAACAGGAATCTCCGTCGGAGCGATCAGCGTCCGCGCCACCGTATCGGCACTCATCAGAAAGATGCCTCCAACCAACGCCGACGCGGGAAGAAGCAATCGATGATCGGCACCGATCACGAGCCGTACGGCGTGTGGAACGACCATGCCAATAAAGCCGATCATTCCACTGACAGACACCACTGCTCCCGTCACCAATGCCGTCACCATAAAAAGAGACCGCTTTGCCTGTTCTGTATCGATACCAAGCGTGCGGGCAGACTCTTCTCCTAACGCCAGGATGTTGAGGACGCGCATATGACGAAAAAGCAGGAAGAGGCCAATCGAGAGATAGATGATGAGCGCGACCAAGCTACCGTAGGTGGGAGCGGTGAGTGTTCCCATCAACCAGGCCATCATGCCATACGAACGATTCGGTTCAAGGATCGACGTAATGAACATAATCAAGGCTGAAAAGATGGCGTTGAGAATCACTCCGGTCAACAGCAGGCTGTGGATCGGCAGCTGGCCATAGGTGGCAGCCATTCGATAGATTACGAGGAGCGCCACGAGGCCCCCGGCAAATCCACAGGCGGGCAGCGCGGTTTCCGCAAGAAAGGTGGTTCCTACTCCGAACAAGATTCCCACTGCCGCTCCAAGCGCGGCACCGCTGGAGACGCCCAGCACATAGGGATCAGCCAACGGATTCCGTAAGAGCGCCTGCAAGGCGACTCCCACGGAAGCCAAGGAGCAGCCGACCAAAAAGCCCAGTAAGATGCGTGGCAGTCGGACCTGGAGCAGAATGGTTTTCGCAATATCCGATGTCTCATCAGTGCTGTCCTTCAAGCTGACCGTGTCAAACAACGCTCGTAAGACCTCCCCATACGCAATCGGTTGGGCACCGAAGTGGAGACAGATCAGGCCCACCGCAATGGCCGTGAGGCTAAGAACTCCAAGGGTCGCCATCCAGCGTGAGTTCGTGAGGATCGCGCCTTGAGAGACCATACGGCCAGGCTCATGGGATAAGATCCCCGTACAGGACACAGGCTCAACCGTGGCTGGAAGCTGTTTCAACAGGTCCTCACGGATGACGTGCACCATCACTGGAACCGAATACTTCCGGATGGATGGCTCGAGCCAGTTGTTCTAACCCGTCAACAACGCGAGGCCCAGGACGATTCAAGAGGCTCGATGAGACCTCATGAAACCGCTGGTGTTTCACGGCGGAAAGCGAGTCCCATCGACGCCACTGCTGTTGCTCGCTGCGTGGCACCGTTTCCACTTCACCGCTCGGGAAAATCAGCACTTCCGGATCTTGCTTGAGCACGGTCTCCATGCTCAGTCTCGGATAGGCCTCGCTCGCCTGCGTCGCAATGTTCGTCCCTCCTGCCACACTGATCATCTGATGGATGAAACTTCCAGGCCCCACCGTAATCAACGGCTGACTATTGAGGACATAGAGAACGCGTTTGGCGGGCAAGGGCTCAACCTTGCGTCTAATCTCAGTAATGCGCTGACGCATCAGTTGAGTCACCGCGTTGGCTGCCGAGACTTTCTCAAACATCTGTCCCAACGTATGAATGTGAAGCGGGATATCTTCCAAGGTGTGCGCATCGAGTACAAACACAGGAATCTTGAGCTGCTCGAGCTTCACTTGCAGGTCTGGACGGAGAAAGTCCCTTGGCGCCAATACTAATTCTGGCCTCAATGCAATAATGGCTTCTACGCTGGGATTGGCATACCCTACCTTGGCTTTAGACTGTGCAGCAGCAGGATAGTCACAAAATTCCGTGACACCGACAATCTGTTCCTCCAACCCAAGCGAGAACAGCATTTCGGTAATACTCGGAGCCAGCGACACGATACGAGCCGGCGGCTTGGCCAAGTAGATTCGATGCCCGGCATCATCGACAAAGGATCGTGACGAGACATGAGCCATGAATGGCATGCCGGTAAGGATGCCCTGCTGCCGTCGCTTCATCTCACCATACTCTCCTTGCCCACTTTCAGCCGCCAGCGTAAAACACACCGACAGCACCACCGTGATCACGGGTATGACTGGGTGATATCGGTGCCATCGTGTCAAAAGAAAAAATCCCCAAGGCCTGAATAGACCCTGAGGATTGCACCCGCTTCTTCATCCTCACCTGCTCCCCAGCCTCGAGGGAACGACGGTCACTTCTCCGAGCAGGTCTTCTGGCTCATGGTTCACCCTACTCCCCGTGCCTTCCCATCCAACATGTGACGCATCATTCGTGAAGCGCTGGAATCAAAACTCTGACACAATACGCTTCACGAGTTACATCTCACGTGCGAGACAGTGGCTGTTCCGGGTTTCGTCCCCATTAACAGCGGCGGGACCGCGAGGGATTCACACCCTCTTCCCTTACTCTGGAGCTATACTGGCAGCACAATAGGAGAGGGCAACAAAACTTGTCAAGCTCAGTTATAGCCGCAGAGGTTCATCCCGTTACTCAGGGGCTATTCCTTTTTTACTCATGAGCGTACACCTCGTGCTTGTGACCATTCATGAAGCTGTGGTAGTATCACGCGATTTTGATCAGGTTCATTTCGTTAAGAAGGAGAACGACCGTGGCATGGATGTGTGAGATTTGCCAAAAGAAGCCGGTATCGGGCAACAATGTGAGTCATGCGAACAACAAAACCAGACGCGTGTTCAACCCTAATCTCCAAACTGTTCGCGCAGTGGTGGATGGAAGTCATAAACGTATCCGCGTCTGTACGCGCTGTTTGCGTTCCGGATTAGTCCAAAAAGCGGTCTGACGGCGTTTTCCTGTTCGCACGCGAGTTACGGCGCCCCCCAGAGAATCCGACCTCCTCGCTCGACCAGCTTGATGACCGATGGGTCATCAGGGGAGAGCGTCAGGGTGCGGCTGCCATCTTTGCTCCTGAGTACGAGCCCGACTTCGCCATTCGCGTCCAACCCGAGACCGGCTCTGGCTTTCCCTTTAGCGTCCAGCAGCAAGAACTCTTCGGCATGCACCCCATTCGTCTTCTGCGCGTCAACCGACATTGGTGAAAGTAACTGAGTACTCAGCACGCCGCCGACTGTTCCACCAAGGAATGCGGCGGCGCAAAGCAGAAGCAACTGTTTCTGCATCATGACTGATCCTTTCATGAAAATGAAAAAACAACCGAACGGTACAGGAGGATCCTAGGCGAGCTGCACGCCAACGGCAACTGTTGTAGACAATATCAGAACAGTCGTTAGGTCAGAGAAGACTTTGTGTGAAACATGAAACTAGATCTCTCCTGAGACAACAGGTTTTGGAAGGGGATCTCGAAAAAACCATGACTCCGGATGGGGTTCAGCAGCGTTGATCTTCTATAGGTGGTTTAAGGTTGAACGAGATGGCCAGATTTCAAATGGAACCGTGACTGAAACCGTAAAGGATACAACTGGGATGGGATAATGCCTTGCAGAGGGGTTTGAAAGATTTGGAGCGGGCGATGGGATTTGAACCCACGACAACTTGCTTGGGAAGCAAGGACTCTACCACTGAGCTACGCCCGCTCGCTGATTTGCATCCTACGCGGGTACTTCACAGCAAGTCAAGAAAACTACTCCCACTTTTCGTTCATCAGTCCACCGGGAGCAGTGGGTTATAGATCAGAGGGTGTGGCACGTCAGGGAAAGCTGACAATATGCTTCATTATGTTCTGGACGACCAAACGTGCCCCCAGGTTTGAGAGATGAAACTCGTCACGATAGACAGAATCGCCATTGACGTGCGCCACGCAGCTCGCTTCGATGTACGTATTGCAAAAGATCGTGTCTGGTCGTATTCGAATCAGATTGGGATGCTCACCGATGCTGTCGAAGACCTGTATCGTTTCTTTGTTCCTGGCCTTGTAGGCCTCGTAACTGATCGTCAAGTCGCGGTCACTGTTATATCCATTCGAGAACATCGCCTGCTTTGCCAAATAGCGAGGGACGTGCCGGCTGGCCTCCGGGATGGGGTACACTATGATCACGGTCTTGCCTGTTTTGATGTACCGTAGAATCGAATTCACGAACGCTTCCTTAATCAGTTGAATTCTCTTATCGTCCGGGGTGCTTTTTCTGACATTACTGGAAACAATGTCCAATAGCGGACTTTCAACGTACATAGTCCAGTATCCTGCGAATATCAAAATTTCAATATCGTTCCTCTCCTTCACATAATCAAATGCTTCTTCGTTGTGTTCAGGGCATCGATGGGTGCTTCCCCTATCGACTCGATAGACACCCAAGATAGGAGGACAATGCCCGAAGCTCATATTTACCAAGCCAAGCGAGTGGCTGGCCAAGGCGTTGCCGAGCTCGAAGCTCAGGGTGCCGGCTATAGAATCCCCTAATAGCGCAACTCTGACATTGCGTTTATCACCCACGATACAACTCTCGGCGACAGGGATGTACTTTCCCATCTCGGACATACAACCGAGTTCATCAAATTGCGCACGTTGAGCCGCGATGACTTCGTTGGAGATACGATTGGGGAATCCACCGTTAAAGTAACCAATCAACCCGAATGCCATAAAAGCGACACTGCAGGAGACTCCAATCGTAAACACCTGCTTCCGTGTGAAGGATTGCCTGCACCGAAAAGGTGTCTCAACGTACTTCCAGCTGAGGTACGCCAACAATAAAGAGGCGACGATTAACGAATACAGCAATGAGTTGCTTGGGGGCTCGATGGAGCGATGCCTCGCCAGGGCAAACAGGGGTTGATGCCATAAGTAGGCGCTGTAACTGATGAGGCCGATTCCAACCAGCCACGTGTGTCCCAGGAGTTTTCCCACAAGTGTTTCTTGCGTCGCAAACAGGATGATGCAGACGGTGCCTATCGTCGGCACCAACGTATAGACACTGGGATACGGCGTTCGCGCGTCAAATGCCCAGACCCCATACGCGCACAGCATCAGGCCAAGAATGCCGAGGACCTGCCGGACAACCGAGGACTGAGAATGGGCTGTGGGGGGGGGGATATCCGTACTCGTCCTGAATGCATGGAAGCCGACAAGTGCGCCGATCAAGATCTCCCACCCACGCGTCGGCAAGAGAAAAAACGTGAAAGAGGGATCAGTCGTCGAACCATAATGCGCTGCCGCCAAGCTCATGCCGGTCAGCAGAATAAGGACGGCCACAATCCATCTCTTGCCGAAGCGCCAAGCGATGATCAACATGATTGGATAGAGCAGATAATATTGTTCTTCAACGGACAGACTCCAGGTATGCAACAGAGGTTTGAGCTCGGCGGCAGGCTCGAAGTAGCTGCTCGTGAGATAGAATAAGATGTTTGAGGCAAACGCGGGAACGGCGACCAAACTTTGGGAAAACATTTTCATGTCGCTCGGCAACAACCAGAGCCAACTGAATACCGAGCACACACCCATCACCACAAACAATGCAGGCAGAATGCGTCTCGCTCGGCGCTCATAAAACCCGACAAGCGTGAAGGTGCCTGCCTGTCTCTCGGCGAGAATGATTGAGGTGATGAGATACCCGCTGATGACGAAAAAGACATCGACGCCGACAAAGCCGCCGCTGAATGTTGGAAAACCGGCATGAAACAGGATTACCGGCAGGACCGCCAGCGCTCGAAGCCCATCAATCTCTCTTCTATAGGTCATAGACTCTTAGATCAGCTGGCAGGGCATGCGCGATGTGCCAGAAGGTCTGGTTGCCCCAAGCAATGCACATGGCTTCAAAAAAGCGGCTGTATCTTCACACTGCATTTCTACGTGTCAGGCTTAAATCCAACGATCGCAAATTTTCGCCGGCCGATCTTGAGCTGATACTGCTTCCCCTCGATGACCGTGAGCATGGCATTAGCGTCACTCTGTTTTTGTCCATCAATCTCAAGTCCACCTTGAATGATCAGTCGGCGCGCTTCGCTCTTACTTGGAACCAAGCCCGTTTTGGCGACAAGATCAACCAGCCCAATGGTCTTGCCATCTCTCAAATCCTGTGTGGCCAGTTGCAATCGGACATCCGGCTGATCAGGAAATTCTTGCTTCTGAAACTTTTGCTGAAACTCCGCTCTGGCCTGCTTGCCTGCATCCGTACCATGATAACGAGCCACGATCAGCTCGGCGAGTGTCTGTTTTGCTTCCATCGGATGAAGTGATTTGGCGTGCCCAAGGTCTTCTGTCGTCAGCAACTCATAGTACCGATACATGAGCGTGTCGCTGATCGACATCAGTTTTCCAAACATCTCACCAGGCTTGTCTTCCAACGCGATATAGTTTCCAACGCTCTTGCTCATCTTCTTGACGCCATCTGTTCCCTCGAGCAAGGGCATCGTGATAACGACTTGGGATTCCTGGCCATAGTCCCGTTGTAACTCGCGTCCCACCAGTAAGTTGAATTTTTGATCCGTCCCACCCAGTTCCACATCAGCCTTGAGCATGACCGAATCGTACCCTTGCACCAAAGGATACAAGAACTCATGGACACTGATCGGTTTCTGTTCCTGAAAGCGCTTGTGGAAGTCGTCACGTTCCATCATGCGGGCGACCCGATAGTGAGCCGCCAACTGAATCAGCCCTTCAGCCGTCATCTCGCCCATCCAACGACTGTTGAACTCAACCAGGGTTTTCGCCGGGTCAAGAATCTTAAAAATCTGGCGCTGGTAGGTCTTGGCGTTTTCAAGAACCTGTTCTTTCGTCAATGCTCGACGGGTTTCGGAGACGCCGGTTGGATCGCCGATCATTCCGGTAAAATCACCGATCAAAAAAATGACTTGGTGACCAAGATCCTGGAAGTGTTTCAACTTATGAATCAGGACCGTATGTCCAAGATGAAGATCCGGCGCTGTCGGGTCAAACCCGGCTTTGACCCGCAATGGCCGGCTCTCTGTGAGTGCTCGCTTGAGCTTGGCTTCTAGCTCCGCAGGCTGGATCACCTCTACGGCGCCACGTCGAATGAGATCGATCTGCTGATTCACATCCTTCATAGCACGCGTCGCTCCGTCGTTCCTTTTGAATCTGATGTTGAAACCGTCACCAACAATTTGAGCTGATCGAATTTCTTGGCACCGATACCCTTTACTTGACGAAGGTCCTCGATCTTTCGAAACCCTCCGAGTGATTCCCTGAAGGCGATCACCCGTTGTGCGAGGACCGCACCAATACCAGGCAAGGCCTCCAGCTCACCCGCCTTCGCCCGATTGAGATCCAACAACGGCCCAACTGGCGTGGACGATGGCTTCGCATAGGCGACGATCTCACTATTCGGCTCCTGGCCGCTGCGACCAAGTTGCCTCGGCGCGTGCCCTACCCGATTGTCCGGCCCCGTCGCCGGAACAGGAGCGACTTGCCGTTCGGCGGTGAATCCAGACACATGATGCGGAGTTGTATGAGGGGCCCCTATGTTCAAGAAAACAATGCCCACTGTGACTGCCAACATGCCAAGCTTCAGCAACAGTGAGCTGATCATCTTGCCACCTGCTTTCGGAGCTGATGAATGGCGGTACCATCGACATCCTCTGCTGCTTCCATCACCCCCTCAGCGAGGGTTGGATGGGCATGAATCATCCCAGCCACTTGATCCACCGTGGCTCCCACCTGCAATGCTAATGCAGCCTCATGAATCAGATCCGCTGCGTGCGAGCCAAGAATATGGACACCAAGAATCTTGCCGGTTGCGGAATCGGCAATGACTTTGAAAAAGCCGGTGGTATCACCCGTTGCTTGCGCCTTGCCCAAACCTGCGTACCGGAAGCGGCCGATCTTTACGGCCTGACCGGGCTCCTGTCCCCTGGCCTGTGCCTGGTCCCGAGCCTGCTGCCCAGTCAGCCCTACACGCCCGATCTCGGGCAAGGTAAAAATACCGGCGGGGATCACGTCATACTGAATGGTCCGTGGATGTCCCAGAATATTTTCAACTGCCACTTGCCCCTGCGTCGAGGCGACATGGGCCAACATGGCCTTCCCGGTCACGTCGCCAATCGCATAAATACCCGACACATTTGTTTCCAGCCGCGCATCAACCAGAATTTCACCCCGGCGTCCAGTGGTCACACCGACCTGCTCCAATCCAATCCCTCGTGAGTTGAGCCCTCGGCCGACGGAGACTAAGAGCTTCTCTACGGTGATGGTACTGCCATCTTTCATCTGCACCATTATCAATTCGGGTGATTGTTCTACCTTTTCAACTGTGGTACCTGTCAGCACCGTGACGCCACGCTTTTTCAGTTCACGCGTCATGGTGGATGAGATTTCTTCATCTTCTAAGGGCAAGACCCGTGGCATCAGCTCAACCATCGTCACCTGCGTGCCAAGCCCGCTATACAATGAGGCAAACTCACAGCCCTCCACACCGCCGCCAATAATCATGAGACTGGCCGGGATCTGTGTAAGATCCAGCATCTGTTGGCTGGTCAGAATTTGCCGTCCATCGATTGGAAATTGAGGAAGGTTGGGCCACGATGATCCGGTCGCAACGACCAACGCGTCAGCCTGGATCTCGCACTGACTCCCATCAGATTTGGTGACCAGGATGGTCCGCGTATTCTTGATTGTTCCCTGCCCACTCACGTGATCGATGCCCCACCCCTTGAACAACGTCGTAATCCCTTTCACAAGGGTCGCCACGACTGTATCTTTTCGCGACACCATCCGTGCAAGGTCATAGGCGACAGGTCCCTGAAACAGGAGTCCCAGCTCCTCCGCTTTTTTCAGTTTGTCGCCAAGCTCTACCACGGAGAGGAGGGCTTTACTCGGAATGCAACCCCAGTTGAGGCAGACTCCACCAAGCTTTTCTCGCTCGATGACCGTCACCCGAGCGCCGAGCTGTGCTGCGCGGATAGCAGCCACATATCCACCGGGGCCGCCACCGAGAATGGCAATGTGAGTTGGAGAAGTCATGTGGATCAGTCACTCATTGTCGAGTAAGGCATTGCAGACCGTCACCGAGATCCAATCACACAATGATGCAGAGATCCAACAGACAGGAGACTCAATGTTTTTGACTGGCGAGAAAGGCTTCGTACTGAGCAGCCGTCATTAACTGATCAACTTCCGCCGGATCGGCCAGATCGATGATCGCGATCCAACCCTTGCCATAGGGATCGGAATTCACTACTTCAGGACGATCTTTTAGCTCGGTGTTAATCTGGCTCACCGTTCCGCTCACCGGCGTATAGATCGTAGACGTTGTTTTCGTCGACTCCACTTCCCCGATCTGTTGGCCAACTTTGACTGAGACGCCCACTTTGGGCAAATCCAGAAACACGATATCGCCTAAGGCATCCTGCGCGAAATCACTGATACCCACAGTCGCTTGTTTCCCATTGAGGCGAACCCACTCATGCTCTTTGTGAAACCGCAAATCAGCTGGAATCATGTCGGCTCCCTATACAGAAGGTTCAACGTGAGATCAGGCGAAACCAACGGACACTTCACCTCGGTCGCCACTTAATTTCAGCCCAGATCTTCTAACTTTTCAGGATGGTAGTTGGGGCCGACTGGCGTTGTCAAGGAACGATCTGTGCCGAGCCAAAGAGAAGGATCGTAGACCGTCGAGTCTGAACCAGTTCTAATTCCGAAGAGGTCTCGCGAAGAAAAAAGTAGAGGAACAGCAACGGTGCTGTTCCTCTTCAACCGTAACGGTCAGGGCTGGGAGGACGAGGAGATCCGCGTACTCCCAGACAGGAAGGTTAACGGAAAATCTCCATACCGGGGAAGAAATATCCAATCTCGAATTGTGCAGTGTCCGGCGAGTCGGAACCATGGACGGCGTTGAATTCGATGTTCGCTCCGTGTGCTTTGCGGATGGTCCCCGCATCGGCTTTCGCTGGGTCGGTCGCCCCCATCAGCTCACGATTCTTTTTGATGGCATTGTCACCCTGTAACACAAGGACGACGGCAGGCCCAGAAGACATGAAGCTGCAGAGGCTCCCGAAAAAAGGGCGCGCGTTATGTACGGCATAAAACCCTTCAGCCACCGACTGAGACATGTGAATCAGCTTGATCGCTACCGGCTTCAGCCCGGCTTGCTCATAGCGATTGATAATATCTCCCACGACATTCTTTTTCACGGCATCCGGCTTGATGATGGCCAACGTTCTTTCGCTCATGATATCAACGATTCCTCCAGATAGTTAATGCATGCACTGAATAGCGCGGCACATTATAGGGGGGGCTTCTTCCACCTTGCAACTATCTGCGGGATGGAGGCATGCGATTGGCGGATCTCTACAGTGCTACGGTTGCCGTTCGATGACGATGAGCATACGGAAGGCAAGCAGGTGCCCCAGTCGCTCAAGCATAGGCTCCAAGCGCAGCATCGGCATGACCATCCACTGAGGCAGAAGCGAGGGATGGTCAAAGCCGCCGCTCAACGGATACGCTGCGCAGGCCATTCGTCGGATGTGTTGAACAGCGAGTCGAGGATACCGCGAATGGAACTGCGGCTGGTTCCGCTCGAATAAGGTCGTCGCGATGGCTTGATTGGCGTCAAACGGCACACGATCTGCTCGCTGTGGTTTGAACACGAGCGGGTCTTCCAGACAGTCGACCGGCTCAGAGTGCAACCAGCGATAGATCGGCCACGACGCCCAAGAGATATACGGATCCATCACCACGATCCTGCCGCCGACCCGAAGCGCGCGCTGTGCCTCATCGAAAAAGAGCGTGACATTTTCAATATGATGGAGAGCATCAAACAGTACGAGATTTCCCAATGACTCGGACTGAAATGGGAGGCGCTGCGCATCTGCGACGACATTCAGCCACGGCAGCATGACCACATCGGTACAACAGACTGTGGGCACATACTCTTTGAGATTGCCAGTCCCTCCACCGAGCTCAACCGTGCGCCCAGGCACTAACCAAGCGACGATCTCCCTATACCAATCTTCATACAGCCGTCGAAGCACAGGTTTCTGCTGCCACACGGTCCGATGCCGATGGAGAATGTCGTCGGACATCACACGGCCTTCAGACGAAAGAATCCATAGACCGTCATCTTGAGCAACAACCACCCGTGTGCAAATCGCTGGATATTGGTACTACCATAGGCCCGCGCTTGGTACCGAATCGGAATCTCAACGATCTGTAGATTCAGCTTTGACGCCCCGAATAACAGGTCGAAATCTCCAAAGGGATCGAACTCTCCAAAATAATCTCGATTCCCCGCCAATCGTTCGTAATCGCGTCTGAATAAGACCTTGGTTCCACACAGCGTATCTTTGATCCGCTGATTCAAGAGCCATGAGAACGCCAGACTAAAACACTTGTTCCCGATCAGATTGAGCAGACGCATGGCCTGCGCTTCCATAGGATACACAAGGCGACAGCCGTTGATGAACTCGCCCTTTCCAGTCGTCAGTGCCTCGTAGAACGTCGGAAGAGCTTCCGGCGGCATCGTCAGATCCGCATCAAGAATCATGAGCACGTCACCAGTGGCATGGGCAAAGCCTTTGCGCACCGCGTCACCTTTTCCCTTGCCGTCTTGCACCAGCAGCTTGATATCCTTACCCGGATAGCAGGCCATCAGGCGCCGAATCTCTTCCGGCGTCCCATCGCTCGAGTGCCCGTCAACAAAAATGATCTGTTGGCGGCCGCCAAATCGTGGAATCCGTTTGAGCGCCGCGTCGATATTTCCACGTTCATTTCGACAAGGGATGACAATCGTCGTTGAGTAGGGACGTTCGAGTCTCCGAAGGCGCGGTCGAGCCACCACATAGTGACTGAGACACAGCGTGCGAACTCCCGATAGATGGGCGAGAACCTTGTTGCAAAATGAGGAAAGGAACGGAATTTTTATCGGTAACAGCAATCGCCGTTCCGTCTTCACCACCTCAAAGTCGGCCAAGCGTAAAAGATTCGCGATGTCCTCCGGAGAGAGCCAACTTTGTTTTGGCTGAGGCATCTTCCACCCAAGCATTTCGCTGAGCCGAAGAACCGGTTCCCACAGATAATTGTAGTAGGAGACAATGATGCGCGTGTGTGGCGTGCAGGCTTGGTGTAGCCGCCTGAAGGCGGCTCCCACATCCTGCAAGTGGCCGACCACATCAGCGAGGATAATGACGTCGAAGGTTTCAGCGATCTCCACCGTCTCCGCATCATCGACTCTGAACTCCAAGGCAGGATGGAGCCGAGCCGCTTGCCTGGCCATTTCTGGACTCAGCTCGATGCCGACACCGCGCACCGGTCGAAGCGCGGCGAGCAAATTACCTAGGCCCGAACCAATTTCAAGCACATGCAACCCTTCGGGCACGAGAAATTTAAAATAGCGAACCTGATCGTCGTAGTACGCCCTGGCTTTCTCCTCCCATTCCATCCGCCATGCGGCCCAGGCGTCAAAATGATCACAGGTTGCCTGTTTCCTCGCATCCGTCGGCGACTGACTCCTCGTTTGGAACAGATCGTCAGCCTCGGTGGACACCAAATCCAATGAGGCTGGAGCGGAGGGTCGTTGAGAAACTCGAGCCGGTTCCATCGATACCTACACGAAGGGCCTTGTGAATAAACCCTAGCATCTGATCGATATAACCGCACGTGATTTCAATTACTTACGCAGGATAAGACAGGGTAGCTACACTAGTGAAGACGATAGTCATGGGTCGATCAGGCTGCACGGCTACACGAGGTTATTTTGGGGGCTTGTAGAGATCGCCATGCAGGGGCTGAACCTTGATCCTCAGGGACAGTGCAAAGGAGTTTGAGCATGCAGGTAATTATCACCTTGGTTGTTTCTATTGGCTTCATGATTGCGGGTTGTACGTTATTCAGAGACGGCAATGATTAAGGGAACCAGTCGGTCCTGTCAGCAGTCCTGCCACACGATCACACACGTGTCGACGCCTCATTCATGAATTCTGGATGCACGCGATAATCCCTCTCTGACCAGGAGCACAGAGAAGTTTGGTATGGCACAAGGAGGGGTTAGCGGACAGGTTCGTTCACAGAGCAGATCTGCTCTGTGAACGAATGGTAGCGTTCAGCGATTGAGGGGTGCGACATCAACGATCGCATTCGAGGCCATATTGCTTCTGAATCGATTCCGCGACATCCGGCGGCTCTTTGGTGAGGAGCGCACAGGTGGTGAAATTACCAACAACCTTCTTCTTGCTTTTATCGATATACGTCCAATCGATGATCTCCGTCTTTGCAAATGCGTACGACTGTCCCTTCTTGACCGATCGAATCATCGGGAGGTTGTCGATCCGTCCAGACCAGAGCTCTCCTTGTACCTTTAGGTTGGAGAGCCACAGATATTCTTGCTGGTCGCCTTCACTCACTCTGACCTTGACCGAATACTGATCAGTGTTGGGTGGCGGTGATCCGGCTTTTCGAAGAAAATCTTCCAAGCCCGCCCGGGCGCGTTCCATCGCTTTCTGCATCGCAGGGTCCTCATCACTGAATTCAACCGCACTGTCCTTTTTGGCCTTGTCAGTGAACGATTGCGAAAACGCAGAGGGAGAAATCAAGATCGCCAGCAGGGCGACGCTCAGCACGACATGTCGTTGCATACAAGCCTCCAAGAGCCTACGGCTTACTGCGCATGAGATGAGCCCACTATTTCTTGGGCATCTTGAACTCGTCCTACCTGCAAATCAAGATCGTTCACGCATTCAGCATCTCACAGAACTGTTGTGCGCACCCACACCACTATCTCGAAGAGGAAGAATTTATCTGTTTTTGTTACTCTGCCACTATGTCCCCTCGCCGCCACACCCGCCCTGCTCGCCCGCACCATCCTCACCCAGTGAGATCGATGGCACGCTTCGTTCATCGACGGTGGCAGAATCTCTGCACGTTTCTCCGAGCCGTCGGCCGAACACCACCCGCGACACGGTTAGGAATCAGCGCCCTCCTGCTTTTCGTTCTCCTATTGGGGATCAATTGGGCCTATCACACGTTTTATAAACCGACGGAATTGTTCTTTCCGGTAGAGAAGGCACTCAGCAAGAATCCCCGCCAGACGTGGCAAGAATACGGCGCGTTGTTCGAGACACATTCGACAGCCATTATGACACCCGAACTGCTCGCGGCCTTGGCTCAAGCCGAGGGCTCGGGTAATCCCGTGGCACGAACCTACTGGCGGTGGCACGTCGTCTCGTCGAATCCGCTGGAGTGGTACCGACCGGCCTCGACGGCAGTCGGCATGTTTCAAATCACCGACGGCACGTTTCACGAAGGGACGCGCTACTGTATTCACAACCATGTCGTCGTCGAAGACGGGCCATGGCACAACCTCAACTCCTGTTGGTTCAACGGCCTCTACACCAGAATCATCCCAGGTCACGCGATCGAGCTGACCGCCGCGTTCCTCGACCGTCATGTGGCAACATTGGTCGGAGAGCACCCGGCGACGTTCCAGCAGAAGCAAGACCTCGCCGCAGTCATCCATCTCTGCGGTGCCGGGGCGGGCCGTGACTATACGAAGCGGAACTTTCGTCTCACACCCCACCAACGCTGCGGCGACCATGATGTGAGAACCTATCTGCTGAAGATCCAGACATTCAAACAGCAGTTTACTGCGCTGAAGTCATAAGTGCGTGCCGAGATACACAGAACAGACGATGGGGTCAGCTAGGGGCCGGGACGGTTGGAGGAAGTTCTCACCGCGACACGAACGGAGCTCTCCGAACAATCTTCGCGCGCCATGAAGAGCGAATGCATATCTGCACCATTCGCGCAGTATCATTCCAAGGTTATCACGTGAGTCAATCCATCAGTCTATTGAGCGCTCTAGTGACGACGCACCTCTCGCATGTGACTGAGGTATTCATGGTATGGTGACCGCGGCAATGTGCCACTGTTGTGCGAGGGCGCATTCTTATGGATTCAGATGGACCCAAAGTATTACGGAAAACGGTCTTGGCCGGTGCAATCGGGAATGTGCTGGAGTGGTATGACTTTGCCCTCTTTGGATACTTCGCGCCGGTCTTGTCTCGTCTCTTCTTTCCTGCGTCGGATCCGTCGTTGGCGTTAATCGCCACGTTCGGTGTGTTCGCCGTCGGCTTTCTGGCCAGACCACTGGGTGCGCTGCTGTTTGGGCACTGGGGTGATACCAGGGGACGACGAGCTGCCTTGGCGTGGTCCATCATTTTAATGGCATTGCCCACCTGCTTGGTCGGCATGTTGCCGACCTATGCTCAGATCGGTCTTGCTGCACCGCTCATACTCACCATGCTGCGTTTTCTTCAGGGTCTCTCGGTCGGCGGAGAATTCACGGGGTCTGTCACCTTCCTTGTTGAACATGCCGCACCGACCGAGCGAGGTTACATCGGCAGCTGGGCGGGATTCAGCGCACAGATCGGCGCGCTGTTAGGCTCTGGCGTCGGGACCGTGGCGACGCTGAACCTCTCATCGGAAGCACTTCAAGAATGGGGATGGCGCATCCCGTTCATGGCGGGAAGTGTCATCGCGTTGGTCGGCTGGTATCTTCGACGGCGCATTCCAGAGTCGCCGGCTTTTGAACGACTGCAACAATCAGGTGTGGTGTCGTCCTCACCCGTCCGTGAGTTGTTTACATCGCACCGGGCACCATTCCTACAAGTGATCGGTCTCGTCCTGGTACATGGCGTTGGGTTTTATATCTTCTATGTGTTTCTGCCCACCTATCTGACCAAAGTGACCGACCTTCCGATGGGAACGGCATTGCTCATCAACACAGTGTGCATGGCGCTATTGGCGATGCTGATTCCGTGCATGGGCAAGTTGTCCGATCGAGTCGGGCATCGGTGGGTACTGGCCATCGGCGCCGCAGGCCTGGCCCTCGGCTCAGTCCTGTTCTTTTCGTGGTTGAGCAGCGGCCAGCTCGCATTGATCGTCACGGCTCAAATCCTGATCACGGTGTTCGTGTCAGCCTATATGGGTCCGTTCTTTGCCATCGTGGCGACGCTCTTTCCAGTTGCAAGCCGCTACACAGGCCTCTCGATTTCGTACAATATTGCCTCGGCTCTGTTCGGCGGGACTGCCCCGTTGATGGCTACGGTAATCATGGAACGGAGTGGGAGTGCGCTTGCCCCTGGATGGTATGTCAGTCTGTGCGCCGTCCTGTCGTTGATCGCACTGTCCACGATTCGTGAAGAGAAGAAAGAGACCACCGAGGTTCCAGCCGGCACTCATTGACAGTGGCAACCAGATAGACGGTATTTTTCATGAGCAATGCATAGACCGCATGATCGACCACGCGATACTACCACCCACCCTTTCCGGCCCACCGGTTTCGCGTTGGTGGGGATGTTTCCCCGACCTTCGCCGCGACACCCTTGGCTTTCTCATACAGTGTCAGGCCTATGGTGACGTGGTCAAACTTCCGATGGGGCTTGTCGTTGAACTACTCTTGCGGCAACGTGACGCCGCCATGTATGTGCTGAACCATCCCACCGATGTGAAACATGTACTCGTGACCAATCAAGACAATTATCGAAAGGCTCCTGTACCCCCGGTCGAATCGCGCATCTTTGGTCAGGGCGTGCTTCACACGGAAGGCGAAATCCATCACCGTCAGCGACGTGTACTCTTACCCTTCTTTCATGGAAATCATGTGACCGCGTACACCAACCTCATCACGAGCCAGGCTCGCGACCGTGTGGCACTGTGGCAGGATGACACAACCATCGACATTGGACAGGAAATGGCCCACCTCACCCTGTCGGTGATCTGGCGCCTTCTCTTTGGTCAAGACCTGCGGTCCGAAGGCGAGACCATTCGTGAAGCCATTGCAGTCGGTCAAAGTCTCATCAAGCTCCAATATGACTCCCTCCTCGCAAGCGTGACCCCTCTCTGGGTTCCCATCCCACGACATCGTCGATTCACCCGTGGCTTCCGCATGATCGAAGAGAGGCTGTTTCAATTCATTCACGAGCGACGGATGGCTGCTGAGCCACATGATGACGTGTTATCTCTTCTACTGAACGCGACCGATACAGAAGGTCGCCCACTGAGTGATGGAGAAATTCGTGATGAACTCATGACCTTCTTGCTGGCTGGTCATGAAACCACCGCCAACGCGCTGACCTGGACGTGGTTTCTCCTCTCGCAAGATGGATCGGTTCGAGAACGGCTGACTCAAGAACTGAACGAAGTCTTGGGGGCTCGGCTACCTAACGCGGCCGATCTTCCTCGCTTGGGCTACATGAAGATGATCTGGGATGAGTCGCTGCGCCTCTACCCTCAGGCCTGCACGCTTCACACCCGTCTTGCCCATGCGCAGGATCGACTTCCATCTGGAGCAGTCCTTCCACCAGGAGCCTGGGTCTTCATCAGCCCCTGGAACTTGCACCGCAATCCACGGTGGTTCGCCGATCCAAACCGATTCGATCCTGAACGCTTTTCAGACGAGGCGCAACGGACCCGCTCGGCGTTCACCTACATCCCGTTCGGTGCCGGTGGACGGCGATGCTTGGGAGAGTCATTTGCGGAGATGGAAGGACTGTTGATCTTGGCGACGATCGCCGCCACAGTTCGCTTACATCTGGTGAATGGGCAGACAATCTGTCCGGAACCCGTCATGACGTTACGCCCGAATGTTCCGGTGCGGATGATCGTTCAGCGAGCCGGGATCTCGGCACCACACCCCGCTGTGGCATAGCTCGCTCACCGACCCGTCTCTCCTGCTGCTAGGCATCTCTCTGATGATATGGTACAACCGCGTTCGATTGTTGTCGGTGTTCGAAGAGAGGTGCTGGCTTGATGAAGAATTCCGTTGTGCCCTCTGCTTGGTTCAGCTTAGGGATTGTCTCCTGCCTACTCTCGTTGTCGGGATGTCTTTCGCCCATCACCCTGACGCGAGCTGTGATTGCCTATGACGAGGCCATCACCGAATCGCAATCCAAGCAACTGCTTGTGAACATCGCCCGAGCACAACACCATCAGCCCATTCACTTTACCGGCGCCTCCAATGTCGCGGCGACCTTCGATTTTCGTTTCACGGCCGGCGCCACACCGGCCCTCACCGGAGACGCCAGCCGGACGATCTTGCCTGTCATCGGCGGAAGCGTGGCCGAGAACCCGACTATCAGTATCGCTCCGATTGAGGGAGAAGAGTTTACCAAACGCTTACTTACGCCGTTCCATGAAGCCAAGCTGACGCTGTTGCTGCGGCAGGGCATCGATATCGATCTCCTCCTTCGACTGATGGCCAAAGAACTCCGAGTCAACCAGAGCGACGGCACGATCGCCTACCGGAATAATCCATCCGACAAGGCCGGCTACGAGATGTTCAGGCGGGTGGTCCTCCATCTCTCGGCCATTCAAGACCACAACAGCCTTTATGTTGAACCACTGCGCATCGAACGAAGTTGGACGATTCCCGCCGACTCGGTCACGGCGGAAGGATTCAAAGCGCTCGAACAGGAATACCAGGTAGCCTACGACGCGAAAGACAAGACATTCACACTGCGGAAACAGATCGAAGGCGGCACGCTGATCACGAACTACGATCCGAATATCCTGTCCCAGGAGGAACGGGCCCGCTTGCAGAGCGAGAACGAACAGGGACTCCCGCATGACGTAACGTTTGATATTCGCCCTGGACATGTCGGCGGCGACTGGCCGCTGAAGGGAGACTTTCGGCTACGCAGCTTCAATGCCATGCTGAACTTTTTGGGGCTCTCCCTCGCTGAAGAGCCGGAACACCATATCGAGAAGGATAGCCGCACGCCTGAGGTGATGGAGAATCCGGTCAAGACCATGGATCTGATCCTGTCGTCGTCAGCTCCATCGGGGCTGGATCTCGTCATGAAATCTCACGGGAACTATTATGCCGTCAATACGACCGGGCCACAGGCCCGCTGGAACCGCGAGGCCTTCAAGCTCTTGTCGCAACTATTTCAGATGACAGTCACGGAGATCTCACGCGCCGGCGTGCCGAGCATTACCATCGCAAAATAGCCTGGTCGCTCGTTGAACAGGTACATGCCATCTTGAAGGAGTACGAGGTCGCTTCATACAGTGAGCTGCACAACGTCACAGGAAAGGGAGAGACCGGACTAACCCGCCAGTTCTTTTTCGCTCCCTCAACGAACCGGATGATTTTTGTCGCGGTTCCCAAACAATCGGCTCACCGTCTCATCGACGGGTTCAAGCGGTTCCGCCTCGGACAAGAAGCGGCCACAGGTGACCTCATGTTCCCACTCCACGTCTTTCTCTTACCTTGCGAACAAGTGGTGTAACGCGTCCTGATGCCATCCACCGTCACCGTAAAAAACAGTTTTGAGATCCTCGGCCATAGGAAACACGCCGGCCTCCAGGAGGAGTCCTCCAGGAGGCCCTGTGAGAAGCCCTATTCCAACACCATCGCGCTGAACCTGTTCGCCTAGTGAGCGCTTGGCTCCAATGATTCAGCAGCTTCCTCGGCATGCTTCTTAGCCGTAGCTCTTTTAGCCTTCGCCGCTTTCCTCATCTCCTTTCTCTCGGCCTTCAACGTGTCTCGTTTTCCCTTCATCTCTGATCTCATCTGTTCTCGCTTGGCCTTCATGTCGGCTCTCATCTGATCTCTTTTCGACTTGAGGCTATCCTTCATCTGTTCCTGCTCACCCTTGATCTCACCTTTAGCTTCACTGGCCATCGAACCCATTTCACCTTTCAATTCAGAACCGATAGTTGTCAACTCATCTGCCATAGCCAAGGTACTAGTCCCTGCGATCAGTGAAGACAAAACTGCGAAAATCATGATGACGCGCATGAATAGACTCCTCTAACAATAGGTTATTATAACGGGTTGGCACCAGAGGCCGGCACCCAGTCTAGGGCTATCGTGAGACGGGATTTCTGGCAACTGATTTTGTGGTTTCCGACTCGCTCGTGCTACAGGAGAGACAAAAGAACCAAATTTAGAAAGAGCCATAAAAACCACGGCCTCCAGCAGGCTGTCCCCTGGAGGCCGCGTACGAGCATGCATCTCAAAAGAGCACGCTCGATGCTTTTATATGGAAGCAAGCGTTATGGCCGAATCTCCCACAACAAATACACCAACCCCACCGCAATGGCTGATACCACGACGAAATGCATGAACATCCTCCGTACACTTGATTGTTGTAGCCTATTCAACGCCGGAAACCAGCGTCTTGACTTAGGGGTATCGCGAGATGGGGTTTCTGGCAACTGATTTCAAGGTTTGTGACATGAGGTTTTCAGCGAATGATCAACTTGAGGCAACGTTGACGATGCGCCGGACAGCCACGCGCTGAGATCTGTATTGCCGAACAAGACGGTGTGCTGACCAGCCAGAACGAGTGCAGTGAAACGAACTCAGAGGATGAGTGGAGGACGAACAGGGATTGTAGACGTCATTCGATTTTTCTCCCTACCAGAGTCTTCTCCTGCCAGCACTGTGCCCAAGCTGGTGCCGGTGTAGGAGTCGGCTCAAGATTGGAGAGATCCGCTTCACAGAGAATTTCCAGACTATCGCCTTCAAGATTGTGTATTTGCAGCAGGCCCGTTCGTGTCGCCACGATCAGCTGCCCTTCCCGACTCCAATCCGCTCACTGAAGATCAGCTAAGAGTTCAAGATCACCATGAGGTCTCTGCGAGAATTATGGCATGACCACCAACTTGCTGAACTCTTCACGCGCCGCAGTCACGATGGCTGACGGAGCCTTGTCTGGGCTCCCGGCATCAAACGGTGGTTGGGGATCGTATTCAATGAGCAGCTGGATGAGTTGCGCCGCTTCAGTGCCAAACTCTTCCGCGACCAGGGTGAGAGCCATGTCGATCCCTGAGGAAACCCCGGCGGCCGTGATAACCTTGCCGTCGCGGACGACACGTGCTTTAGTCGGAATGGCACCGAATTGTTGCAAAATATCGTGGGCGAGCCAATGTGTTGTGGCCTTCAGCTCCTGGAGCACGCCGGCGGCGGCCAGCCCTAAGGCCCCGGTACAGACCGACGTGGTCCACGTGGTTGTGCGGTGCACCTGTGCAATCCATTCCAGAACTAGCTGATCCCCCATCACCGCTTGTGGAAATGCCGTGCCTGGTACCACCAGGATATCGGGACTGGTGGTTTCATCGAGCGAATAGTCTGCCGTCAGGCGCAGTCTTCCAAAATCGGTCCGCTTCACACCTCTCTCACGCGCCACGAAGCGCACGTCGGTTCCAAGTGTCGGCGCCTGAAGAACTTCGTAAGGGCCGATTGCATCGAGCGCCGTCATACCGTCGTACAACAGAATGGCCACTTGCAACTTCTTCTCTGGAATCATCATCACCCCTCTTGGTCCTCACTGACCGTAAGAATGGCCAGCTCCCTTTACATGGGCATCTACCTACTTGAACAAAGAGGCAGTATAATGGAACTTATGCGTCGGATCACTGCCTTTGTCGTCATCCTGGTGGGGACCATCGGGCCAAGCCTGTTGCTCGCCGGTGGGGAGGAACCCTCTCAACAACCGAGTGCACAGCAACGCTTAAATCAAGTATTGGACTCTGAAGGCGGCACAACAGTCTATAAGAATGGGAAAGGAAATGTTGAGAGCACAATCAATCTGCCGGGCGGGGAACAGATCATCACGGTCCAGCCACCTCAGGGTGCTGGGATCAATCTTGGTCCTCCCCTTCAATTACACAATCAAACACTCCAGTTTCCTCCTCAACCTCCCGTTCCCGCTCTACCACCACCGCCCGACTTTCCACAGAGGGCTCGGCAGCCGTAACTGTGCATCACGCTCCGCATCCTGTCGCAGGAGCTCATTGCCTCACCTTTCAGCTTGACGATTCCTTTGCCTGCACGGCATACTCGAAACCCATGCGTGCCATTGCCACCATCATGCTTCTCGCAACCCTTGCCCTTCCTCTTGGAGAAGGAGCAGCATTTGCCCCACTCGACAACAAAGACATGAAGGCACTCCAGGCCCAGGCGACCCAAGGGGATGCGGAGGCACAGAATCGACTCGGGGAACTGTATGCCAAGGGACGAGGCGTACCACAAGATTATACCCAGGCGCGAGCGTGGTACGAGAAAGCGGCTGAACATGGTCACCCACTGGCGCAAAATAACCTTGCGGAATTGTATTTCGCAGGGCTAGGAGGCCCACCGGACTATGTGCGGGCCTATATGTGGGTGAGTCTTGCCGCCGCACACATGCAGGGTGAGGAAAAGAAACAAGCGGAAGAAAATCTCGAGGATGTCGCCAAGCGTATGTCGCCCGCCCAGGTCACAGAAGCCAAGCAGCTCTCGGAGCAGTGCCGGACAAAGAAGTTCAAGGGCTGCTGAGTTCACTCGGCTACCTCTGTGCGCACTGTTTCACGATCCCACCAACTCTCACACTCAACGACACCCATAACTCTCTGCCGGATGTTGAGCAGGCCGATGGTAGATATTACCAACAGCCTATCTAACCGAGTAATCGGTTCACGCAGGAGCTGAGCACGTTACGAGACGCGGGTGATGCCATGCATCCGACTGAAGACATCCCAGTCGAACTGTTTCGGCACGACTGCGTGGAGTGGAATCGGGCTGATTGATCCCCGTTCACGGTAGCCCAAGAGACAGCCGACAATGTCCTCAGGCGAGTCGATCAGCCGGTGCACCACTTCATGGGCAAGATGCTGAGCAATCGCCTTGTCTTCCGGTATTGGCCGGGCACCACGGAGCGTGTGGCCAAGAATAGTGGCTTTGGTGGCCGGCGTGAGCGGATAGTGATCAGGCCGCGGCTGTCGTTCAGGCCATTGCGCAATCACTCCGGCCACATAGTCCACCAGTCCATGGACGCCACCGTCCTTATGATGACGATGCGGTGTCCGTTCTGCGACGATGAAGAGGTGGCTCTTGTTTGGCACACCTAATGTCCGCTTCAGCGTGCCGAGGATCACCTCATCGATATAGGCGTTTGGGTCAGGATGCTCATTGACCAACAACCCTTCGGCTCTCGCCTGATAGGCACAGGCCAACGCAAGATGACCTGACCCGGCGCCCATGATCTCCACGAAAAACACACTGCCCATCGCCGCGCTGGTGGCTTTGAGCGAGTCGATGGATTGATCCGCCAACGTCACGGCGGACTGAAACCCGAGAGCGATGGTTCCTTCGAGATTATTGTCAATGCTGCCTGGCATGCCAACCACCTGCACGCCGAATTCTTCGTAAAGAGCCCGAGCACCCCGCATGCTGCCGTCCCCTCCCAGCACAATCAGTGCACCATCGCGCACATAGGGTTCCAGGTGGCGTATGGCTATCTGCTGCACCGTCGCCTGTTTGAACTCCTCGAAGCGGCTGCTGCCGATGGGACTGCTGGGATGGCTGCCCATGCCGCGAGTATGTTCATCGGTGACACGTTCGATCCAATTGTTGGCCAGGCCCAGATAGCCATGCCGAACAAAATAGACCTCCAACCCCATGCGTTGGCCGGTCACATGCAATTCTTTGAGCGCGGCGCCGGCCCCGGCAAAATCACCTCCGGAGACAAGCGCCACGATCCGCTTGAGGGATCGAGGTTTGAGTGTCACGCGATCTTTTCTCGTGGCCTCCACTGTCATCCAGGTATTACGGGCGACCCGCTCCCGCTCGGACAGCCCAACCGCTGTTGAGTAGCCGGACATCCGTCCCTGTTCGACCGTGAGCAGCACCACATTGTCTTGGCTTTCCTTGTAGTCGCTGAACTCACTGAACGCTTCATGGAACGGGCGTGGGTCCAAATAGATCATTAAGGCTCGCAGGGTGGAACTGTGCGTATAGAGGCAGGCGACTCTCCCCTTCTGCGCAGTGCCCAACCGGTGGAGCCCATCGATGACGTCGACATAGAGATCGAAGAAAGAATTGCCATTGGGATAACAATAGAGCGGATCTTTCATCAGCCGTTTGGCGGTTGAGGTTTCCACGCCGAACGCCTGCGCGGCTTCTTCGATCTCCACCGACTTCTCCAATCCCGTGACCCAGCCGAAATCCGACGATTCCAGCGCCGGCTCGGCAATCGGTTCGGCTGCGGACGCACCTTGGAACAGCGCCGCAGACACCCGTTCGTACAGTTGTCTGGTATTCGGGCTGCGGCTGATGCAATGGAGGAATGTTTGCGGATCGAGATAGTTCGCGAGATGCAGAAAATCCAGCTGCTGTCCCACGAGGCCGATCATGTGGGCGAGCGCTGCCCCTACCGCATCGGCTTTGGCCACGCCTCGTTCGCGGTCTAATTGGTTTGGCAAGCGGCATCCGACACGATGGGTCTTGCTGTCAACCTGCGACACGCCGTGACGCATGGTGAGGAATAGCGTTCGGTCGCCAAGGTCCCGTGGCAATAACCAAAACCGGTCGTCGCCTAGTTCCAGAAC
>SWDO01000005.1:127324-128329 GCA_005116895.1 Nitrospira sp. | reverse complement strand
AGGCATCCAGTACTTGCTGAATGAGTGATGCCAGATGCGCGTCTTTCACCGGCACAGTGAGATGGGTTCCATCAGGCGAATCAGATGACGGGGTGGGCGCCGTGGTACCGTTGGACGGTTGCGGGATCGCCGGAACCGTCCCTGGCGCCCCACCCGGGGTACCCTGTAATGCTGCCACTACCGCAACCGATCGAACAGCCTCCACAGTCAAATCCAGACTGGAGAGAGAGTCCAACGCTACGAACCCTTCCGCAAGCTTGGTGCTATGCGCGCTGGCATCCTCATCTTCTCCCTGAAAGAATCCACGAAAGACGTTCGAAATGTTCCGGAAGAGTGTTTCCAGGTCATGCAGCTCTTCCTTGTTGAGATCTCCGTCCACAGTTACGCCGAACTCTTGCTGAATAGTATGGTGTGTATACGTCGCTCCTGCGTTCCCCGTTGTACCACCAGCCTCCACACGAGACTCATAGCTCCCGGATCGAAAATCAGTTTCAAGGTCTGCGGTGAGGGTAATCCGATCCCCCTCCGCTGTCGTCACCGCGAGCCGCCCAGAAAAATCGTTGGACACCGCCACGCCGCTGACCCGTGTATCCAGTCCATGAATCTCCCCATCGGCTAGCTGACGTAGATTGAAGAAGTGATGTGGATCGATGGATGTCAGGGCTTGAACCGGCATATGAGGTCTCCTACTCGATCGATGAGGGATAAGCCTTGCCTCGCTCCGCTATCGGCATCTAGTCGGCTGAACTTAAGAGACCATATGATATAGTGTGGGCATTCAGACATCTTGATCCTGCTTGAAGAGGGAGGAGTCCATGCGGAAATCTTTTCGAAATATAGCAGCCATCGGTGCAAGCCTGATGCTTGGCACAACGGGTTGCACCCTGAAAGCCACCATTAATCAAACGACCGACACGACATCCAACATCACCGGCACCACGTCAGGAGCTGCCTGGTGGAGCGATGATGGCCAAATTAAGCCGGATTTTAAAACGACGGCGTTTG
>SWDO01000005.1:69250-127224 GCA_005116895.1 Nitrospira sp. | reverse complement strand
CCCAGGCCATGCGCGACAGGTCGTATTTGGCCGCGGCGTTGCCGAGCAGCGGCTCGACGACGACGTTGGGCGTGAACGTACCGATCATCGTGCCGTCCCTCGGCGCGACGCCGATGCGGGTCCATGAGGGCACGGAGGTTATCGAACCCATCAGCCGTCACCAGTCCGGCTGCCACCAGCTCCCACAATCCCTGCTCGACTTCAGAGGGAAGATGGTTGGTGATCCGCACCAGGTCGGTAAAAAAACTGGCGCCCTGTTGCTGCAACGCACGATGGAGATCTTGGGCTACCGAACTCAGCAGTGCGAACGGATCGGGGCCTACTGCAACCACCTCACGATGGAGTGCGGCGAGCAACCAGTCGCACTCATCCCGCGGGAAAATACTGATGGGCGCAATGCTCGTTGGGGTGATGCACCGCCCCTCCATCGCCCCACCCGCTGCCAGTTTCGGGTGGGGCGAGAGGCGCCCCCAACTGACTGCGCCGCTCAGACAGAGTCGATCTAAGAGTTCCGGCTCATACTTGGCCATCCTCGTACGTAACAGCTGGGGTTCCCACGCAGAGGCCGCAGCCTCGAACCCGGCGAGTTGTTTGATGACCTCCATGAGCCCCGCGTCACCATGTTGACGAGCCCCCGGCACGACATGCTGCCATTGCATCAAGAATCGCATGAAGTCCGACGCCGTCACCGGTTCCACTTCCTTGCGCAAGATCCCGATCGTCAACCGATGGATCCTGGCCAGCAAGCGGCGATGACAGAACTCGTAAGGGGTAAGGGGTGAACGGTGAGGCGATCGTCCGTTCTCCTTACCCCTCGCGCCTAACGCCTCACGAAATTGGCCGCGCAGGACTTGGCCTTGCCCTTCGAGTCGAATCATCGCGGCATCGGTGGCAAGAGCCGGAAGATGCAGCCGCTCGGCCAGCTCCACAGTCGTCGTCGGGCCAATGCTTTCCATCCAGCCCAGCACGACGGCATCACAGGTCGAGTCATCACCTAACGCAAGCATCGACTCAACGAGTTCCTTCTTTTCGGTGGCAACCACCCCCCTGACCTGGTGAGACGTGAAACGTGAGACGTGAAACGTCAGAGAGACGGCACGACCGGATTCGATCAGCACTGGCAGGTGCATAGACCAGTCAGCTGGTATCGGCTCGGGCATCCACATCAGCGTCAGGAGTGCGTCATGCAATTCATCCGCATCGCGCACCACCGGCCAGGATTCACGCTGAACTTCTTCAATCGCAGCTGGATCCAAGGCCCCCACCTGCCCCAGCAGATCCGGCGGCAGCGTCCGACGCATCTCCACGGCCCGCGCCCGCCGCTCTTCCAACGGCGCATCATCCAAGAAGGCGTAAGGATTCGCATTGAGGATTTCATGGGAGAACACAGAGGGCGCCGGCGTCTCCATCGCCACACAACGAATCTGGCCAGCCTCGATCCGCTGCAGCACCGCCGTCAGCCCCTCAAGATCCATCGCCTCCGTTAGACAATCACGCATCGTCTCCGCCACCAGCGGATGGTCGGGGATCTGACGAGCGGCCCGCTCCCCTGTTAGATTCTCCTGACAGGCAATGGCATCGGGGAACACGGCAGCCAACAGATCTTCCGCCTTCATCCGCTGAATCTGCGGCGGCACTTTCTTGCCGTTTGAAAAGCGCAGCAACGCCAGCGCCCTCGAGGCATTCCAGCGCCAGCGTGTGGTGAACATCGGTGCCAGCAACACCGCTTGAATCAAGACCTCTCGCACGCTGTTGGAATGGAGGTAGCTGAACACCGACTCCAGCGGGAAGCTATGTTTTTCGCCTAGCGAAATGACGAGACCGTTATCCGTCGCCGCAGCCTGCAACTCAAAATCAAACGTCACACAAAATCGTTTGCGCAGCGCGAGTCCCCAGGCCTTGTTGATCCGTCCGCCGAACGGGGCATGGATGACCAGCTGCATCCCGCCGCTTTCGTCGAAGAACCGTTCGGCCACGATCGTCTCCTGCGTCGGCACGACTCCCAATACAGCCTTGCCAGCCAACACATATTCGATCACCTGCTGTGCGCCGCGAGCGTCGAGGGCACACTCCTGGCGAAGCCAAGACAGGACCGAGTAATGAGGACTGAGTGCTGAGACTGGAGAATCAGAGGGAAGAGCTTTGTCTGCGATTGCCTGTCGAAGACTAGCGACTTCGGCGGAGAGTTCCGCTGTGCGCGATGGCGCTTCGCCTCGCCAGAATGGAATGTTGGGTGGCGCTCCTTGGGCATCTTCGACACGGACTTTTCCCGCCTCGACACCCTTGATGCGCCATGACGTATTGCCGAGGAGCATGATGTCGCCCGCCAGACTCTCCACCGCGAAGTCTTCATCGACGGACCCAACCACCGTGCCGTCCGGTTCTGCCACGACCGCGTAGTTGGCCGTATCGGGAATCGCGCCACCGGACGTGATGGCTGCCAGCCGCGCCCCACGTCGGCCTTTGATTCGATGATTGATCCGGTCGTGATAGAGATAGGCCAGTCCGCGGCCTCGCTGAGTCGCAATGCCATCAGCCAGCATCCGCACCACGGCATCGAAGTCGTCCCGTGACAGAGTGCGATAGGGAAAGGCTCGCCGACAGAGTGCGAACAAGTCCGCCTCCGCCCAAGTCGGGCTGGCTGAAGCAGCCACGATCTGCTGGGCCAGGATATCGAGTGGAGCCGGCGGCACGGTGATCTGATCCAGCGTCCCCTGCCTGATTGCCCGCACCAAGGCCCCACATTCCAACAGTTCGTCCCGCGTCATCGCGAACAGACGACCTTTGGGAATTGCGTGGATCCAGTGGCCTGCCCTCCCGATCCTCTGGAGCGCCGTCGCAATGGCACGGGGCGAGCCAATCTGGCATACCAAATCAACCGTGCCGACATCGATGCCAAGTTCTAGCGAGGCCGTGGCAATCACGACGCGCGTCTTGCCGGTTTTCAACCGCTCTTCCGCCGTGAGACGGATCTGCCGCGAGAGGCTGCCGTGATGGGCCGCCACAACATCCGCCCCCAGATCGTGCAACCGTTCTTCCAAGTAATGGGAGACCCGTTCCGCCAACCGGCGGGTGTTCACAAAGACCAAGGTCGAGCGGTGCTGACGGACGAGTTCAGCCACACGATCATAGACATCGGACCAGATCGCATTGGTCGCTACGGCGCTCAGCTCGTCCTTCGGCACTTCCACCGCGAGGTCCAGTTCACGGCGATGCCCTACGTCGATGATCGTCGGTCGAGGCCGATCCCCGACTAAGAAATCGGCGACCAGTTCGATGGGCCGTTGCGTCGCCGAGAGGCCAATTCGCTGTGGCTTCATGAAAGTGAGCGCTTCCAGCCGTTCCAACGAGAGCGCCAGATGAGCGCCGCGCTTGTTGGGGGCCAGCGCATGAATTTCGTCCACAATCACTGTGCGCACGGTCTGCAAGAGCTTTCGGCTCTTCTCAGCCGTCAATAAGATGAAGAGCGATTCTGGCGTCGTCACGAGAATATGCGGCGGCCGCTTGAGCATCTGCTGCCGATCCGCCATCGGGGTGTCGCCGGTTCTGACCAACACCCTCAGCTCCGGCATCAGCAAGCCAGCTTGCAATGCCATCTGCCCGATCTCCGCCAGCGGCTTCTGAAGATTCTTCTGAATGTCGTTACTCAGCGCCTTGAGCGGCGAGACGTAGAGCACATGAGTGTGGTCGTCCAGTTCACGGGCCAGGGCTTGTTTGAAGAGCTGATCGATGCAGGAGAGAAATGCCGCGAGGGTCTTGCCTGATCCCGTCGGCGCCGCGATCAGCGCATCCGTTCCAGACTGGATCGCGGGCCACGCTCGGACTTGAACGTCGGTCGGCTGGCCAACCTGCGAGGTAAACCATTCCGAGATGACCGGATGGAATCGAGTGAGTGACATCGGCGGCATTTTATCACGCATAAAAGATGTCCGCAGGCTGCGCCTTAGCCTTCACGGTCTTCAACATCATTCACAATTGACAGCCCATTTCGCATCCTATGGCAAATGTGGCATCATGGACATCTCATGCACCTCTCTATCGTCATCCCGGCATTCAACGAAGCCCGTCTGATCGAAGGTTCTCTGCAATCCGTCGCTGCCGCGATCACTGCGAATCAGAAATCCGGTTTCACATCCGAGATCATCGTCGTGGATAACAATTCCACTGACAATACAGCCGAGCTTGCCAGACTAGCCGGTGCAACAGTCGTCTTCGAACCGATCAATCAAATCGGCCGGGCCCGCAACGCTGGTGCCGCTCACGCCACGGGAGACTGGCTGCTGTTCTTGGATGCCGACAGCCTGCTGAGTCCCAGCCTGCTGGCCGATATTCTGGAACTGATTGAGTCAGGAAAGTACGTTGGATGCGGCAGCACGCTGCGCATGGACGGGTTGCCCTGGTGGGCGAACATGACCCTATGGTTCTGGACCACAGTCTCTGTTCTCTGTCGCTGGGCTGCTGGAGCCCTGGTGGTCTGTCGCCGCGATGCGTTTCAAGAAGTCGGTGGGTTCGACCAGGAGCTCTACGCGTTAGACGAAATTAGGCTCAGTAAACAGCTCAAACAATGGGGACGCCGACACAGCCTTCAATTTACGATCTTGACGGGGTGTCCACTTGAGACATCCTCACGCAAGGTTTCCCTCTATTCAGGACGAGAGATCGCTGTGCAGATCTTCCGAATATTTTTCCTCCCAAAGCGAACCTTGCAGGATAAGAAACACCTCTCCGTCTGGTACGACGGACGGCGTTAAACTTCGACTCTCGAAAGTCGGAGCGACGCAAGAACGATGGCTGGCAGCTTGTTTCATCATCCTGTCTAAATGCCGGCGTACCATTCATACCCCTGATCTTCCCAATATCCCCCTTTCCCACCACCGATTCCGGTGAGGGACTCGACCAGCTCAATCTTCGTGACGTACTTCGCCTGCTTGTAGCCGAGCTGTCGCTCGAATCGAAGACGAAGCGGCGCACCATGTGGAACATCCAGTGGTGTGTCATTGAGCTCGTAGGCCAGAATGGTCTGGGGGTGATAGCAATCAGCCACGGCGATACTCTCGTAGTAGGCAATCCCTTCGTCGTCCACGTCAGCACAGTGGAAGATGGCGTAGCGGGCATTCGGCAACGGTTCGACTTGGCGCATCAAATCACCGACTGGGATACCAGTCCATTTTCCAATGGCACTCCAACCCTCCACACAATCGTGACGGGTGATTTGTGTCCGGGCTGGCAGTTCTTTCAATGCGGCCAGCGACCAGCTTCTCGGCACCTGCACCAAGCCGACCACTTCCAGCATCCATCCAGAAAAACTCCGTGCGACATGTTCGGCATATTGCTCCGTACCGGGGTCCGTGTTGCCGTTCGCCGGAAAGATCTTCGGGATGTCGGCCACACCATATTCTTTTGCCAATGCGTCTTTCGGAGTGACTGCCCGCTGTACAGCTTCCGTCCATCGCTCCGCCTTATTGAGAACGGACGGGAACCAACCGCTCTGCGTGAGATTGTCGCATCCTGAGAGCGCCACCAGGCTTGCTGCGCCCAACGTTCCCTTGAGAAATCGGCGTCGTTCCATCGCACGTTCATGCTTCATGGCGTACCTCTTCGCGTTTAATGATGGACCACCCAGTGACCATCGAACGGATGTTGTTGAAGGACCCGGTGAGAATCACCTGGAAAACGTGAATCACGATGAAGCTGACAAATGAAAAACAGGCGACAAAGTGAATCGTCCTTGCGGCTTGACGCCCACCCAAGATGATCAGGATCCACGGAAACGCAATATCGATTGTCGGTGACATCGCCAGACCAGTCAGCACAATCAGCGGCGCCACGATGAACAGGATGGCGGCATAGGCCAGCTTCTGCAGGACGTTGTACCGTTTGGCTTCTTCACCGCTTGGATGTCGGAGGGACAGATGATCCTTGAGTGACTTGCCGATGCCGCGCCAATCTTTACCGGTCGGAGTCAGGTCGCGAGCGGCATGTCGACTCGCGAAAGCATAGGCGGTGAAGATCAACCCATTGATCACAAAGAGCCAGGCAAAGAACAAGTGCCATTGCCGCCCCATCGCAAGCCACTTGGCGCTTGGAATCGTCGCCCAGTCCGGAAAGGCGCGTCGCATGCCATTGGAATAGCCGAGTACACCGGTCGTATCGAAGTAATGTCCCAGGATCGTCGTAATGCCTTTCGTTTCACCGCTGTCAGCTTGCACCGATCTGATCGACAGCATCGGCTGGTCGCGATCGGAGCGGTCGCCCCAATAGAGTGCCGGATGCGCGTTGAAGATTTGGAGGCCACTCATGATGAGGATGATCAGGAACGGAACGTTGAGCCAATGACTGATCCGCACCGGTAGCCGATGGCGGTACACCCGTTCCATCGCAGGAGGAGAAGAAACCTCGGGGTTACCCGCCGTCGAGAACGCCTCAGATGCCGGCGGTTCTGCCATCGGTCTCTGATCTGTTTCCTGACTGACAACTATTTCCGACTGAATGAGTAGCGCCATGATTCCCCCTCCCCTAGATGCACAACCTAGTGTTTCGTCGGAAATGTGGATAGTTTCTTACAGCAGTACTTATGGGGATAGGAAAACAAGACGGCCTGCGGCCGGACAAACCGAGCGCAGGCCGTGACAAGAAGTGACAGGAGAAGCTTGTTGTTCAGTAGCCCATGGCTCCCTTCATCCCGCCTTTCATCGTATCTTTCGAAGCTTTCATGTCGTCTCTCATGAAATCCTTCGACGCCTTCATCGAATCCGTCTTGGCCTTCATCTCCCCTTTCATCTCGCCCTTCATGGCATCCGGTTTCCTTTTCATCGCATCGGTGGCAGCCTTCATGTCGCCCTTCATCTCTTCTTTCATCTCATTTGCCATCTTGCCCATCTCGTTGGCAAAAGAAGCGGTACTTGCGCACATGATGCAGACAACCACCGCAATTGAGACCATCATCTTGCTCATCGTAAACCTCCTCGTTTGGAATGGTTAAGAATCATGAGTAACCGACATCCGGTTACTCACGTACTTTGGTAGATCTCTGAATCTCCGGCCAGTTGGCATCTGCCTTCTGAATATAGCCCGGAATATCCTCGAGCCACCGGGAACGGACAGCATCACCGTAGTTGAGATACAGCTTATGACTGACAACCGTGAAAGCCGCCGGATCGATCTTGGCTTTGTACCCTTTGGCCATCCCATAGGCACAGTATCCACCATACTGCGGGACGTACTTGGACGGATCGGCGGCAAAGGTATCCCGATGAGCGGCTGAAGCGAACTGGAAGGTTGCGCCTTGATAGCTCGTACGAAACTCCGGTGATCCTTTCACCGGTTTCATCTCTATGAAATAGGCGACGGGATCGTAGCCATCAATTGCCAGGTTGTTCCGTTCGAAGAATTGGCTGGCGTGGATCGAGCCCACCCCCCCCACCACAAATAGTACGATGAGCACTCGCAAACCAATCATAAAAACCCTCCCATCAGCGCGCATCAGCGACTAGCCGGTAAGCGGCGTGCCCGCGCAACAAAGGCCTGTCGTAATCGCTGAGAGTCTGATGGTTGTTCAATCGCCTTCGGCAGTATCCCCACCACGTCCCGAACCGTTGCAATCTGTTTCACATAGGTCTCACAGCCGGCACAGATGGCCAAATGCAGGGCGATGTGACGTTTCCGCTCGTCCTCGACATGTTCGTCGAGATAGGCCGAGGCCCACTGCGCGATCTCTTGGCAGGTGACCTCTGAGAAAATCGGCTGCCCCTCTTCCTGTGCCATAGTGAAGACCTCCCCTTGAGTGCTTATGAGTGGGTCGGTTCTCTCAGCATTTCCTTACATCGTCGGTTTTCTCCCCACCAGATAGGCTTCCACCGCCTGGCGCACCCGCTCTCTAGCCCGATGCAGCCTGACATAGAGGTTCGTTTCTGTAATCTTCAAGATATTGCAAACTTCCTTTGCCTCGACTCCCTCGACATCACGCAGAATCAAGACGTCTTTCAAGGTTCTCGGCAACGCCTCAATCGCCCGGTTCATGGCAGTGATCGCCTGCTGTGATGCCAGGAGTTTTTCCGGTGTCTGATCGTCCCAGGGTTGAGGCGGGAAGGCCCAGTGGCCGGCCCATTCGCCGGACTGGTGAAACCAAGATGGATCGGTCGCATCATCGCCATCGTCGTCGGCAGACTCGAAAGAAGAGAAAGTCGTGTGCCGCTTCTCGCGCACCCCACGGTCTTTGGCCTTATGGATCATAATTCCAAAAATCCAGGTTCGTAGTGACGATCGGCCTTCGAACCGGCCTAACCCTTCGATGACCACCATCCAGGTATCCTGGACAACTTCTTCCGCCACTTCCCGATCCGCCACATAGCCCATCGCCATCCTGATCAAGGCGCTATGGTGTCGAGTCACCAATTCATCAAACGCCCTTTCATCTCCCTGCCTGAGCCGCGCCAGGAGGGCGACCTTCCCGTTTGCCACAGTGGCTGATGAATTCAGCTCCGGCTTCCGACTCGCAACCATCCGATGACTCATAGACTCGGTGACACCACTGATTTCAACGTTCATGACCGGCCTCCAATCTGGAGCAGCTCCGTCACAAGGGCCGGAGCGCTCATGAGGGTGACATGTGCATGGGGAAACGCATTGAGCACCTCGACTCCCCGTCCATCGATGTACTCGACATGCGAGCAATCCAAACACACGGCTTTGTTCTGCCGAAGATATGTGCGGCATTCCCCATCAAGCAGGGCCGCCCATTGCTCCGTGATCTTGCCTTCCAGCTTGAGCAGAACATCTCGCCCGCTTTCCTGTATTGTCGTGATCTTCAGCATCGCTTCATGTTCTCCTTTGCTGTCATTCACTGCACAGACTCTTCAGCAACGGTGATGCCAGAGCAAAAACCCAGCAACCTTGACGGCACAAGATATCGATTTAATTGAGTGAAAGAACTTTCTGCTATTGGATGACAGGGAAGGAAGCGACGTGGGTTTTTCCTAAAATATTGGGAACGTCCCAATTAGTTGGGAGAATTTCTTGAGACCAAGAGGCTATGGAATGGGATGATGTGAAAACCAGTAAGTCTGCGAGTATCAGTCCAGTAATGCCGCCAAGGCAGCGTAATCAAGTGACTCCTTGACTCGGTCGAGCCAAGCCTTGCGCGCTGCCTGTTCAGGGCGCTGCAGAATATCCTCCTCGGCCAACGTCAAAATCGATACGACGATTACGTGGATCTTTCCCGGCTGACTCCAGTTTGGCACGGTCGGGTCCATCTTATAGGCAAGCGCGTGCTCTGCTAGGCCCGGTTTAAGGTTGGTCAATTCATAGGCACCTCGCAAGGCTTCTTCCTCCAGTGCAGCACGTTCCCTATGGTTATTGCGAATTTGTTCGGTATCCTGCAACAAGTCCATGGCTTGGGTGCGTAACCGGAGCGCGACGGCTTCCTTGTTGCTCGCCATCGCCTCTCTCTCCAAATCTCGACTCTGCTCCCGTATGTCGCCCACTCTCTGTTGCTCATCCGCACTGAGTTCTTGTAACTCAGCGATCTGAGTCTCCATTGCCTGTCGAGCTGAGTCATTGCTATCGGCCCATACCGCAGGCATTGCGAGTTGCTGAGCCGTAAACAACGCCCGATAGGCACGGTATGCATTGAGCAGCTTCGTGAGGTGCGCCTCTCGCGTGGCATCCTCGGTTTGTGCCCGTTGCAAGTCTGCCGTCAGTCGCCTCATGTTCTCCACATATTGGTCGGCGCCGGCTGGGTCGGTCTTTCTCCGTAAGGCCGCAGTCCGGTCGATTATGGCTTGATCGGGCGCTTTGCGTAACACCCTGGCGTTGCGCCAATCAGCCAAGGCTCTTTCACGGACAACACCCACGCGATCAAGCCGATCACCGAGAGTTTGAGGAATCCATGGCAGCCGCCCATTCTTTGAGATCACCACCCACCCGTTGTACTCAGGATACCCACCTATCATGCCGGTCAGCTCCGGAATCTCATCCTGGCCCATGAACATGTCCTTCGCAAGATGGTTGAAAAAGATGCTGATCTTTCCGATCGATCCGGCTAGGCGATCTGCATCAGGACTAATCCCGCATGTTCCTTGCCAGATCTCGATACCGAGTGACGTCTGCTCCGGATAGGCCTGGACGATCAACCGAGAGTCTTTCGGTTCATAACGGTTGGTCGCCATCGTGGTTCGAAGGCGTACGGGAACCGGAGAATTCAGGAACTCCTGTGACTGTTTGAGAATGGTTTCCGCGGCGCTCATGGCCTTGAGATGGCGCGCCCATCGCTTATCGGTGACAGGCCCCTCGTTCTGACGAGGCACCCAGCACTGGACCTGCGCATCAGCTATTCCAACGTGAACGATCAGAATCAAGGCGAGAAGGCCGACGCCGAGCAGAGGCGTGGCAACCGTCCGAATAGGCATTAGGCCTCCTTCCATGAGAGGTGAGAAGATTATCCAGTTGGTGAGCTTGGTCTGGCGATGCCGAGTTTTTTCATGCGCGCTTCGAGCGTGGTCGGGTTGAGACCGAGGATTTTCGCTGCGCCTTTCTCACCGCTGACACGCCAGCTAGTCTGTTCCAAGATATCACGGATGTGCTGACGTTCCATCTCTTCGAGCGTCAGCGTCTGTATCATATCCCTCTTCTGGTTCGACGGCGAGAGCCAGTCGATCGGTTCCAGCTCAGGCCCCTCACTCAGAATCACGGCACGTTCGATCACATGTTCGAGCTCGCGAATATTGCCGGGCCACGGATACCGCTGAAGAGTCGTGAACATCCGTTCCGGAATTCGGTCGATTTTCTTACCGAGATTTGTGGCGAACTTACGGACAAAGTACTGCGCTAATAATGGAATGTCCCCTTCACGTTCGCGTAAGGCAGGCAAATGAATCGGAAACACGTTGAGGCGGTAATAGAGATCAGGCCGATACTGGCCGGTCCTGGACAACTGCTCGAGGTTACGGTTCGTAGCGGCAATCACCCGCACATTCATGACTTAGAGAATCATAAGTGTTTCAAACTGTGGATCGACAGGGCGCGTTTGGAAGATGGTAATTATACTCCAGACCTAACTAAGGCAGCTCTGTACAGCCGGGATATAGCTTACGAGATGAAGACTTCCGGAGCAGAGGGCAACCAGTGGCATCCAGACAATTTCAATCCGGGTTGAATTAGGTTGCGGTTTGTATTAAGGTACGAGAGTTGTTCGCTCCAAGGTCATTCACGCGATCAGCGCAACCGTCTGTATTTTAAAGCGAAAGAATTCCTTTAACGACGGGAGGCATTGCCCCTCTCCGCCACCCCCTCAACTACATATTTGCGTGGAGCATAGAACCTCGCCTGACTGGCCCTACCTACTTCAGTGAGATTTCTGTTGTGAGATTTGGAAAGCCTATCGTATCCTTATGTGCCACATTGGCCCATCGACCATCATAAGAAAGGACCCTCACTCCATGCGAATTCGTACACTATGTTTTGCCATAGGGCTTCTCACTCTCTCGACACCGTTATTAGCGGCCCCGCAGGATCCAGCGAATGATGACCAGAAGACGTTGTATGCGCTTGGATTGGCCATTAGCCAATCGCTTGGAAGCTTTTCGCTAAGCGACGCCGAACTTGATATGGTCAAAAATGGCCTTACCGACGGCGTACTGAAGCGTCCCCCCAAAGCTGACCTCCAAACATTTGGGCCGAAGATTCAACAGCTTCAACAATCTCGAGTGGCGCTGGTTGCTGAGGGTGAGAAGAAAGCAGGAGCCGCATTTCTAACCAAAGCGGCTTCGGAGAAGGGCGCCACCAAGACTGAATCCGGCATCGTGATCACCACCATCAAGCCTGGAACCGGAGCCACACCAAAGGCCACGGATACAGTCAAGGTCCATTACCATGGCACCTTAACCGATGGGACAGTCTTCGATAGTTCCGTCAAGCGGGGGGAACCAGCGACATTTCCACTGGATAAAGTCATTAAGTGCTGGACGGAGGGCGTCCAACAGATCAAGGTCGGAGGGAAAAGCCGACTGGTGTGCCCATCCAATCTGGCCTATGGCGACGGCGGTTCACCGCCGATCATTAAGCCGGGTTCAACCTTAGTTTTCGAGGTTGAGCTGCTCGAGGTTGTTGCCAAATAACTACTTCGCGTTGCCGCCTCTCCCAAGGAGACGGCAACGCAAGTCATTCCCGCGCCCCCTACCAAACCTCAGAGTGATCATCTTCCACATGAATGTGCTAGCCGAGCTATTGTGAGCGAGACGATCTCCACGAAGGGCATTCAATCTTCCCTTCCTTCCCCTCTGCGTTGGTTGATTCTCGGGCTCCTCTTTGCCATCAGCGTTGTGACCTACATCGATCGCGTCAATATCTCCGTCACCGCGCGGCAAATGATGCCAGCGCTGGGGTTGACCGATCAGGAAATGGGCTTGGTCTTCTCGGCATTCGTCGTCGGGTACGCTCTGTTCCAAATCCCCGGCGGCTGGCTCAGTGATCGTTGGGGCATACGCATCGTGCTGACGATCGCACTGGTCTGGTGGTCCTGCTTCACCGCTTGGACAGCTATCGCGGCGACATCATTTCTGGCCGGGCCCTTGGGAGTGGTCGGCGCTCTGGCCTGTATCAGATTTCTCCTTGGAGTGGGAGAAGCGGCAGCCTTGCCGGCGTTTAATCGCGCGGTCACCGACTGGCTCCCGGCACATGAACGAGGCCTCGGCATCGGCATCGCCATTGGTGGGATCGGAATCGGCGCAGCGATTACTCCCCCCCTCACCGCTTGGATCATGGTTAACTATGGTTGGCAATCAGCGTTTTACCTTTCGAGCGGCTTAGGAATAGGCCTCGCCGCTATCTGGTGGCTCTTGGCCGCTGATCGCCCGACAAGTCACCGATGGCACGACGATCACAAGACAGGACAATCCAAGATTTCGGTTCCCATCACCCAGCTATCGATTCCTTGGGCCACCTTCCGAAAAACACCAAGCGTGTGGTGGCTCACGTTGAGTTATGGATGTCTCGGCTATGTCGCGTACGTCTACATGTCATGGTTCTATCTCTACCTCGTCAATGCGCGTGGCTTCACTATCTTAAGTGGTGGGGTGTTTGCTGCCGCCCCCTTTCTCACAATTCTTATCTCGTGTCCCCTCGGTGGATGGGTCACCGATCGGCTAGCGATGCGCCACGGCATCACCAAGGGTCGCCAGATCGTAGGCATGACAGGCATGGGGTTAGCCGCGAGCTCGATCGCGCTCGGTGCGAGCGTGGAGTCTCCCTACCTGGCGATCGCCGGCCTCTCATTGGGTGCAGGCTGGCTCTACTTCACCATCGGCGCCTATTGGTCCTCGACAAGCGATCTGTCACCGACCCATGCCGGTAGCTTGTCAGGTCTCATGAATATGGGCGCCAATCTCGGCGGCGCCCTTTCGCCTACGATCACACCATGGCTCGCTCACCAGTGGGGATGGCCCGCTTCGCTCGGCTTTGCCGCAATCATGGCTCTTATCGGTGGAATCATGTGGCTCGGCATCACCCCAGGTGATGGACTCACAGAAAATGGCCATGAGCCGTGATGGCATGAACTCAACGTCGTCACCAGTCCTTGTCATCGAGAAGACTGCCTTGATACAGTTAGACCATGAGCATGCAGTTTCAAAAGAAGGATCCCCGCGTCACGATCGCCACGAAATTCGGTGAGATCAAGATTCGCTTTTACCCAGACGCCGCACCACGCCATGTGGAGAACCTTATCAATCTCATCAAGATGGGGTTCTATGACGGCACCACGTTCCATCGTGTGGTGCCTGGGTTCATCATTCAGGGTGGCGATCCGTTGAGTAAAACTCCCGAGCGGATCATCCACGGCACGGGCGGACCAGGCTACTTTCTTTCCCCCGAACCGAACGACTACCCACACAAGCGAGGCGCGGTATCCATGGCGAAAATGCCCCGTGAGAGCAATAGTACGCGCGACTTCAACGACAACGGTTCACAGTTCTTTATCTGCGTCGGAGACAACAGCGGGTTGGATCGATGCTACACAGTGTTTGGAGAAGTCTTTCGTGGGATCGACATCGTCGAGAAGATTGTCGGTGTCCCTCGTGACGAGCGAGACAACCCACTCGATCCGATCAAGATTACGATGACCGTGAAGGAGTAGGCGATCAGCCCGCTGTGCAGCCTTCCATGGAGAGAGAGAATAATCATGTGAAGGGCGCCATCCTCTCGGCATCAGATGCTGAATCCATTCGACGAGCGGGACAAATCATCAAGACAGGTGGACTCGTCGCGTTTCCAACCGAAACGGTTTATGGACTCGGCTGCGATGCGATGAATGCTGAGGCAGCAGCGAAGGTTTTCGAAGCCAAGCAACGTCCTCAGTTCGATCCACTCATCGTCCACATCGTCGACCACAAGCAATTGGAGATGGTGATTGGTTCTCTGCCCTCTCTGGGTCAGCGGCTCATCGACGCGTTTTGGCCCGGTCCATTGACGCTGGTCTTGCCAAAACAGCCGGCGATCCCAGATCTCATCACCGCTGGGCTCTCGACGGTTGCAGTCAGAATGCCCAACCATCCGGTGGCACAGAGCCTTATTCGAGAGGCAGGCACCCCGATCGCAGCACCCAGCGCCAATCTATTCGGCTATGTCAGCCCAACCACGGCTCAACATGTTGCTGATGGGCTTGGGAATAAAGTGGATTTCATACTCGACGGAGGACCATGTCCGATTGGAGTCGAATCGACGATCGTTTCACTGGCAGGACCACAGCCAGAATTGTTGCGCCCAGGCAGCATCACTATCGAGCAACTCAGCGCTGTCATCGGCGCTATTCGCCGGGCGTCGTCTGTGAATCAACTGCCCCTTGCGCCCGGTCAATTGTCACGCAACTACGCAACGCGAGCACAACTGACGATCTTAGCCTCAGCTGGAGCAAGGCCTATCCTGAAAGATGACGAGCGCGCAGGTCTACTGATCCACTCGCACCAGAAAGACAGCGATAATCGCTTTGCCACTGTTGAAGTTCTCTCTCCAACCGGCGATCTGAGGGAAGCCGCACGCCACCTGTTTGCAGCGCTGCGGAGGCTGGACTCTCTTGGCCTGGATCGAATCTATGCGGAGCCCTGTAGGGAAGAAGGGTTGGGGATCGCGATCATGGATCGCTTGCGCCGCTGCGCGACGCTGTGAATGTAGATCTGCTCACCGGTGTCGCTCATCTCCCGCATTGCGAGGACACTATGACTACTGAGTAAGCCCAAAGGTGAGGCGAACCTCACACCTCCACCCTATCTCATCACTTGGCTTCAAACGACAGATCGAGTGACACCGTCTCATTGGGCTTGACGATCATGTCCCGCTCTTGGCTTCCGAGGATCGGATGCCAGGCCTTGATGTGATACGTCCCGGCTGGGAGTTCGCCAATGGCGAACGAACCTTTGGGGTCTGTGACCGCATAATACGGATTGTCGATCGCATAGCCCCAGCTCTGCATGTAGGGATGCATGCCGCACTGCATGGTAAACGCTTTTCGCCCTTTGCCCAGCTGCACGACATCAGTAGTCCCGCTCACGTGCAACGCAGGCCGATTGAGAACGATATCGACGCCGGCTTGATCGTACGCATAGCCTTGAATGTCATGGGGCACCGGATCACGATTAAACACCGTGATGCGGCGCTTGTCGCTCACCACCGTGACTAAGGGCAGGAACTGACAGAGACTGGCTTCTACTTCGGCATCGGTGAAGGTAAACGGCTTCCCCTTCTGGATGCCTTCCACGAGGACGACCACATCCTTGAGCCCCCCCTCCTGTCCGATCGTAACTTCCTTCAGGAGCCGATGCCCATTGCCATCGGACAGCGCCCCGCAAAACTCGCTGTCCGGGGAGCGGCGCAACTCGAATTCTTTCGGCTCGGGCACGGTGCCCTTGAACATGACCGTCCCCCGCACCGTCCCTCCGTCCACCACCGGTGCAGACTCATAGGCTCCGGCATCGGTTCGAAGTCCGATTGTCAGGAAGGCCGACACACATCCCACCGCCCACAATGCGCCCATCATCGCCGTTCTCATGTTTCCTCCGGTCATACGACTAAGGTTGCGTAGCTACTGATGGATTCGCGTTATCCAGTCGTCGTGGAAGTTCGAAGAGGAACGGAGATTGCTCCGTGAAGATCACCCGAAGAAACTTCTCTGACCATGTCCCCTGTTTCCTCACCGTCTTCAGTGGAACCCGCTCGGCCTTGGTCACCCACCGATAATATTGCCGTGTTTCACCCTGTTCAGCAACCGTGACCTCGAATAACTCCGTAGGATAGCCGTTCAACGTCTCGTCACGCACCAATTCGCGCGAGACCTCTCCGTCCATATTCTCCGCCACCGTCAATAAATGGTCGGTCACGATCGAGACTTCAAGATACTGCCGCCGCTTCGAGAGGATGAGCCATCCGAACGATCATGATACTGGCTTCCTGTGGTGTCGCGCAGACTCGAACCACCAGCGATCATCCTTGGCGCTCACATGGGTCGTAACGATGGACCCTCCGCTTTTGACGATCCGCTCAGCCAAAAATCAAGCGCGGCAACAGTCTGTCCCCGCCCGCCGATGACGATCGACACGGCCGAGGGCACACACCCCAGCGAATCAAGGAAGACAGACCCTGCAGCATCATAGATAGTTTGTACAGGATAGCTCAGAGGGGGTTCAAGCCATCCTTCGCCGTTGAAATTGGAACGGAGGAACACGGTCATCCTCCACCCAACACCACATGAAACGTCAGGTCAGCATCGATTCGGCGAACTTTGACGGAAACCCTTTGGCCTGGGATCGTGTGCTCGATGAGATAGTTTTTAAGCTGCGCACCGTCGAGAATGTCTGTGTCCTCGATCGCCAGCAAGACATCGTGCTTCTGAATACCTGCGGACTTGGCCGGCTCCGCGACATCTTTGACCGCGACGCGCAACCTCGTCCCATCTTTCACTGATGTCATATGGATCCCGAGTTTCGAAAACGTAAGCGGCTTCCCTGAAAGAGCGGCTTGGACGATACGCTCGGCGAGGCTTCCCGGAATGGCAAAGGTCATACGGCTGCAATACGTCTGGGTTTCTTCTTTATCGGTTTGAATCACGGCATGCAGAATGCCGACAACTTCTCCTTGCGCGTTAAACAGTCCGCCTCCCGAGTTTCCGCTGCATGCCGAAAGGTCCGCCTGCATAAGGCGAGTATCGATGGTTTGCAAGAATGCGTTGGTATTGCCGAGCCTCCCAAAAGCCATCGTCGGCCCCCAACCCAGTGGATAGCCGACTGTGAAGACTTCCATTCCAGGCAACACGTCCACCGTGGCAAATGACGTCCCAGCCTGCAGTTTCGAACGATGCTGCTCGACGACTCGATACACCACGACATCCATGAATGCGCTCTCGCCCACGAGATCGGCGGAAAGTTCATGGAGATCATGCGTAAGGAGGCGGATCTGTTTCTGAATGATCGTTCCTGCCGAGAGATCATGCTTTTCCGCGGCATGTCTTGCCGTAATCACATAGCCATTTCGCAGGTGAAACCCAGTTCCACGGATGGCAACTTTGCCAGGCTTTTCCGGCATTCGCTGGTCTTGAGTTTCCGCCAGGATTCCCACCGTTACATATTTCGCTCGAAGAAATGCGTCCTGGCTGAGCGACGTCGTTTCGGCTCTGAGCTCAAGGCTTGGCACTATCATTACGACACTGACGAGGAACATCAATAGGCCCACACACCGAACCGGAGAAGAGACGAGATCACTCATTCGACAATCCTTTCGAACGGTCCTGCATTGTGGACCACCATGAAATAGCATCAGGAGTGTTTCCTGCTGACATGATCCCAGCATACCCCATCACTCTCGTCCAATTCAGCCCTCATGAGAGTGAATCGAATGCACTCCGCCTCTCTTGTAAGACATAGACCCCGAGCTTATAGTCTCACATAGAGGAGCCACCTATGAATATCCTGGACACAGCTTGATGCCGAACAGTTGCACGTGGTCTGGAATCTCCATTCTTCTCCTTCTCATCATGCCATGCCCCAGTATGGCGGCGTCTGAATCAAAACCCACACCGGAACTGGCCAAGCACTTGACTCGGATCGCGGCACTGGCCCAACCATCACCGATGGTGCCCATCCCTGCCGGTTCATTTTTACTCGGTTCCAAGAGAGTCGATAGTGATCCGTATGGAAAGTGGACACAGTTCGATGATACGGAACTCCCCCAACACCACGTCTGGTTGGATGCCTATGAAATCGATCGTGAGGAGGTAAGCCTTGGGGAATATCTCTCCTATCTGCAAAGGAAGAATCTGTACCCATCCGATAAACTACAGCACCTCATCTGGCACGTCATTACCATCCATTTCGTTTCAGACCAGACACTGACCCGATGGCCCGCACTCTATGTGACCTGGGGTGAGGCACATGGGTTTTGCAGGGAAAAACGTGCAAGACTTCCGACGGAAGCCGAATGGGAAAAGGCCGCACGCGGCTCTGAGGGTACCCTCTACCCATGGGGTGAAGCGGCTCCCACCTCCACCCTCGCCATGTTTGGGCAACATCATGTTCATGAAATCCCCATTCTGGCCGCTGTCGATTCACATGAAGCAGGGAAGAGCCCCTATGGCCTTCACCATATGGCAGGGAACGTCGCTGAATGGGTACAGGACTGGTTCGGCTTCGACTACTATGCCTATATGCCGGAGCGTAATCCACCAGGCCCAACTGCAGGGCGCTATAAAGGCGTTCGCGGAGGCTCCTGGAAAAGTAAAACCGTGATGCTCCGAACAGCGACGAGAGGCGGGGCAGCTCCGGATCAACGGTCGGCAACGATCGGGTTCCGGTGCGCACGATCATCGACGTCGCCACTCCCTTCGCGATAGACTCCTACTCAACACCACTCTACAGAATATCCATACGAACCTGTCGACGACCAGTGCGGAAAATACGCCGATTCTTATGGTAGGATATTGCCCGATGCGCCAGCTTTGGTTGGTATTCACGCTTGTGTGGACTGTGCTGCTGTTTGGACAGGAGGCTTCAGGCCTTGAGTTTACAGCCGATCAAGTGACGAAGATCGATAGGAAGCAGCACAAAGCCTACATCTATTACAGGGACGCCATGTGGCGTATCGAGCACCATAGTACCGGGCCAGTGAACGTCAGCATCGTAAGGAAGGACAAGCAGATCGTTTGGCTCTTACTTTCAAGAATGAAACACTTCAAGACCATTCCCTATAGCCCGGACCATGACCTGAGAGTCAGTGAACGGCTTGAGGGAGAAGTCGCCAGGCAGGAAATCGGTTCAGAAGTACGCGAGGGACATCCCACAGTGCTCTACGAGGTCACGACCAAGCAAGGGGAGCGAGTCGATGCCTACTACCAGTGGGTCGCCACAGACATACATTTTCCCATGAAGCTGGCCAAGAAAGACGGCAGCTGGATCGTCGAGTATCAGCACGTAAAAATGCGCTCGGTTTCAGACTACCTGTTTAATCTACCTGTGAACTTTCAGCCGCTGGAAGCATTTGATGCGCCGGAGCCCCAACAGAACGAACCACATATGTAATATTCGAAGGAGGATGGATCGTGCGAGTGTATCGAATCGTCTTAGGCATGACACTAACGGGACTGATCGCTGTGGGCGGAGCATTTGCACTGGACGTGGCTGACGTCGTCCGGCAATGGACGCCCGAAGGAAAACGACTGGCGGAGGAGCGAGCCAAGCTGCCGGCGCATGAAGACATGATCATGATTCCTGCCGGCGAGTTTTTAATGGGAAGCGACAAAAAAGTTGATCGGAACGCCTACCAAGCCGAACTCCCGCAGCGCAAAGTCTATCTAGACGCCTACGAAATTGACAAATTTGAAGTCACAACCGTCCAATTTCTGAAATACGTCCTGGCTCATGATCTGCCGCCTCTGATCGACTGGCAGTATGACGGCGGAAACTTCCAAGAAACGATGTCGAATCATCCCGTCATGCATATATCCTGGACTGAAGCCGATGCCTACTGTCGATGGGCCGGCAAACGGCTCCCAACCGAAGCAGAATGGGAAAAATCCGCGCGTGGGGAAGATGGACGTATCTATCCCTGGGGCAATCAGATGGCTGGATTATCGAGATCGAACTTCGGACGGACTGGTCTGTCAGGCCCCGTACGTGATCGCCCCGAGCGCCTCTTGCTCTATCCACCGATTATTTCTGTCGACAAGTACGACAATGCCGTGAGTCCGTACATGGTTTTTCAGATGTCCGGGAATGTGGCCGAGTGGGTCGCCGACTGGTATGACTCCAAATACTATACGACGGCACCCAACCAGAATCCGAAGGGACCAGAAAAGGGAACCCAGCGGAGCTTCCGTGGCGGCAGCTGGGTCGACAGCACGCCGAGCGTACGAGCCGCGCAACGCAACGGGACAGACCCCAACACGAAGATGAATTGGCTTGGCTTCCGTTGTGCACGAGATGCGAAGACTTCACCGGAAGCACTGAACTAAACCACGGTTGCATCGTCTTATCCCAACGAAAACGGTCTAGATCAAGATGATGTGGCACGGCTGTAGGCTAAGGGTGTGATCGCCTGAGCACGCAGGGGGAAGACACGGATTCTGGTGAGCCTTCGCTGACTATTTCAGCGGAATATCGGCTGCACACCGGAATCCTGTCGATTCATTGCGACCCGTCGGATCGCTCTCGACGCGGGTAAATATGCGGACGGTGGGCGTTTCGTTTTGCCATCCTGCACCACGAATAACCTTCTTCACACCAGCATCTGGACCTTTCGGGTTCTTCTGCGGGCTCTTCTCATAATACTGGGTGTCATACCAGTCATTGACCCATTCCCAGACGTTACCGGCCATATCATATGCGCCAAATGGGCTCTTGCCCGCCTCATAACTTCCAACAGGCATGAGGGTCTTCTCGCCAATCCATCGTTGATTATAATTGAGGTGCTTAGCGGTTGGCTCCACGTTGCCCCATGGAAACCGCCTGTCGGACGTTCCTTTGGCCGCCTTTTCCCACTCGGCCTCCGTGGGAAGTCGCTTTCCCGCCCATTTGCAGTAGGCGTCCGCGTCCAACCAATCAACATTGATCACAGGACGCTCGGCAAGTGACTCTGTAATGGTGTCACCGTGCCAAAGATTTCTCGTAGGATTTGTTGGATTTTGTGGCACGCGATGTCCAGTGGACTTGACGAAGCCCAGATAGAGACCGTTTGTCACCTCAAACTTGTCGATCGCAAACGTGTCGACAAATACCTCATGACGAGGATATTCATCCCGCCCCCCGTCTCGATCTCCATCAGGTACACCCATAGGAAATGAGCCAGCCGGCACCACGATCATCGGGGCCCCGTCCTTACTCGTCGACAGCTCAGCCAGATTGTGAGCCGATTGTTCATTTGCAAACAACAGAGAACCATTGAGCCCAAGACACAACAGAGCCAACCCAGCAAGAGTTCGAACCATCATCGGACTACACCCCTTCCACAAGATCAGAGTCGGTTCCTCGTATCATAGCCTCGGTACACGCCGTCGGTCAAAACAGACCACTAGGCGCAACGGCTCACCATGACGTCCCGCACCTATTCTTTCAGCACAACACTAACCAGTAGCGCTCCTCCGGCCGTTGCCCTGACGGCATCATCTTCGTCGTGAAGACTGTGCTTGAGCAACGAGATCGCACCCACTCCTTCAATTTTTGCCATGGACTTGATCGCCGCAATCCGTACTCGTGGCACGGTATCCTGAATCAGCAGCATCAACGCCGATCCTGCCGCTTCTCGATTAGATTGTACAGCATGCCCTAAGGCTCGTGCCACAGCAGCACGAACAGCAGGCTCTTTCGTGGTGCTGAGAGTCTGGACGGGGCCGGCCACAACCTCATACCGTTCGCCCTGCCCCAGCAACGAACCAATGACGAAGGCCCGGACTGCGGAGTCATGGTCCTCGAGTGCCTTGGTCAATGGCGATCGTGCGTCCACACCATGCATCTGTCCTAAGCTAACCGCGGCGGCGATTCGCACGGGCGGGAGCGGATCCCGCAGCAGTCGTGTCAGCACGGGCAATGCCTCCACCGCCGACATTTGGCCAAGCCCTGTCGCGGCAGCCCCACGCACCGACGGCTGCTTGTGTTCGCTCGCCTCCAGGAGCACCGGCAAAACCTGTGCTGCTGAACGCTGGACCAATGCTCGTATCGCCGAGGTTCGTTCATCGGGATTCAGCGCCTTGGCATACCGCCACAACAAGTCACACCCCTTCGAACGTTTCAGATGACAGAGGACCTCGGCAGCCGCCACACGTACTCGTACCTCCGGGTCCTTTAGCAGCGGTTCAACGAGTGCGACCACCGACACATCATCTGACTTCGCAAACCCCTTGAGAACTGCCTCCTTCACTAACGCCGCCTGATCCTCCAGGGCCTGCTGAAATTTCGGCGAGCGGCGCCCAGCCTCCAGCTTGGCAAGCCCTTCAGCTGCCAAGGCTCTGATAAGACCCGAGCCGTCACTGAGGCCCTCCTCGAAGAATGGAACAGCATCGGGACTCTGCCACTCTTTCAAAGCGGTATACGCCGCTCCACGCATCTGCTCTCGCATATCTTTCGTAAGGACCACGACAAATCCAAGAGCCACTTCTCGAAGCATTACTCGATCATCCTGCTGTAATGACTGCGTCAGCTTCTCATATTCCGTGAAAGCATCTTTAGGATTGCCGAGCCTCAGCAACGTGCGGATCTTGAGTCGGCGAACGTCCAATACTCCGGATGTCTCTGCGTTCAGTTTGGCCAACTCCTCAAGAACCTTTGGATACTCTGCGTTGTCGTACAACGCGTGAATCTTTTGCAGGTCGGACTGCGTCCCACCACCTGCCGGTTCGAAGATGAGAAGAACGCACGCAAGGGGGAACAAGGCCAACACCGCTCGTCGAATCAACAAGGCAATCATCCTCTACTCCACCAGCTTCTGATTGGCTGTGCTCGGTCGTTTTCTATAGCCTGGTGGCGCTTCGAAGTACATGGTGGGCTGAGGCGACAGACGCACTCGCGCATATTCAAACGACCAATCACGGTCCTGACTGACCAACTTGAGCACAATGCCAGTCTCTGCATCGATCCATTCATAGAATCGTTCAAGGTGCCCGGGCCGCTCCGTTCGAACATCAAACAACCGTGCGATTCGTCCAGCAATCTCGTCATCTCCGACCGCCGTCCTCTCGGTTTCTCCGATTAATTCAGGACGAACGGGAAGAACATCTTCAGTCAACGGCGTCACCAACAATTCCTTTCGTTGCGGAAGGACATACCATATTTCCCCAATATCCGGCCTGACGATTTCAATTGCCGCAAAGCCAAGCTCGGTTCGAATGGCATAGGTATACTCCAACCTGAGCCAATCGCCCTTGGCAAACACTTGTGCCCGATATTGCTTTCCATTGACTCGCTTGATGAGCGTACCGGAAAATTCAGGCACTCCGGAAGGATGATCATTGCCGTGTGAACTGGAGATCGGCCAAACGAGCGCGCCGATACAGACGGACGCACACACCATCAAGCTGCAGGCGTTCCTCGCAGCGTAGAGAAGCATCGGCTGTCAATGTTGATGTTCGAGTAGTGGTTTGATATCGATGGAATACCCCAACGATTCCAGACCAAATCGTGGGTTGTCCATCACTCGATATGCCGTTCGATTCCCCTTCGGAGCAGGCACTGAAAGTTGCTCGACGAGTGTACCATCGGGGCGAACCACGATGGATTTCGTGGTGCCTGGTCCGGTCTGTGGATGCCAGACCACCAACTGATAGGTACCAGGAGGAATCTGATCGATCTTGAACTTCCCTTCAGCGTCGGTCAGCGCATAATAGGGATTGTTCACCGCCATCGCCCAACTTTCCATATAGGCGTGAAATCCGCATTGCATATAAAAGGTACGGCGTCCCTTATTCAGATAGATCGGCCCGACCAGCGATTTGCCGGGTGCATGGTTATGCAGCGCATGGAGATCCCCTCGTCGATGCTGATGGTTCATGACAAGTGGTGTGTTAAACAAGACACGAGCACCCGCCTCAAGCGATGTTTCATACCCTTGAATGTCATGCATGACGGGATCCATATTCATCACTTCGACTGCATGCCCGTTCCGGACGACCGTCATAAATGGTTGGAACATGCAATCGCGTGCTTCGATCAACGGAACAGACATCTCGAACGGTTTCCCCGCTTCGACTCCTTCCAACAGGACAATGGCATCCTTTAATCCTCCTTGATGGCCCACGACGAAGTCGTGGAGCAAGCGCCATCCACGACCGTTGGAAATGCGACCACAATACGTGGGATCCGGGAAGGTAATGAGATTGAACCCTTTCGGTTCAGGTACTGATCCATCGAGGGTGATCGTGCCTTCTATTGATCCACCGTGCTCAACCTCGATAGCTTCATAGGCGTAACCAGGTACTATCCCCATCAATAGGATGAGGGCCCCCATTCCCAACGTGAACGACGTACTTCTTACGCTCACTTGCTTCTCCTCATATCAATACTCAGTGGCTCTGTTTCTTGATCATCGGATCAATTTCTTTCTTTGTTTCTTCAGTCACATTATATCGGTTATACGCATGATCGAGTACCTCATTGGCGTAGAGTCGCCCGGTCGGGGCTGCCACCACCAGTTGAGTATCGACCGTCCCTTTCGGTCCGATCGTCACTGTCTGTTCGGTGGCACTCCGGACATAGGGGTGCCACACAACGAGCTTGTAGGTTCCAGGCGGTACATCAGTGAGAGTGAATCTCCCCTGCTCGTCTGTCTTGACAAAGTATGGATTCGTGACCGCGACACCCCAACTCTCCATATAGGCATGAAATCCACACTGCATGACGAACACCCGTCTGCCCTTGCTCAAGTTGACCAATTGTTTCATCGGCGCGCCGGCCATATGTTTGTGATACATCCCGGCGTCACTGCGGTCCTTCAGATTCCGCGGATGGGCCGGATTCATCGGAAGGGGAACGTTGAATAATACCCGTGGGCCAAGATGTGACGTCTCATACGCTTGAATGTCGTGCATGACCGGATCCATGTTGACGACCGTCACCGGTTGACTGTCCCGCACGACGGTCGTGAACGGAAGGAAGAGACAATCTTTCGCTTCAATTGTCCGTGCCCCCTCATCCTCGAAAGGTTTCCCTTTCTCAACATCTTCCAGATAGACCAGAACATCACGAAATTCGCGCTCTGGTCCAACGTTGAATGGTTGCAAAATACGCCAACCTTCACCATCAGAAATACGTCCGCAATAAAACTGGTCCGGCAGCGTCGTGAGATTGTAGCCTTTCGGCTTGGGCACCTGCCCCTCCAGCTTCACGGTGCCGGTGAGAGTGCCACCATTCGATACGGTGACCTCTTTATACGCGTTGGCCGGCGACGAGAGACCTATCGACGCGACCGCAATGAGCACATAGTGTATCAGTTTCATTGTTCTGCTCCTCTCACCATACAGACGTGAGTGGTCGGACCTTGAAGAAATCTTTTTGAATAGTCAGTGGCATGGGCTTTGAGTTCCCAGACACCTTTGCCACATCTTCCTCCAGAGCATAAATCTTGGCCTCTGGATTAGAGAGCTGTATCTTTCGCTCAAAATCCACCTCAATGGTTTCCGGAGCCTTTGGATTAAAGGTCATTGACGGATAGTCCATCGCCGCCACATTGAAACTCTTGACTGGTGCGTCGGCAGGACACACCGGCAACGCCTTCGGGATCTCGCCTTTATTCGAGAATCCCGCCGGCAGTTTCTTCAGATCCGACTGTTCCTTGTCATACACACGCACGATACCCCATCCGCCTTCCGACAGCTTTGAAGATCGGCCGTTAAAGTGGATGAAATCGCCCGCTTGATGACGAGGACCACCAGCCTCCGGCACCACCAAATCATACCGTTCGGCAATGCCAATATGAATGGAGTTTTTGCGGTTTGCATCGGGCGCATACCGTTCTGTCCAGAATGTATGGCCTGACAAGGTCCACGTCATGGTCTCGTTCATGAGGGTATGCAACAGTCGGAACACCATGGTGTCGCCCGTGTACGCCCGCAAAAGCGGTGTGTAGGGATCTCCATGAATCTGACTGTTAAAGATCTGGGATACATCCGGATTGGTCGCCAAACGTTGGGCGATAGGTCCCGCCCTGAAGTTCAGACCACTTCCGGTGGTGTGTGTTCCGCCGTTCAGGAACGGCATCGGAGTCATATAAATCTTTTCCGGCATGGCAAAGGACACGGTCTTCCCTGCCTCCAGAGCCACCTCAATAGGCTGTCCAGGAGGATTCCCCGCCGTGACGATATTCACGGTATGCGGCACCGTATCATGCACCTGAACCATGAGCTCACGGAAGCTGTTATTCACCCCATGACCCACAGGCTCGTTGGTATGAATATCCGCGATGGGACCGCTACGGATTTGTTTCCCTGTCGTGGGATCGTGATAGGTCGATCCCACTGGTTCGGCGATAAAGGTCCCGAATCCACCGTGCGGCCACGTCGTGGCTCCGAAGGCGTGGTCGTGCCAAAACACGGTTCCCACATCCGCATCTACCCAGAACCGCTGACGGACGAATTCAACCGTCACGATGTCCTTGGCTGGGTGATCGTTCTTTAACCCTTTGGATAACGTGATCTGATCGCCCTTGATGGCGATGATGCGTGCGATTTCATTACCCTTCACATTATCAGCGCCGACCAAGATCAAGGTTCCGACGTGATACTGTCTGGCGTTCTTCACTGAGATTGCTTTCGCGCCCTTCTTCACAGCCGAGGTCAACACCGTATTCATCGGAGCAGGAAGCCCCTTGGGATTTTTCTTCTCGAGCATCGTGAACGGGCGGACCGATTGCTCGTAGGAGAATCCAGTGATCACACCGTCCGATGCCTGATTGTCGAACTGCAGGAAGTGCCAATGCGTGTTGATCTTCGACGCCTGGAAATTGGTGTAGTCGTCGTCATCCCACTCACTGGTCAGGGTCCAGTCCACGCAATCGTAAATATTGCCGCGCACGACCAAGGGATACTTGAGATCGTCGTTGGCGCGAATCGCCGCTTCCTCTTCGTGCAACACGTAGATCAAGCCGTTCTGATCGATCACCGCGGGTTCTTTCCCTTGCGCCTTGGCAATCTTGATCGGCACCTTGATGAAATGAACATTGTAGCTCTTTCGCCCGGCATTCACCGGACAGAGACTCCAATTCCCCTGCTCACCAGGCTTGGCTTGATCGAGGCTTTCTTCTCCATTGTCGTCACGCCGGATCATCTCCAGCCATGGCGCCCCACTGTGATTCGGTGAAAACATCACACGTTTTCCAAAATGCGGGGTGAGATGTGGCCACGCCACCTTCCCTGTCAACGGCTCAAACATAATCGGATGCCGCTTGCCCGGATGCGGCGACACATACTTAGGATTTACAATCGTGCTTTCCTTCTCACTCATGGCACGATTGCCGTCCCACGTCCAATCCAGCACCGTAGCATCATACGAGACAATCTGACCCTTCTCATCATCCTTGTGGCCAGGCTTCCCAGCCGTCGGCATCTGCATGGTGACCCAATCCTTGATCGTAATCGTCGCTGGATTACCCTTCCAGTTGCTCTGGCCTTTCTCGATGATCTTGAACTGAGTGCCGAACCAATCCACTGTTTGACCGATGAGCTTATCCGACGAAATCGGCGTTTTGATGCGGCCTTTGCGATCCGGCAACTCACGCAGGTCCGGCATCACATCGTTCCGCAGGTCACCCTGCTGAATCGTGTTGTACACGCGCCAGTAGCCCCACATCCCAGACACATAATGGTGCGCCACATGGCAATGGAAGAGAAAATCTCCGGCCAGCTGTTGACAGAGACCAGACCCACACTCCGTTTCCAGGTCCAACGCCTCTGATGGGCCGATGACTTCCACATCGACGCGATCGGTCTTGGCACGGATGACAGGATATTTGACCGGACCGTTCATCGCCGTGGCCCACAGATTCATATCATCGATTGCCCGTGGACTCCGCGGCCATCGGATGGTTCCACCATGTGGGTGGTGGCTATGGAACACTTCAGACCCACCATGCACAAGACGGAACTTCGCCGGGTCACCCATATAGGATCGCGGGATGGTCGGAGAAGGGTCGCCGAAGGTATAGGAACTATACCCCATCGACTCATCCTCAAACCCAAAGTATTCATGCTGTAAGTGCATGTTGTTGATCCCGAACGGCTCGCTTCGATAGTTGATTGCGCGGCCCCCAGGACGGTACGTATCCGTCAACGGATCACGTTGTGGCAAGAAATCGCCCTTCTTGTTGAGCGGGCGGAAGGCTTCGTCACCAACTTCATGGTAATACAACACGAATTCACGGAAGTCAGGACCAGTCCCATTCTTGATCATGACCTGCCAGCCACTGGTCGCCTGGGTCGCATCTCCGGTTCCGAGCGGTTCCCAGTACGTGGAACCTTTGGGCTCCACGACAAAAGAGCCGAACATGCCCATAACCGTCAACTCACGATCGTTGCTGTATGTATGAAACTGACGAACTCCCTCCTGCAGGCTAGGATGGATGTACCATTCCAAGTCCGCAGACTTGTCTTTGGTCGCAATTGCATCAGAATTCGCAGTCGTCGCGGCCGCACCCGTGGCGCTCACCACCATCGACGACCCGTGGATGTGCAGGCTGACATCCTCGCCGCCCTCTAATTTGTTGCTCAGCTTGATCTTGACACAGTCTCCCTGATTCGCACGGATCGTTAAGGGCTGAATCCACTGCGCTTGCACACCAGCAATCACAGCCCCTGGATCGAACCCCTCCTTGTCTCGTGCTTCCTTGTTCTTGGTTTCCTCGGCCCTCACCTTGTCGATATCTTCGTCCAATACGTACATGTACCCGGGATAGAAATCGAGCCACTGATTGAGCGTAATCTCGACATTGATCGCGGACACATTATACTGCTTCACCGGCGCAGTCGCTGGGCACTTGCCTCCCCCAGTTGCAGCCACGGGCTCGACCCGAGGATCGGACATCAGCAACAGATCCTGCCCACCAGCTCCGTACTGATGCATCATGGCCGACGTGTTGTACATGCCGGTGTTCACGGCCTGCACCTGTGGATCCTTCGACATATGCTCCATGATACGCTGGTGCTGCTGCTCAACCTTTGCGGATCGATCAGCTCTTCCAGACATGGCGTCTTCGACGATCGTCTGCCCCTTGAGCTGTTCCGCCCAAGCCGGCAGCTGATGGTTCATGGCAACATGCGATGAGGACTCTGCCGCCACCACTGCCGGTGCGACCAGCAGCAGGACACCAGCGAGCCCACTCATGACCCTCATTGATGAGTAACGATAGTAAAACATGGACCGGCCTCCTTAGAAAATACCGAGTAGCAAAGCCACTCGGCCCACTTCTCCTCCGCTTTTAGTCACGCTCAATTAGAGAACTTTAGGCACCCACAATTTCATTATTTTCATCGACCCTTCTCAACACGGAGGGCTGTTAGGATTCATTGAATTGGGGTTGTAAAATACTCAACTTCATATTTCCTGTCAATCACAATATAGACGCATGTAGACGCATGGGTTCTCCGCATCATGGACCGCTACTGCCCAATCGGTGACTTTCGGTTCGCCGTGCTCTGCAAATCCATTTCCAACATCACGGCACTGTCGAGTTTTTTGGGCTCAATCCGGGTCGGCATTCGGTCGACCATCAGCTTGATGATCGGTACCGCCACAATAAGCGGCGCTTTTCCCAACGGATTGGAATAGATTGCGATTCGAAGAGTATGTGGTCGTTCGCTGGAGGAGACCTCTGGCGCAAGCTCCTTTCCCATAAACCCCACCAACAATCCGCTGCCATCTGCAAGCTTATGAACTTCGTAGGCATTAGCGACAGGAGCCACCTTATCCAGTTCAAGATCGGCACTCTGCATCACCAACGCGATCCCGAGAGACGGCGGGGCAATGAAGCCGAAACTCCCGGTCGGAGCCTGTGAAAAACGAACCTTCTCGGTCTTCAGTTCGACTACGCCAGTTTTGGCACGCATGTGACGGCGCAACTCCACTTCACTCCCAGCGGTTTCAATCACGACCGCCGCAGGAGCGGCTTTCTGTATCGGCAATACCTCTGTCTTTCCTCCAGGCGCTGCAGCATTCTCGTATGGAAAGGCCACCGGGATCATCATAACAAGCAAGCAAGCGGCGAATCGTCGATTGGCTGCGGCGCCGCGAGTCCTGTACGAAGCGAACCACGTGAGTGCCATCAGTGTGAAGCCTCCAAGGTTGGCAACTCATCGTGCATGTGAGAGGTCGTACTTGATGAGTGTTCGCCTGTCACCGACTTTGCGCAACGAAATCCCAGCCAATTGATTTTGGTGTTCGGATCGGTGCCGTTTCTCATCGCCACTCTCATCGTGGTGGTACTGTCCATCCAGCCCCCGCCACGAAACGCCTTTTGAGTTCCGGTTTCCGGCCCCTGAGGGTTTCGATCCGGTGCGGACTTGTAGTAATCCTGATCATACCAGTCGGAGACCCACTCTGCCACATTACCGATCGTCTGATAGAGTCCATGGGGGCTCACGGCATTCTCATACTTGTCGACTGAAATAATGGGTGGGTAGAGTAGCAATCGCTCGGGGCGATCCCGAACAGGCCCGGAGAGTCCGGTACGCCCGAAGTTCGCACGTGTCGGGCCGGCATATTGATGTCCCCAAGGAAAGAGCCGACCATCTACCCCGCGCGCAGCTTTTTCCCATTCGGCTTCAGTCGGGAGACGCTGGCCTGCCCATTTGCAGTACGCATCGGCATCGGCCCAGGTGACGTGCATGATCGGATGGTGCGCCATTGATTCCTGGAAATTGCCCCCATCATACCGCCAATCTAGCTGCGGGGGACGATTGGTCGCGAGGATGAACTTGAGATACTCCAATGCTGTCACCTCATATTTCCCAATCTCAAAGGCATCGAGATAGACCCGTCGCTGAGGAATTTCACTCCGATAGGCAAGCCGATCCGTCTTCTTATCGCTGCCCATGATGAACTCCCCCGCCGGAATCAAGACCATCTCCCCCTTAGATTTCCAACTGGCCACGCGCTCGGTGGCGAGCTTCTTTCCCGCGTCCGTCCACTCCACCCTAATATCCTGAATATCTGATCCCCACGCAACGTGTGTCATCCCAACGATGACGCCTGTCACGCCTAGGGCCAGACCAGCCCAGTTCCATTTCCGCACTCTTTCTTCTCTCATGATTTGTCCTTTCATTCCTGATCTCATGATTCATCGCATATCGTCCGTCATTCGGGAAACCACATTTACTGTCGGTGCGGTACTATCTTGGTCGATATTTGACGCTTCACCATTTCCATCGTCTCCAGACTTCGCGCAGCGAAACCCGGTCAGATAACTCTCCCGATCTGGGGGGCCGGCATTGCGACCGGCGGAGCGAGCAACCTCCGGATCTTCATTCCAAGACCCTCCACGAAACACTTTGAGTTCTCCGTTCTTGGGCCCTGGTGGATTCTTGTCGTGACCCTGCCGATAGTACTCAGGATCAAACCAATCCGACACCCATTCGCTGACATTGCCCGCCATTTGATAGACGCCATACGGGCTCGTGCCTTTGTCATAGCGATTAATATTGGCAAGCGGAGGGTACTTGAATCCACGCTTTGACCCAGGGTGGGCGATATTACTCTTGATCCAACCGGCTGGCTCGTTGCCCCACGGAAAAATCCGACCGTCCACACCACGCGCCGCCTTCTCCCATTCGGCTTCCGTAGGAAGCCGTTTCCCGGCCCATCGACAATAGGCATCGGCTTCATACCAGCTCACGTTAATCACGGGATGGAGGGCAGCCTTTTCAGGAAAGGGATTTTCTCGCCAGAATTTCGGCCAGGGGACTCCAGTCCCAAGCACGAATCTAAGATACGCAACGTTTGACACCTCGAACCGGTCGATCGTGAAGGTATCAACATAGACTTGGTGCTGCGGCTGTTCCTGCGGACCGGCGGCACGGTCCTTTCGAGGATCACTCCCCATGAGAAACGATCCTGCTGGGACCAGTGTCATTCCACCCGGCACCTCCATTGCGCCCAATCGCTCCGCTTCATCTTGTGGAGTCCACAGTGGGGGCTGCTTGGAGCTTTCGTGATCAGCCCACGCCGGGGCTGCCATAAGCCCCAGCAGACTACACAAGACAACGATCCATGAATATTGCTTGAGATCGACGAGTGATCGCGCCTGTCCCTCAACCTGTCTCAATCCGAACATCCCTCAGCGAATCTGCTTTTGGATCATGGGATCGATTTCTTTCTGGGCTTCTTCCGTCACATTGTAGCGAACATAATCGTGCACTAAGACCTCATTAGCATAGAGCCGGCCCGTCGGGGCCGGAACCATCAGCGTCGTTTCCATCGTCTCTTTCGGACGCATAGTAATGGTTTGCTCAACCGGTGTCCTCACATACGGATGCCAGACGACCAACTTGTAAGTACCCGGAGGAACATTGGTGATGGTGAACCGTCCCTGTTCGTCGGTCTTCGCGAAGTAGGGATTATTCACCGCGATCCCCCAGCTCTCCATATAGGCATGAAACCCGCACTGCATCACGAAGATCCGCCGGCCTTTGCTGAGATTCACCAACTGCTTCATAGGCGGGCCAGCCATGTGCTTGTGATATAGTCCGACATCACTGCGATCCTTAAAGTTTCGCGGATGCTCCGGATTCATCGGCAGCGGCACGTTGAACAACACACGCGCACCGAGATGTGAGGTTTCATACGCCTGTATGTCGTGCATGACAGGGTCCATATTGACGACCGTCACCGATTGGTCGTCTCGCACGACGGTCGTGAATGGGAGAAAGAGACAGTCTCTTGCTTCAATTTGCGGCACACTCTCTTCTTCAAAGGGCTTGCCCTTCTCGATTCCCTCCAGATAGACCACCACCTCGCGAAACTCGCCTGCCACTCCAACCTGAAACGGCTGTAGAATACGCCAGCCCTGCCCATCGGAAATCCGCCCACAATAGAATTGGTCCGGCAACGTCGTGAGATTGTAGCCCTTTGGCTTGGGAACCAGCCCATCGAGCTTCACAGTACCTGTGATCGTCCCGCCATCCGACACCGTCATTTCCTGATACGCAAGCGCCGGGCCGGACAACGACAACAAGACCAGCCCCACCATACATCGAGTTATGAGCTTCATGTTCGATCCCTCCAGCCTCCTCGCCTCGTCACCTCTCGTGAGTATTCAGTCGTTCCCCTGCATGCCCGTCTCCATGCCGATCCCATTGTGCACTTCCCCAATGATCCTTCTCGAGATGCCTGTGCATCCTACCAAAAACGCAAGTGGGGGAGCCGCATGAAACAGGCGACTCCCCCACAGATGCGACACTCTCTCCGTTCCGCTATTTCATCGCGGTCGGAGTAGCTTTAGGCTGCGGTGCCAGGTCAGCCCGTTTGGCTGCCGCTCCAAAAGCGCCCAGTGGTTGAATCCGTGTATCACCAGCCGGCAATACCCGGAGATACCCCCACTGTCCTGACTGCGTGTAAGGCAGCCGCTGATTCGACCACACGAAGTCACCGACTTGACGATACGGACCACCCGCACCGCCGCGCACGAAGACATCGAGTGTCTCGGATCCAGCGTACTCCACGACGCTGATCATATCAGCCCCCGGCATATACGGTTCGATCGGCCACTCATGGCCTTCGATCCCGAACATCCCGTTCTGCTCGCTGTTGGCGCCGATCACGTGGATGCGCAGCGCATCACCGGCATGGGCCTCGATGACAGGCGTCGCCGGATCTTCCGGCTTGCCTACGACGCAAGGCTGGAAAATCTTGCCCAGCGAACAACCTTGATCCTCACGGAACTTGTACGGCTCCGCGCGGTAGTTTACCGACGTCAACCCCGCCACGTTCTGCACATACGGCATGAATGCCGTTCCGATGATGTTGTCCTCATCTTGGAAGAAGAGGGCCACATCTCGGTAGTTCCGTTTCCCGACGTTCTCTGGGAGCGTCGTATCCACGATCACGTCCGCCCGCCAGGAGTTCTTCTGTGAAATGTCCCCACCGGTCACCGGGTCACGATACTGAGATCCCCGTGGACCCACAATGATCGCACCATACAACCCGTTCCGTGGATTCACCACAATGTTGCCACCGTCCCACACCAAGGAGGTCGTCTCCTTGTTCGACGGATGCGCATAGTAGGTGTACTGACGCTTTTCACTTGGGCCAATGGTCTGGTCGCCACCATTGTTGCCGACGTTCAAACCTTGGCTGTCTTTCGGATCAAAGGCCAACCCAGGCGCAAAGAATGAGGCCCGGCTCGCCTTCATCTTATTGGTCAAATTCACCTTGATACAGTCGCCCAAATTGGCACGAAGCGTCAGCGGATGCGGCGTTGCACCGCTGGAAACCGTTGTCGCTTCCCCTTCAAGCGCGAAGATCTTGCCTTCTGGCATGGTCATTTCAATCTTCCGCTCGAAATCCACTTCGATCACGTCCGGCGCCTTCGGATTCAACTTCATGGGGCGATCCAATGCCACCACACTGAAGTTCTTCACCGGTGCATCCGCCGGGCAGACGGAGCTCGGCGTGGCAGGAATGCTCAACGGATTGGTCCCCTTCGGCAGAGGCATCAAGTCGGGAACTTGTTTGTCCAGTACCCGCAAGATCCCCCATCCACCTTCGGCAAAGTGTGAACTTCTGCCATTAAAGTGGATGTAGTCACCCGGCATGCCCTGGAATCCGCCGGCCTTTGTGACCAAATCATACCGTTCGGCAATCCCGACGTGAATCGAGTTCTTCCGATTGGCATCCGCCGCATACCGTTCCGTGAGGAAGGTATGGCCGGAGATCGTCCACACATGGGATTCGTTCATCAGTTGATGCAACAGACGAAACACCATGGTGTCGCCTGTGTACGCACGGACCAGCGGCGTACCAGGGTCTCCATGGATCGCGCTGCTGAACAGCTTCGATGTATCCGGATTGTTGGACAGGCGTTGTGCAAACGGAGCCGCGCGGAAATTGAAACCGCTGCCGGTCGTATGCGTTCCGCCGTTGATGTACTTATTCGGCGCATTCAGGATCTTTTCCGGCATCTGGAACGACACCGTCTTCCCGGCTTCCAACGCCACTTCGACCGGTTGGCCAGGAGGATTGCCAGCCTCGATCACGTTCACAGTGTGCGGCACCGTGTCATGGATCGACACCATCAGCTCACGGAAACTGCCACTCACGCCCGCCCCAATCGGCTCATTGCTGTGAATGTCTGCAATCGGACCGCTGTAGACCAACTTGCCGTTCTTCGGATCATGATAAGTGGATCCGAACGGTTCCACGATCGTCACGCCGAACCCGCCATGTGGCCAAGTCGTTGCGCCGAATGCGTGGTCATGCCAGAACACGGTACCCATATCCACGTCCACCCACCACCGATAGCGAACGAACTCCGGCGACACAAGATCATTCGCCGGGTGACTGTTCTTGAGTGGCTTGAAGAACGTGATCTGATCGCCCGTGATTTCCTTGATCCGTGCCACTTCCTGACAGCTCTTATCTCGAGGCAATGATGCTGTGGGATCGTTGCCTTTCTCCAAACAATCCATTCCAATCATGACTTCAGTGTTCACATGAAACTTCGTCGCACCTGGAGCCATCTGGATTTTGACCGACTTAGCACCGGCCTTCGCCCCACTAACCAGCTTGGCCACCATCGGGGCCGGCAACCCATGCTTCGTCTTCTTTCCCCACATGGTGAAGGGCCGGACCGACATCTCATACTCAAACCCTGAAATCACACCATCCGAGTTCCCCGTGTCGAACTGGAAGAAATGGGGGTGGATGTTGATCTTGGACGACTGGAAATTCGTGTAGTCGTCGTCATCCCACTCGCTCGTCAGAAGGACATCCACACAGTCATAGACATTGGCACGAATGACTGCGGGGAGCTTCAGATCGTCATTCGCTCTGGTCAAACGCTCTTCCTCATGGAGCACGTAGATCAAGCCGTCCTTATCGACCATGGCCGGCTCTTTCCCCTGCTTCTTGGCCAGAGTGATTGGCATCCGCACGAAGTGGATGTTGTAGTGCTTGCGATTGGCATTATCCGGACAGAGACTCCATCGGCCCTGCTCACCCGGCTTGGCCGGCTCGGAGGTCCGCTCGCCATTTTCATCCTGGTGAATCGGCTCCAGCCAGGGCGCGCCGCTGTGGTTCGCTGAGAACGGCACACGTTTGCCGAAATGCGGTTTGAACAACGGCCACGCCATTTTGGCTGTGGTCGGGTCGAACAAAATGGCAGGCCTGGTGCTGTCATCCCACTTGGCCGCCCATGCATATTTTGGATTCTGCGCAGTACTTTCCCGTTCACCGCGCGCGATATTCCCGTCCCACTTCCAATCCCACACCGTTGAATCGTAGGAAAGGATCTGCCCCTTTTCATCCTCGGTATGGCCTGGCTTTCCTTGTGCCGGGACAAACATCTCAACCCAATCCTTGATGTTCACCACGACCGGGTTAGACTTCCAGTTGGTCTTCTGACCCTTATCGACAATCTTAAACGTCTTTCCAAACCAATCGACCGTGGTGCCGATCAACTTATCCGAAGAGACCCCGAGCTTCATCCGGCCTTGACGATCCGGCAATTCCCGGAGATCCGGCATGCTGTCCGTATGTGCCGCTCCTACTTGGAGCGTATTGTAGAACCGACCATAGCCCCACATCCCAGCCACATAATGGTGGGCAACGTGGCAGTGATACAGGAACTCACCGGCAAGGTGCTGACACCCGCCGCCGCCGCATTCCGGCTCAAGATCCAATGCTTCTGATGGACCGATGACTTCCACGTCCACACGATCGGACTTGGTTCGCACCACCGGATACTTCACAGGCCCATCCGCACCCATAGCCCAAAGATTGTTGGGCTCGGTGCCGGGGCTCCGCTGCCACCGTATCGTCCCACTATGCGGATGATGTGAATGGAACACTTCTGAACCACCGTGAACAATCCGCCACTTCACTGGATCGCCCAAGTAGCCACGGGCGATCGTGGTTGGTGTATCGCCGAACGTATAGGAACTATAGGCCATCGATTCATCTTCAAACCCGAAATACTCGTGCTGAAGATGCATCTGATCGATCCCGAACGGCTCACTGCGATAGTTAATTCCACGACCACCTGGACGATAGGCGTCCGTCAGCGGGTCACGCTGAGGGAGGAAGTCGCCCTTCTTGTTCAGTGGTCGGAAGGCTTCGTCGCCGATCTCATGATAGAAGAGTACAAACTCCCGGAAATCCGGTCCTGACCCGTTATCAATATTGACCTGCCACCCACTCTTCACCTCAGGTGAAGGCCCCCCACTCCCCAAGGCCTCGACGTACTTGGAACCCTTCGGCTCCACAACGAACGCCCCGAAGAGGCCCAACACCGTCAGCTCACGGTCATGGCTGAAGGAATGAAACTGGCGTACCCCCTCCTGCATCTGCGGATGGAGATACCACTCAAATTCTTGCGCCTTGCCTGGCGCCACAATAGATTCAGGGTTCGTGGTTGTCGCCGGCTTGCCCGTCGCGCTCACGACCATGCTGGACGCCTGAATGAAGAGACTTCCATCCTCACCTTCCATTTGATTGCGCAGCGTCATTTTCACGCAGTCACCGGGATTCGCCCGCATGACGAGCGGCTGAATCATATCGCCTTGCAAACCGGTCGTGACAGCGCCCGTATCAAATCCATCCTTCTCTCGAGCCTCTTTGTTCTTTGCTTCTTCCTCTCGAACCTTGCCGAGATCTTCCGTCAGCACATACATATAGCCCGGATAAAAATCGAGCCAACGGTTTAATGTGATCTCGATGTTGACCATCGACACATCGAACTGTTTGACAGGCACGCCGGCAGGGCACTTCCCTCCAGAATTGAGGACCGGTTCACCCTTTCCTGGATCCGTCATGAGAAGGAAGCTACTTCCATCCTGCCCCATGTACTGGTGCATCATCGACATGCCGTTGAATGCGCCAGACGTCTGTTGCACCTGCGCATCATTTTGAGCCTGCTGTCCAAGCTTCTCCATCAGGCGATGATGTTGCATCTCCATTTTCTGTGCATTGTCGGCACGCCCTTCGATGGCGTTCTCTACCACCGTCTGCCCTTTCAGCTGTTGGGCCCAGCCCGGCATTGCCACCGGCGTCGCATGTCCTCCATGCTGACGATCACCCGATTCCGCCGCAAACAATCCCGGCGCCGCAATCAGCCCCCCAGCCAACAACACCGACTGGAGTATCCGCGCGATACCTGATCGCCTTAGCCCCTTAAAAGGTTTAAACATAGAAACTCCCATACTTGGCCTCCCCTTGCTTAGAATCATCCCTTTAAGAGCGGATGATCGTATTGAACAAACCCCTGTTGAGACTCCTACTCCATCATCGATCTACATTTCACAATTAAGTATTTCACTGCTCCCAGCATCAATCGATCATTTGTCTTAGCGAGCGAAGTAGCCGTAGACCAGACACGGTGCGAAGATCTCTTTGTGTGACCGAGGTATTTTTTGACACCCCCTCCACACACACTTCATAGAATGGTGAAACACCGGCCTCCAGCGTGACTCCGGCCTCAAGCGATCCTGATGGACAAAGAGCTGGTGAAGGGTTCCTTCTTACGAAGGAATGGGTCATTCGGAGGCCGGTCCAAAATCACCCAGACCTTCACCAGCAACAATTATTGTCAGCAATCGTTGTGCCGAAAAACGGCAACGAACAGTATCAATGGGAAATATATTGCAATAACAAATTGTTAGAACGATTCAGAGGAAGGAAACAGATCGTTCATTTGTGGGGAGTTTTTCTACAGGATGAACCAGCAGCTACGCCAAAACTATTCAATGCTAATAAATACAAAACGTTACACTGTCTACTTACCTAGACAGCGCTAATCGTGAAATTGGGGCATGAAGGGGCAATTGGAGCGCTGTGTAGCACCAGGTGCATGTGTCTTTCGTATTTTGCTAGGAGGATCTAGCCACAAGAAACGAGGCACTGATCGGAGTCGGTTGCAGGAGATTACGAACGACATCGATCGCTGCTTACACGGCAGGAATCGGTTGAGCTTTTCTCGGGAACCCAACCAGCTTCACCGGGGACATTCAGTAAATACGGTTAGAAGAACGCCATGCTGGCGTAGGTGGCGGTGGAATTATACTGGTCGGTGATGCCGCGATCGTAGCGAAGGACTTGGCCTTTTTCAGCCTGGATCAATCGCAGCAGACTATAGATGGGTGAAAAACCGGAGATCCGGCGCTGGTCGTTCTCCTTCTGAATAAATTGGGTGAATTCATCCGGCTTCAGTTCTTCAATCGGCTTCAACATTTCAAGATCACGCTGCATCGTGCGATGAAAGGAAAAATCGGTGGGTGGGGCACTATCGCCGTAGCGCATCCCCAAATGGGCCAACTCCCCTGCTGCGATGACGCACACAGTCTTTCCAGAATCACCGATCGCATCTTGCAACGAGCTGAGAAATCGATCCACTGAGCTCCGGACCGTAAGATCAGTCAGGCTCAACGCAGAAAATGAGGAGAGAATCGGGACTATCGTAAAAGGTTTGTCGACGATAGTTTGAAGGAACGGCAGTTGGAACTCAATGGCATGTTCTGTTTGGTGGGCGATCTCTTCGTCAAAGAATTCCGGAACCAGCCTCTTCAGCCGACCCAAGATTGTCCGATCGGCTGGCACCACTCCTAATGGTGTCTCAAAATCCTTGTCTGTGACGGCAAAGAAGTGCTCCAACCCCGCATGGGCAGTCCCGATGATGACAAAGACATCCGGCTGTTGAGCTTCCTGTAGTTCCTTGTACCCCCATGCGTAGACCGGCCCTGCCTGTTTAAGATCATACGTGGGGGAGACCAGTCCCTTGATCAACTTACCTCGGTTTTCCGACGGCTTGAAGTCAGGCCCTTCGCCTGAGGTAAAGAATCCATCGATCTGCTTCTTCAGTTTGACACGGTCCGCCTCGTAACTACGTCCAGCAAACACCGCCGGCCTGGTCGGTTGCTGCCGATAGTCAATCCTGGCTTGTTGCCGAGCCGTCTCAGTTCGTGGTCCTTCCAAGAACAGTTTTTGTTCCAGATCTACGATCAGCTGTTCCACTTTATTCGGCATCAGAAACTCGCCGAACCGTTTCAGGTACAGGGCACCGATCTCTTGAATGGAATGCTCACCATCAAAATGTTGCACGATGAAGAAGAAGTTCAGCGGCAGGACCAACTTCTCCTTGCTCAAACCACTGGGGTCCCAGAGCACAATCAGCTGATCCTCTCCCTGTTTAATGGGAGAAAACTGCAGATTCCGCAGGGCCGGATATTGTGTCGAGTCCTTTACGATACTGGTAGTCATAGCGGGGGACATTGTAGGGGAGAAATGGTTACAGCCGCAACTGCTTCGACGCCCCCTCCTTCTCAATGAATATCAGGAGGTTGCTCTCGACCCCGTCGAGCTAGCAGAAAGAGAGCCCCAACCGTGAGGAGCGACAGCCAAACTGTTGGCCGACCGTACGAGGCATCGGAGAACTCGATTAAGTCCGTCAAGCGGCCGATCAACAGCGACATGCGAGCCATGACCGTATAGCCGAACCCGGCGCCGAACGAAATCATCAAGAAGAGAATACCGGTTCGTGCCACCGCTTTCCCCACTCCGCTATGCTCGATCGAGAAGAAAAAGTAGAACAGCACGGAGCTGACCCCAAGCAAGATAATGATCGCGTTGAGGTGGCTGTCCGGATTGAGCAGATTCATCGAGAACGTGACGCCATCCGACCCAGCCATCGACAACAACGGTCGAATGGTATCCTCGACTTGTTTGAGAATGAAAGACGACACTGTTCTCGGAATCGCCAACCCCGCGCCCATCCCGACAATAAAGGCGAATGCATACCGAGACATCCATGCTGCCTTTGGCACATACCGAGTCAGCATCAGCATCCCGATGGCGACCGGAATCAGCAGGGCGATTTCACCGTTCTCAACAATCGGCTTGACCACCAGATGGACGATGACCGTATCGTAGGTCTTCACAATGACGTAGCCGACTGACACACCCACATACAGATGTTCCGCGAGCTTGAACAGCGGGTTGTCTTTGTACAGAAACGAGAAGATAAGGAGGGTTAACCCAGTTGCGACCCACGCCCCTATGATTGACTCAAACGGTAGAGCAGTCACTCGTGTCTCAGCCTCGTTGTTGGCGCAATGAAAAATAGAACAAGTTGCACATGATCACCAGCGCAATGATGGCGAGATGCGTGGCCGACTGCGCGTCCATCCCGGCCACGGCCTTGCCTTTCTGTCCGATCAGGTTTTCGTATTCCGCTGCGCCACGGAGGCCGCCGATGAGGCCATTGATCTGCCCGCTCCGTAACAACGGATACAATCCCGGCGCCATGACTCCCGTGCAACCGCCGCCGAGCTCGAACTTATACTTATCCTTACCGAAGACATACCACTCTTCCACCCCCGGTCGTCCCGCACCTAAACTGACCATGTACCCAACATCCTTCAAGCTTCGCACACCGTCCAACACCGGCAAGTCTTTTGTGGACTTTCCGTTATAGTCGCTGGGAAATGCCGAATAGAGGTCCTGGCCCATATTGATGATCACCGCTTGCCCGCCCGGACTCCAACCGAGAAAGGCGTAGTCTGTTCCGTATTCCTTCCCCATCTCTTTGGCCACTTGTGTCACTAATTGGTCCGCCATGCCGGTGCCCGACACCCAGAGAGTCATCGTGACGACACGAAGGTGCTTCCTGAAGGCATGGCGCAATAGGGCAACCGCTTGCGGATAGAGCTCCGGTTTTGACGCCGGATCGAAATCAATCGACAGTAAAAACACCGACCGCTCGGGCAACGATTCAATGTGGTCGTACACGCCGCGCACTTCCGATGAAACCTTGATCGGCAAGCCGACCGGATAGAGCAACGGCAAGAGTGTGCAGAGACCGATCATTAAGAAAATGATCCGCCGATCGATCTTGAGCATACGCTCTGCGAAAGTCATAACCACAACACCTCGTAAGGGGTGAAGGGTAAGGCGTGAGGGGCAGAACCCTTAGCCACTATCTCAGTGTTCGTGCTCGATCGTACCCCTAACACCTTACGCCTCACTCCTTACCGCCTCCCAAATACGACCGCTCTACGCCGAAGATGATCTTGAAGGACAGGGCCACGGCCCCGAGACTCACTCCGATCAGAATGGCCCGACGCACAGAGGAGTTCAGCACATTCAAAATCCACGACGACACATCGCCGCTCAGGGGAATCAAATACTCACCCAACGGCACCCGTCCCATCATGACAATCATAGCTGCCACTAACAGCACGGCCGCCTCACGACTCTTGGCCCTGAACGAGCGATAGGCAGCCGATGCGATGAAGAAAGCCAGGATGGCAAACATCGTCCCTTGCAGCGGCACCATCATGTAGTTATAGACCCAGCCGAAGGCCGTCATGGTCCCCTCGACACTTTCCTTGCCATTGGTCCACAGCCCGACCGCGATGGTGCCGAGCATCCCGACGTACAGCACGAGACTGTAGCCCCACCCCGCTTCTTGGCGTCTGATCTTTACCGCATGCTGATGGAACAGGCTGGTCACTCCCAGGATCAACGCGAAACCACCGACGATCTGTAGCCACTTCGTCGCGGAGGTGAGCATCTGTTCCGATGCAGGATGCGGGACGTAGTACTGGGCGGCAAACAGAAGGCCGGTGACCAGGGTGATCAAGAGGGGTAACTGTCGGCGTAGGAAAATCATTTTAAATCCCTAAAAAGATCGAGAAAGAGCTGAGGCCATTGCGCGCCTGTAACGGCTCCCACCGTCGCCAATACGATGCCGATACCAATAGCACTCAGAACGACCGCCTTCCCGATATCCTGACCACGGAGCGTCCCGATCTGCACCGGTTCTTTGGAGAGATACGCGCTGGCAGCGTAGAGCTCCTCGCCGATCAAGGTATAGTCGCAGGTCGTCACAAAGAACGGCAGCTGGTGGTCTGAGTCGGTGCCGGCGATCTGAATGGCACCGGTACTCGCGCCCGTCTCCGTCAGCAGCAACGATTCGGCGAAGTACGCACCCATGAAGAAGTTAGCGGCCGGTTTCTTCCGCAACATGATGCCGTCCACTGCCGCCGTGTAGCTGAACTGATCAGCCGTGATAAAAAAGTTGGCGTCTTCCTTGAAAAGATCCGGCTTGCCCGCTTCCAAATAGGCCTGCTTGGTAATTTCCTGGCAGACTGCCATCGTGATCGGTTCGCGGTGCGGCACCAGCAGTTCCGTTTCGTAGAGCGCGGCCCGTTTGGCAACTTTCCCCAAAATGACTGCGGCGGCGATCGTCGAGGGATCATGCAGATCATGCGCGCCGGTCAGATAGAGGATCGGCTTGCCCAGCTCCGTCGCGCGCCCGATCGCTTCATCAACCGCATCAAGACCTGGAATCCGCCGTAGGAAGATCTCGTGTCGCTTGGCGTAACTGATCGAGTAAAACACGAGCCCGCCGAACGACAACGCGATGATGAGATTATTGAGCTGATTCCAATTAAACCAGTCCGGAGAAGGACTGGCCACTAAGACCGGGCTAAAGACCCGCTGGTCGCCTTGAACGGCTGCCACAGCAACGGCATAGGATGTCCCATCTTTGACCTCGAATCCCTTCGCGCTTCTGACCAGGACCTGATGCCAGGTTTTGTCGACGTTCCTTGTCCACCACGCGGTTTTTGCATCTTTGACGTACTTCGAGTTCGCTGGGAACTCCGCGATGATCGTGAGCGCTGCCGGGTCAGTCACAGCCGCATCACCGGCCAAGACTTGATACCGTGCATCAGGACCATCCCATGACGAAGGAGCCCACTGCACCGTGAGGCTGCCTCCACCATCACTCGGCGTATCAAAGACCCGAACGTCTTGCGGTGCGCTGATCGGTGCCTCAGCAAAGAGGTACGGCGGTAGTACGCTCAACACCCAAACGGTTACGAACAGCGAGAGCCGTACGGCATACCCACCGGCGCGTTCCACGAGATACGCTTCACACTTCACGCTTCATGCCCCTTCGATGACCTCGATGTTCGTCCGCGGGATGACGGCTTTCTTTCCATCGGCAAATTTCACTTCTAAGACCCGCACCTCACTCTCCGTGGGGATCTTGGTGAGCCCTGATGGAAGCGCCGATACTTCACCGATACGCCCGAACATCGGATCGCGGATGATCCGGACCGGGTCGCCAAGACGAATGCCCTCGCGTTGTGACTGAGCTGCCCTTTTCGAGCTGGTGTGTTCCTGCGGAATAATAATCTCAGGACGAATCACGCCGGCCCTGATCTGGGTGGCACCGGAAATCGATGCCTTCTGGCCGACATGGGAAGAGAGTAGCTTGAAGGTCTTGGCCGCCATCGGAATCGTCCCAAACCCTTCGGTCAGAATCAGCGTAAACCCCACCTGTTCGGTTCCGGTAATGGCCACACCGAGGTCATAGCCCAGCAAGGCGCGCAAATCTTCATCGTGAATCCCGCCGACCACCAAACCAGCGACACCCACCGCCTTGGCCTGCGTCATCGCCTCGGCTGAAAGGAAGGATCCCCCGACCACGACTTTGTCCTTCATGGCGCTAGTGAAGTGTCCCGCGGTCAACGCTTCATCAGGCCCCTTCACCGCCATGACAATCTCCCCGGACGTTTCTCCACCGATGCCGAAGATCCCCTGGACAAGGCTACACGTCGTTTCGACCACGACGCCCTGCTGCGGAATCGTTTCGATGATCGTGCCGTTCACATAGGCAAGCAGCTGAAGCACTCGTGGAGGTTCGCGCAAGAGGACTTGTCCTGTGATGCTCGACACCGATTCGATTGTCCCCGCGACCGGCGAACGAATCTCCGTCTTAAACCATTTGACGAGGGCTGTGGACTGAGAGAGCGCGTCTGCTCAATACCTCAGTTTTCGGCCCTCAGTCCTCACTACTCTGCTGTCGGATACAATCCGACTGCCTTAAACCACTTTGCGAGCGCTGTGACACGGCCTGGTTGATCAGCTGGAAGTCGGAGCGGTCGCCCACGGCCATCGAGCAAGAGCCCGACGACACCCCCATGAACTTCCTTGGTCACGGCCACACCCACGCCTGACCCCATGTTGACTCCCTTGGCAGGTTGCACCTTGATCGTGGCCTGCTTACCGGACTCCAATGGAAACAATCTCAACTCGCCGAACTTCAATGGCTCCTTCGTGGTCTTCCCATCAGGCCAGGTGATTTCATAGTCGGCACATGGATCACCATCTCTTCCCTGCCCAATCGGCGCCACGCAAGTCCCAAGGTAGACCATGCAATCTCTAACGAACACGTCGGTCGCTGCCTTCTCATTGATCGTGGAGAGCACTCCAAGGTGGGGCATCATGAAGATGCTGTCGACGGACAATCGCGTACAGCCCATCGGCTCATAGGCATCGACCATCATCAACATCGATTGGATCCGGCGTGGAGCGTGCGAGAGAATTCCCCCGCTTCCGACGATCAAATCCAGCTTCAACATATCGATCAGCGTCTTGCCTGATGTCTGTTGTTCGAAGACATCCGAAATCGTCCGTTCCTGCTGCACACCCTTCAGCCCTGTGGCTAACGATTTGTGATGGATCAAGGCCAGCCGCAACGCTTCCCGTGCGATCGCCTGTTCGATTTGCAGTTCATCGAGCGTCTGCGGAATGGTGGTGGGTCGGATCATTTTGTTCTTGATCCGGTTGCGCAACGTCTGCTCATCAATCGTAAACGGGACCCAACGCATGATATTGGCCAGTCCCGCTTCCGCGAGCACATTCGACACGCTGTACGACATACCCAGATTGGCACTGACCGTCCGGTTGAACACCCCGTCAAACACGGAAAACACGTCCGTGGTTGCCCCCCCGATATCCACACCGATCAGGTTCAGATGTTCCCGTTTGGCGATCGCCTCCATGATGAGGCCGACTGCAGCGGGAGTCGGCATGATTGGCGCCCCAGCCATTTCCATGAGCTTCTTATAACCAGGCGCCTGCTGCATCACATGCTCAAGGAACAGATCATGAATCTTGTTGCGCGCCGGCGCCAAGTTCTCCCGCTCCAGGACCGGCCTGATGTTCTCCGTCACGACCAGCGCCGACTTATCTTCCAGGATCTTTCTCACTTGCGGTTGGGCTTCCCTATTACCCGCATAAATCAGCGGCAACTTATAGGTCACACCGAACCGTGGCCGTGGTTCCGCTGCGGCTATATATTCCGCCATCTCCACGACGTGGGTGACCGCCCCTCCATCAGTCCCGCCTGACATCAGAATCATGTCCGGCCTCATGGAACGAATCCGCTCGATCTTTTCGTGAGGCAACCGACCGTCGTTCGCCGCCAGCACATCGATGACGATAGCGCCAGCCCCTAACGCCGCGCGCTGCGCGCTCTCACCCGTCATGTTCTGCACGACACCGGTCACCATCATCTGTAACCCACCACCGGCGCTGCTGGTCGAGATATAAATATCGACGCCCGTCTTGTCGCCCCGGCAAGGGGTGATGATCTTGTCACCGTCTAAAATCTTCCGACCAGAAAGCTCTTCAATTTCAGCAATCGCATTCAGCACGCCATGCGTCACATCTTCAAACGGTGCTTCCACCGTCGTCGGGGCTTCCCCGCGATAGGTCTGTCGATACTCATCACCGATTTTTTCGATGAGAATTGCTTTCGTTGTGGTGCTGCCGCAATCGGTGGCGACAATCACATTGAGAGGACGATCGATCTTGGGAGGAGTAGAGTTGGAAACCGTCATTGAGCCGTTGCTCCCTGTGGAGCAGACTTGGCTTCAATGATGGCAATCAGACGAGTCACCGTATCCCGGCGCTCAAGTAACCGCGCGACCTGTTCAACTTCTTTGGCACTCAACACGCAATCAATGATCGGCGTGATGAAATGCAGGGCCTGACTGCCCAGAAAATTCATCGGGCCCATCGATTCCAAGAACATCGTCGCCGGAGCCGCCATGCCGCGTTTGACGACCATCTCGGCAATCCGCTCCAGCAACTGGACATCTTCGACGGCGAGGGACTGATTCTTAGGTTGAACGGTAAACGCATGACGAAGTCCAGCTCGTATTAGAGCCAGTTTTTGAGCCATTCGGTCTTTGGTGGGTGATGGCATAAGTGACTGTCAGATAAGACAAACAGGAGCGGGTTGCATTATATGAAGGGGGTAGAAGAGAGTCAATTCGCTGGTGGAACCAGGAATCAGTTGCAAGACTTAATACTCCTATGCCAGCATACGTACCATGTTCAGGCAGCCTCCCTGACATGGCGTGATTACATTGTGTGAATCCGAGGTCTTTCATGAAAAACTCCCGCCTCGAAGAGACCGGAGTAATGGCACCTCTTATCCTGGATTTTATAACAGGCCGTGAGTGATACGTTCGAACGCATTAAACGTCTCGTCACGAGTAGATCCCTTCGGATTTCAGAGCACGGTTACGATGAGCTTGTGGCCGATGATATTCTTTCCCGTGATATCATTGAAGGCGTTGAGGATGGGCGAGTAGTAGAAGATTATCCGGATTATCCTAAAGGGGCCTGTGTTCTGGTGCTCCAGAGAGACAGAAATGAAAATCCGATTCATGTCTTATGGGGCATTCCCAAAGGGCATTCAGAACCTGCCGTTGTAGTTACTGCCTATCGACCCAACCCTGACCTGTGGCAGGAAGGATTCATGAGGAGACGTACATGAAAAAGCAACCACGAAAGAAGCTGATTCATGAGGGACAGTATCTGGCCGAAGTCGATGTTGAGCTGCTGGTGACTGATGACGAATGGTCGCCCTACCTATCGGTGGAAGACGCCTACAAACTCGATGATGTGCGTGAAGCGCTGAAAAATGGAGACACCGCGACAGCAGCACGATACGGTCGTGTTTTCTCTCTGACTCCTATTGCAATCTAACCATTTCCACCTGATGGCATACCCAGCATGAAGCTCATCACGTGTGAGACGGTTGTCGATCAGCTTTCCGCTTACCTGCGACATGAATTGTCGCTGGACAGCCTGGTAGCCTGGGCAGAATCGGCAATGATGGACGGCGAATTCGATCCAACCTATCTTCCGACCATTCGGGACGTTGTGGCGAGAATCGGTGTCGCCGACGTGCGCGCCTTCGGCCTCACGTGGGAAGACTGCGAACAACTCCTTTCCCAACTCGGATATTCTGCTCAAGTCAGTATCGTCATCCGGTAGTTCTCTTCCCGATAGCACTGAAAACTGCCCTGAACAATTTCGCCATCTTCGTACGAGTTTTCATACCACATCGTTTACACCGCGAGGCCACCCCCGTCTAAAGACTATGGCTGTAGAGAATGCCGTAATCTTACATGGAGGCGTGCACGATGATGAGAATATGGAAACTACCGGTTGTGCTGTTGACAATAACCGCGGCTCTAGGCGGAATGTTGTACGGAGAAGGGGCTAAACCGGCAGCAGCAGAAGGGCTCTTCGATGATGTGAATATTGGACTGTTTTCTATTGGCGGTCGTGCGACCTACTTTGATCCCAAAGACGGAGATGCGAACTGGTTTGGCGGCGGACAACTCCGTCTCCACCCATTCAAATTTCTTGCCGTTGAAGGCTCCGTCGACTATCGCAAGACCGACATCAATTCTACAACCGTCCGAACCTTTCCAGTTCAAGGCTCAGTATTGCTTTATCCATTCGGCACAAAACGGCTCTCTCCTTTTATTCTCGGCGGGGCCGGCTGGTACTTTACCCATGTCGAAGGCCCCGGCGACTTCGATAAGACACAACATCGGTTTGGCGCGCATGTCGGGGGAGGCCTGCAGCTCTTTCTCACTGACTATCTCTCCCTCGATGGCACCTATCGCCATATCTGGCTTGAGAAAATCGACTCGAAGGACGCCTCCCTGCGTGATAAGCAATTCCAGGATAACGGACACATGATAACCGTTGGATTAAACTTGCACTTTTAGTATCGCCTCACAGTTAGAGGAATGAGAGTCAGAGTGTTTTTGTGTTCACAGGCGCCCTAAACACATGAGTGGTTCTCTGGAAATTGCACACTGACCCCCAGCCGTGGGTCAATGCCAGATAACCTGGACAGAATTGGCTTTGAGGGACGGGAAGATCTTCAAATTGCTCTCGGGAAAAAGTAGAATCTCAACATTGTATTTCTAAGACAGAAGTCATTTCACAATGCATATCACGCCAGAGTTTCGCTATGTAGAAGGAGACACCGCTGCAGCGGGTGTCTCAGCAAGACTTGTAGCAAACCCTTGCGAACCAAATACAATCCACGAACTTGGCTCTTCCATCAGGATTGCCAAGAACCTCTATATCACAGCGAAGCACGTTATTGAAGATTACCTCCAAACATTTGAACACAGGAACGGAACAGCTAACTTCTCGTTTTGGGCTGTCCATGTTGATCCCGGGCCTCAGTACTCAATCTGGGAGGTAGACCGTTGTTGGCTTTCGCCCTGTGCAGACTTAGCCGTCTTTCATACTCGTGCATACAATGATATCGCCACTCAACAACACCGACCTGCGTGCGTTGGAATGTCTATTGCCCCTCCAGATGTCGGCGAACGTGTTGTAGCATTCGGATACGAGCGCAGAAAACCCAAGGTGGTTGTGGACTCCGATGGGACTCGACACATTGAGCTGGAAGGCAAACCGTCCGCTTCAGTAGGAAAAGTTATCGAAGTCCACGAGCACCGTCGTGACACTGTTAATCTCAATTATCCGTGCTTCCGAGTTAACTGCAAGATGCCAGGTGGTATGAGCGGAGGCCCCATATTCAATGACTCAGGTAGGCTCTGCGGGATTGTTTGTTATGGGATGAATCAGCTGGAAGGGGTCTTCAACGACCATCTTTCTTATGGAATGTCCCTTTGGCCACTGATGGGCATTATCATGAATATCGGTGACAGGGGAGAGAGCATCGATAACGCTTATCCTTTGCTAGATCTAGCGCGTAGAGGCATCATTCATGCCGAAGGCTGGCAAAGAGTCACCCTTCATTCAATATCTGGATCTACATTTCCCACCGTTAGCTTCTCCCACATATGAAAACTCACCAATAACAAATTTCTTGCAATCCTTCGCAAACCTTCTCTCGACGAGGGCGACCCGGTTGAATCCAAAATTGCGCGCATGGATTTCTTGTTCTTCTCTCCTCTCAAAAGGAAGAAAGGGAGCGGCCAGGTTGTCGTTCACTGCGCGCATCGAACGAGGCCCTTCTGAGGGCGCGCGTTCGGCGAGCAAGAAGGACGACCTGGCTGCTCCCTACTTCTTCCTCTCACCCATCTTACTCTCCGTCCCCTTCCACAACCGTTCAATATTCCCCTTGTGCTTGATCACAATGAGACTTGTCACGAGCACAGAGAACAAAGCAAAGGGAGCCGTCGGTTGAAGTGATGCAGCAAGGATGGGAAAGAGGCCGAACGCCATCAGCGCCCCGCCCGAAGAGTAGCGCCACAGTGCGACGGCTCCGATCCAGGCCATTAGCAGCAACAAGCCGATCAACGGCGCGACACCGAGCACTGAGCCAAGCGCAGTCGCAACCCCCTTTCCTCCTTTAAATCCTAAGAACGGCGAAAAGAGATGGCCCAGAAATGGAGCAAGCGCGACGGCCAGAATTGCCCATTCGTCTTGTAGCAGCTGCGTCGCCGCAAAGCCCATCACCCATCCCTTGCCCATATCTCCGACCAAGGTGAGAATGCCTGGCGTCGTGCCCGACACACGGAGGACATTCGTAAATCCGACGTTCTTGCTCCCGACCGTGCGTGGATCTGGCAGGCTCATTGCCTTGGATATGACGACTCCAAACGGGACCGCTCCCAAGAGATATCCGATGATCGCGAGCCCAACGATGAGTCCTTGTTGTTCCATGATCAATCCACGAAACCGCTACACATACCAAACTTCTTTCCTATGAATTTCCGTGACAATCCGTTCGCCCTGAGCTTGTCGAACGGTGAGCTATTTCTTGTTGCTCCGTTCATGGTTCGACAAGCTCACCACGAACGGACGTTCTGGAACGTAACGCTATGCCTAGGAAAATGCTTATCGCTCGAACATCACTGAAACTTTTCCGGATGCGCAAAGAAGTCGAGCAACACTTGATTCAGATTCGGCCAATCGCGATGGCTGCCGGTTCCTTCACAATAGAGTGTTGCACCGCCTGAGGCACAGCCTTGATACGCACGACAGCCTCCTTCCACTGATTTCATCTTCGTCACATCACAGTGATTACAGCCCGCCCACCAGGCTGACCTTTGGGCTCCCCAGCCTGGAAACAGCTTGTCGTTCTTGCCGTGCATGATCATGACCGGGATTGGAGCGCGGCATTGATACGCCTCAAGATCTTTTCCGGTCACCCCAGCAGCACTCGGCGCGATTATGGCAGGCACTGTTTTCGTCTTCTCAATCACAGCCAGCATCTGGGATGCCGTGCCCCCGTCTGAATGACCGGTGGCAGATACCCTGCTCTCATCGATGCACCATTCCTTTGCCACGAGACCAGGAATGGCTCCAAGCTGTTCAATGGTCGAAATATTCAACGGTTTGTGATCGGTATAGACCACCACAAATCCGGCTCCGGTCGCTGCAGTCGTAAGTCCAGCAAACCGCTCCGATGCCCAGCGACCCTGTCCGGCTGGCGCATAGACCATCAAGAGAGAATGGGCAAATGTCGGGTCATAGTTGGACGGTGTGCGAACCATATACCGAATGCCGTCAGCCGATACTTTCCCGTCAATTGCACCAGCAAGACCGGGACGTGATCCAACCGAGCAATGGCCTGTGGCATTCGCGTAGACAAATGGTTCGAGTTGTGGGGGCTTTTCGTTTTCGCTACAAGCGGTAAGAATAATGTGGAGGAACAACAACGCGCAGGCAGATCTGAGAATGTACACGTTGCCCACGTGGTAGTTAGATGATTGAATCTCGTCCGCGTCAAAAGAAATGAAAGTGAGTGTTGCGCTCAGGAACAGTCCGCGTGATCGTTTCGTCAAAGTCCTTTGGCGACGACCTGCTTCCAAAAGCTCCACACATACTGACCACCAGAGATGTAGCCAAGTACCAACGATAAATACAATGTAACGATACCGGCCAGGTGCAGATTGCCAAGTTCGGCTAGTCCTGTCCCTTCCAGGATCAGGAGAATGATCGCGACGACCTGCAGCGCCATCTTGTACTTGCCGGTCGTCTCGGCAGCGATGATCATGCCTTCTCCTGCCGCAATGGCGCGAATTCCCGTCACCGCCACTTCCCGCCCGATAATCAGCAGCGCGACCAACGCGCTGACCCGATCCACGTTCATCAGGAGTATCAGTGCCGACAACACCAGGAGTTTGTCCGCAATCGGATCGAGTAGTTTGCCGAGTTTCGTGACCTGGCCTGTTCGGCGGGCAATATAGCCGTCCAACATATCCGTTACCGCCGCGACGGTAAACACTATCGCCGCCGCCAACGACTGATCGGGCGTTGGGTTGACGAAGAGAATGATGAAGACCGGGATCAAGAGAATGCGGATGAGCGTCAGGAGATTGGGCAGATTGAGCGACTCGGCTCCTATCTCTCGCCACATTGCCAGAACGCGGTTCATGGTCCGATTCGTCTCCTACACGATTCCGTTCTTTAACAAGTCATGTAGATGAATGACTCCGCGGATATTCCGCTCATTCTCGGTGACCACCAGGGTCGTGATTGAAAATCGCTCCATCATCTCGACAGCTTTGGCCGCCAGTTCGTCTGGCCCAATGGACTTGGGATTCGTAGTAGCTAGCTCTTGCGCGGTGGTATTGACCAGATCGATTCCCCGTTGGATAAACCGCCGTAAGTCGCCGTCGGTAATCACTCCGACCAGCAATCCCTCCTCATCCACGACCGTGGTCATGCCGAGCTTTTTTGCCGTCATTTCCAGCATGGCCGCCATTCCACCGACGGAGGCTTGGACCATCGGCATCTCCGAATCGGCATGCATAAGGTCCTTCACCTTCACCAGCAGCCGACGCCCCAACGTACCGCCTGGATGTCCTTAACTTTCTTGAGTATCGCCAGGCCCTTTTCAATCCCAGGACCACGGAACGAGGTCATCGATGTTCGGTTGGCCTTATCGAAGGATGACTTGAAGATGTACGGGATTCCCAGTGACTTCGCAATATCCGCAACATGGCCCGCCGTGTCCATCACCAGCTGCTCGCTCTCGATTACACAAGGCCCGGCAATCAGAAACGGACGCTGTCCCTGACCGACCTTGAAGGAACCGATTTCGACGAGTTGTGCCATAGCCTACAACTAATGCCCTAGCTTCTTGCGCAACGCCGCTCCCACGAATCCGCTAAACAAGGGATGTGGACGGTGCGGACGGGAACTATACTCAGGATGAAACTGCGTCCCCAAGAACCAGGGATGATCCCTCAACTCGATGATTTCGACCAATCGCCCGTCTGGAGAGACTCCGCTTAGGACCAGTCCCTTCCCAGTCAGTTGCTCCCGATAAGCGTTGTTGAATTCATAGCGATGGCGATGACGTTCACGCACCTCGCTCACCCCGTACGTTTTCTGCGCCAGCGTCCCCTCTCCCAACTTGCAAAGATACGATCCCAGTCGCATGGTCCCACCCTTGTCGCTCACGCCATGCTGATCGGGCATGAGATTGATCACGGGATGAGGTGACTGCTCATCAAACTCAGCGCTGTTGGCACCGGCCAATCCAGCTACATTTCTCGCAAACTCGATCGCAGCACATTGCATCCCTAAACACAGACCAAGGAACGGGACCTGACGTTCCCGCGCATACCTGATCGCCGTCACTTTTCCCTCAATCCCTCTTGTCCCAAATCCACCGGGGATCAAGATGCCATCGGCTTCGCGCAGAATACGCTCCGTCCCTTGCCGCTCGATATCCTCGGACTCGATCCAATTGATGTTGACCTTCGTTTCATGATCGATTCCACCGTGAACCAGCGCTTCGCCCAAGCTCTTGTAACATTCTTTCAGCCCCACATACTTACCCACCAGCGCGACAGAAATTTCATGCTTCGGCCGCTTAATCTTCTGGACCATCGCATCCCACTCGCGAAGATTGGGTTGGCCGGTCTCCATATGGAGTTGACGAACAATCAATTCGTCCAACCCCTCTTTCCTGAAGACGATCGGCACTTCGTAGATCGTCTCGACATCTTTGGCCGTGATGACGGCATCCTTATCCACATTGCAAAACATCGCGATCTTGCCCTTGAGCTCCGGGGGAATATACCGGTCGGTGCGGCACAAGAGGATGTGGGGCTGAATCCCGATCTCACGAAGCTTGTTGACTGAATGTTGCGTCGGCTTGGTTTTCAATTCACCAGCCGCCCCGATGTAGGGCACGAGGGTCAAGTGGACGTACAGCACGTTATCTCGCCCGACGTCGTACGGCATCTGCCGAATGGCCTCGAGAAACGGCAGGCTTTCAATGTCGCCGACCGTGCCGCCGATCTCGACGATCGTCACATCAACCCCTTTGGAGATGCGCATGATCGCCTGTTTGATCTCATCCGTCACATGCGGGACGACCTGGACCGTTCCACCAAGATAATCCCCGCGACGCTCTTTCGTGATGACCGAGTGATAGATTCGACCGGTTGTGTAATTACTCTCTTTCGTCAGCGATAACGAGGTGAATCGCTCATAATGTCCAAGGTCAAGATCCGTCTCCGCTCCGTCGTCCGTGACAAAGACCTCTCCGTGTTGATAGGGGTTCATCGTGCCGGGGTCGACGTTGATGTAGGGATCCAACTTCAGAAAGGTAATTTTCAAGCCACGGCTTTCCAACAGATTTCCGATAGAAGCAGACGCCAGCCCTTTTCCAAGTGATGAGACCACACCGCCGGTCACAAAAATAAACTTGCTCATAGCTGTCCCCTCTGTTGGACGTCAGAGCACTCCAATTCAAATATGCCGCTCATCGCTTAAAAAATACCCCGCTGTTCTGCAACTCACGCCTGACAACCTCGTATTGTTGCAGGCGTTCCGCGACATCCGGCACGTCTTCAGGACGGTCAACGCGCAACGAAGCATGTTTGGTTTCCCACACCCGGATGGGAATCCCATGATCCAACGCACGGAGCTGTTCTAGCTTTTCGGCATCTTCCAAACGACTGGTCGGCAAGGCCGCAAATCGAAGCAAGGTCTCTTTCGTATAGAGATATAATCCCAGATGGATATAGTGGAGTCCAGCAATCGCCTGCTGTTCGGAATCGTCACGAACGAACGGAATCGGGGCGCGTGAAAAGTAGAGCGCGTCGCCGCGGACATCGGTGACGACTTTGACCACTGCGGAATTGTGAAGATCCTCTCTAGGGTCCATGACCCGCTTCAGCGTCCCTATGCCGACGCCGCTTTCAAGAAACGGCTCAATAAGATCGGTCAACAACCCGGAGTTCAATGGAATCTCATCGCCCTGTAAGTCCAAAAAATACTCTCCCGCAAACATGCGGGCCACTGCCGCGACGCGGTCTGTCCCGGTCCGATAGTCACCGGCGACAAGGACCACACGTCCACCAAACGCTTCGACGGCTTGCTTGATGCGCTCATCATCGGTTGCAACCAGCACGCTCGAAACCGAGCGGCAGTCCACAGCCCGCTCATAGACATGTTGAATCATCGGCTTCCCGTTCAGCTCGACGAGCGGCTTGCCCGGGAATCGTGACGAACCATATCGGGCTGGAATCACAACCGTGACAGACCGTGAACCCTTATTCATCTCCAAACGCCTCGGACAACTGTTTCGGCGAGACCGTCGCGGTGCCGACCATGCCCACCACGATTCCTGCCGCATAGTTTGCCATGACCGCTCCGGTCTTGATGCTGGCTCCAGCCGCCAGCGCCAGTGCTAAGGTTCCGATGACCGTATCTCCTGCACCGGTGACGTCGTAGACCTGCCGAGCCTTCGTCGGCAAATGCCACGACGCGCCGTTGCGCTCATACAAGCTCATGCCTTTTTCACCGCGTGTAATCAGGACGGACTGACACCCGAGACGCTGCCGAATCATCGCGCCGGCTTCGTCGATTGTCTGGTCACCGTCGCCGTGCAACCCGGAGGCTTGAGCCGCTTCAAGATGATTCGGCGTCAGCACGGTGACGCCTTTGTAGTAGCTGAAATGTTCGACCTTCGGATCGACAATGACCGGAACCTTCCGCAACGCAGCAAGACGTATGAGGTCAGACATGAGTGCCGGCGACACGACTCCCTTGGCATAGTCCGACACCACGATACAGGACAACTCTCGAATCCGTGACTCCACATACCGGAGAATCTTTTGCCGCAGCGTGACTTTCAGTTCGCTTCGCCCCTCGACGTCATACCGCACAATCTGCTGGTTATGCGCGATCACGCGACTTTTTCTGGTCGTCGGGCGATCATGATCGATCACCACCCCCCCGCGGCTTGATCGTTTGTTGCCCAGCTCCTTCATCAACAGACGCCCGCTTTCATCCGACCCGATCACACCGCAGAGATCGGCCTTTCCGCCAAGCGCCAAAATATTGTTAAACACATTCGCCGCCCCACCAAGCCGGAGAGATTCCGACTCGACATGAACCACCGGAACCGGAGCTTCTGGGGAGATCCGGCTGACCCGTCCCATGACATAATGATCGAGAATGAGGTCGCCGACTACGAGGATCGATGCCTGCGGAAATCGCTGAAGATACTGTCGGAGCGCCTTGGGCGGCAACGCATCACTCTTCCCATTCGAGTCCGCACTCGGAAGGGAAGAGACACTGCGTTTCGTTATTGAATCGCCTTTCCGAATCGTTCCCATCTGACCCACTCCGTCCAATTTCCCTGCCCGTTCCAGGACCAATAGATACGGAACGCTCTACCGCGGATCTTTTCTTCGCGCACATAGCCCCAGAACCGACTGTCCAGACTTTGGTCTCGATTATCGCCCATCACGAAATAGGAGCCCTCTGGAACCGTTACCGGTCCAAAATTATCGCGGGGGTTGATTGTACCGTCGATGATGCTGGGATCGATTCGTTGCGTAAAGGCTTTATCGTCGAGTGGCTGGCCGTTTACAAGGACGCTCTTATTTTTTTTTTTTTTTTTATCCCCTGGCAGCCCGACAATGCGCTTGATGAAATCTTTCTCTTCATCCTCGGGAAACCGAAACACGATGATGTCGCCCCGCTGCGGCTTGCCGAACGTCACAACCGTTTCGGACGTGTAGCAATTGAGCGGTGGGAAACTCCAGAGCACCTTGCAGTCCGTCGGCCACTGCAGGCCATAGGAAAGTTTACTGACCAAAATATGATCGCCGATTTGCAAGGTCGGAATCATTGATCCTGATGGAATCTTAAATGCCTGCACGACGAACACGCGGATGGCAAATGCCAGGAGCATCGCCACGATGATCGCTTCCGCATATTCCCGGACAAGAGACTTCCGCCCCGATTGGTCCGTGTTGTCGGCGAGTTTGGCCTCCGTGAGCGCGGCCTGGTCTCCTCCCCCGCGCGGAGCGCCTGGCAACTTATCCACATTTCTCGGATTCTGATCGAGGCTCATTCGTCTCCAACCTTCAAGATCGCCAGGAACGCTTCCTGCGGGACCTCAACGCTGCCGACCGCTTTCATGCGCTTCTTCCCTTCCTTCTGTTTTTCCAGCAACTTGCGCTTTCTCGTGATATCGCCACCATAGCATTTTGCCAGCACATTCTTTTTCATCGCACCAATGGTCTCACGCGCAACGATCTTGCTGCCGATCGCCGCCTGAATGGCAATCTCGTACATCTGCCGTGGAATCAGCTCCTTCATTTTCTCAGCAAGCTGCCGCCCACGCTGAACAGAACGATCTTTATGCGTGATAAACGACAGGGCATCGACCGCTTCACCGTTCAAGAGAATATCGAGTCTGAC
>SWDO01000005.1:51116-69150 GCA_005116895.1 Nitrospira sp. | reverse complement strand
TATAAGGCTTTGCAAATCCTAGCTCATTGGTAAAAAATCGGTTCATTATAGTAACTGCTTCCTGGGTTGTCAAAGAGATCGCCTCCACCTATAATCACGCGCCGCCATTGAGGCCACTCCCTCGTCCATCGGGAGTCCTCAAGCGTCAGTCACAGATCGTCCAGTCTAATCCCAGGATTGACGAACGATATTTCATGGAGTCATGACTCGACCGCCCTCTACGAAGCAACTCAGGAACTGGGACCGCCGCTACCTCTGGCATCCGTTTACCCAGATGCAGGAGTGGGAACAGGAAGATCCGCTGATCATCGAACGCGGGAACGGCTCCTACCTCATCGATACAGAGGGCAAAAAGTATCTCGACGGCACGTCGTCCATCTGGGTCAATCTCCATGGACATCGGCATCCTACGCTGAACCAAGCTATCAAGAAACAACTCGACAACATCGCCCACTCCACGTTCCTGGGCCTCTCCAATCCACCGGCTATTGAGCTGGCCCGCGCCTTGATCCAGATCGCACCAAAGAGCCTCACACGCGTGTTCTACTCGGACAACGGGTCGACGGCGGTAGAAATCGCGCTGAAAATGGCCGTCCAATACTGGCAGCAGCGGCATCCGAAGGCCGGCCCAAAAAATACCTTTCTCCATCTCAAGATGGCGTATCACGGGGATACGATCGGAGCCGTGAGCGTCGGCAATATCACGCTGTTTCATTCTCGGTTCAAACCTCTGTTGTTCCCAACGCTGGCAGCAGAGCCACCCTATTGTTACCGCTGCCCGCTCAAACTTGCCTATCCCTCCTGCAAGATCGCGTGCATCGACCCAATTGAACAAATCTTGAAACGTCGTCATCGCGAACTAGCCGGATTCATCATCGAACCGCTGATGCAAGCGGCTGCCGGGATGATTCCTCAGCCGGCCGGGTATCTGCAACGAGTCCGTGCGCTCTGCACAAAGTACAACGTCCTGTTGATTACCGACGAAGTCGCGACGGGCTTTGGGCGAACTGGAACAATGTTCGCGTGCGAGCATGAACGCATAACACCTGATCTGATGGCGATCAGCAAGGGACTCACCGGCGGGTATATGCCGCTTGCGGCGACCCTCACGACCGATGAAATCTATCGAGGATTTTTGGGCACCTACGACGAATTCAAGACCTTCTTTCATGGACACAGTTTTACCGGAAATCCACTAGGCTGTGCGGTGGCCCTGGCCAATCTCCAAGTGTTTCGCCAGGAGAAAACACTGTCCCGACTGTCCGCAAAGATCAAGATGTTGACTCAATGGCTGAAGCCCATCGCCGACATCCCCTGTGTCGGCGATATCCGACAGCGCGGGTTCATGGTTGGAATCGAGTTAGTCCAAGACAAGGCAACCAAAGCACCGTACCCCCTCAGCGCCAAGGCTGGTCACCACGTGGCGGCCATCGCCCGATCGAAGGGACTCATCTTAAGACCCATCGGGAACGTGCTGGTACTCATACCTCCCCTCTCGACAACAATAGACGAATTAAAGAAAATGCTAGAAATCATCAAGAAATCCATAGAGACTCTGCACATTGATTGAGTCTCACTGAGATGCGTCACCCCATCGCCAAGAGAGCTACGACACAATATGCAAACCTGTGATTTTCTCGTCATCGGAGGTGGAGTCATCGGCCTCAGCATCGCGCGTGAGCTTCGCAAACGCCAGGCAGATGCCCGCGTGCTGTTAATCGAAAAGGAACCTTCTTGCGGGGCCCATGCCAGTGGACGCAATAGCGGAGTCCTGCACGCGGGCTTCTACTATTCACCGGACAGCCTGAAAGCGAAGTTTACGCGTCTTGGGAACGAACGACTGACAACCTACTGCGAGGAAAAACACATCCCCCTCAATAAATGCGGCAAGCTCGTCGTCGCCAAGAATGCAGCGGATTTACCATCGCTGGATGAATTATTTCGTCGCGGACAAGTCAACGGCATCGAGCTCCAGCCTCTCACGGAAGCAGAAGCCAAGTCCATTGAGCCGCGTGTGAGGACCTACCAACGCGCCCTCTTTTCGCCACGTACCTCGACGGTAAGTCCGCTTCAAGTGGTCAACGCGATGCAGGAAGATGCACTCCGGGAGGGTATTCAAATTCAGTGCAACACAGCCTATCGACGACGAGACCATGGGACAGTTCGGACAAACCAGGACAGCATCGAAGCCGGATACATCGTCAACGCCGCTGGTCTGTATGCCGACAAGATTGCCATGGACTATGGATTTTCGGAAAAGTATCGCATCCTGCCTTTTAAGGGCCTCTATCTCTATTCTGATGAACCACCAGGTGCGATTCGTACCAATATTTATCCCGTTCCAGATCTCAGGAATCCGTTTCTGGGTGTCCATTTCACAATCACGGCCGACGGAAAAGCCAAGATCGGCCCGACAGCTATTCCGGCTTTGTGGCGAGAAAATTATGAGGGGTTCGGCAACTTCAATCTCGGTGAACTGGTTGAAGTCGCAAGTCGAGGACTTGGGTTACTGACCGGAGCTGGATTCGATTTCCGACGCTTGGCGATGGAGGAAGTCGCCAAGTACTCGCGGGGCAAGATGGTGGCACTTGCCTCGGTCCTCGCCGAGGGCGTGGCTGAGCGCAACTACCATAAATGGGGCCGTCCAGGGATTCGAGCCCAGCTCCTCGACATCACGAAGAAAAAGCTTGAAATGGATTTCGTCCTGGAAGGCGACAACCGCTCCATGCACGTGCTCAACGCCGTGTCTCCTGCCTTTACCTGCTCACTCCCCTTTGCAAGCCATGTTTGCGATCACATCGACAATGCGATGGGCTGAGACAGATCAGCACAGACGGACTTCTTCCCCCACACCAACTTGCAGACAGCGCGCTGCGCTATCTTCCTGTAAAAAAATTTCCAAATTCTCACTACTATTGATCAGCGCAGAGGGACTCTCCCGATTTCCCTGGCTGTAACTCCCAACCAAATCCTTGATGACATAGGCTCCAACATAAATCTCGAGAGATTGCCCCCCGACTGCCCGAAACTCTCTCACCTGCCTCGCGGTGATATTAGAGATGAGATTCCCGAAGCGATCGACGGAGACGATCCTGCCGATCAACACTTCTTCATGCCACACGGGGATTGCCACGGAACGGTGAATCGGATCCTGGACCACCGGCCCAAAAAATGCCGGCGGCACGCCTTTGCTCAACCATGCCGCAGCCGGCGCGAACACATCTCGTCCATCAAAGGTCGACCCTGTCGTTTCAAGACGATACTCCTGATTCACGATCTGCCATATCTTCGCCCCCTGCTCCTGCTCTAGGAGTTCACTGAACAACCCATTATCCGGTCCGACAAAAAATGAGCCGGCCGCGGACACGAGCAACGCCCGTCGCTCGGTTCCGACTCCGGGATCAACCACGGCAACATGGATAGTTCCTGCTGGAAAATATCGATAGCAGGATTTGAGAAAGTACCCGGCTTCCTGAATCTGATGAGAGGCGATTTGATGAGAGAGATCGACGACGGCAGCGGTAGCGTTGATCGACAGAATGACCCCTTTCATGCTTGCCACGAAGCAATCCCGCTCGCCGAAATCTGTCAGCAGCGTGATGAGAGGGCGTGCATCCTGCACGTCAGAGTTCCTCGAATTTGATCTCCATGACCTCGTATTCAACCATCTTGACAGGTGTCTTCACTTCCACGAAATCTCCAACACGCTTACCGATCAGCGCACGCCCAACAGGGGACTGCACGGAGATCTTGTTGAATTTCATATCGGCTTCGTCCTGCCCAACCAAGGTATACTGTTTCTTGGCTTGGGACTCCTGTTCGACGACCAAGACCGTCGCACCAAACACGATCGTCTCGCTGATGCGTCCTGCGATCTCCACCACGCGGGCATCGGCCAGCTTGGTTTCGAGTTCAGCGATGCGCGATTCGATGAAGCCTTGGCGCTCTTTGGCGGCGTCATACTCGGCGTTCTCGCTAAGATCGCCATGCGCTCTAGCTTCCGCGATGGCTTCGATGTTTTTGAGCCGCTCGATCTTGCGCAAACGATCCAACTCTGCCTTTAACGCCTCGTAGCCTTTCTTCGTAATTGGTGTCGGCATGCTCTGGTCACTCCTGAACTGTTTGAGTATGCTGCAAAAGTCGTGCAGCTGCGTTCTCACATCGCTCAAGGCTTCAACGTACCAACCGCGTACGCCTCAGCCTTTCACTCGCTGCGGCCTTGCTGGAAGAGCTTTTACAGCATTCCTCTAATTTATGGCCGATGATACTCCTGCAATGTGCGAATTGCTAAGCCCTTTTTGACGATCGCTTCGATACCCATCACCGCAGCATGCGCTCCCCTCATCGTCGTGAAATACGGAATGCTGCGATGAAGTGCTTCCCGCCGGATGGCTAACGAATCTAGATGCGCCGAGGCCGTCCGTACCGTATTCACGACGAGGGCGATCGAGCCATTCTTGATGTGATCGACGATATGCGGCCTTCCCTCGGTCACCTTGTTCACAATCTCCACGGTAAGCCCGTGTTCACGCAAATACCCAGCTGTCCCGCTCGTTCCCTGAATACGCATCCCCAACTTGTTCAACGCCCGACCCACTTCTAACGCTGCGGGACGGTCGGAGGCTTTCACGCTGATAAAGGCAGTTCCTGACGTCGGCAACACCGCCCCTGCCCCTGCTTGCGATTTCGCGAACGCCCATCCGAAATCTCCGTCGATGCCCATCACTTCACCGGTCGATTTCATCTCCGGTCCCAGCAGCACATCAACCCCGGGAAATCTATTGAATGGAAACACCGCTTCTTTGACCGAAAAATGCTGAGGGAGAGGAGCGCTCGTAAATCCCAGCTCCTTGAGCGTTCTCCCCATCATCACTTTCATGGCCAACTTTGCGAGAGGTACGCCGATCGCCTTGCTGACGAATGGCACGGTCCGAGATCCGCGTGGATTGACCTCAAGGACAAAAATCGTCTGCCCTTTGACGGCAAACTGTGCATTCATGAGCCCTACAACCCCCAACTCCAGTGCCAACATACACATCTGACGTTCAATCTCACGCACAATGGTCTTGTCGAGTGTATAGGGAGGAAGAGAGCAGGCCGAATCGCCTGAATGGACACCGGCTTCTTCGATATGCTCCATGATTCCTGCCACGACCACGGTTTCACCGTCCGAAATCGCATCGGCATCGACTTCGATGGCATCGGCCAGGTACTTGTCGATCAAGACAGGATGATTGGGCGACGCCTTGACGGCGGAATGCATGTACTCCAGCAAGCCGGCTTCATCATAGACAATCTGCATCGACCGGCCACCCAACACATACGACGGACGGACCATGACCGGATAGCTGATCCGTCCGGCGATCTGCACCGCTTCCTCAATAGATCGGGCGATTCCACTTTCCGCCTGCCGTAACCCCAACCGATTGAGAAGTTCCCGGAACCGTTCTCGATCTTCCGCCAAATCGATCGCATCAGGACTAGTCCCGAGAATCTTCACACCGGCGTTCGAGAGCGAAAGCGCGAGTTTCAACGGCGTCTGCCCCCCAAACTGCAAGACCACTCCAAGCGGCTGCTCACGATGCACAATATTGAGCACATCTTCGTGCGTCAGCGGCTCAAAGTACAGTCGATCGGAGGTATCGTAATCCGTGCTGACGGTTTCCGGGTTGCAGTTGACCATAATCGTATCGACCGCTTCTTCCCGAAGCGCCATGGCCGCATGAACACAGCAGTAGTCAAACTCAATCCCCTGCCCGATTCGATTCGGGCCTCCGCCAAGAATCACGACCTTTTGTCGGTTTGATGGCCAGGCTTCACACTCCCTGCCGTAGGTGGAATAGAGATACGGTGTCTGCGACTCGAACTCAGCAGCACAGGTATCAACTCGTTTATAGGTGACCCCGCGTGCCCCTTCTTGTGTCCGTGCGGTCTGAACCGCACCCGGCTCGCATCCGAGCAATTGTGCGATCCGATCATCCGAAAATCCGAGTTCTTTCGCCTCCCAGAGCAACTCACTGACCAAAACGGCCGCTGAGTTGGCAGCATGACCGGCAAGCATGTGTTCGAAGTCCACCAGCTGTCTCACTTGGTCTAAAAACCAGGGATCTATCTTTGTCGTGGCAAACAGTTCCTCGTCCGTGAATCCCAGGCGCATGGCATCGGCCACATACCACAGTCGTTCTGCTACCGGTGTTCGCAGCACCCGGTTGAGCTTCTCGACCGCTTCTGACCGGTTAAACTCCGCTGGAATACCCCGATCAAGCCCAAACCGGGACGCCAACCCATTGAGGTTTAACTCCAGGGAGCGAATGGCTTTTTGGAGGGACTCTTTGAAGGTACGCCCGATCGCCATCACCTCTCCGACCGATTTCATCTGCGTCGTCAAGGTCGGATCGGCCCCCTTGAACTTCTGAAAAGCAAATCTCGGGATCTTAACAACGACGTAATCGATCGCCGGTTCAAAGGAAGCCTTCGTGACACCGGTAATGTCATTGGAGATCTCATCCAGCGTGTAGCCGATAGCGAGCTTGGCCGCGATCTTGGCGATTGGAAACCCGGTGGCCTTTGACGCCAACGCTGAACTTCGAGAGACCCGAGGATTCATTTCGATGACCACCATCTCCCCATTGGCTGGGTTGATACCGAACTGAATGTTTGATCCTCCCGTATCAACCCCAATCTCTCGGATGATACGCAGTGCCGCGTTCCGCATCCGTTGGTATTCTTTATCGCTCAACGTCATAGCCGGCGCGACCGTGATACTGTCTCCTGTATGCACGCCCATCGGATCGAAATTTTCGATCGGGCAGACGATCACAACATTGTCTTTCAGGTCGCGCATGACCTCCAATTCATATTCTTTCCATCCAATGACCGACTCTTCGATCAGCACCTGACTGACCGGACTCATGGCCAGCGCCCAATCGATCAGCCGTTCGAATTCCTCACGATTGTACGCGATGTTTCCGCCGGTCCCCCCCATGGTAAAGGACGGCCGAATGATCGCGGGAAAGCCGACCGTCTCGAGAATGGCCAGCGCTTCCTGTCGCGTATGCGCCGTGCCGCTCGTCGGCACTCGCAGGCCGATTCGATGCATCGCCTGTTTGAAGGCATCCCGATCCTCTGCTTTATGAATCGCTTCCGCCGATGCGCCGATAAGCGCGACATTGTATTTCTCGAGGACCCCTCGCTTCACCAACCCCATGGTGGTGTTCAGCGCCGTTTGCCCGCCCATGGTCGGAAGCAACGCATCCGGGCGCTCTCGTTCGATCACCTTCTCAACCACATCTAAGGTAATCGGTTCAACATACGTCCGATCAGCCAGCTCCGGATCCGTCATGATCGTCGCCGGATTGCTGTTGATGAGGATGACTTTGTACCCCTCCGCTTTCAGGGCTTTGCAGGCCTGTGTGCCGGAATAATCGAATTCACAGGCTTGGCCGATGACGATCGGGCCGGAACCGATCATGAGAATTGACTGAATGTCTGTACGTTTTGGCATCGTGTCGTGATGTTCGGGTCAGCTGGATGGAAGCGCTGGTCCAATCCGTGGGTGATACGGGGCTGGCGGTACGAACGGATCGTCACCCTGCGCCGCGTGATAATACCGCATGGCCTCCGGCAGCCACATCTCAATCTGGTTGATCCGCGCCAGATCGGAGGGGTGCGTGGACAAAAACTCCGGGATATTATGCTTCGATCGAAAACAGACCTTGTCGATCATCTGCCTGGGACACCCGCTCATCCTCTCCCAAAATGGGACGGCCTCTCGAGGATCATAGCCAGCCTGCGCCATCAATCGAAGTCCGATATAGTCGGCCTCCGATTCCTGCTTTCTTCCAAACGGCAGAGAGACCCCAACTCCATAGGCACTCATCGCAGCCATCGCCGCATCCGGACGTCCGACAGCGGCTCCGGCTGCCAACGCACCGACTTGGCCGATCGTTTCAAGGATGCTTCGGCTATATCGCTCCGCCCCATGGCGTTGGAGCGCATGCGCCACCTCATGCCCAATCACAGTCGCTAAACCGTCTTCGTTCTTCGTGAGCTTCAGTATGCCCGTGAAGACGGCAACCTTGCCACCCGGAAGTGCGAACGCATTGATCATGCGGTCATCCCGAATAATGGCGAACTCCCACTCATATTCTGGTTTATTAGCCACTGCGGCGATTCGCTGACCAACCCGGTTGACCATCTCGGTTAACTCAGGATCGCTACTGACCGGAGCCTGTCGCAGTAATTCGCGATAGCCGCTGATGCCCATCGCAATTTCTTTCTCCTCGGAGATATAGATGAATTGATCTCGCGCCGTTCCCGGCGCGCGGACACATCCCCCCAGAGTTGCAAGCACACCAGCCGTTGTTCCAAGACACGAAAGGCACGTCACTCCCAACATTCCACGAGCCCAGTGGCGAAGCAACGCACGACGCTCGATGGGCGTTGAAAAGAGGAGGTCGATCTGGCGATTTGCCGGCTCTGTCATCTCGGATCTCACGATCAAGGCCGATTCTTATCATCTTACCAGTCTCGATACTCCCAGTCATGCGACCGGCGCCTTCTCTCACTATGGCATCCACATGTACATGAACTGGGGAGTTCCCCCACGGACAACTGTCATGAGATCGAGATCGGCAAGACTAGCGAGCCCACTCGGCGCCAAAAGTTTGGAATACATGTTGTTGGAGTATTCACCTGGACGTTGGTACGTCACGACTCGGGCTTCCGTCAGACCGGCTTTCTTCTTGGCTAATTCGACTGCGTCTTCGAGATAGCCGATCCCATCGACCAACCCAGCCTCCTTCGCCTGCTCTCCGGTATAGATTCGTCCATCAGCCAACCGTTTGATCTGCTCCATCTGTAAGTGAGAGCGGCCTTCCTGTACGACATTCAAAAACCGCTGATAAAACGAATCGATCAGCCCTTGAAAGATGGCACGCTCTTCAGTCGTCATGGTCCGAAACGGCGAACCCATATCTTTGCGAGGCCCTGAGGTCACAGCCGTAGCCTCCACGCCCACTTTCTCCAACAGCCCTCGCGCATTCATGGTGAGCATAATCACGCCGATACTGCCGGTCACGGATGAAGGATGCGCCAGTATGGTGTCCGCAGCGGCGGCGATATAGTAGCCCCCTGAAGTCCCCAGATCCATAATGGATGCCACAATGGGAACCTTGCGATTGGCTTTGAACGTTTTCAGCTCGTGATAAATAATATCCGATGCCGTCACTGTTCCCCCAGGCGTGTTGATACGAAGTACGATCGCTTTGACGTTCTCATCCTTCGCCGCCCGGGTTAGCTGTTCCTTTACGCTTGCAATCATGCTGGGGGCTGGTCGCAACCCATCTTTTTCTTGTGAACTAATCATTCCAGAAACTTCGACCAACAGCACTTTTGCTTTTCCGGTCCCATCGACCTGCGCTTCTTGCAGAGGCCCTGGGCCTGGAAACAGCGGGAAATTAAACGTGCATCCAGACAGCACCAGTCCGATGACCCCAATGAGAACACGGTTATGCATGATGAGTCTCCATAAGACGCACGAATTCATCGAATAAATAGGCAGCATCATGAGGTCCCGGTGCCGCTTCCGGGTGGTATTGGACCGAGAAGACCGGATGATCGAGACAGGCTATCCCCTCAATCGAGTAGTCGTTCAAGCTGACATGGGTGAGCGACAGGTTGCCATAGCGGGTGTCGACCACTGGTGGGGACTTCGGTACGTCACGGAATGATGTAGGACCCTGCACGGCAAAATTATGGTTCTGCGACGTAATTTCGACTTTTCTCGTCCGAAGATCCATCACAGGATGATTCGCCCCATGGTGACCGAATTTCAGTTTATAGGTCTTGAGGCCAAAGGCCAAACAGAGAATCTGATGGCCCAAGCAAATGCCAAAGATCGGATAGCGGCCGATCAGTTTCTCCATTGCCTTCACGGCATAGGGAAGGCCTTCCGGATCGCCAGGTCCATTTGAAAGGAAAATGCCGTCCGGCTGTAGAGCCGCGACTGTCTCTGCTGATGTCGCAGCAGGCACCACTGTCACCTGACAGCCGACATCCACCAATCGTCTCAGAATGTTGTGTTTAATACCGAAATCATAGGCCACAACTCGCCAAGGCCTGGACGGTCCACGTTCCTTGCCGTTTGCCAACGGTGCCCAATCTCCGGTTCCCGTTGTCCAGTCATAGGGATGTGCACAGGTGACTTCAGCAGCCAAATCTCGACCGATAATGGCGGGAGCCTGCCTGGCTCGTTGCACAGCTCGATCGAGATCGAGATCACGATGCGTAATGAGTCCCTGCTGTGACCCCTGCTCACGTAAGTGCCTTGTCAAGGCTCTCGTGTCGATGCCTTCAATTCCAACGACTCTGGCCTCGATCAATGACTCTTGAAGGGTCTGTCGGCTTCGCCAGTTACTGGCGAGACGGCTGGCTTCCATGACCACGAACCCCTCTGCCCATGACCGACCGGATTCTACATCTTCAGGTGTGACACCATAGTTTCCGATATGGGGACAGGTCATTGTGATGATCTGTCCTTTATAGGATGGATCGGTCAGTATCTCTTGATACCCGGTCATCGCCGTATTAAAGACGACTTCTCCAACCGTTTCGCCCTCATAGCCAAGAGCGCGGCCTTCGAACACCGTTCCGTCTGCCAATGCTAGTAATGCCTTTTTCACGACTGCTTTCTATTCAGATCAAGTGAATGGTTCACCTTGATTCCGACAAGCACGATGCCCAAGACCAGGTTCACCATATACAACGACCGAATCGGCATGAGCACACGAAACAGCGCCTCTAACGCCATTTTCTTGGCTGTCTCATCTTTCGTTGCGAATGCCTGGGCTTGAAGCGCCACGGCATTGGGGTGCAATACAATCATGATGAGCCCGGCTATGAGCACCATGATGGCCAGGACGATCAGCTCACTCCGACCGACCTCCACCATTGGATCCCCGCTCCAACGACGATACCACACAGCAGCGCTGAGGATCACACAAGATCCGATGACGAAACGATGGTACCCTTCGAATGCTCGGGTCAACAACATGCCCCCAGAATCCTGTCCTCCGAATGTATTGAACACCGCCGGAATCACCGCTCCGCTCAGCACGACCATGCCTCCAACCCAGACAGCCAGCGCGACCCACTCAAGAGCAAGACACCCGACCATCCCCCAGCGGGGCACCCGTCGCACAGCACTACCGCTCCACCGGGCCGTTCTCGAACACTATCTTGCCACCTACAATGGTTGTCTTCACTCGCCCTTTCACTTTCCATCCCACAAACGGCGTATTACGGCTCTTGGATCGGAACTTAGACGGGTCAACTTCCCACGGTTCTTGCGGATCGATGAGGACGATATCGGCATCGGCACCGACCGCCAACGTCCCTTTCTTAAGTCCAAATGCCGCAGCCGGAGCCGAGGTCAGTTTCTGAATCGCTTGTTCCAGTGACAGCACCCCTTCCTCTACTAACCCCAACGTCAGCGGGAGTGCCGTCTCAAGTCCCACGATTCCGAATGGGGCCTCGGTGAAATCCTGCTGTTTCTCCTGCGTCGCATGGGGGGCATGGTCGGTCGCAATCACATCGATCGTATCGTCCCGCAAGCCCTCCTTGATCGCCTGGACATCGGCCCAGGTACGCAGAGGGGGATTCATCTTGGCGTGGGTGTTATAGCCGCGCACCAGTTCTTCTGTAAGCGTAAAGTGATGAGGACAGGCTTCGGCCGTCACGCGGATCCCTCGGGCTTTCGCCTCCCGCACCATGCGAACAGACCCGGTGGTGCTGATATGGGCGAGATGCAAACGAGCTCCTGTCAGCTCCGAAAGTGAAAGATTCCGCGCCACCATCACATCTTCAGCTGCTGACGGGATCCCCGGCAACCCAAGCTCGGTTGAGATCAACCCCTCATTCATACAGCCGCCTTCTGCCAGATGCAGGTCCTCGCAATGGTCGACGACCGTCAGATCAAAGGCCACGGCATATTCCATCGCTCGCCGCATCACCAGGCTGTTCATAACCGGCTTGCCATCGTCAGAAATCGCCACGCAGCCCGACCGCCGTAAATCACCGATCTCCGCGAGTTCCTTCCCTTCCGAGCCCTTCGTGATGGCACCGATCGGCAACACATTGGCGAGGCCCGCCAGCCGGGATCGCTCCAGGATAAACTCCGTGACGGCTTGATTGTCATTCACCGGGTTCGTGTTGGGCATGCAGCATACCGTTGTAAATCCGCCCGCAACCGCCGCAGCACTGCCGCTCTGAATCGTTTCTTTGTACTCGAATCCCGGTTCCCGAAAGTGGACGTGGACATCTACAAACCCCGGCACCACCAGTTTCCCCGTAGCGTGAATAGTCCGACTGCCGACTGGAGCTGAAAGATTCGGTCCCAGTGCGGCAATCTGACCATTTTCGATCAACACGTCGGCGATGCCGTCAAACTTACCTGGATCAATGACACGACCACCCTTAATCAAAATCGACACGATAAGCCCTCTCTAAAATTTATAGAATCTGATGATCTGTTGAGCAACTCACTGTATTCAAGCTTGGCTAATAATTCCGTCACTCGACAAATCGTCAGATCATCAAATTCACGAATTCGCTCCGGACATGAGATACAGAATCCCCATACGCACTGCGACGCCGTTGGCCACCTGGTCAAGAATCACCGAGGACAAACTATCAGCGACATCCGGCGCGATTTCCACTCCTCGGTTGATCGGTCCCGGGTGCATCACGATCGCGCCAGCGTCGGCCAGCCGCACTCGCTCAGCAGTCAAGCCATAGAGCCTTGAGTACTCCCGGATCGTCGGAAACTGTGCGCGTCCCTGCCGCTCCAACTGCAGCCTAAGCATCATGATCACATGTACACCGCGCAGACCTTCATCCATGTTGTAGTAGACTTTCGCACCCAGCTTCTCCACACAACTCGGCATCATCGTCGGCGGTCCCACCAGACGTACCTCGGCTCCCAGTTTGATGAGCGCATAAATGTTCGATCGAGCGACGCGGCTATGCGACACATCTCCCACAATCGCCACGCGCAGCCCATTGAAATTCATCCCTCGCTGCCGGATCGTGTAGAGATCGAGCAACGCCTGCGTCGGGTGCTCATGCCATCCATCGCCCGCGTTAATGACGGATGACTTGACGCCATGCGCCAGGGTTTCGGCGGCGCCGGCCGAGGAGTGGCGGAGGACGATGATGTCCGCCTGCATGGCTTCGATGTTCCGCGCGGTATCGAGCAATGTTTCTCCCTTCACCACACTGCTGGAGGAGGGAGAAAAGTTAATCACATCGGCGCTCAGTCGCTTGGCCGCCAATTCAAAGGACGTACGCGTTCTGGTGCTCGGCTCAAAGAAAAGATTCACGACGGTCTTGCCTCGGAGAGCCGGCACTTTTTTGATTTCGCGCCCGGTCACTTCCTTGAAAGAATCTGCTGTCTCCAGGACAAGCATGATCTCGTCCACAGACAATGACGCGAGACTCAGCAGATCTTTGCGCTTGAGGCTCATGGGATCCTCCGCTTCAGGATTTCAAGATGACCACCCGGTCATCTTCCCCATCTTCGTCCAACAGCACCTGAACCTGTTCCTCTCGGGAGGTCGGCAGATTTTTCCCGATATAATTCGCTTTAATCGGCAGCTGTCGATGACCACGATCGACCAACACCGCCAGCTGGATTTCCTCTGGACGTCCCAAGTCCATCAGCCCATCCATCGCCGCCCGTATCGTTCTTCCCGTGAACAAGACATCATCGACAAGCACGATGACTTTATTCGTCATGTCGAATGGCACAGACGTTTTTCTCAGGATCGGTTGATTTTTACGCAACGCCAGATCGTCGCGATACAACGTGATGTCCAATTCACCGATGGGAACCTGCACACCCTCGATGCTCTGGATCCGCTTCACCAGTCGATGGGCGAGATGCACACCACCTGTCCGTATTCCCACCAGCGCCAGATCCTTCACTCCTTTATGCCGCTCCAAAATCTCGTGCGCGATGCGCATCATGGCGCGGGAAATATCCCCGGCATCCATGATCAGCTTTTCATCTTTCCGCTCTGTCGGTTCGTTCGTAGGAGTCGTCATGGTCAAGATGATTATGCGATCAGATTCTTGTCGAATCTGGACATAAAAAAACCCCCTCACGGTGCCATTGTGAGAAGGTCGATTGATCACCGGCCGTGGCCGGACAGAAATTCATGATTGGCTCCTTGCCCACCTCACTGGATGGGCATTAAAGGTTTCGTCATCCTACTGGAATCCCCAAACCCTGTCAACTTCTTGAAGACAGCACAAAGCAGTGTAGGAGTTACTCTACGAGCTATTGACGTGCAGGAATCCTTCGCGATCAACCCATGCTATAAACAGTTGCCTTCTGCCTTAGCGAGAATGATTTGAGACCATATCCGATGGATGACTTGAAAGACCGATGCTCCAGAATCCTGCTCCTTGCCCCCCTGTTTGTAATGTCTGCCTGTACCCAAGCGGCCTTCACAGCCGCCAATCTTCCCACCCACTTGGTCGAGATGGCGGTTGAGCATGATCGGGTATATGGCCCTGAGCCATCGCACAAGCTCGACCTGTATGTTCCTGTCAATCCAAAGGACACGCAACTGGATGTCATCGTCTTTTTTTATGGTGGGCGTTGGACCTACGGAGCCAAGGAAGATTATCGGTTTGTCGCTGCAACGTTCACACAGCAGGGCTTTATCGTCGTCATTCCCGATTACCGGAAGTACCCCCAGGTCCGCTTCCCCGCATTTGTAGAGGATGGCGCAAAAGCACTTGGCTGGGTCATTGATCATATCGCTGAGCGACACGGCAATCCTGCGCGGATCCATGTCGTGGGACATTCCGCCGGTGCACATATCGGCGCGTTGCTCGCGGCCGATTCTCAGTACCTTGCTAAAGAGGGAAAAGATCGCTCGCTGGCCATTCATGATTTCGCTGGTCTCGCCGGTCCCTACGCCTTTACTCCCGACGAGCCAGACCTGGAAGACATGTTCGGCCCGCCGTCGACCTACCCGAGTATGCAGGTCCCCACATTTATCGACGGCACGCAACCACCGATGCTACTTTTATACGGCGACAAGGATCACACGGTGAAATACGCCAATCTCCAGAAGCTGGAGCAACGCATCAAGCAACGAGGCGGCTGTGTACGATCCCGCATCTATCCGAATGCCGATCACACCGATCTCATCGGAGCCCTGTCATGGTGGAACCGACGGAGAGTCCCGGTCGTGGAAGACATCACAACGTTCTTCGGAACATGTCGTGCGGTAGGAATCGAGTGATCGAATCGAACGGGAATAGGTCGTTTAACACAACCTAGCCTTCCCAACGGGCGCGCAGAGAAACCGGTCTACCCGTCTATCGTGTAATGGAAATAGTTCTGGGGGCCTGAAGACGGCTGATGCTGTCCGGCCAGAGCATGGCCGGGTCTTTATCGAATATATTGAACGCATTTGACGGCAAGACTCCCCATGCTCCTTCGAGCATTTCATGTTCGAGCTGCCCCGGTGCCCATCCGGCGAATCCGGAAAACGCGCGGAAGGTCTCGGTCGGTTTGGGCTGAGTCATGACACGTTCCAGGACGCGAGGTGTGCCCACGTAGATTCCATCGACAATCTGACGTGTATCAGGCAGGAGCTGCGTGAGTCGGAACAGCAAGACCAGCTGCGTTTGCTCGACTGGCCCTCCGGCAAACAATCGGTGGATAGTACGCTTTAGCACGGTAAAATCTGGCAAGACTTCGGACAAAAGCACGTTCGTGGGGCGGTTCAGAATGAGGCCGACTGTCCCGCCTCGTCCGTGTTCGACAATGAGCAGGACTGTTTGATGGAAGTTGGGATCACTCAGTGAGGGACTGGCAACCAGGAGCACCCCCTTCGTGACTGATGTGGGCGAAAACTCTTGTTGAGCCGGAACCGATCCCGCATGCAGAAGGAACAAAGTCCCCACTAGAAAGGCAGTTCTCATGATGCTCCACGCACCAACAAGAGCCAAGACTTCACCTTGGCACTAAGGCTAACAAATATCTTTTCTCTTCGGTGAAAGCAACAGGGGGTGGAGGAACCAGATTGTAATTGTGCGCGGGGTTGAGTAGCTTTCCAGAGAGCGAGATGTGCTAGAGTAGGCTCCGCATTCGCTGCTTGTTGAGATGTGAGCCAACCAGGCAGCAGACACGGGATCGTTTCGAAGGAGAAGGAATCATGAACTGCAGCTTGCGACCTCTCATCATGATAGTGGCCTTCTGCACTCTATCAGGATGCATCGATCCACCCAAATCCCCCTACGTCGACGTGCGGGACACAACGTCACGGATCGATGAGTTACAGTCAGCCGCGGAACAAGGGAGCGCCGAGGATCAGTACAATCTGGGTCTGCGATATGAGAACGCCTTACCGAAGGACCATAGGCAAGCCGTTCGATGGTACCGCATGGCAGCCATCCAGCGACATGCTGGTGCCTTTTATCGGCTCTGCGTGCTGTCGGACATCGGTCGTGGGATGCCGCAAGATTATCAAGAAGCCTTGCGGTGGTGCCGCCTTGCCGCAGACCAGGGTCACGGGCCAGCCATGTTCGTAATCGCCACCTACCATGAAAAGGCACGGGGCGTTCCCAAGGATGTCGTCCAGGCCTACCAGTGGTACAACTTGGCAGCCGCTAACGGGCAGGAAGATGGAGCAAAATGGCGAGATCGTCTGGCCACGAATATGACGCCGGCCCAAATCGAACAAGCACAATTTCTTGCACGGAATTGGAAACCCAAAGCCCACAATTCAGTTCAAGAACAGTAGCCCAGAGGTTTCTCCTGCGTACACTCTGTACCGTGATAGCCTTCAAGGTTCTCCGTCAATCTGTCCGCTACCCGCACTTCCTACTTGAAGTCGCGCCCGCTCGCTGCGTAGGATATTCGCCCATGGCCAGCTCACCAACTGGCATATACCTATCACCTTAACAATCGTTCAGAATGGATCACCGGCTACCCTACCAGTATGTGACTCTCGTAGGAGTTCTCTTGGTATCCTTTCTCACATCAAGCTGCGCCGCTCCCTCTTCTAGTCCACCACAACTACTCATTGGCGAACCAGCCGTGAGCGAAGCCCTCAAACATGCTCAGGCCGGGGATCCCAATGCTCAAAATCAATTGGGCATACACTACAGTGAAGGGCGCGGTCTTCCACAAAACTACCTCGAGGCCAAGGATTGGTTTAAAAAGGCCGCTGATCAAGGACACGCAGGCGCTCAAGTCAATCTTGGAACACTCTATTCGCTTGGACAGGGCGCCCCGTACAGTGATCACATGGCGTTGTTCTGGTTTCAGAAAGCAGCAGAACAGCGAAATGCGCTCGCATTTGCCAAGCTCGGAATGATGTATGAACGGGGGCGTGGCGTGCCTCAGAGTCTTGTTGAAGCGCACATGTGGTACAGCCTTTCAGCGGCCTATGGCGAAAAGCGAGCTGTTGAATCACGCGACACCATCGCCACACGGATGACTCGCAGCCAGATTACCGAATCCGAAGAACGGGCCAAGAAATGGACACCCGCTCGGCCCTAACTTCCGATTGTTTTTAGCGACAGTATCCTACTGTCGCTGTTACTCGATATCCTCTTAGGCAGGATCCAGAATTTGCATTGTGGCCAAAATCTGTTTATTGGCCACCCTTTTTCATGAGGGAGTCCATGGCCCCTCCCACTCCACCACCCGAGGAGGGCAATGAAGACAATTGGTCTTTCACCTGTTTGATCTTATTCATATTCTTTTGGAGGTCATCCACGTTCTTCTGCATTTCGATCAGCGAACTCCCCATCTGGGTGACTGAGTCCTTGATCCCAAAGAGCCCCTCGGCAGATGCCACATGTAACGACACCCCTCCCAAGACAAATCCGAGCAGGAATGCAGGAACCGCGAACATGGACATGGAACGTGCATTAGTCATGGGACCCTCCTTGGTTATTTGGTTCTTCTCCTCACCGAGTGGGTGATTTCGGCCTAATTTCATATCGGGTG
>SWDO01000005.1:0-51016 GCA_005116895.1 Nitrospira sp. | reverse complement strand
CCCTCCTTAGTTATCTAGGGCGCTCTGCATACGCAGCGCTCGATTGCACCGAGCACTCTTCTCTTTTCATTTCCAATAACCGCAACGAGAACTGGTGTGGGGCAGGAGTGTTCGCGATAAAATCGGTGTTAGAAAATTCCGGCCTGTTTCTGAAGCCATCGGACGTACTTCACGATGTGGTCCACATCACCAGGTTTGACAGCATCGATCTTCGGCATGTCGCCAAACTGCCAATGATGAGCCTTTACTCCGTTGTCCGCCGCTCGCTGAAACGCTTCATCGCCGTGATGATTCGGTTCATAGACCTTGTGAAGAAAGGCCGGGCCATGAGTAGTTCCGACTCCACCGATCCCATGGCAGAGCGAACAGTTGGCGTTGAATTTCTGCTCTCCTTCTCGTAATTCCACCGGTGCAGAGGCTACGGTACCCGTTCCCTGTGGTTCCCCCCCGTTTTGGCTGCACGCTGGTGCGGCGCCAAGCATCACCAGAACGAGACTGATCCACTGCATTCGTGATGACTTCATAGAGCGTACCCACCTGTCCGAGCCAGCCATTGGCTCAACATACCGCATACTGAATTGGATCTACAACTCCCGCCTCCGCAAATCCCTGTTTCCGAATCTGACAGCTGTCGCACTGCCCACAGGCCATCGCCCCAACCGGGTCGTAACAACTATGCGTGAGCTGAAAGGGAACGTTCAGAGTCAGGCCCAGCCTGATAATTTCCGCCTTTGACATCCGAAGCAGTGGCGCTCGAATCTCAATGCCCTTGCCCTGCATTCCTGCTTTTGTTCCCGTTTGAAGTGCTCCCTCTACAGCCTGGATGAATTCCGGGCGACAGTCAGGGTAGCCAGAATAGTCAATGACATTGGCGCCGAAGTAGATGATCGAGGCCCCCAGCACTTCCGCGTAAGCCGCAGCCAAAGACAGAAAAATCAGGTTTCGGCCTGGTACGTAGGTCACAGGCACATCCCGGTTCCGTTCAGATTCAGTCCGAAGCTTCGGCACCGACAGGTGGCCGGTCAGGGCCGATCCACCAATCGTCCCTAAATCGACGTTGATCACTAGATGCTGATCAGCTTCCAGAGCCGTCGCCACCTGTCTCGACCGCTCAATCTCCACCGCGTGACGTTGTTGGTATGCAATGGTCAGTAAGTACAGCGCATATCCATCGCGTCGTGCAATGGCTGCCGTGACAGTGGAGTCCAATCCGCCACTAGCAAGAACGACCGCTCGTTCTGAAGTCTGCCCATTCATGATGGGAAAGGAAAGAATGCAGGGTGAAGGGAGAGGGAACGTTGTACGCTAGTCGCGATCCTCTTCGCGTTCGATTTTCTCCAGCAATTCCGCGCGCGATTGGCACTCCACACAGAGCTTGGCAAAGGGAACCACCTGGAGACGCTTTTCGCTGATCTCGATCCCACATTCGGCACACATCCCGTACGTCCCGTCATGTAACCGAGTGAGGGCTTCATCGATCGACTGGCGCCGGCGATTACGCATCTCCATCAACGAAATCCCAAGTTCGCGCTCAAGATCCATTAAGGCTTGGTCGCCGACATCACGCGCTGATTCGAGACGCCGCTGCTGATCTTCAGTCAACGACTGCCCCAGACTCTCTTCGATCTCTCTAATAATCTCTTGGCGTTTGCTAATGAGCATTTTATGAAGCACTTCCTGCCGCTGTTCCCGCGCTTCCCGCTCTTTTGCCGTTTCCTTAGGCCGCACCGGCACCGCTATCTCGACCTCGGACGTCGCCTTGGGCACCACGGCTGCCCCTGTGATCGTCGGCTGAGATTTCTTGACTATAGCGTCCACGGATTTCGTCTTTGCCTCACCCTTCTTCTTTGCCTGTATTTTTGTTGCCATATAGAGAGTCCGCTCCAGAAATAAGGTACGTAGTTGGAGGGTCAAAAATTCCGGATTCTATTATCACGCCCTCTGCCCCTTGAGCAAGGGGTTTAGAAGGATGCCTAACCACTAGGGATAGGTAATGGTTGAATGAACCTCGTACCCAGCGAGTTTATCGCGTCCCCTCAAACTCTTCAGTTCAACCAGAAAATCAAGTCCGACAATCCTGCCACCAAGCTGACGAACAAGCTGGACCGTCGCCTCTGCCGTTCCTCCGGTCGCCAACAGGTCGTCGACGATCAGCACAGGCTCTCCGGTTTGGATCGCGTCACGGTGCACGGCAAGACTGTTCTGTCCATACTCAAGACTATATTTGACTTCATAACAATCAGCTGGAAGTTTTCCAGGTTTACGAACCGGAACAAATCCAGCACCGAGACGGGCGGCAAGAATCCCGCCAAAAATAAACCCCCGCGACTCAATCCCGACAACCTTGGCGATTCCTCGATCCTGATACCGAGTCGTCAATTGGTCGGCAAGACTCCGAAGCGCGGCAGGACTTTTTAAGAGTGTGGTGATGTCATAAAATAGAATGCCGGGCTTTGGAAAGTCCGGCACTTCTCGAATGAGTGCTTGATAGTTGACGGTGGTCACGGGATTTAGAGCAAGTCTGCCTGTGTCATGGCTTTTCTGCCGATGGTGTTGCGAAGCCGAACTAACGCCGCCATTTCGATCTGTCGGACCCGCTCACGAGTCAGTCCCATGGTACGACCGATTTCTTCGAGCGTCTTCGCCTCGTCTCCGTCGAGTCCGAACCGTGACACAATAACAGTTTGCTCTTTCTCAGGCAACTCCCTCACCCACGCCATCAGTTCTGTCCTCCGCCGAACCCCATCGGCGGTCTCATCCGGCAAGAGCCCAACGGGATCCTCAATCACATCGCGGAGAAAGGTATCCGTGTGGTCATTCAGCGGACTATCAAGCGAGCAGGTCGTACGCACCAACTGCTTCAGGTCCAATACCTCTTCTTCCGATGTCTTCATCTTGGCAGCCACTTCGGCCGCCCTCGGCTCCCGCCCGAGCGTTTGCACCAACTGCTCGACACGACTCAGATAACGATTGAGACGCTCCACCACGTGCACAGGCAGACGCACCAGCTTACCTTGATTAATAATCGCCCGCTCGATGTATTGCCGGATCCACCACGACGCGTAGGTGCTAAACCTGAACCCCCGCTTGTAATTGAATTTCTCGACTGCTTTGATCAGTCCTAAATTGCCTTCCTCCACGATGTCGGAAAATGGAAACCCTCGGTGCATGTAGCGTTTCCCGATGCTGATGACAAGCCGCAGATTCGATTCGATCATCTCTTGCCGAGCGTGCTCATCGCCAGCCATCACCCGTTTGCCGAGCTGCTGTTCTTGCTTGAAGGTCAGCAGTGTCGATCGACGAACCTCCCGCAAGTAGCTCTTCAGCGTGTCAAGTCCTTCTGATCGACCAGTTTCTCGCTCGCCCTGATCAGATGTGCTCACAGGTTCTGAGGTGTCCATATCATCGGCGGTGTGCCGTCGAGCTTCGTTCAACTCGGACTCCTCGTCTTCCTGTCGACTCATGACTCCTCGTTCCTTACTGCCAAATGTCAAAGTGTGAATACCGGCCTGTTGCGACACTCCATTCCACCGCAAGCGTCCTGACATGTGCAGCCGGAGGACCGGCTTTCAATGCTCGCAGAAGGTCTTCAATCACCAGGCTCCCACCCTCGACCTCCAGCTCAACCCGGCCGTCGTCGAGATTGCGGACGCCGCCCAACAGATGAAGCCTGGTGGCGATACGTGCCGCGAATGCACGAAACCCTACTCCCTGCACACGACCGACCACGAGAATGTGTGCTCGAACCGGCGGTTCATCTACCGATTGAGGCATCTGGCTCTACCACAATCATGACTCATCAACTGCCCTGTGCGGCGTTGCTCAGCGGATATTCTCACACCTCTCCAGATGCGTCACGCGTTTTACATTTCCACGCTAGAAACTGAGCCTGATATCTAGAATCTGCAAACGAGTGACACGAGCGATGTATGACATAAACCTGAATGCAGGGACGTTCGCAGAACATGCAGTTCTGCCATGAAAGAAAGACACCGTTGGGTTCCATCCTCTCGAATGTGAATCGCGATATAGCCTTGTCGGGAGGACCGAACTGAGTGAGGTAAAAACAGACAAGGACTACTGGAGGCCTGTATCCCGTCGCGCTGACCTGGAAAGAGTAGGTTTCTGGTGGAGGAAGCTTGGTGTGGTCGGGGCGAGAGGATTTGAACCTCCGACCCCTGCGTCCCGAACGCAGTGCGCTACCGGGCTGCGCTACGCCCCGACAAGACCAAGCGGACAAACTGAACGCGTCATTGTCTTACAAGACAGGGGTAAAAGGCAACCCATGAGCATCAGCCACACCTCGATGAACAATTTTTCCATCTTTAAGGTTAACCCCCTTCGCCAACCCCGGATCAGCGTGAATCGCTCGATCCACACCGTCAGACGCGAGCCGCAGCAGATAGGGCAATGTCGCATTGGTCAGCGCGTAGGTGGATGTGCGAGGAACGATTCCCGGCATATTGGCGACACAATAATGTACGACGCCATCTACGACATAGACAGGCGCCGAGTGAGTCGTCGGTCTTGTGGTCTCAACACAGCCCCCCTGATCGACAGAAACATCCACGATCACCGACCCAGGCTTCATCCGTGAGACCAGCGAACGGGACACCAGCGTGGGTGCCTTGGCTCCGGGGACCAGTACAGCGCCGATAACAAGATCTGCTGAGCACACAGCCTCCTCAATGGTCGTAGAACTCGCAGCGCGCGTGATAATCCGGCCCTGGTACTGATCATCGAGACGCCGCAACCGTTCAACATCCAAATTGATCACCGTTACCTGGGCCCCCATCCCGACCGCAATGCGAATCGCCGAGCTTCCAACGATCCCGGCGCCAAGCACGACGACCTTGCCCGGTTCCACTCCTGGAACTCCTCCCAATAGCACACCCCGACCTCCGTTGATTTTCTCCAGATATTGAGCACCGATCTGCACCGACATTCGTCCGGCGATTTCACTCATCGGCTTGAGCATCGGAAGACTGCCATCTTTCGACTCGGTCGTTTCATACGCAATAGCCGTGACCTTACTACTCAGAAGTTCCTTGGTCACATCCACGAGTGAGGCAAGATGTAAATACGTGAACAGGACCTGGCCAGGACGAAACAGATGGCACTCAGCAAGCAGCGGCTCTTTCACCTTCACAATCAAATCAGCTCTCTTGAATACCTCCGCCTTCGAACCGGCAACCGAGGCCCCAGCCTTACGATACTCATCATCGCTAAATCCACTGCCCTGCCCAGCAGACGATTCAAGCCAGACCTCATGCCCACTTTGCCGAAGGGTCGCTGCACCCTCCGGCGTCAGACTGACACGATACTCATGATCTTTGATTTCCTTCGGAACACCGATGACCATACAGGTTCCCCTTTCCGGCTATGAGTGCTGCAGGCCTAATTGTGTCATTATACATGGATCCACAACGTGATCGGGTTGACCGCCACACCATCTGCGGTGCTGCCCGTGGACAGTCCGGAAAAGCCTGTTGTAAGATGCACCCTTCGGTGTGGTTTAGTATGGAGGTGAAGATGGGTTCCTGGAGCGAATCGTGTCAGGCCTGCGGAGCAGGCAACGGTCCACTGACAAAGCTGTCCCTGGGAAAAGACTTTTTCGGTCGCCCTTACGATCGCCTGTCTCCATTATCAGATCAAAGCCCAAAATGGTATTGCACCCCGTGTTCGATACACAAAAACTTACAACGTGACTTCCGTGACATCTGCGCTGAATTCGATAAGTTACGTGCTGACCACCTATCGGAACTCGCCAAGGGCGACGAGTTCCGACGAGCATCATTGCGGTTACATGAGATCTCGACTATCCTGAACGCAACCCAGCACTCATCTCCGTTCTTAAGGAACGACGATGTGACACTCCTGATGGAACGGCTCAATACCCTGACAATGCCTGTCTAGCTACCTAAACCAAATGCCATCATTTCAGCGACATATCTTTATCTGTACGAATCAGCGTCCCAAAGACGATCCACGCGGCTGTTGCGCGAACTTGGGTTCGGAAAAACTTCATGCACACTTCAAGAGCGAAACAAAGCGGTTAAATCTCAAAGGGGTTGTCCGAGCAAACAAAGCCGGTTGCCTCGATCATTGTGACCTCGGCCCAAGTGTCGTAGTCTACCCTGAAGGCGTGTGGTACTGGGTCGGTACGGAGGACGATGTCACCGAGATCATGGAGCGGCACGTGCTGAACGGCGAAATCGTCACTCGATTGCTCATGCCTGACCATCCGGTTCCAGAACAGCTGGTACCGCTCAAGAAACCGTAAGGCTTCCCGTTCGATACCTCATACACGTCCATGCCAACCGAAGACAAATGGAAGGCCAATATGGAAAAGGTGGCCTTCACCAAACAGTTTCCTGGACTCACGCTGGACTGGAACGTCTGCGAACACAAAACGATTGAAGCCGTGGTCCCCTTGACCGGGAAACCAAGTGCCTCGGTCATCGTGTTTACCGATGGGTCGTTTACGGTCGCTTCTCTACCGGCGCCGGAACCGTGGGAGTTGGGCCAGGCCCTGGTGGATGCCAGGAAACATCTGGAACCCAAACACGGACAAGCCTATGAGGACTATGACCGTGTGGTGAAGAAGGATAAGGAAGCGCTTCGTTCGGCTCGGCTGGAAAAAATCCTCGGCGCAATTCAGAATAATCTCGAACAGATTCCTGAGCTCAAAGATCGGCTCAAAGAACTCGTCAAGGAATGGAAATGAGCAGCCTGCCGAAAAAAAATATGTTCGAGATCTTCTCTCAAGGCCTCTTTGAAGGAGTCAAACCTATGTTGGTCATTCGTGATCATCTCGTCCGCCACCCTGACCGCTGCACGCACCAGGCCGTCTGTGTGCCGATTTGCCCGACCAGCGCCTGGCTCTCCACGCCACCTTACAAGTTCGATCCTTCGCGCTGTCTTGAAAGCTGCCGGCTCTGTCTCGACGCGTGCCCATCACAGGCAATCTACGCCGTCTTCAAGAAGGGCGACAAGCTCTTGGAGCCGCAGAAAAAAACAGAGTAGGACGAAGGCCTACAGATCGTCACACGATCTGCTTGCGTAAATGTCCCCAGTAGGCAGTTCCGGCGTATGCGCACGCAGCCGTACCAGTTGTCATCCCCACAATCTGATACACCTTGCTGCGCGGGATTTTGACCTTCACGGCGGGATTCAACAGATCGGGGGAATTCATGACGAGCTTGAGTGATTCTCCGGCAGAGAGAATCGGCCACATACAAGCCAGCCGTAACCGAGTTTCGTAACGTGGGATGGCCATCGTATAGAGCCAACCCTGATCAAGGTGCTCCACCGCCAGACGAATGAGCTTGCGGAGCACGGGTCTGAAGCGAGGAAGATTGGTCTGCTGCAACAGGTCATGCGGCTTCAGTCCAGCTTCATCGAGCATCATTTCTGGAATATAACAACGCCCATTTTTCAGATCATGGGCGATGTCCTTGACGATGTTCGTCAGTTGCAGCCCCTTGCCAAATCGTACTCCGACGTCCGACATCTGCTGAATATTCCAGTTCGCCAGCGCCTTGCGATGAGCGCACATGAGATCGGTCCAGAACTCGCCGACGCATCCGGCCACATGATATGTATAGCGATCCAGGTCATCGGGTGTCTTCAATGCCGTGAGGTCGGCCACTGAGGCTCCCGGGAAGACGCTGAGGTCCATGTCCATTCCCTGAGTCAGGGTGATCATCAGCCGCTGAATCCGCTGCCGGTCATCCGATGAAAAGTCGAGAAACAGCCGGAAGCACTCATCCAGTCGTTCAAGCAGAATTCGCTCAGCGGAATCCTGCTGAAGCGGTCCCACCACTTCCTGAATGGCGCGAACTTCTGTCCAATCAATCGACTCGCGGACAAACTGCTCTCTGAGACGGTTGAGAAAACCTAACCGGCGTGGCCGGTCGATCAATTCCGTATCGGCAATCGTATCGGCAGCCCGAGCAAAGAGATACGCCAATCCTACTTGATCACGAACATTCGCTGGCACAACAACTAACGTTGTGTAAAACAGACGGGAAACTTGCTTGAGAAGGTCACGGAGCAGCTCGTGTTTGGAGGATAGGGTCGTCGTAGAGAGATCCATTACCTGACTTCCAATAATCCTTCCATTCCCTTATCTCGATGACTGGGCATAGGCCACAGTCGTTTATCACAAAAGAACGGAAAAAGCCCAGGGTGAGTGGGAACGAGTTTTGCTATGACCGTTTTCCCTGCGCCAACGTCCTGCTCGATCGAAAGGCCGACCGAGAGCTCTTGCATGACAAAGTTATGGGGTATGAATGTCGTACGACTCATTAGGGTCAACTCAACTGGCTTTCCGCTCTCCACGATCAGATGGTTCGGTGAGTAGGAATAGCTGTCGAGAATAACGGTAGCCCGTTGAACTCCATCAGGAGAAATGGAGACAACAATCGGCGGGCCTGTCACGAAAGTATCTGCAGCTCGTACAACCGACGTAGGCACTATTGTCAACCAACTCCCTATCATCAATGTCCGGAAGCATTTTGCATCAACCCTCATGATAATGGCTTTCTAACAGGAACGTCGTGAGACGGTCAACGTTATCCTCGTACGTTCAGAGGCCTCACACACCTTGACTTTGAACAATGAGGTCTTACTCATAACCCTATACCCACTATGAATGACAGTGTATCGCAGGCAACGGATTTGTGTATAATCATAAGAGTTCAGCTCGTTGCCTCACATGAGGCGACCGTTTGTGTCCAAGGAGGCTCACAATGAAGTGGCTTAAAGGCGTAGGTCTGCTGCTGATCGCAAATATTCTCATCATGGTGACGCTGTCGATCACCATCCCCATTGTGATCAACGTGATCTTACCGATGTTCGGAATCGATGTCCGCGGTTCTGTCGACCTAACATCGTTGGTATGGGCTGCCATGTTCGGGTTCGGCGGGGCATTCATCAGTTTGGCATTCTCAAAGCAAATGGCGCGCGCTATGCTCGACTGCCAGCAGATCACCCAGCCTCGTTCTCACGCGGAACAGGTTGTGTATGGTTCCGTGCGGGAAATCGCCCAACGGTTGAATATCACCATGCCCGAGGTATGGGTCTACAATTCTCCCGATCCCAATGCTTTCGCAACGGGACCAAGCAAGAACAACTCGATGGTGGCCGTGTCAACCGGATTACTGGAGAACCTCAAGGAAGATGAGGTGAAGGCTGTTCTGGCTCATGAAATGGGCCACGTCTATAACGGCGACATGTTCGCTACGACTGTGCTAGCCGGGCTGATGAACACCTTTGTGTATTACATCGCCATGTGGGTACGGCGTTTCTTCGAGGAGCGGGATCAGGCAGCCTTAGGTTTCGGTCTGTCACTGGTACTACAGATCATCGTCAGCATCCTGGCCTCCGTCGTTATCAGTTGGTTTTCACGTCGTCGAGAATTTGGAGCCGATGCGTTTGCTGCCAAGGTGTATGGGAAAGACTCAATGATCGGTGCGCTCAGAGCGATTGATCGATGGGTGAATCGTGCTCAATTCCAATACTCTACGCAAGACGCACTCGCAACGATGAAGATCTCCGGCAACGCCGGTGGGTTCATGAGCTTATTCTCAACGCACCCCCCGCTTGAGGTACGGATCGCGGCGTTGGAGCGGCTTTAATCCTGTTTCCTGAAAAACACGATGTGGGCGCGGTACTCATCAATGGCCGCGCCCAAGATCGTACTCCCCCGTGAGATGTTGGCCTCGATGGTATGCTCAATGTCGGGGTCGTTAATCTCAACTTCATACCGGTCCTGAATGTTCGTTCTGACCGGCCCCCGTGTCACCTCCCGTGGCATAAAGATTTCTTTCCACACTTCTTTTTCAACCAAACACACATCCCGAAACCGTTCATAGAGCAAGGCTAGTTTGTCCGGATCTGTGACCTTCACACGCTCTCCCATGAGTATCCTTTCGCCAGGAATCTACCTGACCGACTTCTGTTCAGGAGACCAGGCAGGAACAGTATCTGCAATGGTAAAACGCATCACGCCGACGTGGTTTACGGCGTGAAACGGTTGTTGGCCTATCGGCGCAATATAAATCTTCGCCAGATAATTGCCCACCGGCCATTTCTCGCCTGACCGTTTCAACTCAAGGTACCCATATCGTTCGTGTCCTGACACCTCCAATACATCGTTCCCTAACGGCTTCTCATTCAACTGGACGCTCGGTTTCTCCAACTGCCATTGCACTGCAAATTGTGCCGGATCCTCCAAGGGGGCTACTTCAAAAACAATATAAATTGCTGGAATCTCCGGCGTGAATGTAGACCCCGGCCCGATCGGTTTCAGCCGCGGATCCTGGGTATACCACCCTTTACGTCCAAACGTATCCCATTCTATTTCAAACCCTTTCGCCATCTTGATCCAAGTAAAAAGCGACTGCGGAATGTCTTTTTCCTGATGGTCGAAGGAGGGGCTTTGGGTCGATCCAATCTCCGTGGACTCTTGCGCTTTGGGAGGCAGGAGATCTTTGGCAATCCCTACCTGCTCATGGAGCAAGGCGACGCAAACCACGCCAACGGCAAACCAACCTCGTGGCAGTCTCGTTGTCGAAGCATCCTGAGCCATAGAATTTATCGTACTGAGGAACATCATAGGAGACAATGACTGCCGGCCATCATCCGATGAATCCTTGTACCATGTCGAGTCTATGGTAGAGTGCTCTTGGTTCTCTGATTATGACCGCCCAACCAGCATCACCACATCCAACTGGACATACTCCTGACAACGATCCCGCTCCCATCAGGCCACACGAATCCGGTCGTCGTTTTGGTATTCATGATGGACTGTTCCAGGCTATTGCCCAAGGCGGAGGCGAGCAGTATCTCTCGGCCTTTGCCCTACTCTTGCACGCAACACCGTTCCAATTGAGTATTCTCTCGGCTAGTCCTCAGCTCTTAGGCACATGGGCGCAGTTGGTTTCCGTCAAAGTCGCCCACTGGTTCCCCAGCCCGGCCTCTCAAGTCTTCTGGGGCATCATCGGACAATCCCTCGCCTGGATCCCCATTCTCGCACTACCCTTGCTCTGGCCTGATCAAGGGCCATGGCTGCTCATCGCAGCCGTTGCCGTGTATTTCACCTTTACTCATTTCACCTCTCCCGCATGGAATAGTCTCATCACTGACTTGCTTGAGCCTAACGAACGGGGCACTTACTTCGCCAGACGATCACGCACCATTGCAATGACCAGTTTTCTCGCACTCTGTCTGGCTGGAACGCTGTTGAGTTTCTTCGAGCAACAGCAACTCCTTTGGGTCGGCTTTGCCGTGATGTTCCTCACGGCTGGGCTCTGCCGGAGCACGTCAGCTCTCTTACTACTGAAGGTACGCGGCTTACCATCGCATGAGCCGAGCAGCAATCCAACTGGATTTCTGGTCTTTCTCCGTACTGGCATGTCTGAAAATTTTCGCCACTTCCTGATGTTTTCAGGTCTCATGCACTCGGCTGTGTTGATTGCTGGTCCATTCTTCGTCATCTACCTACTTCAGGACCTGCATCTCGCACATTGGCAATATGGAACCTGGCTGGCTGCCGGCATCATCGGCCAATTTCTGACCCTGCCAGCCTGGGGACAGTTCGGCGATCGCTTTGGGAATAAGGCGTTGCTCACCTTCACTGGGCTACTCGTAGCAATCCTACCGATGTTGTATCTGTTCGGGACAGCATGGCCGTTTCTTGTCACCGTCAATTTCTTCGGAGGCGTGGTTTGGGCGGGACTTGGGCTTGGACTGAATAACTACGTCTTCGACGTGGTGCAGCCTACGGATCGCGGGAAAGCTGTTGCCATTTCAAGCATCGTGAATGGTATTGGGTGGGCAATGGGAACCGTGATCGGATGCGTACTGATCGACACGCTACCGGACAGGCTGCAGGCTTGGAACTTGATACTGGAGCCCGTCTCCAACCTCCCGTTTATTTTCTTTCTCTCGGGCCTATTGCGATTGATCGTCTCAGCGACACTACTCCGAACGTTTCACGAACCTCGCCAAGTGGAGCAGCGTGCTCACCATCGATTGCTCTGGGAACTGCCGCTGTTGAAACCCTTGCGACAACTGTCCCGCCGGGCGATCAATCTTAATTAAGGAAGGTCTGATTAATTCGGTTTTCCAGATAACCAGATCTTAAAACACTGGAGATCTGAATGATTTCTGCTTGAAAAGTCGAATTAATCAGACCTTCCTTAGTAAGGACCTACTCCGGAGTCGATAGCACGATTCTTTTCCTCTTGCTTCAGCTTTTCAAACGCTTTGTCAGCATTGCTTCGAACCTGGTCCTGCGTCATCGTTGGCGCAGGCTTCGGCGCTTCACCGGCACATCCCCCCATCACCAACAGCACTACCCCCATGCCAGCCACGCTCAACCCATTCTTGAATCCTATCCTCCATGTCGCTTTCTCCGACATACCCATCCTCCTCTTCGTCATGAGAGCCATACAATTTCTACCCGTATCATACCATCCCTATGTATGAATACCATTCTGCACTCATCTCGTTGACTCACTGAAACCAAGAGGGTATGCTTTCGAATTCATCTCAACCACTAATCCATGAGGCCTCCCATGTCACTGTCCGATCGCTTGACCGAAGACCTTAAGCAGGCGATGAAATCACGGGATCAACTTCGCATGGATGTCATCCGTATGGTTAAAGCCGCCGTCCTGAACAAAGAATTCGAGTTGAAGCGGGACCTTGATGATGCTGAAATGAGCCGCGTGATGACAACTCTCGTCAAGCAGCGCCGGGAATCCGTCGAACAATTTGAAAAAGCTCAACGGACGGAACTGGCTGCTAAGGAACGAAAGGAAATTGAAATTATCGAGTCCTACCTCCCCAAACCGCTCTGCCCTCAAGAGATCGAGGCCATTGTCGTAGCGGTCATTGCAGAGACCGGCTCCCGCACCCAGAAAGATATTGGAGTCGTCATGAAGGCTGTGATGGCCCGCCTCGCCGAGCAGTCCGTCGACGGCAAGCAAATCAGCGACCTGGTCAAAAGCAAGCTCTCCTGATCGTCTCTAGCATCGTTTGCTATACTGAATCCTATTCGATGGATGGCTTTAGTTTCGTCTACTCTTAGCCGTTAAGTAGTGGTATGGCAATCCTCATAGTCGATGACTCTCCCGATCAGCATCTCTTACTGCGGTCTATCCTGACAAAGGCCGGTCATGATGAGATTGTCACAGTTGATTCGGCCCGGACAGCGTTTACCGCCTTAAACCTTGATGGCCCACCAACATCAGTTAAGATCGACTTGATTCTGATGGATGTCCTCATGCCCGACATCGATGGCGTGGGAGCTTGCCGACATATCAAACAGCAGGAACATCTTCGAGACATTCCAATCATCATGGTGACCGCGAAGAATGACCTCAATAGCCTCAAGGAAGCATTCTCTGCCGGCGCAATGGATTACATCAATAAACCCGTGAACGGAGTGGAGTTGCTTGCCCGCGTGTCCTCGGCGCTTACCTTGAAGCACGAGATGGATTGCCGCAAGAAACGGGAGGTGGAGCTTAGCCTCAGCAATGAGGAACTCCAACGCGCCCTTCGCGAAGTCAAAGTACTTCGCGGGCTCATTCCGATCTGTGCCTCCTGCAAAAGCATCCGTAATGATGGTGGATTCTGGCAACAACTCGAAGAATATATTGGCGAACATTCCGAAGCGGAGTTTAGCCACGGACTCTGTCAACCCTGCCTCAAAAAGCTTTATCCTGGAGTTTATCAAGACTAGCTGTTACGCTTTTGAAAGCTTCTCGCCACAAGACTGTGTGAACTTATGAGCATTCTCATCGTCGACGATTCCGCAGATGATCGACTCCTGTTGCAGGCCATTTTGTCGGCTGCCGGCTACGAAAACATTCTGACAGCGGATTCCGCCGCCGCCGCGTTTAAGCATCTCGGCCTGGACGGAGGTAAGCACAGCGGCGGGCAAGTCGATCTGATCCTCATGGATATTTTGATGCCGCAGATGAACGGCATCGAAGCCTGTCGCCAGATCAAAGCCGCCGACCGGTTCCGAGACACTCCGATTATCATGGTCACCGTCAAGACCGATCCGGTCGATCTTCAACTCGCGTTTGCCGCCGGAGCCATGGATTACGTCGCCAAACCGGTCAACAAGGTCGAGCTCCTGACTAGAGTACGGTCGGTGCTCCGGCTTGTCCACGAAATCGACCGCCGCCGCGCGCGTGAGCAGGAACTTCTCGAGGTCATGCGGCAACTCCAAGAAGCCAATCAGATGTTGCTCCGTCTCTCCTGCTTGGACGGATTGACGGGTATCACCAACCGACGCCAGTTCGATGACTTCCTGGATCAGGAATGGAGGAGAGGGGCACGCGAGTCGACTGCGGTGTCGCTGATCATGTTCGATATCGACCGATTTAAAACTTATAACGACACCAAGGGCCACACAGCCGGCGATGAATGTCTCAAACAGGTTGCGGCGGCAATTTCGAGCTCTGTGAATCGGCCTGGCGATTTGGTTGCCCGCTATGGCGGCGATGAGTTTGTGACAGTCCTGCCTGGCACAGGGATCGATGGCACGGCACAGGTCGCGGAAAGCCTGCGTCGACGGGTTGAATCCCTAGGCATGAAGCACGCAGATGGGGAACTCGTGACGATCAGCGTCGGATATGCCTGCATAGTTCCGAACAGACACTCTTCTCCTACCGATCTCATCAGGGCCGCAGATCAGGCCCTCTATCAAGCAAAACAAGAGGGACGCAATCGGACCAAATCGGCCAGTATTCTGTCGCTGGTCCAAGAGTCACACGACGACTAGAGATCGGCCCAACTATTCGTGGGCATTCACACCCCCATGTCACGCCATCCACGGGAACGACATCAAAAAGCGAGTCCCGCAACCATGAGATCTGTTCGGCATTCCCGCTCTACGACTAGACGACCCACTTCCCCAGAACGGAAACCCTCCGAACGAACACTACCCTTATTCGAGCAGAGTGCGGCCACACGGCTCAAGCAATATCAAGGAGCACTCCACAAACTGGCTCAAAGTGAGGCCTTGCACAGCGGCGACATTTCCCGTGTCTTTTTCGCTCTCTCAGAGGCCTGCTGCAACATGCTGCATGTCAAACGCGCCAGCCTCTGGCTGCTTACTAAAGAGCGCGCTGCCATCGAGCTGATCGACGCGTGCACATCCGGACGACACCATTCCAACCCTTCCTTCGTGTTTCGGCTCTCGGACTGGCCTGCCCATCTTCGATCGCTGACGCGCACACATCGTACCATCGCAATTCACGATGTTTCCAGAAATCCACGTTTCAAGGAACTGGCACCGTGGTACCTGTCCGCCTTCCGTATCAATGCCATGCTGAGTGTGCCGATCAGGCAGAACGGAAAGCTCGTGGGAGCACTCTGTGCCGAGTCCATCGGCACACCTCGGCGATGGACTCGGCATGAAGAAGACCTCATCAGCCTACTCGCAACCATGACATCCCTTGCCTTAGAAGCGGCTGAACGGCGTGAAGTGGAACAAGCCCTCCGTGTCGCCAAGGAAGCCGCCGAAGTGGCCAACCGCGCCAAGAGTGAATTCCTAGCCAGCATGAGTCATGAGATCCGAACTCCCATGAATGCTATCGTCGGCATGGCCGATCTCCTCTGGGATACTCCGCTCACACCAGACCAACGAAAGTATCTACGGATCTTCCGACGTGCGGGTGGCACACTCTTGAATCTGATCAATGGTATTTTGGACCTCTCGAAAGTCGAAGCCGGTCGTTTGGAGTTGGAATCCATCGCATTCGACCTGAATGAAGTTATCGATAAGGCCATCGATATACTGGCGATGCGAGCCAACGAGAAGGAGCTAGAGCTTGCCTGCCATGTGGATCGGAACATGCCGTGTCAGTTAGTCGGTGACCCAACGCGGCTCACGCAGATATTGATCAATCTCATCGGCAATGCCATCAAATTCACAGAGAAAGGTTCGGTGATCGTTCGTGTTACCAACGACTCCGATAAGAATATCGCCGGTGCTGTTCGATTTTCTATAACCGATACCGGAATCGGGATCCCCTCCGACAAACTCGTCTCGATCTTCGACAATTTTACGCAGGCCCATGCGTCAACAACCAGGCAGTACGGAGGGACCGGACTCGGCCTCGCGATCACTAAACGCCTTGCCGAACATATGAATGGACGGATCTGGGCGGAAAGTATTGTGGGAACAGGAAGCACCTTCCACTGCTCTCTCCTACTTCAGGCTCAAACAGAACCGCACCATCAGCAATCCGCAACGCTGATCAACCTTGAAGGAATCAGAGTTCTGGTCGTGGACGATCATCCCACCAACCGCCTTATCCTCCGTGAACTACTGAGTGCCTGGGGGGCTCAGGTGACGGAGGCGAGCGACGGGATAACGGCATTGGACGAACTGCGCCAGGCATCCGACCGAGAGCAGGCGTACGAACTCGTGCTCCTCGACTGCCGCATGCCTGAGATGAACGGCTTTCAAGTGGTAGAACGGTTGAAGTTCCTGCTCAACAGGAGTTGCCCAACCATCATCATGCTAACTTCTGATCATTGGGCAGACGATATCGCACGGACCTATGACCTCGGTCTCGGCGGGTATCTGATTAAACCGATCCGACGGTCCGATCTCGCACAAACTATCGAGATCGCCATCGGCAGGACAAAAGGAGGACAACCAACAGGTGTGGTAGTCACAACGCCACCGTCGACTGCTTCGACAAGGCCCTTACGCGTATTGTTAGTTGAAGATTCCCCTGACAATCAATTGCTCGTACGAGCATATCTGACGCCGACCGACTACTTCCTTGACGTGGCAGAACATGGCGGCATCGCGTTGGACAAATTCAAGTCCGTTCACTACGACGTCGTCTTGATGGATGTGCAAATGCCCGTCATGGACGGCTATGCCGCGACAAGGGCCATCCGCTCGTGGGAACGGGATCATGCGCTTCCACCCACACCGATTATCGCCCTCACTGCATTGGCCCTCAAGGAAGAAGGGGCCCGCATCTTTGAAGCAGGCTGCAACACACATCTCACGAAGCCCGTAAAGAAATCCACATTACTGGAAGTGCTTCGAGCGTATAAAGAGCACGTCGTCTAGCGATGCACGCCTCACAACCCGAACCAACAGACCAACTCACTATCGAGATTAGTCGAGACCTTGAAGATATTGTCCCGATCTTCCTAGATAACCGGAAAAAGGACGTCCAGACGCTTCGAAACGCCCTGAGCAACCAAGACCTCAGGACCGTTCAAACTCTGGGCCATCGTATGAAAGGCGATGGAGGCGGATTTGGGTTTGATCGAATTACTGAAATCGGAGCGGCGATGGAACGCGCAGCACAACTCGAGGACCACTCAACAATCGAACAGCATATTGTACAGTTGGAAGACTTCCTCAAACGCGTGACAGTTGTCTACCGCTAGAGGATCGAGCACGCGACCTTGTTCATCCGACCTCAACCTGCATCGGCTTCGGACAGCAGTTCCCACATCGGGGAGACATCAACTCTTGAATTTTGAAATGCCCTATTATGATGGTCACCTTCCGTTCCTGTGTGATCAAGTACTGGTGGAGACTCTGTGACAGGTTGTGTATAATGATCAAGGGGAAGCGCGACCTTACATTCCTCCCCGTTCTTCGACCGCAGCAGCAAAACTGCATGCTCGTGTGCAGCAAACCCTGCGGGATCCAGAGGTCGCAGTCCCAATATCCCATGGGTGGGGGGCTAGCTCAGTTGGGAGAGCACTACGTTCGCAACGTAGGGGTCGGGGGTTCAACTCCCCTGCCCTCCACCAAATCTTCGCTAAAACTACCGGTTGTAGTCATTCTCCTTACAACCCGCCTTGACTGACTCTATACCTGCTCCCACTAGTTCACTGAACAATACAGGCCCCATGTCTCTCTCTCCGCTGATTCGCTTTGGCACTTCAACGTGGGCCTATGAAGGGTGGCAAGGACAGATTTATCAGCGGTCGTACGCGAAAACCACCTTTGCACGTGAATGTTTGGGCGAGTATTGCCAATACCTCCACAACGGCGAACCGCTCTTTCTGACGGTCGGCAACGATTCCACCTTCTACCGCCCACCCACGACGAATCAGCTTGGCCAGTATCTCAAGCAGATCCCAGAAGACTTCGAGATGTGTTTCAAGGTCTGGGAAGAAATCACGATTCCAATTTTTGCGAATCACATTCGCTACGGTCCCAAGGCCGGACAACCAAATCCTCGCTTTCTCGACGCAAGGCTGTTCAATGATCTGGTTCTGGCGCCATACCGTGAAGCCAAATTCGAGCCGCACATGGGGCCGTTCATTTTTGAGTTTCAGAGGCACGGCCTGACCAGCGAGGAGTTTTGTTCACGGCGCGATCGGTTCTTCGGCCAGCTACCGAATGATTTCCGGTATGCGATCGAGATCCGTAATGCAGGCTTGCTCGGGCCGGACTATCGGAAGGTGTTAGAGAGCCACACAGTGGCACACGTCTACAACCACTGGTCCTACATGCCACCGTTGTTGCAACAGCATAAACAAATGGAAGAACGTTTCACGGCGCCGTTCACGGTTGTCCGCCTGCTCACGCCGCTCAACATGAGCTACGAAGCAGCCAAGAAACGAGCAGCCCCCTACAAGAAGATCGTGGAAGTGTTGCCTCAGATGCGAAAAGAAACCATCACCCTCATCAAACAGGCTGTGGGAGAGAATCGCCGGGCCTATGTACTGGCGAACAATCGATCAGAGGGCAATGCGCCACTCACGGTGCAGGCACTCGTAAGTTACCTACGCCATGAAGGATACCGGTAATGTGAGACCCATTATGTGGGACTGATGATCGCCTCTCCGTCCGGCTTGGCGGCATCGATAAGAACTCGTCGGCCATCGACACGCAGTCGGCCTTCGGCGAAGAGCTGCACGGCGCGGCTATAGATCTTGTGTTCTTGCACGAGGATTCTAGCCGCAAGTGTGTCGGACGTGTCATCGTCGAGAATCGGGACGGCAGCCTGAATGATAATTGGTCCTTCATCTACTCCTTCCGTCACAAAATGGACTGTACAGCCCGCCAACTTGCACCCCCAGTCGATGGCCTTCTTCTGCACGTCCAATCCAGGAAATGACGGCAGCAGAGAGGGATGGATATTCATCATGCGGTTGGCATAGGCATTCACCAGCACTGCCGTGACAATTTTCATGTAACCTGCGAGCAAGACGAGTTCGACATTATGCTGTTGAAGTACTTCCAGCAATGATCGGTCGTAGGCTTCACGACTGTCCGGTCGACCGGCAAATGGTTTGGGATCGACGAAGAGGTCTTTGATCCCGTGCTTCCGTGCCCGCTCCAATGCAACCGCGTCTTTCTTATTGCTGATGACGGCAACAATCTGAGCGTGAACCTGCCCTGCTTCGATCGCATCGATGATGGCTTGTAGATTTGAGCCTCGACCGGATGCCAGTACCGCCACCCGCAACGGAGTCGTTCGACTAATCGACATATTCGACCTCCGGCTCCTCCCCGATGGAGGAAACGATCTCGCCGATCTGCCAGCCTCGGTCTCCCAAAGCCGCAGCGCGAGCCAGCACTCCGGACACGGAATCAGGTGGGACCACGAGAATCAATCCAATACCCATGTTGAACACCCGATACATCTCCTCACGATCGACCTGTCCCAACCGGCTCATTACCCCAAAGATCGGCGGTACCGACCAGGCCGTCCTAGCAATCCTCGCCCGCACGCCATTCGGAAACACGCGTGGCAAATTCTCCGTAATGCCCCCTCCCGTAATGTGGGCGATGCCTTTAATCGGAAATTGTTCGACGAGTGCCAAAATCTGCTTCGCATAAATTCTGGTGGGTGTCAGGAGTACCTCGCCGATAGTCCCCTCAAGCTCGGAGAGACGGCTGGCAACTGTCAACTGGGCTTGCTCAAACAGCACCCGCCGGGCCAGTGAGTAACCGTTACTATGAAGTCCCGATGAAGCCAAACCGATGACTGCATCCCCGGGCACAATGTGCCGACCATCGATCATCTTTGGGCGATCGACGGCGCCAACAGCAAAGCCAGCCAAGTCGTACTCTCCATCGGGATAAAAGGAGGGCATCTCCGCGGTTTCACCCCCGATCAGCGCACACCCGGCCTGGCGGCAGCCGTCGGCAATACCGGCGACCACTTCCTGAGCCTTTGAAACAGATAACTTCCCGGTGGCGAAATAGTCGAGAAAAAACAGCGGCTCCGCCCCGCTCACTGCGATGTCATTGACACACATCGCCACCAGATCGATCCCGACGGTATCGTGTTTGTCCATCATGAACGCGATCTTCAGTTTAGTCCCGACCCCATCGGTTCCGGATACAAGCACCGGCTCCTTATATTTGCCCGATTGAAAGCCAAAGAGGCCGCCAAAGCCTCCAAGGTCGGTCAGAACTTCAGGGCGAAACGTCGATCGAACAAACGGCTTGATGCGATCGACGAACTCATCGCCTGCATCGATATCCACACCGGCATCACGATAGGTCGTCGTGAATAGATATCCTGAAAAATTATAGTTGTGATAAGGCTGAAACTCAGCCTTACTGATGTTCGGGGCGCATCTTAACGGAGGGTCCAACAGAGGTCAACGCGGCTGTCTGAAGCCACCCGCCACGACTCCATTCACCCCCGCCTTCTGTTTTTTTCTTGCTGCTCTCGGAATACGCCCTATACTAGGCTTGTCACGTTTCTGCACGCTTCCGGCGAACAAACCGACCAAGGAGGGGTTGGTGGCTATTTTAATCGTTGACGACTCTCCAGATGAACGTCTGTTACTCCATCACATCTTGAAGACCGCAGGGTATCGGGATTTGATCACGGTTTCCTCCGCTCGCGATGTCTTCATGCACTTGGACCTCGATCATGAAGGCGCAAACGGCGTCAAGACGGATCTCATTTTGATGGACATCAAGATGCGGGACATAGACGGAGTCGAAGCCTGTCGGCGCATCAAAGCCGTTGATGCGTTTGCGGGGATTCCGATCATCATCGTGACGGCGCGGGACCAAAGGGACTTCTTACAAGCCGCCTTCGACGCCGGGGCGACAGACTATATCAGAAAACCGGTGGAACGGGTGGAACTCCTGGCGAGAGTCAAAGCTACGCTCAAGCTCAAACAGGAAACAGAGGAACGAAATCACTGGGAACAAGAACTGACCAAAGTCATCAGCGAGCTTGATCGTACCCTGCGCGACATGGCGACATTACAGCAATTGATCCCTGTCTGCCCATCATGCAAGAAATCCCATCCCGCGCATATGTCTGACACCGCGCTCGACGAGTATGTACGGAGCCACCCTCAGACGAAGTTTCAAGATCTCGTCTGCTCCGCGTGCGCCGGGCGCTGATCCTGGCGCTGCAATCTCAGCTTTCCGGACGCATCTCCACATCGAGTAATTTAATCTTCCGGTGAAGATGACTTCGCTCAATCTTGAGGTCGTCCGCGGTCCGTGAAATATTCCAATGGTGTTCTCGAAGTTTACGGCTGATATATTCCTTCTCGAACGCATTCCGAGCGTCTCGCAGGGAGTCATAAGATTTACTGAGAAGTGGATTGGCCGCGTGATTGCCCACCGGCACCACCCCGACGGTTCGTCCCTGTAGCGACAAGGTAGCCTGAGAGGCTTCGATCATAAACCCCGGCACCATGATCATGAGCCGCTCGATCAAATTCCTCAGCTCTCGGATGTTCCCAGGCCATTCGTATTGCTGAAAGACGGTCATCGCCTCAGGCGAGACTTCCTTTATTCGCAACCCTTGCTCCTCGACATGCGTCTTCATGAAATGCCGCACAAGAGCCGGGATATCTTCTCGCCGCTCCCGCAGTGGAGGCACGACAATCGGGACCACGTTGAGACGGTAGTACAAATCCTCCCGAAAATGTCCCTTGCCGATTTCTTTTTCCAAGTCCTTATTGGAAGCCGCCAGCACCCGCACATCAACCTTCATCAGTTTGGTCCCACCGACTCGCGTGAACTGCTGTTCCTGCAACGCCCGCAACACTTTCGCCTGCGTACTGAGGCTCATGTCGCCGATTTCGTCCAGAAACAACGTGCCCCCATCGGCCTGCTCGAACTGACCGCGCTTCATGGACGTGGCTCCGGTGAAGGAACCTTTTTCGTGACCGAACAATTCGCTCTCAATCAATGTCTCAGGGATAGCGGCACAGTTGACGGCCACGAACGGATGGTCCGAGCGGGTGCTGTGCCTATGAATGGCTCGAGCGACCAACTCCTTCCCTGTTCCGTTCTCGCCTCCGATCAATACCCGACTGTTCGTGGGCCCTGCCGTTTCGATAAGCTCCCGTAGCCGCTGCATGGCCGGAGACTGTCCGACCAACTCGAACTTTTGCTGAACCTTCGTCCGCAACGACCGGTTCTCTTGCGCTAATCGAAACTGCTCCAACGCTTGTTTGACACGGAACGTGACATTCTCCAGCGACAACGGCTTCTCGATGTAGTCGTATGCACCCAGCTTGATGGCTTTCACGGCCGTTTCGATGGACCCATGCCCGGAAATCATCATGACCTGCGTCGCAGGCACAAATTCTTTGACACGACGTAACGTCTCCAGTCCGTCCATTTCCGGCATCCAGATGTCCAGAATCATGAGATCCGGCGGATCCGTCCCATAGATTTTCAACGCCTCGACCCCATTGGCGGCTACTGACACCTCATACCCCTCATCTTCGAGGATGCTTCGCAGGGACGTGCGAATCGCCGCTTCGTCGTCCACCACTAGAATCGATGCCGACATACTCCCCCTCTCCTTACCACGTACGTCTACCGGTCTACCCTACACCGGCAAATCGAATGTAAATACGGCGCCCTTCGGATGATGGTTCCCAACTTGGATCTGTCCATCATGGTCTGTGATAATCCGGCGGACGATCGCCAACCCCAACCCGGTTCCGGTCTTCTTCCTGGTGAAATACGGGACGAACAACCGTTCCTGATCCTCTGGCGTGATACCAGGCCCCTCATCCGCCACGGCGACGACCGCGCGGCGGCGTTTCGTATCATACTTCGTCCCGACCCACAGCCGCCCTTTTTGGTTCATCGCTTGAACCGCGTTGTCGAAGAGATTGACGAACACACGTCTCAGTTGTTCCCGGTCAAAATTGAGGGTCGGCAGATCCTCATCCAGTTCCACAATAAGCTCAATATCCTTCTGCGCCTCGCGATAGAGAGTGATCACTTCCCGTACTACGTCGTGCAGGGATTGCCGCGTCATTTGCGGAACAGGCAGCCGAGCGAATTTTGAAAATTCGTCCAGCATCTGTTTCAGACTCCCGACTTCGTTGATGATGACATTCGTGGCGTCGTCGAACACGCGATCCAGGTCGGGGGACTTCTCGAAGAACTTCTTGCGTAATCGCTGCGCCGACAGTTGAATCGGAGTCAGTGGATTCTTGATTTCATGGGCGACGCGCTTTGCGACTTCCTGCCACGCGGCCACTTTCTGCGCCTTGATCAACTCCGTCAGATCTTCAAAGACCAACACAAACCCCAAATCCTTGTTCGCCTCATCCCGCATGCGGGAACCTTTCAACCCAATCGTGATCAGCTTCCCTTGGATATCCAACTGCCCTTCCAAGTCCAAATCGTCGCGCTCATCAGCCTGCATACGGTCATAGGCAGTCTGGAAGGAGTCGAGACCGAACTCCTTGAACGCCTCATTGGCCAGCCGTCCTTTGAACTGGTCAGCCGCCAACCCAAGAATACGCTCAGCCGATGGGTTGAACGTCGTGATCGTTCCGCTCCGATCGATCGAGAGCAGACCGGCGGCGATCGTATCGACGACCGTTTCGATATAGGCACGGCGGCGATCCAACTCGACATTGGTATTCCGCAGAGTCAGGTTGGCTTCCTCAAGCTTCGACTTGCTCCCCTGCAGATCCTGCGTCATCCGATTGAACGACTCGATCAGCGTCCCGATTTCATCAGTTGCCCTAGCATCGACCTGTACCGACAGGTCGCCTTGGGCTACTGCTTCGGTCGCTTCCGCCAACCGTTGAATCGGAACGGTGATACCGCGCGCCACATAAAACCCGAACCACGTCGCACTGAAGAGAATCAATACCGCCACGACGGCCACAAACAGGTAGGCCCCGGCTTTAATCGGGTTTTTCATCGCCTTGATCTGCTTGTATGCCGTGTATTGACGGCCAATCCCCTCCATCTTGGTCAAGAGGGATTCTGGGACGTAGGTTTCCACAACCACAACCCCCTCCAACTCACCTCGCCGGCTTCCGGAGGCAACCGGGATGGCGGCGCGTACTAACCGTCCCGTCTGGGCCTCCTGGACAGAGGTAAACTCTTGCTTCCCGTTAATGACTTGTAAGACCAATTGACTGATCGGCAGATCCAACACCCCGGAGGGAATGTCACTATCAAGGGCCTTGGTGAGGGTCTCCATCTTGTTCGAAAACACTTCAATCCCGGCCACGCCGTATTCCATGCGTTTCCGAGCCATCGCGGCGATCAAGAGATCCCGCTGGACAGGCGTCAACAGGTCTTCGCGAAACAGTTCTTGAGAAATCGCCCGTGCGCTGTTCACCGCGAGCGCGACATGCCCCGCATGCTGCATGCGAGCCACCTCGTACGAATCTTTCATTACTTTTTCGATATGCTCGCTGAACCAGACATCGACCGCCTTATTAACCAGCCCACTCGCGACGATTGCCAGGAGCAACGTCGGGATCAGCGAAAAGCCGATAAAGGCCGCGATGAGCTTGGTGCGAAATCCTGACCCAACGAGACGGTGCCGGCGTTCGAAATAGGCCTTGATCAGATTCCTGGACAACAACAGGACCAACACAACAAAGCCGATCAGGTCTAGATTGACCAGCAGAAGAACCAGTGCGTAGCTCGTCGTCGGCAGGAAAGAGCCGTTCTCTTCGGAGCCCGGCGCAACAACTTGTGAGTAATACAGCGTGAGGGCCACGCAGGGGATCAAGAGAATCAGCACGATCCAGACAGGGCGAAGATGAGGTGGTTTTCGCTCCGGCTTCTTCGGTTGGTCGGCCAACGCTGGACGGACGTGACCGCCCATCACCACAGGCAGAACCTCCGGAAGTCCTCTGGAGGCTGATCCCAATGCACCCGTGGGATGGTTGAGCTCTGGCATTCACTCGCCCTCTAGAGACTATTCATACATGGAAACAGGAGCCTGTCTCACTATAGCCGACTTACAAGACAGTCTCAAAGTTTGCCGCACAACTCGCAGCGTCCAGAGACCCAGCGGCATATTGGGACCGAAAGATGGGAGACTACTTCGGTGATGCCAGCGTGACGTACTTCATGCGAAGCGCATAGAGCATGTCACGCAGGACCGTCTGCTCGTCAGCGGTCAGATTGCCTTTCGTCTTGTCTTCCAAGACAGACAATAGATCGATGATTTCCTTGGCTTGAGGCAAGTTGACAGGTATCGATGCCTGGTTCGGGTCCAGTTGCTCGCCCATGAGCATGAGCGACGACGAGCCCAATGAGATCACAAACGACGAGAAGGTGACCGGAGGCGCTTGCGCTGGTTCCATCGACGAAGTTGCGGAGATCGACGGTTTTGAAGGCGACGCTGCGACCGGAGCGGCCTCGGCACCTCCCTTAGCTCGCCGATCACGAACGACAAACCCTTGCTCCTCCTCTGCCATTGTTCCCTTCTCCCCTCACATTCCCAAATATATTCAGTACCCTACCATAGGGTCTATTCGGTCGCAAGGCGCCAGCCGTCCGTGCGCGAGCCGACGGGGACTGACACCTTCCCAGCGCTACGCATGGTGTCCGAACCAACATGAGAAACGCGTGTTGAGTAAGGAGTTAGCCAGCACTGCGTTCGCTATGCCTGGCACTTGTATTCGGAACATGGCAGTCATGCCAGGATATTGACTCGAAATCCTTTGTGGACCACGTACGCTGGTTCATCGTTGCTGACAATGGCGCAACATAGGCGTCACTGGGTTCTCCCAAACCGTTCCTTGAACCCGTCACGTGCTTCGCCAATGAACACGAGCAGGTCATCCTCCGGAACAGCGACAACCTCTATGTTCAGGCGAGCTGCTTCCTCATACATCGCGCCTGCAACGTATCCTTCTGCAACGAAGAGCCTTTGCGGCAACTTACCTTCGCGTCCCTGCCCCTGCCGCAGCAAGTGGCGCGACTCTGGTGCGGACGGACCCGTGGTGCGGGCGGAATACATTTCCATACCGAGAATGTAGCAACTCGCCGCGTCCATCAAGGCGATGCAATCAAAGTCGCCATCTCGCTCGATGACAATAGGCGCATCATTGAGCCGAAAAGCAATCCAAGCATCGTTGACGTTAAATTGATTGGGGTGAAGCATGAGCCGTACTATCAATGACGCCTAACGCTCCGGTTCAGCAGCGAGTTGTGCAGCGGGCCGTCCCCTGTGACCGGTGTTCGCCATCAGAAGAAAGGAAGAAGTGGGATACAAGAGTGGAGTTCCTGACAGCTGCGCATGACTAACGGAGTAGTAGCGGTCACGGAATAAGGATTTCAACGTAACTGCTTGGTTCGGCAGAATCAACCGCCCTTGTCACCCTCTCAACCTCGCGTTCGATGCGTGGCCAACTGGTTGTCGTCAGCACAACAATTGCCATCTTGCGACTCAAGAGGTTCTGCTGATATCGGAGATTCTGGTCGGTTGTGACCAGAACGGAAAAGCCGCTTTCTTCTGATTTTTGCAGCAGTTCACCGTTCTTCAGATAGTTCCAACCAAGTCCAAAAGTGGTAGTGACCTGATGAGCTGCAAGGTACTTGCGAAGAGGGACCGGAGTACCCTGGTCAAACAGAACGCGCACCTAAGCTGCTTCTAGAGAGCGGGCAGCATGCTCAAGCACCGCGCGGACTTGCTCGAGCGTGACACCCGGAAACCAGACAATAAAGTCGGAGACGTGTGCCCCATCCTCAAGATTCTGAAATAGCGCGGAAACAGGCACACGAGTACCACGAAAAACCCACGCGCCACTCACACGCTCCGCATCACGCTCAACGGCTGGGCAAGAGGACCAATCAATCATGCGGTAATTGTAGACCTAGCAAGAAACCGATTCAATTCAATTACACAGACCAGAATTGAGGCCACATCCTTATGCGGGCCTCGGATCTGCAGCCGCTCCTTCAGGGATGTGCAATACAATCCGCGGGGGAAAACAATGGGGACATTCTGAATTTTTGCCGATTGTGAGCCGCTTCATATACTCAAGAGAACTAGAATGTCCCCGTTTATCCCCCCCCTTGCCACCTAGAATCGTCCTTTCAAGTGGCGGGTACCAGTGAAGCGCGGTATCCAGGGTCCGCCGCGAACAGAGTTCATGATGTCCCAATATCGGTTAATCGCAAATTTGGTCGTGATCGTAGGTGGCACCTTGAAGTCGTAGGCGAGCTCGCCTTCGCGTTCTGGAGGGATGTAGGCCCTCTCGAACTCTGGTTTCAAATACTCGTGGATCGCCCAGCGCAGATTGTTGAGAAGCTCGGCGAGCGTCGTGCAGTGATATGAGATCACATCCTTCTGGAACTTCTCATAGAAGTCGTCGAGGGCGGCGAGCGCGTCATCCTCACTGACATCGACGCCGTTCGACAAAAGTAAATCACGAAGGCGTCGGGCCTTTCGAGTAAGTCTGGTCAAATTGTGTTTCGAGATATTTCCACAAATTTCAACAAAGTCCTGCCGACGGAGATTGAGGTGGGTATTCTCGTTTAGCGACGGGAACCAGACCTCGACCTGAATCTCGGTCGTAAACCAGCCCTGCAAGTCCTCAATGGCCCTTTGCAAGGGGACGGCTTGCTCGGCAGAACCGAGAACCGGAGACTTGCTTATCAGCGCAATGGCGTCCAATAGTGAGCCCCTGATGTCAAGCAATGAGGGATCAACAGCCTCAAGGGCGTCCGCAAGGCGGACGGTGAAAAGCGATGCGCTTGCCGGAGACTTGAACGAAGCCGTCGCGTCTGGGCCACCCAGGGCGGGGAGTTGCATCATCTGGTGATTAACCATCTCGTTAATGGCTTCGATGGCGACAGCGAGTACCACTGCTTCGCGTTCTGCCACGCTGAATGGGCTCACAGTGTTTTGTTGGTCATCTAGCGTTCGTGTTGAGCGGCGAGCACTGCGGACGCACGTCCGCTCACGAACGCGCTGTTAGAGCGCACGTTATCGAAGCCGTGTGCCATCGGGGTTGATTGCTTCTTCATCTCGTCGTGTTGGGTAGTACTGTTTCTTGTGGTCCAGTTCATAAAACAAAATGCCGTGAATTCCCATAGCATCGCGCTTGGAAATCCTACGCTTCCATATGCGAGTGAGCGCCTCGTCAAGCTCTCTTTCTGGTCCACGAGCCATGACTTCTTCAATAAAGCCCACATCCTGGCCTTCCGGAAAAATGAGAGCGAACTCTTCATCGGTTGCCGCAAAGATGTCGTAGACAGAGTTGTCGGCACCGTCGATGACTTGGATATTTTTCATGCGCTCTAACTATATTTGGGCCGATCCGCACAACACGCCACTGCGGTTTGTGAACGATACGCTAGGATCGGTACGGTTTCAATGGGGTGCGGCAGTGGGTGGACATGGCCTACGCCATTGAAGCAGGACAGGCCCTCGGTATACAGTTGCGCACTATGTCGGAACGATTTACCAAACTAGTGGGCCTCATGGCGACGCTCCGCGCCGTCAACGGGTGCCCCTGGGATCGGAAACAGACCCATGATTCGTTGAAGCCCTACCTCCTCGAAGAAACGTACGAAGTCCTCGAGACGATCGATCAACACGACACTTCGAAGCTGCGGGAAGAACTGGGTGACGTGCTGTTGCAAGTCATCTTCCACAGCCAGATAGCCGCCGAAGCCGGCACCTTTACTGTGGAGGATGTACTCGACACACTCGCCGAAAAACTTGTCCGGCGGCATCCCCACGTCTTTGGAACAGACTCCGGAGCCGTGCCCCTTTCGAACGGCGAACAAGTGTTGCACCAATGGGAGCAGATCAAACGCGCCGAACGCGAGGCAGCCGGCGGCACACAGTCTGCGCTGGACGGCGTGCCGAAAACCTTGCCGGCCCTGCTCCGGGCCTATCAAACACAAGCCAGAGCCGCCCGGGTCGGATTTGATTGGCCGCAGAATGCGGCAGGCCTCGAACAAATCTTCGGAAAAGTGGCGGAGGAAGTCGGCGAGTTGAAGGAGGCACTGGCTCAGGCAGGGTCAGAGTCAGGCCCAAACCAGCCCGGCAGGCAAACCGATATTGAAGCGGAATTGGGAGATATTCTGTTCTCTCTGGTCAATCTCGCTCGCTTCGTGAAGGTGAATCCTGAAGAGGCGCTTCGCCGGTCGACCAATCGCTTCATCGATCGATTTCATCTGGTGGAAACGCAAGCAGCGGAGAAAGGCACGACACTAACGGACATGACGCTCGCCGAAATGGACAAGCTGTGGGATGAAGCCAAGCGACGATTACAAAAACCACAACCGGACACCACCTCACACGCTGGAGATCGCGCCCCATGACGAAGGACAAAGGACCCTACGAAGAGGGAAAGCGTGCCGGCGCTCATCCGCTGCTCGTGGTATTCGGCATCCTCATGGGACTCTGGTTGTTCGTAGCCTTGATCGTCCCCAGTTCGAGGAACAAACAAGCCGCCGGGACTGAGGGTCCCAATGTCTCGGTCATCGAGGATCCGGAAGCCGCGCCTGTCATGTTTACGGTCCAGACGACTATCTTGGAGATGAACACCCTGGGCTTAATCGTTCCCTCGCAAGCGACGGATAGCCAGATCGTCGCTCTCTTGAACCGCCTCAAGCAAGCACGCCTGAAGGGCACTCTCGGTGAATTGCTTCCATCGACCAGAAGTTAGGGAGGACAAGAGGCTATCTATAGAGGAACACTGTAGTAGATACAAGGTACAGCGCTGCGGCGTTTGACGCAGCAACCAGGTCTTTGCGGCTCCCCCGCTACGACGGCAGTGGTGGAGACGAGAGCACAAGACAGCGTTCTGACGTACTGATATACTCCGACCAAGGATTCCCTCGGGAGAAGGCATGGCCAAGAAAGGCTATCCTGGACTCGTCCTAGTGCCACCCAGCGATCGAACGATCCTGAGGCGCCGACTGCTCCTTTGTGCGTTGTGCATCATCGCGCTCGTCTGGGGTGCGTCGACACTAGGCGTATGGTCACCCGCCTCAGACGATACGGTAAACTGTCAACCCGGTATCGGACAGGAAGGAGCGAACAGCTCCTCTGAAAACTGTGGCCAACCGCAATCAGTTACGGAGCCGCTACCAACTCAGAACGCGTTCAGCCTTACGCCAGTCTCACAGGCTGAAGGCCTGGGCGAATCCCAGAAACCTTCACCTCTCCCTGATCCAGATCAGCACACGACCCACAGTAATCACAACCAAGACTCACAGACTAAGTCTCCCGAGCCGACCGCCCGCCCGACTGACCACAGCGTTAAATCTCCACGTAATAAACAAATAGCGGCAAGCATGCCGGCCTCAAAACCTGCTCACAATCAGGAGAACGACGTTCGCGTGGCCGATCGGCTCACGACACAACACAATCACAGCCAAGACTCAAAGCCCAAGTCCTCCGAGCTAGTCAACCATCCCATTGACCACAACATTATTGCACCTTCAGGTAATGAACAGTCGACAGCAAGCCTGTCGGCCTCAAAACCTGCTCAAGATCTAGACATCGACGCTCGCCTGGCGGAACAGGGCGATGCCTTTGCCCAGTATCGCCTTGGACGCTATTATGCACAGCATGGCGGACGACAGACCCCAGAATCAGTCAGTTGGTACAAGAGAGCTTCTCCCGGTCTCCACCGCCTGGCAGAGACCGGCAATGGACAAGCAATGTATGTCCTCGGGGTCATGTACGCCTACGGGCGCGGAGTCACAAGAAGTACGGATGAGGCTCGCCGGTGGTTGACCCGGGCTGTCGAACACAGGATTACAGCAGCTCAGCCGGTTCTCGCGAAACTGGCAGTGCACGCTCATACCAATCCCAATCCGAAAGCACCAGAACAGGCAAAACACCTCAAGCAGCAAAACTGAAGTAATCTGACTACCCCATGGTCGTAGACCACATCATTCACCTCGCCGGGAAACAGATCAGCAACTCCGGTGGGTCACTTGCGATCTACTCCATGCTCGATTTGACGTTCAAGGTCAGCAGCGTCGAAGCTGCCGAGTGATTCGGCGATCAAGCCGTCATCACCAATCCGCCACTCTTCGAATCCACTAATGCGCACCCACTTACCCGTTTTACTGTGAGTGCCTTCCAGCGTCCACCGATTATTTTATATCGTTGAATTTCTTTTTGCTGGTCGCGAGCAGGTTCGGGGGTGGCCCGATCGGCTCAAAGTTTTTCAACAGCGGAACATCATCTTTCTTTACCCACAGGAGGTCGTGATTATACGAATCACGAGGGCCCCAACTACCCGTGAACGTCTTACCGTCCGGGGTAAAAGTCCAACACATATCTTCGCTGGCCGTATTGATCGTATCGCCGAGGTTCAACGGCTCTTGCCATTCTCCCTTTGGATTCTGGTAGGAAATCCACATATCATGTCCGCCTCGAGAACCCATGTCGGGGCGCGTACTGGTGATGATGAGACTCTTCCCGTCCTTCGACAGGCCGGTCCAGTGCATATGGTCGCGATAAGGCGAATTGAGGCGTGGTCCTAGACTCTCAGGCTTCTGCCACACACCATCTTTCTTTTCAACTTTCCAGACGTCGCTGTCTTGTGTCACCCCGGGCTGCTGGTAGTTGAAATAGATCAGACTGTCGGACGCAATGATGGGACAATGTTCTTCGCCGGTCGGCGTATTGATGTGGGGAAGTTCAGGAACCTCGTTCCAATTTCTGGCCGGCTGCCAGACTCCATTGATTTTCTGCGTCACATAGAGATCGCCAGTGGAGAGATTGCCCGGCTCGTACCTAGTGAAATAGATGACATTCCCATCATCGGAGAGGCTTGGCTCCAGTTCCCAAGCGGAAGTATTGATATTCGGTCCCACAGCAGGATCAATGCCTGGTCCCAAGTTAAACGGGGCTTGCCACTCTCCCTTCACCTTGTGGGCCATCCAGATATCGAAGTGATAGGGAACACCGGGTGATGGCACGCTCCCTTGGCGGCCGGAGACGAAGATGGCGGTATTTCCGTCAGCACTATACGTAATCTCGATTTCTGATTCTGAGGTATTGAGGGGTTCGCCTAGGCTCTTCGATAGAGAGGACGTTGATTTTTCGTGTCCGCCATGGGGCATCTCCATGCCTGACATCGCATACCCCGCTGTAGGAGCAAGTACAAGTGTCAGCACGGCACAAGCTATCTGTTGACGAGATATTCCTAAGTACATAAGTCCTCCTTAATCTGCTTCCGAGCGTTCAAATTTACCCACCTTATCTTCCTTTTGCCCGTGCGGTCACCACAATCGCCTGCATCGTTGTCTGAAACGGACTGTCTCCACCGAGTTGACCGAAGGCGTTCGCTACTGCATCGACGATGGGGCCGGAGGAACCGCCGCGCTCCTGAATCTCGGCAAGAATCGGTGCGCCTTCAATCATGCCAATTGCCAATGACCTGGCAAAGTTGCTCCGGCATTCCATGGAGACGGGTTGGATTGTGATCTGATCGAAGCCATTGGCATTCAGGAGAGTCCGTAAGACGTCAGCATCTGCAAAATTAAATGGCGCTTTGAAAAACTGCGGCGGATTGTCCGGGAACAACTTCTCAATGGTGTTGTGGACAGCGACGCCCCATGGATTGGCATCCATGCGATCCCACACACTCACGGCAAGCATCCCTCCATTGACTAAGACGCGGCGCATTTCCTGAACCGCGCGATTCCTGTCCGGGACGAACATGAGCCCAAATTGGCAGAGCACTGCGTTGAATGATGCATCGGAAAAGGTCAGATTGGCGATGTCGGCCTGTCTCCAATCGATCCTCTTCAGCTGTTTCAGTTTTTTCTGTGCATAGTCCAACATGCCGGGATTGATATCAGTTGCCGTCAGGGCAACGGACGGCTTCAAGCGAGTCCGCAACTGTTGGGTAACAATGCCGGTCCCACAGGCCATCTCCAGGACGGAGCCTTCTGTAAGATCAGCTACCCGGCTTGCGAGATCGATAGCATAGGGTTCAAACAAAACCGACCCGAGGAATCGGTCATACAAGTCACACCCAGGAGCATAGTCGTGTTCAAGGGGAGTATTCATTGAGTGCCCTTCAAAAGCTGTACGATTCGCCGTCCTCAGGAACCAGTACACGCGAATTCATTCGATGGTCAACAATAAACGCTCGCAGGTCTTCGCGTGAGAGCGAGGCATGGTTTACTGCCCCCATGTGGCTCGCGATAATGGTGGCTAAGGGAGCAGCCTTATAGGCTTCATCTACATCTTCTTTCCCCATGATGATGGATTCATTGGGAAGCACTTTGGCATCGCCACTGTTGAGGACCATAACATCAGGCTTGTACTGCTTCAGGTTCTGCTCCACACCCTGATACCAAACCGTGTCGCCAGCAATGTAGAGCGTTTTCTCACCTGGATGGGTGAAGACGATGCCGCAAACATTGCCCAGGATATCTCCCATGAGTCCTTCTAGAATCTCACCACGGCCATGCTGTCCAGGGGTTTTATTTAACGTGATGCCGCCAAAATCATTGCGCTCCTCTAGCACCCACGCGTTGCGGAACCATGACATTTGGATATCCCACTGGTCTCTCGCATTCTGCGTGAAGATAGGCATGTCCTTAGGGATGGCCTCTTTAGCCGCATCATCCCAGTGGTCCTGATGGGTATGGGTGACGATAACAGCATCGACATCGAGAATCTCGCTCAGAGGTAAGGGAAGGTCTACGGTGGGATTCGCAATGTGGCTATTAATGGTGCCGGGAAACCCTGGAAAGGCTCCTTTCTTTGACAGCATAGGGTCAATGAGGAATTTTTTTTCTGCGTATTCCACTTTTAGCGTTGCGTTGCGCAATCTGTGTAAGCTTCATGATGACGAGTCTCCTATGCGTTGACTATTTCTAACTGTTTGCTCCCTTGATTTGACGTTCAAGATCAGCCGCGTCAAAGTTCCCGAGTGATTCGGCGATCAAACCGTCGTCCCCGATACGCCACGATTCGAATCCACTGATGCGCACGCGCTTACCTGTTTCACTGTGAGTGCCTTCGAAGGTCCAATGATAGAGTATCTTTCCCTGTGTCTCGACCAGGTCATCCATATAAACCTTAAGATCAGGAAAGGCGGTCATGAACCCCTGCGCGGCTTGAGTAATCGCGCTTCGCCCCACCGATGAGGTGCCACCATTAATCATAAGGGAACCACTCGGAGCAAAGAATTTTTGGACGTTGGCCGCATCCTGGCTGCACCAAGCGGCGGTGTATCGAGTAGCAAAATCGCGAAGCTGAGTCATCCGATCTTTTGTCATAGCTCCTCCTAATAATTTACTCGTACAACGAACTCATGCTGACGTTTACCATAACGGGTATAGTGATCCGCATAGCCCTTGTTGTTCCAGACGAAAGGGAAATCAATGCTCTTCTTGTACTGCAGCATTGAGGCCAGGATCGTAACATGGCCAAATTGATGGAATGTCGGCAGGTTGGAACCAAACCAGAAAACGAGCTACATGCGAGATCTGAGAAACTCGCGAAATCTCACGAGAGGGTTTGCGAAATTTCGTAAGCTCTCATGATGAACAATCGAGGAAGTAGATTGAAGCGAAGTGACGACTTAGATGTGGGTTCAGCCGGGTTTCTGAATCTTCAACGTCTTTATGCGAGACGAAAGGGTGGAGGCGTTGAGTCCGAGTAGCGACGCCGCACCCTTCTCACCGGCTACTTTCCACTTGGCGGTTTCAAGGGCTCTCAAGATATTGCTCCGTTCCAGTTCCTCGAGTTCCTTTGCCGAAAGAATGGCTTCGCGAAACAGAGCGGTTCCACCAACTGGAACCTGGTGAACTGAAGGCGTCTCCGGCAAGGCTCGATCGAGGTTGAGCTTACCGGCCTCTGCCGTAATCACGGCACGCTCGATCACGTTTTGAAGCTCACGCACATTCCCCGGCCAATGATAGGCTTGAAGCCGACGAGCAGCGTCGGCAGTCAGTGGGGCAAGCGTCCGTCCCATCTTCGAGGTGAATCGTTTGGCAAAGACAGAAGCAAGCTGCGTCACATCGTCGCCTCGTTCACGCAGCGACGGCAGCCGGATCGGAAACACATTCAACCGGTAGTAGAGGTCGTCGCGGAATGTGCCCTGCTTGACCGCGGCGGTGAGATCACGGTTGGTCGCGGCCAGCACCCGCACATCTACTTTTCTGGTTGAGGTACTGCCAACCGGATCGAACTCGCCTTCTTGCAGCACCCGCAGCAACTTCGCCTGCAACTCAAGCGGTAATTCCCCAACTTCATCAAGAAAGATGGTGCCCTTGTCGGCGAGGGAAAACCTCCCTTCGCGCTTTTTGGTGGCCCCTGTAAAGGCGCCTTGTTCATGGCCGAACAGCTCACTTTCGATGAGTGTCGCGGGCATTGCGGCGCAGTTCACAGTCACCAAAGGACGCTCCCGTCGTGTACTGGCCATATGGATGGCGCGGGCCACCAGCTCTTTGCCAGTTCCAGTTTCTCCCGTGATGAGCACGGTTGCATCGGTCTTGGCTACTTGAGCAATATCCTGAAGCACCCGTCGAAATGCCAGACTCTCACCGAGCAAGGCATCGTCCTGATGAAGCGACTGCAATTCCGCTCGTAGAAGTTCCGCTTCGGCCGTGAGCGACTGGATCTTCTCCTCCGCCTTCATCCGATCATGGATGTTGCGAAGAATAAGAGTCGTAAATTTGCGCCGATGCAGTTCAAAACTAGACAGGGTGGCCTCGGCAGGAAATGATTGGCCGCCCGGGCAACAGGCAGTGAGCACTCCGGGAATCCACAGTGATCGCTGCCCCTCGGGACGCCTGTCCAATTCGTCTGTCAGCGCGATCAGACGATCAGCATCCTCAGAGCGCACGAAACATCGAAAGTCCTGACCGATCATCTTCTCCGCAGGGCATTGAAAGGTCTTTTCGGTTGCTGGATTGACGCGTGTGATATGAAGCCGGTGATCCAACTCAATGATCGCATCCATGGCGCTGCTCAGAAGTCGACCGACTTTTTCTTCCCGTTCTCGGACCTCGGCTTCCGCGCGCATCCGTTGGAGTTCCGCTGCCGCGCGCGCGGCGAAGATCTGAAAAATCGCATGAACTCGTGGCTCTTCCGGTATCGGTCGCCGGTCGATCACCGCCACATGACCAAGGATCCGCCCATCGACGTCCTGAAGCGGCATGCCCATGTAGCTCACCACTCCGGCGGCCCTCAATTCCTCCTCCTGAGGAAAAATCTCCAGGATATGATCGGGAAAATGCACCAGTTTGGCTGTATCGATCACTCGCTCACAGGGAGTTCCGGCAATGTCCACTTCATAATTCTTGACCCACTGGCCGTCTATCCAAAATGCGAGCGCGCGGAGACGACGTGTTTCTGGAAGATACTCCGTCACCCACGCACCGTGTGTCCCGAGAGCCTTGGCGAGGTTCTGGACCAGAGCCTCGAAGAACCGCTGGCCAGTTTCCGTGGCAGTACCTTCGAGAATCGCGCGCAAGGCAACGTCAGTCTCAAGATCCTGGAGCGGCTTAGGATGACTCGACAAGAAAGATGTCATGAGACGAAAGTATGGGGGAGCTGCAACATAGATTCAAGAGACATGAGAGGGGATCTCGGGAAGCGTTCAGTTGCACCGCTCCATCTGACCTCGATATGATGCGCGTCACTATGAATGTCATCACCCGCCTCAAATCGAAAACACCGAGTCCGTACAAGCTGACCCACATCGAGACGAACACCCACGACACGAAAACGTTTCGTTTCGAATTGCCTGCCGACGCTACGCTGGACATGTTGCCCGGTGACTTTCTGTACGTCCATGCGACGATCAACGGCAAGCAAGTGAAGCGGGCCTATACACCATCATCGCTGCCTGGCACGACGGGATTCTTCGACCTGACAGTCAAGCGCTATGAGGCTGGTTCAGTCTCGAAGTACCTGCATGATCAGCAGATCGGCGAGACGGTGCTGATGAGCGGGCCCAACACCGGGGGGCATTGGGTGGATGGCATGGCCACACGCGTAGGATTCGTCGCCGGCGGCACCGGCATTACGCCGATGATCTCCATCATTCGTTGGATTCTGACCAAGAACATCGATGCGGAGCTATTTCTAATCGTTGCCAATAAAACAGAAGCGGACATCATCTTCCGACAGGAGTGGGAACAAAACGTTCAAGAACACCCCAACTTTCATTGCCATCACGTCTTGGAACAACCACCACTTGAATGGTCCGGCAGCATAGGACGAATTACACCGAACATTCTGCAACACCACCTTCCTGCTGCCGATGCTGCCACCTGTATCTTCCTCTGCGGCCCCCCTCCGATGGTCGATGCGCTGGAAACAACGCTGAAGGGACTTGGGTATCCTGAGCAGGCCATTATCCTTCCATAAAGGGCCCTCAATCGACTGCAAAGAGAGGCCGTTTCTCCCTCTCTCCCCCTCCTCATGAACCTTCACTAATAGCGGATCGCCCAGATAGACTCTTGCCACCTACAAGATCCTGCATAACGCGTTCAGCTGCCAACGCCCCATCACGGATACAGTCTGGAATGCCAACCCCGCGATAGCCGGCCCCTGTGAGAATCAACCCGGAATAGCGACTCACAGCGGCATCGAGCTGAGCCAATCGATCCAGGTGACCAATCGTGTACTGCGGCATCGCCTTCCACCATCGATTCACCTCCGTGAAAGTTGGTTCCACGCTGATGCCGCATACCACCGCGAGTTCCTCTCTGACTTTGGCCACCAGCATCCCGTCATCCAACTGAAGAATGTCTTCACGGCCTACGCCACCGACATAGCATCGCGCCAACAGCTGATCCGCCGGAGCGCGATACGGCCACTTCAGCGACGTCCAGGTTGCGGCAATCAAATCACGCTGCTCCGTTCGCGGAATGATAAATCCAAATCCTTCGATGGCGCTCGTCAGCGTCCGTGGAAACGCCATCGCAATGGTAGCAGTCGACGCATAGGGAATCATGTCCAATAGTCCGCCTGCGATCGGTGTCAATGGACGCACCAGTTCCGCTGAGACATATGCCGGTGTGGCAAGAACCACGCTATCCGCGGAAAGCGCCGATCCATCCTCCAGGATCAGGTCGTACATCCACCGTCCTAATTCATGAGACCTCACTCTCAGCGCGTCGACCCGGCACCCTACTCGAAGTTCCACACCCTGCTGAGTCAATCGACTCGTCAGAGCCGTGACCAAATCGCTAAGGCCATTCTTTAAACTGACAAACATCGTACGCCCTGGTTGGGCAGTCGAAACCAGCGAGGCGGCTTTCTTGGCAGCCATCATGCCACGAACGACGCTGCCGTACTGCTGTTCGAGCTCGAAGAACCGTGGAAACGTAGCTCTCAGGCTCATATGCTCGGCATCTCCCGCATAGATCCCGGCCATGAGCGGCTCCAGGACCCGCTCAAATGCCTGAACACCGAACCGGCGGCGAAGAAACGCAGCTAACGGCTCATCTTCTCTGGAGGAACCAGGTGGAACTGCAAATTCGAGTCCCATCCGAACCAGCCCCGACCAGCTCAATAGTCCGCTGTGAAGGAACGACCCCAATTGTTTTGGAACAAATGACAGCAGCCCCTCGGGTAGGTCATGAAGGCGACCTTTGTACAAGACACAGGCCTTCTTGCCTGTCTGATTGGTATTGATGAGCTGATCGGCAAGGCCGAGCTTCGTACAAAGATCCAGACCGGCCTGTTTTTGGGACAGGAATGAATCCGGTCCGGTCTCCGTCACAATCTCGCCAACTCGATGCGTGACGATCTTTCCTCCCCAGGACGATCCGGATTCAAGGATCGTACAGCGAAGGGTCAGGCCGGCCTTTGTCGCCTGCTCTTGGAGTGAAAACGCGGTGGCCAGGCCGGAAATGCCCCCACCGACGATGACGACTGTACGTGGTCGAGTCACGACTGAATAGGGAGCAAGGATTCGTGTGCAGCCAAGACGTCGCGTAACGTCTCGATGAGGGGAAGAGAGTCGTTCAGCATGGGCATGCGCTCAAGGTGTAGGCCTCTGCTCAACGCCAACTGTTTGAGTTCGATGTCGATATCGTAAAGCGTTTCTACATGATCGCAGATAAATCCGATAGGCGCCACCAGCACAGACCGGTGTCCCGCCAGCTGAATGTTGTCCAACATCGATTCCACGGTGGGTCCCAGCCATGGTTCGCTCGATCGCCCCTGACTTTGATAGGCAAAGTAGGTCGGTCGGTTCCCCAAATGTTGCGTGACTGCCTCGACCGTGCCTTTGACCTCGTCAGGATAGGGATCCTTCATAGCCACGATCCGTTCCGGCAGACTATGCGCCGTAAACAGTACCGGCACGGTTGCTCGCACATCGGCAGGAAACTTCTGAAGCCCTTGCTGGAGGCTCTCAACCAGAGCCGCAATCAATTTAGGATGTTGGTTCCAACTCCCAAGATACGTGACGGGGGTACCATCCTCCAACTCAACACGAGCCTCTTCGACCTTCTTCCGATAGGCACCGGTACTCAGTGAGGACTGTTGCGGGGCCATACACACCCCGATGATCTGTTCCGGCGATTCCTTCAGCAGCTCGGCATAGGTCTCCCTGATGAAGGGATGCCAATGCCGCAAGCCGACGTACACTCGGTATTGGCCAGTCCTCGAACTATTCAGCTGTTGTTCGAGTTTCTTTGCCACTTCGTGGGTAATACCGACAGCAGGCGATTTCCCACCGGTGGCTCGGTAGCGCTCACGAATCTCTTCGACCAACTCAGGGGGCGTCGGTCGGCCACCACGAACATCAAGCAAAAATGGCTCGACGTTCTCCAGACAATCGGGCCCACCCATCGCCATGAGCAGAACTGCGGTATGGGGCGTTCCTTCTGGCATCGTGCTACGTCGTTCGTATCCTGTATCTTGTGAAGCGCGAGAAGCAGGACCGATTTCGAGTTGAAAGTTTCATGTTTCGAGTGTCAAGTTCCAGAAGCGGTTGCTAGGCAACTCGGAACCAGAAACCTGAAACGCTTATTCTGCATGACGAGAGACGCTTCACGCCCCTACCGTTGGCTGAGTTTATGCACCATATCGATCGTGGCAGCGACGTGATCGACGGGTGTCGTGGGGAGTATGCCGTGACCAAGGTTAAAAATGTGCCCGGGTCGTCCCCCGGCTCGTCGCAAGATATCTTCGACACGGCGTTCAATTTCGTGGAGCGGTGCAAACAGGACGAGCGGATCCAGGTTGCCCTGCACAGCGCGATCATGCCCGACCATCGACCAGGCCTCGTCCAGATGAACCCGCCAGTCGATCCCGATCACATCGCCACCTGCCTCGCGCATCTGCCCAAGAATAGCTGTCGTGCCGGTGCCGAAATGAATCATCGGCACACCTTCCCGCTTAAGCCCATCAAAAATCCGCTGGACGTGCGGCTTCACATATTCGGCATAATCACCCGCCGAGAGACAGCCGACCCAACTATCGAAGAGCTGAATCGCTTGAGCCCCCGCCTTGATCTGTCGCCGGAGATATCCAGTGAGCACCGACACAAATTTGTCCATGAGGCGATGCCAGGCGGTGGGATCGCCATACATCATCTGCTTGGTGTGCAGATAGTTGCGAGACCCGCCGCCTTCGATTGCATAGCTCGCCAATGTGAATGGCGCGCCGGCAAAGCCGATCAATGGCACTCGCCCATCAAGCGCCCGTCGGGTTTGGCGAATAGCTTCAGCCACATAGTTCAGTTCATCGCCATCGATCACTTTCAGTTGATCCACCGCCGCTCGGTCTCGAACCGGATTGTGAATGACCGGCCCTTCGCCAGCCGCAAATTCCAGGTTGAGCCCCATTGGCTCTAACGGCAGCAGAATGTCGGCAAAAATAATGGCGGCATCCAAGGGAAACCGGTCAATCGGCTGAAGGGTCACTTGAGCGGCCAGCTCAGGCGTCTTGCACATCTCGAGGATGGAATGTTTTGCACGCAGCGTCCGGTACTCGGACATGTAGCGTCCGGCCTGGCGCATAAACCAAACGGGTGTGCAATCGACAGGTTCACGGCGACAGGCTTTGAGAAATCGATCGTTCATAGTGGAGGCATTTTAGAGACGCATGAGGAGCCCTGTCAAACAGACACGTGAGCGTCCACTTTTTAGAGAGACTTGTCCAAATAAGTAGACAGCGATCGCCAGTCCGGTACAATCAATCCGGAGGAAACCACGCAAAATCAGATTTCACTTTCATGACGCTCTTATGTATAATGACTCCCTAACCTATTCAGGACGAGCAATCAGCTTAATTGGGACCCCGGCTCCCTGTCTCCCACCACAGTGACGTTGCCGATCCCCCGACCTACGAGGAGAATTGTATGTCCGACGCGCAATCGCTTCACTCGACCAAAGCCCCAGATGCCTGGTATTCCGTTCTGCGGTGGTTTGACTCCTGGGCGGGCCTTGAGCACACGAAAGTAGAGGGGCCACCCAAGGTAGACTGGATTCGCAGTATCCCCTTCCTTGCCGTACATCTGATGTGTTTGGGAGTCATCTGGGTAGGCTGGAGTTGGACTGCTGTAGCTATCGCGGTCGCCTTCTATTACGTCCGCATGTTTGCCATCACCGGCTGGTACCATCGCTATTTCTCGCATCGCACGTTCAAGACTTCCCGGACCGTCCAGTTTCTCTTTGCCCTGTTGGGGGGGACCTGCGCGCAACGTGGTCCCTTGTGGTGGGCAGGCCATCATCGCCATCACCACATCGCCTCTGATACACCGGAGGATGTGCACTCCCCGCGCCAGGGAGGATTTCTCTGGTCTCACATGGGCTGGATTATGTCGCAGACTTTTTACGCACCACGCCTCAAAAGCATTGCTGATTTCGCAAAGTTTCCTGAACTGCGGTTTCTCGACCGGTTTGATGTGCTAATGCCAACCATTGCGGGATTTGGGATGTTCGGTCTCGGTCAATTACTGGAAGCCTACGCACCAGGACTCGGTACGAATGGGCCTCAGATGCTGATTTGGGGATTTTTCATCTCGACCGTCGCACTGGTTCACGGGACCTGCACGATCAATTCCCTCTCCCATGTGGATGGATCACAGCGCTATGTCACCGGCGACGATAGCCGCAATAACTTCTTCCTCGCCATGATTACCATGGGGGAAGGCTGGCACAACAACCATCACTACTATCCGGCTTCGACCAGACAAGGTTTTTACTGGTGGGAAATCGACATGAGCTACTACTGCCTCAAGGCGCTTGAGTGGATGGGGTTGGTCTGGGATGTCCGCGGTGTCCCAGAATATGTGCGTGAAGGAAAAACCAAGCAGGATTCAGACCGCAGCGTGCTCAAAAAGAAGATCGACGCAGCCGTGAAAGCCACGGAGCTTCCAGACCCTCAGCCTGAACTTGAGCTGACCCCTCGCTAGACCAAGTCGGCACTGTCACGAGACCTTGGCTGATCAGACCTGTGATCAGCTAAGGTCTTTCGAATTCGTTGGCTTTCTCCATCAATTGCCTTTCGCTCCTCATCCGATAACACCCACGCCTCACCAGCGCTCAGCTCGAAACGATAGTGGTCCTTTCCGAGCGTAAACCACTCGACGTAGGGATGCGGCTCCAGATTGGGGTGTGGATCCAGCGAAATGAGATTCACCGTTCCAACCTGCGGATTCGCCATGTCGCCGATGACCTGTCCAGCCATATCGTCATCTTCAAACCGATTATTGCGGAATCGAATCACCTCTCCTGCAATATCCGGCTTAAAATTGCCGCGCAAATAAAAATCCACCGGCCCGATCACGGCAAAGACAACCTGACCCACAACCGTCCCTTCAATGCGGTTATCTAAAAATCCTTCGCGAACCCACCGTCCATTCCCAAATTTTTGCGCCATACCACTCCTCCTTATTCACACGATCAACCACCGAACGCTCCGATCACCACCGCCAACACGATCAGCGCGCTCCCAATCCACCCTTGAGTATCCACCGTCTCGCCCAGAAAGTACCAGGACAACCAGGCCGCGTAGGCCGGTTCTGACGCAAACAATAACGCCACCTGCTGCGCTGGCACCTGCTGCTGTGCCCACATCTGAACGGCAAAAGCCATTGTCGCAAGTACGCCCGTCACTCCAAGACCAATCAGCAAGACAGCCGTTGGCGAAAAGGCGCTTGCGCTTGCCTCCTCCCACCAGGGAGCCGGAAGAAACAGCACCGTCATCGCCACCATCTGCCACACCAGCAATGATGGCGCGTCGAATTGACGTGTGAACCGTTCGAGACAAATGATGTGTCCTGCGAAGGCTGCGGCGCACCCGATTGTCATGAGATCACCCAGATTCATGGAGGTGCTCGGCTTCACCAACAACCAGAGTCCAACCAACGCGATTGCCGTGGCAAACGCCACCCGTCGGTCGATCCGCAGCAGGATCAAAGGAACAAAAATTACGTAGAGTGTCGTCAGAAAGGCCGAACTGGACGCAGTCGTATGTTGAAGTCCGACCGTTTGCAATATGTAACCGAGAAAGAGGAAGACCGTGGTGAGTGCGCTCGCCATCAGCAGTGCACGATCATGATGCAGTCGATGGCGACTCACTGCAAACCACAATAGGATCAGTAGCGTGCCCAGGAAGAATCTGAGCAACAGGAAGGACAGTGGCGAGATCTGTTCAAGCGCGGCCTTGGTAGCGGGAAAGGTGGCGCCCCAGATGACAGTGGTCAGGAGAAGGGCAAGTCGCGGCATAGTCAATGTTGAATAATCACTTATGAATGTTGAACGAACCCGAATAGGTCAGCATTCATAGTAACCATTCACCATCGCACACCTTTACGGTCTGCACAGCGGACACAGCCGGTCTCGGTTGACTCCAGCCTGTTCCATGGCACGGAGCGCCCGCTCTTTATCGGGATAGTCGAACCATCCCCCTTCCCAGAAATCGCTGGACGTTGAGACGGACGGTACTTCCGAGCACCGATCTCGGTGGAGCGTCACACGATCAATCGAGCGGGCAATGTGAACCCAGTAGATCATGCTAACCGGTGAGAGGTAAAGGGTGAGTGGTCAGGAGCTTTCACAACTGGATCACGCCTTACTCCTGCCCCATGAGCAGTTCATGCGAGAAGTTGCCATTCATCCTTCTCGATGAAGCACTTCACGCCGGTCTGCAACTTCTTGACGTCGTCTTTTTCGAAGAGCCTCAGATAGCGCTCGATTCGATCCTCGTCATCGATTCGTTCTTCTTGCATCATGCCGTTATTGCCTTTGTACCGTCGAATCAGCACTGACATTGAAGCCCTCCTTATGAAGCTGGCAGTTTGGTTGCCTATGTTGCTAGAATAAACGTCTCGTTGTGAGCCGGTCAAGATCGCTTGGAAGAGGTCACCTTGTCAAGTCCAAGACCGAGTTCCATATGAGATCGCTACAATAGAGACACAGAAAGGATCTAATTCCGTGCCCCTCTACGAGTACCGTTGTGGACAGTGCGAGAAACAATTCGAGGCCACTCAGTCCGTGTATGCCAGGGTCGAAGACACGGAATGCCCATTCTGTCAGGCTCGCCAGGCAACCAGACTCATGTCTTCATTTTCGTCTACTGTCGCTGGTGATCGCAAACCTGGCTTTACTGAGCTGAAAGCCAAGGCGATGAACGAGGAGCGGATGCAGCGCTTCGCCAAGTTGCCCCCGCTGAATGCCATACGCACCATGCCACCGCTGAACGTCACCTCAGAATCAGATCCCACACCGACAGAAGGATCAACTTCTTGAGTAGCCACTCCCAGTGCCTGGTCGATCGTCACCTTCTGTGGGAACAGGCGGCTCGATGACCGTGGGACGGTTCGTAACCGGGCTGCTCGTCGGACTGCTCTTTTGTGTGTCCCATGCCGATACCTTCGCCCAAACAGCTGGAAGCTTGGTCATTGCCGGCAACGGACCGGAGCACACGACCATCGAGGTCTTGGCTCGAGCCTTTGAAAAAGCCAATCCCCGTGCCTATGTCGACATCCTGTGGGAGGAAAATTCCAAGCCGTTGCAATTAGTCACGACAGGTCAGGCCCAGATTGCCGTCACGGGTATCGAAGATCCCGCTTTAGCGGTGACTCAGATAGGTTGGGATGGAATCGGCATTTTAGTCCATTTATCGAACTTCACCAAAGAGGTGACTAAGCAACAAGTTGCCGACATTTTTTCGGGAAAGATTAAGGAATGGTCGGAACTGGGTGGACCGGAGACGAAGATTCTGCTGATCGACAGGCCACGCAACCAGAACGTTCGGGACACCTTCGAAACCCAACTCGGGATTACGGGTAAAATCGCTGAGTCCGCCAAAGTCCTCGACGGAGATGAGGTCGTCGTAAAGACCGTCGTTGGCACCCTGCCACCCCTCTCTGCAGTTGCCTATATTTCGCTGAGTACCGGCCTCTCAGCCGTCTCCAACGGCGTCGCCGTCCGCTTACTGCCGATGGATAAGGTTGAACCGGAAGTGCCAACCGTGAAAGACGGCCGCTACAGCCTTCGTCGCCCGCTGCTGCTGCTTTCCAAAAAAGAACCGAATGCCTTGGTGGAGGCCTTTTCAGCATTTGCGCTCTCCCCTCCCGGACAAACGATTATCGGAGACATGTATGTTCCGATGCCGAAGAAATAGTTCTTCATCGAAGGAGGTCACGATGGCTCCCCACTTCCTGATGCCCTTCCTGATAGTCTCGTTGTTTGAGCTTGCCTACCTCCCCCTGCCCTCCCTTGCCGAAGAGGGAGTGATCGTCGACGGAGCGGGCTACACGCTGCACGACACAGAATCGATCAAGGGGCACGACGAACAGAAAGTTGCGAAGGACCCCGTCTGCGATAGCAGCAAAAAACCAAAGATCGTGCGTGTGGAACCGGACGAAGCCAAGCCGGGACAAACAATCACGATTAAAGGTGAGCACTTTGGAACCAGAGATTGCTTCCGCGGCGTGGCATTCAGTGCAGCTGGTTCCACCAAGATCGACTACACGTTTGTGAACGACACGACCGTCGCAGCGACGGTTCCTGAGATCCAGCCCGGCATGTCATTCATTGATGTCGTGGCCAGCGGAGGGAACGCCCGCTCGAAGGCCTTTTTGGTACAGGCCAGATAGCAACTCGACAATATTATCTCCCGTCATGTATCTTATAAGTAGAGAATCTACTGTCTGTCCGGGAGTTCATCTCATGCAAACTTTCTGGTGCCAACGAGCTGTCCCGGTCGCACTCCTTATCACAGCCCTTTCCATGTCCCTGCCAGCTGCGGCAACCCCACCCACCAAAGAACGACTTCCCCTGACGCTCAGCGGATCCGGCTGCGACAGCAAAGAAACTCAGCTGACGACCGTCTTGCAGGCCATTCCCGGCGTTACTGGCATCTACTTCAACCGTGTCCCAAACCATGTCCTCGTCGACATTACCACCGGCACCACGAACGCAGCGGACGTCATCAAACGCGTCAACGCTGCAGCCGCCTCGTGGGAATGCAAGGTTGAGTTTATAGAGGGATGTATTTCGGCCTCTATGCCCACAGCATCAGCCGCCCCGCACCATAGTGAGTAGTGCGCCGGTGCAATCAAGTCCCCCCTTGTTCTTGAAGAGAAAGCCGTCTATGTGAACCGGTATCCAGTTGCAGAATCACAGGGCTTGACTTCAACAATCACCACTTGAAAATTTGATATCGACTGTTCATTGGGAATTGAGATAGGCTGCCTACACGCGACATTTTCCCAATAGAGATTGCACGAGAGCCCCTGAACATGAACACGCTCTCTCCTGGTATGTCATGCACCTGCTGTCCCCCATCGACGATGGAGAAACCGTTCCACTGGAGCGAACAGCGTCTTGTCTACCGCCAGTCCGATCATAACGATGACCAGCATCACGCCGATCACTTGATCCATCGCATTCAGCTCTCGCCCATAATGTAACAGATGCCCTAGGCCGAAACCTGTGAGAATCGTCACATAGATTTCCGCTGCCATCAGCGATCGCCAGGCAAAGGCCCATCCTTGTTTCATCCCGCTTAAAAGAAAGGGAAGAGCCGCCGGCAGGACCACATGGGTCCAGGTATGGAACCCGGATGATCCCATGCTGCGGGCCGCGCGGGTATAGATCGGAGGAATCGTCCGCACACCGGTATCCGTGGCGATGATCAGGGACCACAACGTTCCCATCACAACAACAAAGAGCATGGCTGCTTCCGTTTGACCGAACCAGAGCAGCGCGAGCGGGACCCAGCACACGCTGGGAAGTGTTTGGAGTCCCAAGGCCAGGACCCCGATCGTGTCCTGACACCAGCGCGAAGACGCGGTGAGAAGACCAAGCGGAAGCCCCATAACAATTCCCAGTCCATAGCCGATCAGGAGCCGCCGAACGGTCACATGGGCGGCCTCCCAGAGGGTTCCATCTTCAACGGCAGATCGTAGGTATTCGAACACACTCCATGGAGATGGGAGCAGGAGTGGCGACCAAATCTTCGCGGCCACTATCAGATGCCATGCCACAACGAGCGCCACGAAAAACAGCAAGGCAGCCAGCCATCGTGTGATCATCCCGTCACCTCTGTCTGCACATACCCCTTGAGGACGCGAGTGATCTCCATCGAATAGCGGGCTAGATCCACGCTATTGATGTCGCGGGCTCGAGGGAGTGGAATGGAAAATTCTTCTCTGATTCGTCCAGGATTCGGTGAAAACAGAATGACTCGATCGCCGAGACACACGGCTTCTCGCACGTTATGCGTTACGAAGACAATGGTCTTACGATGCTGACTCCAAATACGTTGGATGTCACCGTAGAGCTGTTCGCGGGTTAAGGCATCCAGTGCGGCAAAGGGCTCATCCATCAAGAGGACACTGGGGTTCGGTGCCAGCGATCGAGCCAGCGCAACTCGCTGCTTCATGCCGCCGGACAGTTCATGAACATTGGAATGCATAAACCGCTTCAGGCCGACGAGTTCCAAAAAATACTCAGCCCTCTCGCGCCGTTCTGCTGAACTCAAGCCAGGAGTCAGCTTCAGACCGAACAACAGCCCTCGGCTGGAGGCATCGCGCCCCCTGGTGTAATTGGAAACGCTGCCTGCTTCGCGTTAGCCGTCGATTAGGGAATCCCCTGTCTCCGGTGTATCGCGCGCGGGCGGGGCAGTTACTTCAAAATCAACCGATGATAAAAAACTCCCGTCCCTACGCTTCTGACCGTGCATTATGAACCTCCTTGGAATGGTGGCGAGATCGTTTTGCCGATGTGCTCCAGGGAGCAGGAGAACACAAGAGTGTTTTCGCAGCCTGTTAGGTGATCTTTAACACCACCCTAAACCGTGCTTCTCCGCTCATCATGCGATCATAGGCTTCAGCCGCGCGTTCGAGCGGGAACTCCTGGACCATTGGTCGTATGCCGGCTTGGACACTGAAATTTAATGTATCCTGCGAATCCGCCGAGGTTCCGCACGGCCAGCCTTGAACTGAATGTCGCCCCACGATGAACTTGATAATAGGTACCTCGACAGGCTCCTCCGAGATGCCGACCATGACCAGTTTCCCATCGATGGCTAAGCCGCCGATGGCAGCACTCATTGCTTTGCCGCTTGTAACGGTTGCTAGAATGACCTTCGCCCCGCCAAGTGCCGTGAGCGCCTCGGCCACATTCTGCGCGCTACTGTCGATGTAGTGGCGGGCGCCCAATTTCTTTGCCAATGCCTCTTTGTCTTTCCCCCTGGCGATCGCCACAGTCGTGCAGCCCATCTTGGCCGCGAATTGCACACCCAAATGACCAAGCCCGCCCACACCGAGGATGGCCACCAGATCGCCGGGCCGCGCACCACTGTTGCGAAGCGCATTGAAGGTGGTGATGCCCGCGCAAAGCAGGGGGGCCGCTTCAACGTGCGACAGATCGTCAGGAATCCTCGCCAAAGCTTCTACGGGAGCAACCATATGCGTGGCATAGCCTCCGTCATAGCTAATTCCCGGCACTAATGCATGGTGGCAGAGGATGAAATCACCTCGGCGGCATGGTTCGCAGCGGCCACAATGTCCTCCGTGCCATCCCACACCAACTCGCTGGCCTGGTTTCCATTCACCCACGCCAGAACCTACCGCATCGATGATCCCGGCGATTTCATGACCAGGCACACGAGGGTACTGGATGCCAGGCCACAGACCATCCTTGGTAAAAGCATCGCTATGACAGATCCCGCAGGCTTGCACCTTGATCAGAACATGCCCCATTGCGGGACTAGGTACGTCCCGCTCCACGAAATGCAGCGGTCCTCTAGGCTGCCTCACCTCCACTGCTTTCATCGTTTTCATGCAGCGTTCTCCTTCCAACTTATCCCGATAGGCGAAAATGTTTGGGGTGTTTACACCTTTATACGAGCGACTCGGTAACCAACATTACGATGGATTGAGCCAGGGGTTTTTCAAAACTTGGCTACACTGTCACTGCGAGAATCTCTCAAATCACGGCACAGAACCATGCCATCATTTTCCAATCCTAGTGGTTGTGACTCAGCCACGACGCTCAATCAGGAGAAGGCGTCCTTGCAGTTAGAAGTTTGCCCCAAGAAAGATGACGTTGCCAGGTTGGTCATCATCTCTCTTGGGGCGACTCCACGGACACAGATCACTCCCAAGCGCTCAAAGCCGGCTAAGCCTGAACTTAACGGTCCGCTACTCCGGGGGCGAGAACCAGATTGACAGGAATCTTTTCCGCTAACGTATAGGGGGTCGCCTTATTTTCCTTCACCCACCGCTTCTCAGCCACAGACTCAAAGGGCGGAGGAATTTCCCCTTGAAGAGACCATAGATCGAAGGGTGTCTCGTCAACTGAAATTTCCCAATCATATCCCCTGTCCTTGACGTAGGGAGCGATGACCGTGTCAAGCGTCCTGACCCACCACTCTCTAAGAACCTGACCAGGCAATGTCCTCGCAATATGGTCGACCTTGAAGCGGACAAATTTGTTATGCGGTTCGCCACCAACAAAGCAGCAGTCCTTGGCGATTTCCTCGTAAATGAACACGACATAAAATTTCGGGATCGGAATCATCGCATACACCTCTGTCACCCGCTTGGCTAAAGCCTTTTTGTCTTCTGCAGTGAATGCTCCGACTGGATGATAAACTTTCCATAACGGCATATTATGTTCCTCCTTAGTGGTTCGGCATTTGCTGTTGTGTGTTTGTCTGCATAATGAAGACCCATGGTTTTACCCATCTCGAATAGACCATATCGATTTCTTAGGAGCTAATGATCCATCGGTCAGTCCTCCTTTCGTCTCAGATCGCCGAATTGCCATATCCCTTGCCAGACAAAGCGCAAGGTGACTTTTAGTGATCTTGCAATAAAATGTCTTAATCAGGAGTGCAACGGGTTCATTCGCATTCATAGGAGCTTCAACAGATTGCAGGCGTTCTCCAGTTTGAACGTGCAACTCAGTTACTTGCATATCGCAAGTCATAATATCCAAGTAAGTTGTAAAGTGCAAGTTACTATATTACATTGCCTCCTGTAACTCAGATATCCTTAAATTGACAGGTGGCGAGTAATACCGGACAAGCGTGAAGTAGGGATGACAATATGAAATTTAAGCGATCAGGCTGCCCGATCACCAATTCGCTAGATATCCTTGGAGACAAGTGGACACTGGTGGTGGTTCGAGATCTGGCCTTGGGGAAAAAGCGCTATCAGGAATTCATGGCCTCATCGGAAAAAATCGCCTCGAACATTCTTGCGGATAGACTAAAACAACTGGAGGCTTCTGGCCTTGTTGCACGACGGGTCTACCAACAAAATCCGGCGCGCTATGAGTATGTTCTCACGGAGAAGGGCGAGGGCCTAAGACCAGTCT
>SWDO01000004.1:453403-454925 GCA_005116895.1 Nitrospira sp. | reverse complement strand
TCTGGAAGACGAAACCCATAGAGAGGTGCCATCGAGGACTCAGCATGCGACGGCACATTGAATTGTTTCTCCCTTGCATTGATGTCTGACTCTGTAATCGCAAAGAGTCCCAGTCCGAAAAAAACGAGACCGGATAAAACTAAGGTAGTTTTTGTATAAATCGTCATGGCGAGTGCCTCCTCCCGTGGTCTAACCATCAAGCTTATTGTGTACAATAACATTTCGTCATATGTTTGTCCATATATATATTGACAAACGATAGACATTATGGCATATTTGTCCTGTGTTAGAAGTCTTACTTCAGGAAAAGAAAGAGCCAATGTCGGCAAATGATGTCCGGTCCATGAGATGGAAGCATTGGCGGGTCTTCGACTCTTCATCAAGCGTTCGTCGATGCGGAGGTTCGTCTAACAAGGAGGTGCAATGATGGCTAGCGAGAGAGCGTATGACATTTCGCAGTGGTACGATTCGAAGCCGGTGAAGCTCGGGTGGTTGGGGATGTTGGCGATTGGCGTGTTTTGGGTGCTGTACCAGCGGACGTTTGGGTACTCGCACGGCCTGGACTCCATGACCCCGGAGTTTGACTCGGTGTGGATGGGGCTGTGGCGGTTTAACATTCTGGCCAACGCCGTGTTCTTTGCCACGGCGATCGGGTGGATCTGGGTGACGCGGGATCGAAACCTGGCGAACCTGGACCCGAAGCTCGAACTGAAGCGGTACTTTTACTGGATGGGCTGGTTGGTGTGCTACATCTGGGGCGTGTATTACGCGGGCAGCTACACGTTGGAGCAAGATGCGGCGTGGCACCAAGTGATCATCCGGGACACGAGCTTTACGGCGAGCCACATCGTGGCGTTCTACGGGACGTTCCCGTTGTACATCACGTGCGGCGTGTCGAGTTATCTGTATGCGCAGACCCGGTTGCCGTTGTACAGCCAAGCCACGTCGTTCCCGTTGGTAGCGGCGGTGGTGGGGCCGATGTTCATTCTGCCGAACGTGGGGCTCAACGAGTGGGGCCATGCGTTCTGGTTTGTGGATGAACTGTTCGCAGCGCCGTTGCATTGGGGCTTTGTGACGTTGGGCTGGTGCGGGTTGTTCGGCGCGGCGGGGGGTGTGGCAGCGCAGATCGTCAGCCGGATGTCGAATCTGGCGGACGTCATCTGGAACAACGCGCCCAAGGCCATTCTGGATCCGTTCCCCAGCCAGGTCGGCCCAGGCGCCAAGTCTGTCTACTAGTCAATCGTGTGAGAAGTGTGAGGATTCGGCCCGGAACTCCCTTGAGGGGTTCCGGGCCCAACTATGTATAGGAGGATGCATGGCGACCCATCAGCGTGGAGTCATTTTGGTTGGACACGGTGGCATTCCAAAAGGGTGCCCTCCAGAACTTGTCACGAAACTGAAACGGCTGGAAGGCCAGCGCCGTGCGGCAAAGATTCCACCTTCAGCAGAAGAACTGGAGCTCGATGCCAAAATCCGCCAGTGGCCAAGAACAGCGGAGACCGATCCCTATCAAGTAGGCCTC
>SWDO01000004.1:419880-453393 GCA_005116895.1 Nitrospira sp. | reverse complement strand
CGCACCGACGTTAGAGGAATCGGTTGAGTCGTTAATCAAGCAGGGGGCGACTCATATCACCGTGACGACGACGATGTTCACGCCAGGCGGTTCACATTCGGAAGTCGAGATTCCCGAAATCCTCGATCAGTTGCGGCCACAGTATCCTGAGGTCGAGCTGCGTTACGCCTGGCCCTTCGACCTTGAATCGGTTGCCAACACGTTAGCCGAACAAATCCGACGGTTTTCCCAAGCAGTTCCACTTGGGAAGGCGTGAAAAGGTATGTTCTGTGGGGACCACTCCGTGTAGAATACCTCCTAACTTTTGGTTGTCGCACAAGGGAGAACTCATGGTGACGGTTCGGGAACAACTGGCAAGAGCGTTCCATGATACACAGTCATTTAAATGGGACCAGGACAAGGGATTCAAGCTCGCCTCAGGCGAGATCAGCCCTTTTTATGTCGATTGTCGTGCCCTCATGGCGCATCCTGAAGCGCGTCGTCTGGTCGCACAACTGGCCTATGAAGCGCTCGAGGACATTGAATTCGACTGTCTGGGTGGCCTCGAACTCGGAGCTATCCCGATCGCCGTGACCATTTCAGATTTTGCCTGCGCTGCTTCGCGTCAACGCCTCTGGCGGACGTTCGTCGTTCGCAAGCAGGCCAAAGACCATGGTCTTGGAAAGCTGATCGAGGGTAGCATCCGTCTCAGCGACCGAGCCGTGATCGTGGACGATGTGCTCACGAGCGGTGGGTCCCTGTTGAAAGCGGTGGGGGTCGCCCGAGAAGCCGGGCTTCTGGTGGATCACGCTTTCGTGATTGTGGACCGCCAGGAACAGGATGGGAGAGCACGTGTGGAAAGAGAAAAGGTACAGCTAATCAGTCTCTTAACTGTTCAAGATCTCACAAGCACCATGAAGAAGCCCTAGCGCCATTTCCTAAATCATACGTTCCAGGTCCGCTCATTTGCATTCGAACTGAATCCCCCAGCGCCGTTCCTCTACCAGTTCTTGCGCCCCATCAAGCGGACTCACGACTCGCGTGCGCCCTTTAGCCTCTCCCTCACGAACAATGCCGTAGGAGCTGCCGCCACCACATTTCTCTTTCATGAGGTCGAGGGCCTCCTGGCGGAATGACGAGAGCATCGGCCCCTGTCCTTCTTTGAACGGATAGATGACAACTCCGCCCGTGTCGTGTTGCTGAACAATCTTTGCGCCATCGGCACAGCCTCCAACGGATAGGCATGCCACTGCCAAGATGGTTTTCAGCCAAGATGTAGTCATTACCTGGGACTGGCCCCAATCACGGTCGGCAACGGGATATGACTGCCCGTGCTTCCCCCGAACAAACTCTTCCAGGAAGCATGTTCTTCTACACGAAAATCGTTATCCCACAGCGACTCAAAAATTCGGACGTCTGAGGAAGACCCACCGTCCATGGCCATCGCTTGACGCACAGCGGGAAGCGCATCTTTGAAACACTGACCGATGTCGTATAAGCGAACAGCTCCAAGGCTCTTCAAGAGAAGAATGTGTCCCGCTTCCGTTTCAGCGACAATAGTCTGATAGGCATGTTTCCCACCCTCGCGGACACGGATCTTGCCGGTCAAATCTAGCAGCATCAACGCCTGTGCTGCTTCACGGTAGCGCGGTTGTGCTTCGTCGAAACGCTCTGCAGCCAAATCAAGAATCCGCGCCTTCTTCAACCCCAAAGCGAGCGGTTCTGCGACAAACAATCCCTGCCATGAGGCATGGCGCCGGCTTCCCAACGAACGCCCGTCCTTATAGAGGAGACCAAGATACGCAAAGTTTTCCCGGAACAACCCGGCATTGAATAGCACATGATGTCCCGTTCGTTTCTGCCATTCGTCGATCCTGGGCGGTTCTGAAAGCCCTTCTTGGGCGTAATGATGAACGGAGAACTTTGTACGTTCCGGATCCATATCGACAACCAGCATGGTCGGCACGGTAGGACACGCATCGCCTGGTTTCCACACCGACACCATGAGGCCGTCAGATAGGCGCTCCCACGAAATATCTTGGGCTGGACACAGACTAGGCAGTAGCACCAGGCTTAGAATGAAAAAGCGCGCGGCATGTTTGGCGCCTTTACGCCACCGGCGCCTATTCATGACAGTCCCTGCAAACACACAGTCATAGCGACTAGCCCGGTAACGACAGCTCATTGTTCACGCTCGGTTGACGCTCTGTGACTCTTCAATAGCCTCCGAATGTTGATCGCAACTCGTCGGATTTGTCGGCTTCATATCCAACAGCTCACGCACGGAACTTGCCAGCGCTTCCGGTGTAACCGGCTTCTGCAGAAAAGCACTCGCTGGGTCGCCAACCCCGATACCGACATCATCCGTATACCCAGAAATGAAAAGCAGCTTCAATTCCGGTTTAATCACGCGAAGATGCCTCGCCAGTTCAGTCCCACTCATCCCCGGCATCACGACATCCGTGAGTAATAGCTTGAGCTTCTCAATATGCGGCGTAGCCACCAGACACGCCTCTATACCATTTCTTGCTTCGACGATACGATAGCCAAGCTTACGAAGCTCATCTCGAATGAGTACACGAACCTCTTCCTCATCCTCAACAAGAAGAATGGTTTCATGTCCTACTACCGACTGCACCTGGACGTGTTCGTCTTCTGGCACCTCGATCTCACTGACGACCCACGGGAAATACACATCGAAACGCGTCCCCACTCCTATCTCGCTGATCACATCCAATCCTCCACCGCCTTCGGTGACGATACCGAACACGGTGGAAAGCCCAAGTCCAGTCCCCTTTCCTTCCTCCTTGGTCGTAAAGAAAGGCTTAAAGATCTTCGCTTGTACCTCAGGAGACATTCCACAGCCTGTGTCGGATACCGATATCTTCACGTACTCTCCCGGCGGGAGCGGATTGACATGATATGTCGGCGCATGGTCAAGATCAGCCGACGCAGTTTCAATCGTCAGCTTGCCGCCAGTCGGCATCGCATCTCGCGCGTTTATGACAAGATTCATCACAACCTGCTCAACAAAGGCGGAGTCGGCTTTGATTCGAAGATCGTCCACGCTCAGTCTCAACGTCAGTTGAATATCCGTTCCAATCAACCTCCGAAGCATACTCTCGCAATTACTGAGGGTGGCATTCAGGCTCAGCACTTTCGATACAGAAGGCTGCTTTCTGCTGAAGGTGAGCAACTGGCGAATAAGCATCTTCGCTCGCTCACCCGCCTTCTGCATTTCTTCCACCCTATTTCTCAGCGGATGATCCGGACCCATTTCACTGAGCAGCACCTGACTCTGTCCCATAATGACCATCAGCAAGTTATTAAAATCGTGTGCAAGTCCTCCCGCCAAACGGCCGACAGCCTCAAGTTTTTGAAGCTGCCGAAGTTGCATTTCGCTTTGCAGCAGTGCTTCCTCCGCTTGCCTTAGTGCTACTCGTGCTTCTCGCTCACGCAGTACGCGGCGCACCGATGGGACCAGTCGACCTAATCTTTCTTTGGAAATGCAATCCGTCGCACCACGATACATGTGTTCGAAACACAGGGTCTCAGCACGGGCTGCCGAGATAAAGATAAACGGCACGTCAGGAGCCAGCTGTTGAGCCATCTCCAGAGCGCCCCCCTCATCAAACCCATGTAGGAAGAATTCAGCCAAGATGAGGTCCACCTGGCCATCATTCAGAGCAGACGAAAAGGTGCGGCGAGTTTCTACCCGTCGTATCGTACACGACAGCCCTCCATCGACCAGCAGGGCCTCGATACGAGCTGCATCGTGTGAGTTAGCCTCGAGATGCAAGACTCTTAGCAGAGTCGTCATGGTAACGTCAGTGGGTGGAACGGCAATTTTCAGGAGGGGGTTCATTGATGACACCCCAAAATGTTCCTAGCTCCTTGACGGCGGACAAGAATTTGTGAAACTCCACGGGCTTGACGACGTAGGCATTGGCCCCCAAGGCATAGCTCTCGGCCAGGTCACGTTCTTCTCGCGACGATGTCAGCATCACGACGGGTATCGGACGAAGATTGGCGTCCGTCTTGATGGTACGCAAGACCTCAAGGCCGTTCACTTTGGGCATTTTCAGATCAAGAAACACAACAGCTGGATTCCCTTTCAGCCGTGACTTGAATTGTCCACGACAATACAGATAGTCCAACACTTCAGCGCCATCATGGCACAGCACGACTTTTTCTGAGATATGCTCGGCCTCCATGGCAGCCAAGGCCAGCTCGGCGTCTCGCGGGTTATCTTCGGCGAGAAGGATCGGTTTGGCCGCCGTCATGAGTCACGCCCCCTCATTGGTAGTAGGACATAGAACGTCGCCCCTTTGTCCGGCACACTTTCGGCCCAGGTCCGTCCGCCGTGACGATGAACGATCCGACGAACGTTGGCGAGGCCAATGCCGGTCCCCTCAAACTCGTCAGCTCGGTGCAGTCTCTGGAACACTCCAAACAGTTTAGGAGCGTACTGCATGTCGAATCCCACGCCATTGTCGCGGATAAAAAGGACGATTTCCGTAAAGCTGGGGTGCTCCACACCGATCTCAATCGTCGCGATCGGCCTGGTGCTCGTAAACTTCACGGCATTTGCGATCAAGTTCATAAAGACCTGTCGGAGCATGGCCGGATCACCCTGCACTTCAGGCAATACAGCGATTGTCCATGATATCTCTCGTCCTTGCAAGTCCAAGCGGAGATCGACAAGGATGTTCTTGATCAGCTGATCCAGGTTAACGGTCGTATGAAGCATTTCTTGCCGTCCCATACGAGAAAACACCAACAGGTCATCGATCAGCTGCCCCATCTGTTTGGCAGAATCGGAGATCGTCTGCAAATACCGGGCAGCCTTGTCATTCAGTGAATGCTCAACCGCTTTCCGCAAAAGCGCGGCATAGCCGTCGATGTGACGCAACGGTGCTCGTAGGTCGTGGGAGACTGAATAGCTAAATGCTTCCAGCTCTTTGTTTGCAGACTCCAAGAGCTCCCCTCGGCGTTGTAGCTCTCCGGCAACACGTCGCCGTTCCGTGATATCATGACGAATCAGGTAGTACACCCATGCCAACAGAACCAGCTGCAGCAATGCACCGATGCCGAGGAGTACAATGGTGGTCTTGGTCCCGGCGGCGGATTCCACGACACGTCGCCCTACGGCCTGTCGCTCATGCACATCCATGTCCGCAATAATTTGGTGAATCACGCCAAGTTCGCGTTTTCCAGCCCCTTCAAAGGCTATTTTCTTGATGGCTCGGAAGCCGCCCTCTTGAAACTGGGCGATGGCTTTTGATTCGGCATTCAATTGCCGGTCCATCATCCGATCAAGGAGTGCGACCCGTTGTTGCTGCTCCGGTGATTCACGGATCAAGTCACCGAGATACGCGGTGAATGTCGGTTTCTGCTTCACAACCCTCTTGTAAGCCTCAAGATACGATGCCTCTCCCGTCACCAAATAACGACGGTGTGTATCTTCTGCTTCACTCATCGCCACATCAACATTGTTGAGGAGTTGGATGAGATCCTGACTGCGGCCATCCAATCCCCTGTTCATAAGGAGGATATTCATATTGTGATAGGAGACCGCACTCACGATAAGAATCCCCACGAACACCAGACTAAAACCGGCTAACACCCGGTGCTCGATGGTCAGTCGTTGAAACCACATCACTGAAACACGGTAGAAACCAGATGCGCCCGCAGGAGCGGAGGAGGAAGGTGTAGGTCCTTCAGCCGCTAGAAAGGGAGGCTGTGAATGATGGTTGGAGGCTGATTCCATCGATCAGGATGACATGCATCAAGACACTTTGGTGATCGTACGGAAGCCACGCAGTGAACTTGTGTCTCACTGGTAATTGTAGCAGAACTCTTGAGAGGCGGAAGCAGAAACTAACCGCCTAGCAAATGAACGGGAGGAGCGACCGTCACCGAAGGACCGATAAAGTTGGCAAACATCAGTGTTGCGGAGACAACCCAGTCCGTGAACGGTTGCGGGTAAATGCCGATCACCAGCGTTCCGGCTAACCCAACATAAATCACCGTTTTCATCGGACCAGAAATCGCGATCGGAGAGGGATCGATCGGCTCATTGATATACATCTGTTTCACGACGATGAGGTAATAGTACATCGATATGACAATATTGATCAGACCGACCACGATCAACGTATAGAGACCTTCTTTGATGGCTGCCACAAAAATGTAGAGCTTACCGATAAACCCAGCGAGAGGTGGCACCCCGGCGAGAGACAGGAGAAATAGCAACATCGCAAACGCCAGAAACGGCGATCGTCTGCCGAGGCCTCGGTAGTCTTCAATCTCATCTGTTCCAATAGCCTGGCTGACCGCGATCACGACGGCGAAGGCCCCGATGTTCGCAAACAGGTAGGCGAGAAGATAAAACAAAATGGCATCGTTTCCCATTTTGGTGCCTGCTGCAAGGCCGATGAATATATTCCCTACTTGGGCGATACCGGAATACGCCAGCAGTCGCTTAATGTTGCGTTGCGCAATTGCCACAATATTGGCATAGGTCATCGAGAGAATGGACACAGCCACTAAGAGAACCACCCATACAGGCTTAAATGTTCCCAAGGCGACCAGGAAAATGCGGAGCAAGATTGCAAAGGCCGCGGCCTTTGGAGCAATCGACAAAAATGTTGTTACAGGAGTCGGAGCTCCATGGTAGGTATCGGGAATCCACGAGTGGAATGGAACGGCACCGACCTTAAATCCCAGGGCGGCAAAGATCAGCAGAAACCCAATGATCAAGCCTGGCGTTGGCTGGGCGGATGCCATGTCCGAAAACACGAGCTTGCCGGTTTCACCGTAGACAAGGCTGATCCCGTAGGCAAGTAAGCCGGCGGCAAGGACGCCCAGGATAAAAAACTTGAGCCCTCCTTCGTTCGAAGCCAAATCATCACGTAGATACGAGACCAGAACGTAGAACCCAAGTGTTGCAAACTCCAGGCTGACGAAGACGGACAGCAAATCATTGGCGGACACCATGAACATCATGCCCAGTGCCGACATGACGACGAGGCAATAATATTCTCCCCGAAAAAGCGTGAAGCGATTGACGTACTCGATCGACGCTAGGATAACGAGTATCGTGGCTCCGAGGATAACGATTTTGAAAAAGATCGCCATGCGATCCAGCACGAACATGTTGCCGAAAAGCGTGCCGGAAACATGATTCATGTCAAACCACGCCAAACAGCCAAGCGTAACGATAAGACCTGCGACACTAAGATAGGCCAGTCGCTCTTTCGGTACACGCGGAAAGGAAAAATCAACGATGAGAACCACACAGAGCCAACACGTGAGAAAGATCTCCGGCAATAACAGCAGAAGATCGGAGAAGGCTAAATTCAGCGAGAACGTCATTTGCCTTCTCCTCGCGAGACCTGAGACGAGAGGGGGAGGAGCTTGCTGGCCACGACCGGAACCGTGGAAGTCGCTCCTGGGATTATCAACTCACTCCGTACCCCTGACCCTTCATGAGTTTGGGCGACGGGAACCACGCGCGTAATCCTCGCCACTAACGGATCGACTCCGGACCGAACGACATCATACAAACGCATCGGGAAAATTCCGAACCCAATACTGATCGAGATCATGATCAACAAAGGGAGGCGATCGACCGCCGAGATCGCATCGTGCGCATGGCTGTACTTTTGGTTCATCGGACCGTAGAAAAGACCTCGCATCATTTTAAACAGGTAGGCCAAGGTCAACACAATCCCTAGCATGGCCACGACGACTTGGAGGGGGTACTTATCCCAACTTCCGACAATGATCATGATTTCCGCAATAAAGTTGACCGTACCCGGCATCCCGATTGATGCCATACAGCCGACGACAAAACACACCGAGATGAACGGCATCTTGTTGGACAGACCACCTAACGACGGGATATCCCTCGTATGCGTTTGGTCATAGACCCAGCCGGCCATCGCGAAGAGCATGCCCGTCGCCATCGCATGGGCGAACATATAAATCACGGCCCCGCTCAAGCTGATGTAATTCAACGCTGCCATACCCAAGAATACATAGCCCATATGACTGGAACTGGAATAGCCGATCACGTACTTGGTGTCTTTGGCGTAAAACGCAACGAAGCCGCCATACACAATGCTGAACATGCACAGAACAGCGGCTATCGGCATCAATTCTCTGGTCGTTTCAGGGAGAATTTCGAAGGCGACTCGAATAATGGAAAAATGTCCGAGCTTCATCAAGACACCGGCATGAAGCATGCTGGTTGCGGCTGGCGCCGCCGCATGTCCCACCGGAGACCAGGAGTGTAACGGCCAGAGCGGTGCGATCGACGCAAACCCGAAGAACACCAACACCCAAATGATCCTGTCCAAGGTCGTACCAAGCACCGGGATATTCATGAGATTAGCCTGTTCACGGAGTACCAGAATGTCGAAGGTGTTCAGGCCAGAGTATTTGTAGATGAGTAAGATGCCCATCAGCGCGGCAACGGCAAAGGCCGACAAGAAGAGCACCAGTTTCATTGCCGCATATTCTTTACTGTTCGAGCCAAAGTTGAGAATAAACCCGACTGAGTCACGCTGCTTCAGACCTTCAGAATCGGTCATCTCCAAATACTTCTTCGTGTGGCTGCCCCACATTCCCAACAATAAATACATGGGAATGACGGACATCTCGTAGAAAAAATAAAGGAAGAACAGGTCGAGAGACATGAACACGCCGATCGTGGCCGCAGCCAAGATCAGAAGCCAGATGTAAAACTCTTTCGCGCGGTCCTTGATATGCCACGACACGAAGATGCCGGCAAACAGCAAAATCGATGAGGCCAGCACGAGAGGCGTGCCAATCCCATCCACCCCAAGGTGCAGTGAAATACCGAGCTGTTTCGACCATTCACATTTCTGGACGAACTGGAACCCGCCTTTCACCGGATCATACGCATAAAAGAGATAGAGCGACGCAAGCAGCGACACAAACGCCGCACTCGCCGCGACGCTTCGAACGAGCAGAGGTTGGCGATTGGAAATAAAAATCAATGCCAGGGCGCCTGCGAACGGCGCAAAGAGGATATAGAGCAGTGCGTATTCTCCCATCTCGTGACCTAATACCCTCTTCCAGCTCGGTTGTCTTGCAGTGACACCTTCGTCTCCTGTTGGACTCGATCAACAAGCGCTTGGATCGATCCATTCATGATTCGCAGGAACGGTGACGGATACAGCCCGATCCAAAGAATCATGACGGACAGTGACACCACAATGATCTTCTCGCGCGGTTGCAGATCGCTCATGGTCCCCTTCACCGCAGCACCCAACGGGCCGAACATCGACCGTTCGTAGTACCACAGAAAATAGGCGGCCCCAAAAATCACCCCCAGAACGGCGACAGCGCCGAACCACCATTTGGCCTTGAACGCCCCCAACAAGATAAGAAACTCGCCGACAAAGCCGTTGGTGCCGGGAAGTCCGATCGACGCCAGCCCAATAATGAGAAAGAAGGTCGCCAACAGAGGCACTTGCTTCGCCATCCCGCCGAACGCCGATAACTCTGTCGTCTGCTGCCGAGCGTAGAGAAACCCGGCGATAAAGAAGAGCCCCGCCGTGCTGAAGCCAAGATTGATCATCGTGAGCAAGCTGCCTTGCAGACCTTGAAAATTCAAGGCAAACAACCCGACGACAACAAAGCCAAGATGACTGACGCTGCTGTAGGCCAGCAAGCGTCGAAAATCGGCTTGGACCAAAGCCATCCACGCGCCATAAAGAATCGCGCAGAGCCCAAGCCCGACCACGACCATGACGACCGTCTCGCTTTTCGTTCCGTAAACTGCATGGCAGCCGATTCCGGAACGAAACGCAGCAGGACGAATACAGAGAGCGCAAGCTCAACCAGCGCAATCGTGAGAGCTGAGGTCCTGACCATGTCCTCTTCGTCGAACAGCCAGAGCACAACCGCCCCGGCAACTGGGAGGAAGAGAATACAGGACAGAATCGGAAATCCGGCTGTGAGTTCTTCGAGCATGAAAGACCGTCTAACTAATCCGGTTAACGCCTACATCTGAGCAACTAGTTGAACAATAAGAACTAACAGGAACAACCCTGCAACGATGATGGCGGCATAATGATGGACCATTCCACTCTGGATCTTCCGCCCTTCACGAGCCGCGAGGTGATTGCCATAACCGATCACGTTGAGCCCGGCATACACGATGTGCTTCTCGATCCATGTGGAGCCAGAGGCACCCCAATCCGTCAGCCGTCCTACCCCTCGCACGATCCCGTCTATGATGGTACGATCGAACCAGTCAAGCAATGCGCCCAGACGCTTGAGCGGCTCAACAAAAAGAAGGTCGTAGAGTTCATCCACGTAGTACTTGTTCAATAAGACCCGATAGGCTCCTGAAAATCTCTCCGCCCATCCTTCCGCAGTCATCGGACTCACGGTATACAGGAAATGTGCGAGACCCCAGCCGAGCAACGCAATGACGATCGCGATGCACATCAGCAGAATCACCATGCCGGCACTGGCCTCATGTTCAGCCCCACCCCCGACGACCGGTCCCAAAAATCCATGCAGCCAGCCATGCTCTGGTGGAAACCCCAAGATCAATCCACCCACGATCGAGAGGAAGGCAAGGACCAGTAAGGGAGCGACCATGACCATCGGAGATTCGTGCACATGCTCGGCCGTATGAGCATCCATCCGAGACGCACCATAGAACGTCAGATAGGTCAGACGGAACATATAAAAAGACGTCATCAGGGCTCCGACGGCTGCCATGCTATACAGGAGATAGTGATGATGGGTGAAGGCATGGGCCATAATTTCATCTTTGCTCCAGAATCCCGCTAGGGGAGGAAGCCCGGCGATCGCAATGGTTCCGATCAGAAACAGACGATGGGTCCATGGAATTCGGTTGCTCAGCCCGCCCATCTTCCGGATATCTTGTTCTCCCGATAAAGCATGGATCACCGACCCTGCCGACAAGAACAACAACGCTTTGAAGAACGCATGGGTCATGACATGAAACACCGAGGCCGTATAGGCACCGATCCCACAACCCAGAAACATGTATCCAAGCTGGCTGACGGTCGAATAGGCTAAGACGCGCTTGATGTCGGTCTGGACGAGTCCGATGGTGGCCGCAAACAACGCGGTGCCTCCCCCGACAAACGCGACCATCGACATCGCGAAGGGCGAGAGATCAAAGATGGCGTGATTACGGACGATCATGTAGACACCGGCCGTCACCATCGTCGCCGCATGGATCAATGCGCTCACCGGTGTCGGGCCTTCCATGGCATCGGGCAGCCATGTGTGAAGGGGAAGCTGCGCGGACTTCCCAATCGCACCAACCAGGAGACAGAGGGCAATGGCGGTGGCCATGTCCGGAGACAGTTGCCCAACCTGGGCAAAGACCTTTGTGTAGTCGAGGGTCTTAAAGTTGATAAAGACAAGAAATATGGCCACAAGAAATCCCGCGTCGCCGATCCGGTTGACCACGAACGCCTTGGAGGCTGCTTTGGCGGCGGAAACCTTGTCATAGTAGTAACCGATCAACAAATAGGAACAGAGCCCGACACCCTCCCAACCGATAAAAAGCACAACATAGTTGTTCCCCATGACAAGAAGCAGCATGGAGACCATGAAGAGATTCATGTAGGTGAAGAAGCGTGTAAATCCAGCTTCTCCATGCATATAGCCGACGGAATAGACGTGAATGAGGAACCCCACACCGGTGACAACCAGCAACCAAGCACAGGTCAAGGGATCCACCAGGTAGGCTAAATTGATCGCGAGATCACCCCCGAAGATCCACTGATAGACAATGACTTCATGGGAAACCCCTGTCCGCATGACGTCGATGAAGACGCCGACCGTACAGAGAAACGAGAGACCGACCGACCCCCACGCCAATTGATGGGCCAAGTCGTGAGAGTAGCGGGATCCCAGCAGTCCGTTCACCAGAACCGCGAGCAGCGGAAACACAGGAATCAATTTAATGAGGAGATCAGTCAAATCGGACACAGTCTCGTGCCATTCCGAGGATGTTCACCTCGCCAACCATTGCTCACGGAGCCGGGATCCTAAAGCGTACGCGTGGAAGTACGTTGAGGGCTACGAGCTACCGACTGCGCTGTTGGAGGTGATTACCCACCCATCCTGCTACCACTTCAATAGGTTCATTTCATCCACATTCGTGGAGATCTTGCCTCTGAACACAACGATGATGATGGCCAACCCGACGGCCGCTTCGCCCGCGGCAATCGCAATGATGAACAGGGCTACAAGTTGCCCTGCCATCGATTCCAAGTAATGTGAAAAGGCGACCAGATTGATATTGGCCGCATTCATCATGATTTCAACTGACAGCAGCACAATGATGAAGTTCCGTCTGACAAGTACACCCGTGAGCCCTATGATAAATAGGACAGCACTGACGGCCGTATAAGCAGACAACGGGATCATGATCGCCCTCTCTCCGTATCGAGCTGTTTCGGCGTCTTGGCCAGGACAATCGCACCAATGACAGCTCCAAGCAGAAAGATGCCGACGATCTCAAACTGCAAAAGATGGTCGCTGAACATCTTAATACCCACGGCGTAGGTATCCCCGTCTTGCAGCACGGCAGCGGCCGGCGTGTCCCCCTTCGCCCCATCAAATGGAGATCGCAGGAGGTTGTATAGAACGTAGCTGGCCCCCAAGACAGCAGGCCCCATAACATACAACGCTGATTGGTGGAAATATCGTTCGTCTGTTTTGAGATTCATCAACATCAACACAAAGAGATACAGCACCAGAATAGCTCCGACATAGACGATGACTTGCACGGCCCACAGAAACTCCGCGTTCAGGAGGATGAACAGGCCGGAGACGTGCATCAGCAACACGAGCAAGGAGAGCGCACAGTGAACCGGGTGCCGTAAGGTCACCGTCAAAACTCCGGCGGCAATACTGATCAAGGCGAAATACGTGAAAAACACTCCCACCATGGGTTCAGCTCAACTCAGATGTTTCGGAGGTGGTTGAGTCGACTTCTGTACCGACTGCGGGAAATAGTAGCGGTACTCGCGACTCTGCTCGACATTTTTCTCTTGGTTGTGCGCATACAAATATTTCTTCCCATCATCGAGGTGGCGTTCGCCAATATCGTACAACCGCTTTTTGTCGAACAGCAGACTGCGTTTGTCGTGGGTTGAATATTCGTACATCTTGGTCATCGCCAGCGCATTGACTGGACAGGCCTCAACACAATAGCCGCAGAAAACGCATTTCGTGATATCGATATAGAATTCGCTGGCGTAGCGCTGAAGTGGACGGGTCGTATCCTCCGCACTAATCACCTTGATGCAATGCGATGGACAGGCGGCCTCGCACAGATCGCAGCCGACGCACCGCTCGTGTCCATCGTCGTATCGAAGCAAGCCAAGCGCACCGCGATGCGCATCCGGAATCGTGCGCTGTTCCCGTGGATACTGAAACGTCATCGGTCGATGAAGCATGTGCCGAAACGTGACTTTCATCGCATCCCAAATCTCATAGAAGAGCGCGGCCTGAAGGATTTTTTTGGTCAGGGCTACGACACTCATCGTAAACTCCTCGTCACGAACGGGCAACCGATAGACATCCGCTTATACCTGTTCAATACTCACCCAGATCTGCTTGAACGACGGGACACCAGTCGTGGCATCAACCGACACCGTCATCAAATCCTTGACTGGCGGTTCGTTAAAATGCTCCGGGAAAAAGCACGTGCCAGGCGCAATGGACTGGTCAGGCTGCACACCAAGCTGAAGAGAGCCCCGATCCGAGATCAGACGCACCTTCACCCCATCCTGCAGTCCAAGACGTTCCATGTCTTGTATGTTCATCCGCAGCTTCCCAGTGTTCGGAGCGATTGTTATAAGCCCAGACGCTTGCGTCGACAGCTTTCCCGAATGCATCAGCACCTGCCCCATCAACAGCGCAAAAGGCCTTGTGAGTTCCCCTGATAAAGGGGTAGGGCGATAACGAGCCTTGACCTCCGTCTCATAGCCGGTAGACAAATATTGGTCAGGAACAGGTGTGACGGTTCGTGGTTGACTAAGATTGTAGTATCCGGGTAGCAGTTTCATGATCTCGGCTTGAATATCGTTGGGCGATTGGTATTCCCATCGACACCCCATGGCGTTGGCCAGGGCCGTCATGATGTGCCAGTCCGGCAGGCTTTCTCCAAGCGGATCCATCGCCTGACGAACGCGAAGCACACGACCTTCAAGGTTGGTAAATGTGCCGTCCTTTTCCGCGTAGGTACAGGCTGGAAGTACACAATGAGCCATCTTCGCCGTATCGGTCAAGAAAGGATCTTGCACCACCAGCAGTTCGAGCCGTTCGAGACCAGCACGCACCTCCATCGAAGCCGGCAAGGTCGCGAGTGGATTTTCGCCGAGCACATACAACGCTTTAATCTGGCCGCTCTTACACCGCTTCAATATTTCAACGAGGTGGGCACTCGATGCGGTCGGAGGAAGCGGCGCCTCCCATGCTCTGGCAAACCGGTCCCGTGCTGCGGGATCGTCAAACCGAGCTTGCCCAGGGAAGAACTCGGGAGCCACGCCCATATCCACGGCCCCTTGTTCGTTCGGCTCCTCCGTCACCGTGTTCACACCACAACCTGTTCGACCAAGCTTTCCGGTGATCCAGGCTAGATCCATTAGCTTTAGGACGTTTTGATAGCCGTTCGTTCGCCTGACAATCCCTTCCGCACAGAGGATGATGGACCTCGTCGATTCAGCAAAAATAGCTGCAATTTCGCAGAAGGCTTCTACGGAAAGGCCGGTCTGAACGGCGAGCCGCTCCAACGACACGTCGGCCACCGCGCTTCTGAGCGCTTCAAACGCGTGGGGGTGTTTTCCAACAGTCTCTTCGTCCACAAAATCCTGATCAATGGCCGCCTTGACTAATCCATCGATCACCGCCCCTTCCGTCCCCGGCTTAATCAAAAACGGGTGCGATGCCAACTTCGCAATATTTGTGATGGCGCTGTCGAGCGTCACCACCTGCGCTTTGTAGACCCGCAGGGCTTCTTTGATTCGCACAGCAGTCAAAGGGTTCGTTTCGGTAATATTGGAACCGATCAAAATGATGGCTTTCGCTTTCGTCAGATCTTCCCAATCATTCGGCGTCCTTCCCAGTCCAACAGCATGTTTAGAGGCAAGCACAAAGTTCATATGGCCATAGCGGGCGCTGCTATCGAGCTGGTTAGTACCAAAAACCGTGCGCATGAGCTTCTGAAACAGATACAACTCTTCATTCGTACAGCGGGCCGTCACGAGGCCAGCGATGGCATCGGCACCATATTGGCGTTTGATTTCGGTAAAACGGCCTACGAGCAGATCCATCGTGTCGAGCCAAGGTTTCTGCACCAACTGACCACCTTCGCGGACCAGTGGCTGTGTAAGCCGGCTCTTACTATCCAGATTTTCGAACCCAAAACGTCCACGTACGCAGAGCCCACCGTGTCCCTTGGCAGTTTCCGATCGGTCTCCCCACTTGTTCTTCCACGATAATGGGGAGGTGACTCGGACCACCTCTTCATCTTTTGTTTCCAGATGGAGTTGGCAACCGTCTCCGCAGTAATTGCAGGTCGTCGTCGTCGTCTTCATCTGCCACGGTTTATACAGATACTTGGAAAACTTGTTCGTAATGGCGCCAACCGGACAGACAGCTAAACAATCTCCGCAGAATTCGCAATCGAGGGCGAGGTCGCCCTTGGGTACGACCTGGTTGAATCCGCCCTTCTTCATGAACTGCAAGGCATCGATCATCAACACATCCTTGCAAACATTGATGCATTCTGCGCAGGCGATGCAGCGATTCATGTTGAAGTCGAGCACGGGACTGCGTGTATCTTCCGGAATGAATTTCTGCTTGGCACTGGCCAGATTCGTCACGCCATGCTGAAAAGCCATATCTTGAAGTTCACAATGGCCGTCCGCATCGCACACTGGACAGTCGAGAGGATGTACAGACAGATGTTTCTCAACGGCTTTCTTCCGGGCAAGAAAGAGATCCTCGCCTTCAGTACGGATCACCATTCCCGCCGCTGCCTTGGCAGTACAGGACCGAACAGGAGCTTTCTTCCCCTCTTGCATGACGAGGCACATCCCGCAAGAGCCGAACGGGTCAAATGTGTAGTGGTAACACATGGCCGGGATGATCTTGCCTGTCATGGAGATGACGTCGTACAACGACACGCCGTCCTGTGCCGTGACGGATTTTCCGTCGATGCTCAATTCGATCCTTACCGCTTCGACGTCTGGATTAGTAGCCGGCTTTAAGCCCATGGTTCTTCTCCGTGAAAGGAAAAACGAGAACCGTAAAACGAAATCCTGATCTTACCTTTCACTTTGCACATCTCACCCGTCACGTTTATCGGTCACACTCGCCCATCACAATATCGTAGGTCCCAAATATGGTGCAGGCATCCGAGATCATATACCCCCTGGCCATGTGATCGAAGGCACCCATGTGTATGAACGAAGGGGCTCGAATCTTGAGTCGATAGGGCTTTCCGCCACCCGTACTGACGATGTAAAAGCCCAGCTCCCCTTTGTGCGCTTCCGTACCACAGTAGACTTCGCCTGGTGGAGCATCGAACCCCTGCGAGAAGAGCTTGAACTGTTGGATCATCGCCTCTAGATTTGTAAAAACGCGTTCTTTCGGCGGCAGCGTCACGCTTGGAACATCCGCCATGACGGGTCCCTCTTGCATCTGCTCCAGACATTGCCGAATGATCTTGACGCTCTCGTAGAGCTCCATCACCCGAATCCAGTAACGATCGTACGTATCCCCGTTTTTTCCGACAGGCACGCTGAACTCGCACTTTGGATAGGCGCTATAGGGCTCATACTTGCGAAGGTCGTAGTCCACGCCGGATCCGCGGAGAACCGGCCCGCTCAGTCCAAAACTGACCGCATCTTCTGCCGAAATCACGGCGACCCCTTTGGTGCGCCCAAGCCAAATGCGGTTTTTCTCAAGAAACACTTGATATTCATCGATCTTCGGCAGGAAATAGTCGAGAAACTGCTTGAGCTTGTCGATCAACGACGGCGTCAAGTCCCGCTCAACCCCACCGATACGGTACCAGCTCGTTGTGAGGCGAGCGCCACACAGCTCGTCGAACCAATCAAGCAGGATTTCGCGATCCCGAAAACAGTAAAAAAAGACGGTCATGGCTCCAATATCAAGCGCCTGGGCGCTCAGCCAAAATTGGTGTCCAATAATACGCTGAACTTCCGCAACGATCGTCCGTAAATATTCAGCTCGTTCCGGGACCTGTAAATTTAAAAGTTTCTCGACGGCTCGGCAGTAGGCAAAGTTGTTGTACATTGCACAGACATAGTCGAGTCGATCCGTATGAGGAATGAACTGATGATATGTGCCGTCCTCGGCAAGCTTTTCCACTCCCCGGTGGAGATACCCCATGACTGGTGTGGACTTCACCAGCCGCTCCCCTTCCAGCTCAAGGATTACCTTGAGCACCCCATGGGTACTGGGATGTTGCGGCCCCATATTGAGCAAGAGCTCCTCGGTTCGTAAGGTCGGGAGCGTCTCGCTTTCCGGGTGTTCCGGGTTGACCTTATAAACAGTGGTTCTTTGATCTTCGAATGCCATGATGGTAGAGCGATCCTATCGCGGAACTTCGTCCAGAAAATCAAACGTGTCTCGCCAGCCTTTACCGCGGAGCGGAAAATCCTTACGCAACGGGTAGCCTTCGGTATAGTCATCCGGCATGAGAATCCGTCGAAGATCGGGATGATTTCGAAACCTGATCCCCATCATGTCGAAGACTTCACGTTCCATGAAATCGGCACCCTTCCAAAGATCCGTCAAGGAATCAACGACACAATCCGATTCAGGCACTCGTGTCTTGAGTCGGATGCGATGCCTCTTCCGAATCGAGTAGACCTCCCACACCACTTCGAATCGCTCTTCATCGTCGGGCCAATCCACAGAACTCACATGGACAATATAATCGAAATCCATCCCGGGATCATTGCGCAGAAACTGAGCCACTTCATGGACTTTGTCTCGCGTAACGGTCACCGCCGCATCACCTCGCCACTCAGCCAAGCCAGTGACTCCAACCGTAAACGTCTGCTGAATTCGTTGCAGCAATAGATGCATATAATGCGTCAGACCTTCAGGTCGGCCTAACCTGTTCTGGCTGAGTCACAAACACACGTTTTTGCATGATACGCTCCTGCAGCTTCAGGATGCCGTCCAAGAGTGCCTCCGGCGTCGGAGGGCAGCCAGGCACATAAATGTCAACGGGAACAAATCGATCAACTCCCTGCACGACACTGTAACTGTCATAGATGTTCCCTGACGTGGCGCAGGAACCCATCGCGATCACGTATTTAGGTTCCGGCATTTGGTCATAAATTTTTCGAATCACCGGTGCCATACGTCGGCACACGGTTCCAGCAACGATCATCAAATCTGACTGCCGCGGCGAGCCACGAAACACGCCTGCCCCGAACCGATCCATGTCGTACCGAGAAGAAACCGCAGCCATCATCTCGATGGCGCAGCAAGCGAGCCCAAAGGTCATCGGCCAGAGAGAACCTTTCCTCGCCCAATTCACGGCTTTTTCAAGAGACCCCGTGATGACGTCCGGAGCCGCGTCTTTCTCATGCCGTCCCAGATGGATCAGTCCCATACAATCCTCAGTCCCACTCCAGTGCGCCTTTTCGCCAGGCGTAGACGTAGGCCACGATGAACAAGCCTATAAAAATCAGCATTTCAATCAGTCCAATCACCCCGATCTTGGTGAAGACGACCGCCCATGGGTAGAGGAAGATCACTTCAATGTCGAAAATGACAAACAACATGGCAAAAATGTAATACCGGACAGGAAATGGCATACGGGCGTCGGAAAATGGTTCAGCTCCACATTCGTAGGTCGATAACTTTTCTGGCTCCGGATACCGGGGCTGCACAAAATAACTGATGAGTAAGGTCGCCACCCCGAAGACCAAAGCTACCAAGATAAAGAGAAAGATCGGGAAAAACTTCGTCAGGTAATCAAGAAGAACTTCGGTCTCGGCCATTTAGTTTTCTCTCACAAGGCATTGACCTAAAAAGGATATTATAGATATGACGGGTGAAATCTTAGTGCCCCTGTCTCGGGGATAGCAAGCGAACAAAGGACCTAATTCAGGCGGACCCGAAAGCCCTAGGGAAGGCGGTCTGGCAGCGGAGAGTTAGGTTGAGCGGTTACATTCTTGTGGCAACTCACGATCAGACACCAAGGGCTGGATCTCTTTCGCCGTACTTATCACTCCGCAAGAAGATGGGCTAGTCTGGGAACTTTCCCATTCAGATTCTAGAGGAGAAAACGCTTTGACCGTTCGCCGCCGATGGATTTGTGTATCGATTCGCTCCTTCTCGCGGAAGCCCCTGGAAAGACGCTCACCCTCTTTTTCACTACCATTCATCGGTCAGTCACCATGCCCCGGTCAGATAAGGAATGACAAGACCTCACGTTAGCACTAGAAAGAATGGCCCGTCAAACTCCTACCAATCCAGCTCAAATTCTTGACAATACAGCGTCTTTTGCTATGGTTTTCAAAGCAACACTAGCCTCAAAAGGAATCCACCTATGAAAACCTTCGCCCCTCTCGTCTTGGTCCTGTGTTCAGGAATCGGCGTCTCGCTTGATAAAGCGTCGGCACAGGCACCAGAGATCGATTCCGTTCGGTTTTCAGATGCCGCGCGCGCCTTTTCTCATGGTGCTATCCAGAAAACATCTCCGATCGACGGAACCGTGAACTTGATAACTGGTGATAATCAGTCGACGGGTAATCGCATGCTGCTTGGCAAGCGCGATTCACTCTATCTCAAGCTCAATAACCCCGCTGAGGTAGCAGTTGGCGATCTTTTCACCGTCTACCGGCGTGTTCGGAAAGTGTTTCACCCAATGACTAATGAATACCTTGGATTTGTTGTGAATCGTTCGGCAATCGTGAAGGTGACCGCAGCCGACCATGCTCTCACGACCGTAGAAGCCGTGCACAGCTATGGACCAATTTCCCCCGGGGACCCCGTCATGCGTTTTGTGGCGCCGGCGCCGGACACCGAAGCAAGCCCTGCGTCGAACATCTCCGACCTGGAGGGCATGATTGTTGAGCTCCAGGCCGACCGGACAATGACCCTCGTTTCACAATCAAATGTTGTGTATGTGGATCGAGGAAAAGAGGACGGACTAAAGACCAGCGATCTCCTCGAGATTCAGCGTCACAGTGCCGGACTTCCTCCACGAAAGATCGGCCAGCTCAGGGTCCTATCGGTGGAACCCCATACGGCAACTGCCATTATCCTTAAAGCCAATACCCGCGTCTTCAAAGGAGACCGATTCAAGCTCGTTGGAAACGCAGCACCCCTTCCTCAGCCTGTAGGCGCAATCCCGGAATCGCCCACAACTCAGGCCAGTCAAACGGTTCCAGCTAATCTAGTAGCCAGCAAGCTGAAAATACAAGATGCATCAGGACAAAGCCGACTCAACCTTGGGGACCTCGCGAAGTTCCTGCACTACGACTCAGGGGATGCGGCTATTAAGCCTGACAATTATAAAGTGCTCGATCAGTTGATTGATTACCTGCACACCAGCAGCGACATGAGGATGATTCGAATCGAGGGCCATGCAGATAACATGGAGATCGGCCCTTCACTCAAGTCGCGGTATCCAAGCAATTTAGAATTGTCCAAAGTGCGCGCGCACGGAGTCCTCCGGTATCTTATTGAAAAGGGCGGTGTTGAACCGAAACGGATCAGTGCGGTGGGTTTGGGTGACACCAAACCAACTGCTACGAATATGGTGGAAGACGGCCGCACGAAGAATCGCCGTGTAGAAATTCTTCTGTATTCTCCGGACACGGAGACTCCGGCGCCTAAACCAGAGATTGAGACTCACATGCAAAAGCCGGAAGGAAGGCTTTCCACTGTGAGTGCTCGTGACGACAACGACCAGCCGCTTCCCGCTACTACTTCCGTCATGACTGATTCCCCTGGCCGAGGGACCATGGCTACGGGCGACGCTCCAGAGACTCCCTCAAAGGATAGGTCAAATTCTGCCAATAACCCTGATGAGAGTGGCTCAACATCGCCTGACACAAACAAGAAAGATAATCCTCAGCAGCCAACCGCCGGAACCCAGACGGAATAGCATCGGACCGAGACGGGGACACGTCGGTATTGGATTCGCCCCCAAGGGTCTTGTCAAACACCTTCCTCGCCGAGAACGCCGGTGTCCTTCACATTTCCAGACTGCTAGAATGTGACATGGATTCCGATGGGCTCTCGACCGTTCCGCGTCAAATGCAGGCACTCTATGCAGACGTTATTGTACCCCGCCATATTGCAAAGGCCTTCACCTATCTCGTCCCTCCCACCTTAGCTCAGACCCTAGCAATAGGGCACCGCGTCCTCGTCCCGTTTGGACATATGGTGCTGGAAGGGGTCGTCATCTCGCTGAGTAACCACCTTGCGACCGAGATAAAATCCACTTCCCTTAGAGAGATCCGCTCTCTCGCTCACGACGGGCAAACTTCTGCACTGTCTCCGGCGCTGTTCGAACTCTCTCGCAAGATCGCCGACTATTACGTTGCACCCTGGGGCCAGTGTCTTCGGCTCATATTACCCTCGATAGCAACGCGAAAAACCTCGCCCGCACGATACGTCGCCACTCCACAGGGTAGCGCGGCACTGGAAGCCGGCCTTTGTCCAGACGATCTGAGGCCGATTCTGGACCGAATTGCCCGACGAACTCTAGGGATTCTGGCCTCCACACTTCAAGCAACTCGACAGGAAAACACCGTGCGGGGGATCGACGCCCTCATCAACAAGTCGTGGATAGCGCTCATACCTTCGAACAACACCAACGTTGAGTCCCCAAAGCCACTTAGGGCACTCACCGTGGGCGAGTATGATCGTCAAGCGCCAGAGGATGGCATTCTGCCCACTGACACGCTTCCAAAGATCGACTCTTCATGGAAAGCGCATATCGCTCACTGCCTCCAAAGCAATCACAAGAAAAAGCTCGTGCTCCACGCCCCATGGGAACACCGACTCAGCCGGCTTGCCGACGCCATTCAGCAAGCCCATTCAATCAAGCGATCCACTCTAGTTATCACCGGCGAGATCGCGAGAACAGCCTGGTTAAAACAACAGCTCTCAAGACTCACTGGCCTCCAGATTACCCTCGCACACCCATCTTCACAATCCGCTCAATTGCCACAGAACCAGGGGCAGACTCCCTCGGTAGTCGTAGGAACCCGTTCGGCCATATTTTCGCCGCTTCAATCGATTGGGCTAATCTGGGTGGAAGGAGAAGAGGACCCTGCCCTGAAAGAGCCTCAGGAGCCTCGCTATCATGCCAGAGAGGTGGCTAGCTTGAGAGCGGAGAGCGAGCGCGCGCTCGTTGTGCTGGCATCCGCTCATCCATCTCTTGAATCGAGGTTCGATACCGAAGCTGAGATCCATCACGTGCCACTAGAAGTCGCTCTTCAACCCACGATTGAGCTTGTTGACCTCCGCAACGAATCCACAAGAACCCTTCTTAGCCACACACTCATCCAGGCAATGCACGACGCCCTACAGAACCGTGTCAAGATCCTGCTCTTTCTTAACAGGAAAGGATACGCCGGGACCTTGGTGTGTCGAGACTGTGGCTGGGTCCCTCGTTGCGAGTCCTGTATCGTGCCGCTGACCTATTATCGTGAAGCCGGCAGACTGACTTGCCGCTACTGTGGTAAGGCAGATCGGTTGCCCGACCTCTGTCCTTCGTGCCGTACTCCCCATATAAGTCCTGTTGGTGGTGGCACCGAGCGTGTTGAAACCGAAGTTCGTCGTATATTCCCACAAGCCAACGTCGCCCGGCTCGATGGTGATACGCTCCGGCATTCGGCGTCCGCTCAGGCTCTGCGGGAAGGTGCCAGGTCGGGTGTGTGGGATATTCTTATCGGGACCCAAGCACTGTTTAGCCGAGAGCCACTGCCCCGCTACGGCTTGGTGGGGATCCTTCAGGCAGATTCCGGGTTGCACGTCTCAGACTTTCGAGCGGCTGAGCGAACCTATCACCTGCTGGTCGATGCTACCAACCTAGCATGTCCGGCGTCTGCCGGAGGTCGAGTCATCGTACAGACGCGCCTTCCTGCACATCATGCTGTGCAGGCCTTGATCTCAGGAGATCCCCATCAATTTTACAATGAAGAATTCACGGCACGCCAGCTTCTTCATTATCCTCCCATCTGTCACTTGGCTGATCTTTCGGTAACTGGGCAAGACCTAAGAACCGTCGAAGAGGCCGCCACGCGATGGGGTGCAGACCTAGAACAGAACGCACATGATCAGAAGCCGCTGATTGTTTTAGGACCCGTCCCCGCAATGCGCAGGCCTTCTAAAGGCCGTCAGCAGTATCGTCTCTTGGTAAAGGGAACGGATCGCACCGCCCTTAGCCGACGGATCCATAATTCCGTCCAGAATATGGAGCGAGAGTACCGAAAAGGACAGATCAAATTCCTGGTCGACATCGACCCGGTCGAGAATGGATAAGACTACCGGCCTTTCTTCTTTTTGTTCGCCCGGGAAGTTGGCACTGTCACAACCTGCTCCTCTGATAGGGCCGGATCCAGCTTGCGTGCTCGTTTAAACAGGCCGTAGGAAAACGAAATCCAAAACACAGAGGAGAAAAGACCCAGCACGACGGCTGAGAGGATCGTTCCCATCTCAGATTCGGGAAGTGAGTCAGCCTGGCCTCTGAGTTGAATCATCAACACCACGGGCCAGGCAAAGCTTTCCAGGCCGAGCAACAAGGTAGACCAAGCCCATAGTCCCGTGATCGACTCCGCCATGAACCATAAAAACAGCCCTACGCTCAGGGCCCATCCAACCACGAGGGCTGGCGCGACAGTCCCCCCCCAGATGAGCCAGAACCCGACGACCGTCACGAGGGTCCCCAGAGACAGATTGAGCACTATCATGATGGACATAATCCAGGTTATACTGAGCCCGTGCATCCCCACGTTGTGCCAAGGGGTAAAAGAGTCCCGCAGCGACCCTGAAATCTCCACGCTTCAACGCCTCATATGGCTCCTCCCCGGCCAGCGGTATCGATTTCTGAGGGGCCACTGGCTTGGGATTTCCGGTCAGGGGTTCCGCCGCCACCGCAATCGCGGCACTGCTCAGGATCAAGACTCCCACGAACACGAACCTTCTCATCATGTTCCTACCTGTCATCCTAGTCATTTCTCCTGATGCCGACCGATTCGCCAGAGGTAACCGATAACGGCTTCTTGAGCCTTCACATTCTCTGCAAGTGGCTCCCTCAGGACAGAGCTCATTGTTGTTGAACCTGACCAAACTGTCACCAAAATATCATTTTGGGGCTGATGATGATACGTGGAACGTTGTAGGAACGGTACGTGGCGGTCGATGAGTCCACAAAAGCATCAAGCTGGACAGGCTCCATCATGACGAGGGAAGGAAAGCCTTGAAATAGTGCCGCTGGGTTAGTGAATAGGCGCCTTCGACTACCCCAACCATCTTCAAGTCTTATCTTCTCCCGTTTTTTTATCTATTCGTGAAAAGCGCGGGACAGATACGCCTCCCTTATCGACGCTCTCAGTAAACATGGTAAGGGGTCTTACCCAGAGGCCTCGATCGCCATACAATGCCCGGTACACGACAAACGCCTCTTCCGTTTCCGAATGTCTGGCAACCCCCAAGACTTCATACTGTTGCCCTTTATGGTGACGGTAAACCCCCGGTGAGACCATGATCAACCGTTCCTCATACGGTGGATAACTGCGTGTTCGCTCGACAGATACGTGACAATTCAGCCAAGCCAGACGTCAGAAGGGGTGTTAACTGGTTTAAAAAAAGGAAACGATAAATTCCCTTGATTAGGAAGGGTGAGGTGTTGTGGTGCCGAAGGCGGGATTTGAACCCGCACACCCTTGCGGGTGCTAGCCCGCATGATTCATGAAGCTTCTGCTGCAAGCGCGGATACGCGGCTACAACGGGCAGTCTCGCCGCTCAGCCTTGTGAAGCGCGTTGAGCGTACCCGGCGAGTTCTCTAGACGGTCAGTTCAGCAGCAACTGCATCGAGGAGGACGTTCAGCTCGAATGGCTTGTGAAGCGTCCGCCTGGCTCCAAACATCTTTGCAACATCCAATAAATCGAGGACGCCGATCGTATCACTTGCCCCTGTCATCGCAATCACACGCGTATCGGGAAACTCCCGACGAAGCGTCATAATGGCCTCGAGTCCATCTTGATCCGGCATGAGAAGATCCATGATGACAAGATCCGGCGATTTAGCCCGATACCGCTCCACTCCTTCTTTCCCATTAGAGGCCTCTTCGACCTCGTAACCAGCCTGCTCCAAGGTTTCTCGGATGAGCTGACGAACTTGGTCTTGATCATCAACCACGAGGACTGACGGCATCCGACACCTCAATCGATATTCTTGATGGTTCTGGGCCAGAGTTGGCCGGCGCACCCGTAGTTTCCGGATAACTGGGCGACTGGTCCAAGGCCCGACGGATGGCATACGCCAGCTCATGCAATGTGAGCGGCTTGAGAAGGCATTCGGTCATGCCCTGTGAAGAGATGTCGTCCAGACCAGGTACACCATGTGACCCGCTGCAGAGGATGACGGAGAGATCCGGACGAAGTTTCCGACATTCTCGTGCTAGACGATCCCCACTCATGCCAGGCATCATCCGATCAGTCATCAGCAAGTCGAACCGCGTGGGGTCAACTTGAAAGATCTCCAAGGCTTCTACGGCTGTTCTACAGACTACTGGATGGTAGCCAAGAGATGTCAGCACCTCTCTTCCGAAACGGGCCACGGCGTCTTCGTCATCGACGAACAAGATACATTCGTGTCCATGAGGAAGGGGATCATCCTGTTGAGCCGCTGATGAGGCACAAGCCCCGAGAGCAGGGAGGTAGGCCGATACGGTCGCACCGGTGCCAATGTGGCTCTCAACCGCCAAGGTACCGCCATGCGCCGACACGATGCCGTAAACGACCGCGAGCCCCACACCCTGTTCCTCGCTGACGGCCTTGGATGTCGCAAGCGAGTCGACCAATCGACTGATGCTCTGGGGGTCTAAGCCCTCGCCCGTATTCCGAGCACTCAAGCAGACATACCTTCCAGCTGGGAGTCGACCGGAGGGCATGATTTGATCGGTGACAAACTCCCTGTTCTGAAGCTGAACATCGAGGACTCCTCCCGTCTTCTCCATTGCACGGACAGCGTGATCGACCAGATGAAACATCATCTCATGCATCTGCATGGCGTTGGCCGAAATCGGGTTGGTCGCATGCGCAATCTGCGTCCTGAGTTCAATCCACAGGGGGATTGTGGGACGAAGGAACCTGAGGGATTCTTTTGCCACGGAATGGAGTAACAATGGACATCGACCGTGGTCGTTCTGCCCACCGAAGGCCAGCAACTGTTGGATCAGTTCACGAGATCTTTGGGCCGCCGCCACCACTTGCCCGACATGGCGATGCGATTTCGTCTCAGCCGGAATCAACGGAAGCGCCAACTCACTGAAGCCGAGCACGGCCGTGAGACCATTATTCAACTCGTGAGCGATACCGCCAGCAAAGGCGCCGATCGCGTCCATCCGTGCGGTCTCGCGCCAACGGGTCTCGACACTTTTACGATCGGTCACATCGACGACCGTTCCCAGCGTACGGACCGGTTGCCTCGAGGAACCATCGCCATCAAACGATGTCAGAGAACGAAGACTGATGTGTCGCATGGCGCCGTCTGGTCTGATGAGACGGTATTCGACCTCATGCAGGCCATTGTCTGTCATAGCATGGGTTCCTTGTACCGTAGAGACCACGCGGGCCCGATCATCGGGATGAACGAGTTCAAGATAACGCTGCCAGGAAGCTGGCTCATCGGTACCGACGCCGGAGATATCCCGTAGGATCGGTGACCAGGAGAGAGAATCTGTCCGGTGATCATGTTCAAAGAACCCAACCTGCCCGACCTGCACGGCAAGATCAAGTCGCGCCTCGCTATCCCGGAGCGCCTGTTCGACCTGCCGACGCGCGGCAATAGCTTCGCCCTGGATGTTCTCAGGCGTTTCTGTGATCTGCCCAAGTTGTGATACTTCGCTCATCGTCCAAACAACCGACGTCACCCGACCCAGGCGGTCTTTCACCGGTGACAGCGAGACATCACTCCAAAATGAGGTGCCGCTCTTGCGGTACTGACAGATCCGTACTCGACACGCCCATCCATCTTGGAGAGCCATCGCAAGCTTTTCCATTGAGGCCCGATCTGTATCCAGCCCGGTCAAGATCGACGTCGTTTGTCCGATCACTTCCTGCTCAGCATAGCCGGTCAGAACCAGGAATGCCGGATTGACATAGACGATGGGGTGATGGGACACCCTCGCATCCGTCACGAGCACACTACAATTCGTCGCCGCGATGACGGTTGAATTCAGAATGTTCTCTTGGCGTTGTCGAAGCAGTATCCAAAGAACACAACTAAGAGACAGGAGCAACCCTAAGAAGAGACCAGCAACCATGCGGGACAACCTCCCCGTGTGTGCACGCGGAGTAGTTATGGATACTAATAATTTGGAGCTACACTACATGAAGCGTGAGTGGAATGCCCAGGGATGAAGGGTAGCTGCAAAACTAAATTTTTGCACCTAAAAGCAGTAGATCCGAATGTTGGTCGCTCATCCTTGCCGTTTCACAAAAAATGCAGCCGCTTGCGCACGCCGAGTGATGCGAAGCTTTTGAAAGACGTTTGCCAAGTAGTTCTTCACAGTCTTGTCGCTGAGCCCGAGCGCGGCGGCAATTTCCTTGTTGGTCTTTCCCTCGGCAACCAATGCAACAACTCGTTCTTCCTGAGTGGACAGTTGGTCCGTACCAGAGGTTGCTGGCAGATCGTGAAGCCCTCTCAGCCACCGCAGAGCCCGTTCCGTCACATGAGCGTCCAAGATCGATTGACCTTTCGCCACCGAGCGGATGGCTTCGAGCAAGGCGGGTGAATCGATTTCTTTAAGGACATAGCCATGAGCGCCGGCGAGCACGGCGGCGAGCACGGAGTCGTCGTCAGCATAGGACGTCAGGAAAATGACCCGTGTCCCCGGCAGCGCTCCGAGAATCTCCCGACAGGCATCGACACCGGACCCGTCCGGTAGTCGGACATCCATCAAGATCACGTCGGGCTTCACCCTCTGCGCTTGCTGGACGGCCTCCGCCATGGTGCCCGCTTCCCCTACAACCGCGATGCCCTGGGTTTGGCCGAGCACCGTCCGCAGTCCCACGCGAATCACCTCATGATCATCGACAAGCAGTACTCGAATAACGTGAGTTTTAGTTGTGAGCATAATGAGTATCCTTTGGAAGATCGAGTGAGATCCTCGTCCCCTTGTCCGGTTTCGACTGGATGGCGAACAAGCCCCTGACTTTTTGAGCCCGTGCCGCCATGTTGACTAATCCATGGCCAACCCCCTGAACTGAGCGGGTACTAAACCCGATGCCGTCATCCGTCACAGCCAGACGATCAGAGCGGATGAGATCCCGAAGCGAGACGGTGATCTGTTTGGCGCGGCTGTGGCGCAACGCATTACTCACCCCTTCCCGTACGATGTTGATGATATGGAGTGCCTGTTCGGTGGAAAGCCGCTGTGCGGCCGCGTCGTCGATTCTGACCCGACATCTGGTGGAAGAGGAGATGGACATCGTTTCGACCATCGTTCGCAAGGCGGTCGAAAAGTCTCCACCCTGCAGCACTTGAGATTCGAGACCGGCAATAAAATTCCGGACTTCCGTCATGACCTGGTTGAGCTGCCGAATGGCATGATCCAGTGCCACCATGAACTTCTTCGCCACAGGATCGCGTCGCTTCCTGATCAGTGGCTTACACGCTTCTAACCCAAGTCCGACAGCATACAGGGATTGGAGAATACCATCGTGGAGGTCTTGACTGATCCGCTCTCGTTCTTGAAGTGCGGCGCTCAAATCTCGTTCACGTTGTACGAGGATCTCCTCCATCCGTTTGCGCTCCGTGATATCCGTCGCGGCACCCAGCACCATGTGAACCTGTCCTTGATCGTCGAAAATCGGCCTCTTAACCGTCTGTAACCAACGCGTCTTTCCCCCGGCATCGGTGATCCTTTCCTCCGGGATGAACCGATCTCTCCCGGAATCGATCACCTCAAGATCGCTCCGCCGAAAGAACTCCACCTCTTCGGCATTCGCATTGAAGTCAGCATCCGATTTTCCGATCAGATCTTCCACCGTCGTGCCATACCAATCGGCCACAGCCTTGTTGGCCACCGTAAAACGACCGTCGCGATCCTTGGCAAAAATGAGGTCTGGGTCGGTGTCGATGACCTGTCGCAAGAATGTATGGGAGCGACGGAGCTCGGCTTCAGCCCGTTTACGTTCTCCGATGTCCCGCAAGATCATGCAGGCGTACTCTTTCCCTTCATGTTGCAGATAATTGACGGTCACGTCCGTCTGCAAGACGAGTCCAGTCCGTGACCAAAACTTCGCATCGAATATCAACGCTCCCTGCTCTTTGAGATAATTCCAATGAGTCACCCACCGCTCTACGGGGAAATTTGGGTCAATATCATGGACCGTCATGGCCAGCAGTTGCTCGCGTGAGTACTCCAACATGTGGCATGCAGTATCATTGACGCTGAATATGCGAGCGTTCGGGTCTAACCACACGATCGCCTCGACGGCTTGATCCACGGAGAACTGGGTCAACCGTAGCGCTCGTTCCAGGCGCTTGCTCTCAGTGATATCGTTGCCAACCGTCACACTGCACTGCTTGCCGTTCAACTCGATTAGTTCCGATGACAAGAGGCACTGGCGAATTTCGCCACTCTTGCTTCGTAGCGCCACTTCCACGTTGCGGACTGATCCCTGGCGCTTCAACAGGTCGAGATAACGGTCCCGTGCTTCCGTCGAGGGCCAGAGTCCTATTTGTTGCGTCGTGCGTCCTACGACTTCTTCTTTACGATAAGCGAACAGCTGACAGGCGGCATCATTGGCGTCCACCACGAGACCAGAGTCCAGCTCGCTGATGACGACCGGATGGGGACTGGCTTGGAACGCCTTCGCAAAACGCTCTTCGCTCCTGCGAAGTGCTTCTTCGGCTTGCTTACGGTCCGTGATGTCGTTAGCAACAGTCACTACACAGAGCCTTCCGTTAAGCTCTGCAAGATCAGCAGAGGTCAGAAGGTAGCGCAACGCACCCGATTTGGTCTTTAACACAAACTCCATGTTGCGCACCGGCTGCCCAGCTTTCAATCGCTCGATGACCCGCACTCTCTCGTCGAGATTCGGCCAGATACCTAGTATCAACGTGGTGTTTCCAATTACTTCTTCTCGACGAAAACCGAACAGCTCAAGACAGGCATCGTTCACCTCAATACATCGGCCCGTTGCTGCCTCCGTGATCCCGATCGGATGAGGACTTGTTCGGAAGGCTTTGGAGAATCGTTCTTCGCTTTCGCGAAGGGCTTGCTCAGTCTGCCTCCGTTCAGTGATATCAACCGTGGCGCCAATCAGGTGTGTCATCCTTCCGTTCTGATCACGAATGCTATGGCATCGAACGTCAGTCCACACCATGGATCCGTCTTTCTTGACCATTCGAAGCTCGTAGTGACAGACATCGGCTGCTCCGCTTTGGACCAGTTCCCAGTTCTTCATGGCGATCGGCTGGTCCTCCGGACAGACCAGGTTCAGCCACTCATAGGGATCGGTGGAGAGTTCGTCGGGCGCATAGCCAAAGAGCGCCTTCAGGTTGGCATCTCCGTAGTATCGACCGTTGACATCCAATTCCCAAACCCCCACCCTGCCAATAGCCGTGGCACGTGCATAGCGATCTTCGCTGGTCTGCAATTCTACAGTGCGCTCGATGACCTTGCGCTCCAACTCACTGTGCGCCTGCCTCAGTGCTTCCTCTGCCCGTTTACGCTCGGTAATGTCTTGAAACGTTCCGTACGCGCGAACTGCCCGGTCGTTCACGACTTCGACCTTCCCGGCAGCCCGGACTGCAAGCCGGCGGCCCTTCGCTGAGACAAGATCTAACTCGAGATCCCAAGACATCCCCTGGGTCATCGCTTTTTCCAACGCCTCAGCGATAAGGGGCCGGCTTTCTGGTGTATAAAAATTCAGCGCCGTGTCCAACGCCGGGCTGTACAACTCCGGCGTGGTCTCATGCAGTCGGTAGGTTTCGTCGCTCCACCAGAGATGGTTCGTCAGGAGATCTAACTCCCATCCCCCGATGTTCCCTATTGCTTCGGTTTGGGCCATCAGCGTCAATTGTTGCTTGAGATGCGTGATATCCTCTGCAATACCCGCAATGCGATGTTCCCACCCCGCCATTCTGACGCGGCGATCGGAGATCCAGCGGACATAACCATCTCGTCCCACGATCCGGTACTCACAATGGAACACCGCAGTCGCCCCTCCCCCAACAAACCGATCATGACTTGCCTTCACCCTCGCATGGTCATCCGGATGGATCGAGTCGAGCCAAAGCGACCAATTTTGATAGATTTCCTCCCGCTCAATGCCCCAGATAAAGGTGAATGCGGCGTTGACAAACAAGACCTTCCGTTCGTCCGGCGTCACATCCGCGATCCAGAAGGCGGAACCGACTGCCTCGGCAAACTGTTGCCACCGTGCCTCGCTCTCCCTCAACGCTTCTTGTGTACGATTACGCTCCGTGACATCAGTGGCAATGACGCCAAGAGCCGAGAGATGCCCAGCTGCATCAGCCACCGGAAATTTCACAACGAGACTGGTATGGGGTCCGTCTTCCTGTTGTGTGATCTCCTCGAACTCCTGCCCTCGACCGCTAGTCAACACTTGCTGATCATGCGATCGAAACTGAGCAGCTTGCTCAGGTGAAAACAGCTCCTCATCCGTCTTTCCTAAGGCCATGCCGGTAGCAAACCCAAAGACCTCATCAAATCGTGGATTCGTATACAGATACCGACCGTGATGATCCTTCAGACATGTCACATTCGGCGCGTTCTCGAAGAATTGGCGAAACCGCTCTTCGCTCCGGCGCAACGCCTCCGTCCTGTCGCTTACTTGTTGTTCCAAGGTCGCATTGAGATCGGTGAGCGCTTGTTCGGAGCGCTTGCGCTCGGTAATATCGGAGAACAAGCCGATGATGGCAGGCTTCCCGTTCCACGTGATCCGCGCTGCCTCAACCTGGACCGGAATCGGTGTGCCATCCATCTTCAGATAGATTCGCTCCGCACTATGAACGGACATTCCGCCGCTCAGCAGGCGTTTCACATTTTCACGGACTTCTTGATGATAGTCCGGATGGATGAATTCAAAGGTCGGCCGGTCCAGAATTTCCTGCGCAGCATTCGCTCCCAGGAGGACGGCGCCCGTGTGGTTGACGTAGGCGGTTCGTCCTTCACTAAAGACGAAGACACCCGATGGTGAAAGCTCGACCAACGTCCTGTACCATTCTTCACTCTCCCGTACTGACTCCTCCATTCGTTTGCGATCAGTAATATCGGCATGTGAGCCGAGGAGACTAATTCTTCGACCATCCGCTTCAGTGACAAACGAGGCTCGTGCTTCAATCCATCGATAGCCCCCATCCTTGTGCTTCAGTCGAAATTCCTGTCGATAATCTCCCTCGCGACGAGACACGTAGTCTCGTACGTAGGCCATCGCCGCATCACGATCCTCTGGGTGCAGAAGCGTTGTCCATCCCTCAAGAGAATCTGAAATCTCCGCCGGCTCGTATCCCAGCTGGTGTTTCCATTCCTCGGAAAAGACCACGACGTTCGTTTCCGTGTTCCAGTCCCAGAGTCCGGTACCAGACGCACGGAGAGCCTGTCGGAGCTTTTCTTGAGACGTCCGTAGCATCGCCTCCGCGCGCTTCCGCTCGGTAATGTCCAAGGCTGCCCCGGACATACGGAGGGGTTGACCGCCACTATCACGCACAACCTCGCCGCAGCAATGAATCGTCCGTACATCGCCATCGGGGCGGACGATTCGGCATTCCAGGTCGTAGGCTGCGGCCCCTGCCAACGCGTCATCAATCGAGGCCAGCACCCGGTCATGATCGTCCGGTAGTACCGTCGACACAAAGCTGTCGAATGTGATCGCTCGCACTCGAGGTTCATAGCCGAAGATCCGGTAGAGTTCATCCGACCATTCCACCTCACCGCTTGCGATGTCCCAATGCCAACTCCCCAGGTGAGCAAGAGCTTGTGCGACCTCGAGGTGACGAGTCTGTTCATGCAGCACTCGGTCACGCTCGGCAAGCTCGCGTGCGAGATCGGCAACCTGCCTGCGCAACAAATCTAATTCAGGACGGTGACTCGTAGAACTCATGATGAGGCTCCTTGCCGCGCGACGCCGACAGTACCTCAACAGCCAGCTCAACTCACAGGAGCGACCATGTCACGTGGCGAATGATGAATGATGATGACGGCCCAGCGCACTGCTTCCTAAGATAAAGACCTCAGG
>SWDO01000004.1:358641-419780 GCA_005116895.1 Nitrospira sp. | reverse complement strand
GCGAGGCCATAATGTCATCACAATATTGTTTTTGGCGTTTACACTGACAGACGGAAGGTCACTGAACATGGTTCTTCGTCAAGGCTGAACCCGAGATAGAGTCGGGACGTTAGAAATATCGCTGATACGATGAAGAACTCACGGTGCAAGCATAGGCTGGTATGGTGCCGAAGGCGGGACTTGAACCCGCACGGCTTTCGCCACACGCCCCTCAAACGTGCGTGTCTGCCATTCCACCACTTCGGCACTCAGCATGAAGCGTCACTCGTGAAGCGTCGTTCGTCGGAATTCGTCGTGGACAGCGGTTCACGAGACACGCTTCACGAACGACGAGCGACGCCTGAGGGAGTGCGCATTATAGAAGTAGGGTAAAATTGTTGTCAATCAACCGGACGTTCGGTAGAATCGGCATCTCATTGTCCTAGGTCGATCTTTCATGACGCGAACAGACGAACAAGGCCTCTCCTCTTCCATTGCAGCGTTTTTTGATGTCGACAATACCATTTTGCCTGGTGAAGCGAGTGAAATGAGATTTTTCCGCTGGCTATGGCGACGCGGTATCGTCGGGTGGCCTGAAGCTCGTGAGAGCGTGTCGTGGCTCCTGCGACATTTCCCGGCATTGTCGCTGCACCCGCTCCGCAAGCGGAAGCTGTACCTGGCAGGAAAACCTTCGCAAGTGATTCAACCGTTGGGCGAGGAGTTTTGTCGCGAGGAACTCTGTCCTCGTGTCTCCCCCGCCGCGATGCGGATGCTCGACGAGCATCGCCGTGCCGGCCACGCCATCATTTTCGTGACAGGGTCCATCGATTTTCTGATCGCCCCCGTCGCGGACGCACTTCGAGCTGATCGTTGCTTTGCCACTCGATTGGAGCAGCAGAATGGACTCTATACCGGGTTCCTTGTGCCACCCCTGCCGTATGGAGAAGGGAAACGCCAACTCATTGATCAGTTGATCCATGAACTGACGCTGGATCTTTCCCAATGCTATGCGTACGGGGATAGCCCGGGTGATGTTGACTTGCTCCGTGCCGTGGGGCATCCGACGGTGGTGAACCCAATTCGTGGCATGGCCTCCATCGCCCGACAGCAGAACTGGCCGATCGTCAAATGGCGATGAGTGACTCCTTGTGATCGAATCAGCCGCCTGCTCCGTGAATCATCCACTCGACGATTCGGTTCGTCCACACACGGCTCATGCGCGTCACTGAAATTTTTCATAGCGTTCAAGGCGAGTCGACCTTTGCCGGCCTCCCCTGCGTGTTCGTACGTCTGACCGGTTGCCCGCTGCGATGCACCTGGTGTGACACGGATTATGCGTTCTTTGGCGGAACGGACCGGTCCATCGATGACATTCTCGACATGGTGCGATCCTATGGTTGTCAGTTGGTCGAAGTGACGGGAGGTGAACCGTTAGCGCAACCGGATGCCAGCACGCTGCTTCGTCGATTGTCCCATGAAGGATTCACAGTCCTCCTTGAAACGAGCGGAGCGGTGGATACCACCATCGTCGACCCAGCCGTCCGTATTATCTTGGACGTGAAATGCCCTGGAAGCGGCATGACGGACCGGATGCACTGGCCCAATGTCGAACGATTGCGGCCACAGGATGAAGCAAAATTCGTCATGCAGGACCGGAGTGATTACGAATGGGCGAAACGTATTCTGGATCGCTTCCAGTTGATCGATCGTTGTGCGGTTCACTTTAGTCCGGTATTTGGTGCGCTGGATCCACAGCGGTTGGCTGAATGGCTCTTGGCGGATCGATTGCCGATTCGCCTTCAATTGCAACTCCACAAGCTCATCTGGGCACCCAATATGCGGGGAGTGTGAAGAATGCCGCCGTCGAGCAAGATGAAGAAGTCCCGATGACAACCATCAAGCGGCTGATGCTGCTTGCCCATTGATGCATCAAAAGGAGAATTGAATGCCCATTCTGCGAGTTCACGCGAAACAAGGACACGTCGACACCGAGACCACTGACGCACTGGTCCTCCTGCTGTGTGAAGGGGAGGGACTGCCGAAGGAAGATGGGGCGATTCTGGATAGAGCGCTCGGTGGAGCCCTCCGTGCTCTTCTCCAGTCAAAAGAGTTCGATGGAAAGGCCGGTGAGGTGGTTGTGTTTCATACACACGGGAAAATTCCGGCAAAGCGGTTGATTCTTGTCGGGCTTGGGAAAAAACATGACCTGGGGTTGGATCAGATCCGACAGGCGATGGGGCATGCTGTCAAACGGGTTCGCCAAGCCAAATCCAGTGCCTTTGCGGTGGCATTGCCGAGCATCGTGCCGCATGAGACGTCGCCGATTGACGTTGGCCAGACCATGACTGAAGGAGCGATCTTAGGAAGCTATCAATTCACGGCCTATCGCAGTGACGCCCCGACCGGTAAGGGAGTGACGGCGATGACGGTTCTGGCTCCGCAGAAAGATCACCTGCGTCAGTTGTCGGAAGGGATTCGTCGCGGTGTCGCGACTGCTGAAGCAACGGTCTACGTTCGTGATCTCTGTAACCATCCATCGAATGTGATGACACCGACCAGGATCGCCAGTGAGGCAAAAACCGTGGCGAAGGAAGTCGGCGTGAATCTCAAGATCCTCGAACAAAAAGAGATGGAACAACTCGGCATGGGTGCGCTACTGGGAGTTGCAAAAGGCAGCCACGAACCGCCGAAGTTCATTATTCTCCAGTACCACGGAGCCAAGAGCAAAAACGACCGCCCGGTCGTGCTCGTCGGCAAGACGATCACCTTCGACACGGGTGGGATCTCGCTCAAACCGGCGGAGAATATGGAACAGATGAAGGCCGACATGACCGGTGGAGCTGAGGTATTAGCCGCGATGCGAGCGGCAGCTCGTCTGAAGCTACCCCTCAATCTCATCAGCATCCTCCCAGCAGCGGAGAATATGCCCGGGGGCCGGGCGATGCGACCAGGTGACGTGGTCAAGACCCTTTCTGGCAAAACCGTGGAGGTGCAGAATACGGACGCCGAGGGCCGCCTGATCCTCTCCGACGGCCTTACCTATGCGACGCGATTCAAGCCGGCCGCGCTCATCGACATTGCCACACTGACGGGAGCGTGTGTCGTTGCGCTAGGTCAGTTCGCGATCGGCATGTTCGGCACCGATGCCACGTTGAAAGATGCGGTTCACAAGGCCGGCCTTCGAGCAGGCGAGCGGGTATGGGAAATGCCGTTGTGGGACGAATATTTTGAGCAACTGCGCAGCGATGTGGCCGACATGCGGAATATCGGCGGACGTGGGGGTGGCATGATCACGGCGGCTCTGTTCCTAAGCAAGTTCGTCGGCGACGCCCCCTGGGTGCATCTCGATATCGCCAGCACCGATTGGAGCGAGCGGGAACGGGCGTATATCCCCAAAGGCCCAACTGGCATCGGGACCAGACTGTTGATCCAGTTCCTCATCAATCGCTCACTATAGGATAAGAGAAAGACGGTTCGACGATGTCGTACGACCAGATTGGCCAACTCTTCATGATTGGGTTCGATGGCACCACCGTTTCGGCTGACCTAGCCGCCTTCATCAGGGAATATAAGCCCGGTGGGGTCATCCTGTTTTCGAGAAATCTCGAATCGATCGCGCAGATCGTGGAATTAACAAGCGATCTTCAACGCTGCAGTCCACACTCCCCCCTCCTGATCTCTATCGATCAAGAAGGTGGACGGGTCTCACGGTTGCCGAAAGACTTTACAATTTTTCCACCATGCGAAGTCCTTGGGCAATGCCGTTCCTCTGAACTAGCCTACGCTGCGGCAGCCACGACCGCAACAGAACTCAAGGCCGTCGGCATCAACATGAATATGTCTCCGGTGCTTGATGTGAACAGCAACCCCGCCAATCCGGTGATCGGTGATCGAGCCTTCGGCACAACGCCTGACCTCGTGGCTGAATTGGGGTTGGCCACAGTGGGAGGCCTCCAGGACAATCGTGTCGTGGCTTGTGGGAAGCATTTTCCTGGTCATGGCGACACCAACTCGGACTCGCACAAGGAGTTGCCCATCGTCACGGCGCCGCGCGAACGATTGGAGCATATTGAGTTTCCTCCATTCCGGCGAGCGGTGGCGAACGGCGTGGCAACGATGATGACGGCCCACGTGCTGTATCAGGCGTTGGATGAGAAACGGCCGGCAACCCTGTCCCCGACGATCATCGGGAGATTTCTTCGTGAGGAGTTGCACTACGACGGTGTCGTGTTGACGGATGATCTCGAGATGCATGCCATCATTGATCATTATGGTATCGGCGACGCTACCATCCAGGCCATCCAAGCCGGTTGCGACATGCCGTTGATCTGTAAAGACCGCAACCGCGTCATAGCCGCGATGAATGCTGTTGACAAAGCTGTGGCCGACGCGGACATCTCGGCCGGACGGTTGGCCCAGTCCCTCGCGCGTATCCGTCGCGTGAAAGAGCGTTTCCTGCTTCCCTATCGCCCCGTGATGATTTCAGATGCCAAACTTGTGGTGGGGTGCCGAAGCCACAAAGCGCTCTTGCGCTCCATCGACCGAACACGAGAACGAGTCGCGAAAGCCGACCTATGACTGTTGCTTTTTTCTTTTCAACATAACAGAGTGGACAACTTTGTGCGGTGTCGATCAGAAGAATTCCCTGGGTTACGCAGGGATGGACGACCTCCCCTCACTGAAGTGAGGAAGCGAAACCTCTGTCCCTCTACCGAATACCTTGCCCTCCTCTCATCTCTTGTGGCATCATGAACATTCCTTTGGAGGGCCTTATGGCCTCATTGCTCGAGTACGTTGGATCTGTCCATATTTTTCTTGGGCCCTACCGGGGCAATCCGATCGCGATCTATTTGCGGCGGACGGAATCTGGCTGCCAGATCGGCCCAAAAGTCTATCCTTGGAACAATGTCATGGGCCTTGGTGAAACGCCGAATAAGGCCGCTGCTGATTTCGAGGAAAAATGGAAGACCAAGGGCTTAACGGCAAACATGTATTCGGGCCCAGCCTGGGAAGGAGGCATTAAGCCAGAAAGACCAGCGCCGCCCAAGCCAGCTGCCCCCCCACCTAAACCGGCCACTCCGCCCAAGGCCGCAGCCGCTCCAGTAGACACAACCCCTGGATCGCCTATCCAGGCTGCTGCCGCAGTTCCCACTGAAGAGACTTCTACCACAGCACCCGTTTCCGCAACCCCGCCCGCTGGAAAGTCGGACTAGACTCCTTACTAGAATTGTTCCTGATTCATCGTGACGGCGGACTACTGTCGACAGCCTGAGCGGCTAGTTTGCTGTGTTTCATCCCATACACCGCATACACGAGAATGCCAATAATGGTCCATACCACAAAACGGATCCATGTTGCCCAAGGCAAACCAGCCATTAGGTATAGACATGCCGCGATGCTCATGATGGGCACGAGAGGCATGAAGGGAAGACGAAAGGGCCTGGGCAGATCCGGCTTTACGTACCGGAGTAGCATGACCCCAAAACTGACGAGAATAAAGGCAAAGAAGGTTCCGATGTTGGTCATATCGGCCGCTTCCCCGATCTGGAACAACGCCGCCAGGATCGCGACAACCACTCCGGTCAGAATCGTTGCCCGATGGGGCGTTCCGAACGTTGGATGAACCTGTGAGAGCCTCGGGCTTAACAGCCTATCGCGCGACATAGCAAAGAACACGCGGATTTGTCCCAGCATCATGACGATCAATACGCTCGTAATACCCGCCACGGCTCCGATAGCCACGATCGCAGCGCCCCATTTAAACCCGACGACACTGAGCGCTTCAGCCACTGGAGCGTGTATGTCAATTTGGCTCATGGGAACCAGGCCGGTGAGGACAGCCGCCACGGAAATATAGAGCACGGTACACACAGCCAGCGAAGCAAGGATACCCAACGGAACATCTCGTTGGGGGTTCCGAGCCTCCTCTGCAGCAGTTGAGACCGCGTCGAACCCTATATAGGCAAAAAAGATGATCGCAGCCGCGGCACGGACCCCTTCAAATCCGTTCGGCATGAAAGGTGTCCAGTTGTCAGCGCTGACAGAGGGAGCCCCTACGGCGATGAAGAAGAGAACCACCGCAAGCTTCAGCAGCACGATCATGCCGGCGGCACGGGCACTTGCCTTGATTCCTATCACGAGTATGGCCGTGACCAACAAGACGATGATGGCAGCTGGAAAATTGGCGATACTTCCCTCCGGACCACCCGCCCAATGCGGTGGATTCGTCGCCCAATAGGGCAATTCCAGGCCAGCGAGCGTCAATAATTTGTTGAAATAGCCGGACCAGCCAATCGCAACCGCGACGCAGGCCACACCATATTCCAAAATCAGATTCCACCCCGTAAGCCAGGCAAGAAACTCACCCAGCGTGGCGTACGAAAAGGTATACGCAGACCCTGCAACCGGGATCATCGATGAAAATTCGGCATAACATAGCGCGGCTAACGCGCAGGTGATGCCGGAAAGAATGAAGGAGAGAACAATCCCTGGTCCCGCTCCTGGCCGGTGTGCATCACCGACGATGGCGGTTCCAACCAGGACGAAAATGCCTGTCCCAATGATTGCGCCGATCCCAAGCGCCGTGAGATCCCACGCCGTCAATGTTTTCTTGAGACGATGCTCTGGATGCTCGGCATCGGCCAGAATTTGATCGATGGGTTTCGTTCGGAGAAGTTGGCTGCCCACGGTCCCTCCCAAGCTCAACGTGCCAGAATTCGCTGTGATGGGGTCACGACGCTACGGCTCCATCTGAAGATCAACGTGTGGCCAGAGACCACGGAACGAGTTGGCAGTGCGTGCTGGGGCGGTCCGGAGAGATCATGCACGCGTCCGGTGGGCCGCACGGAGCAGGGCTTCAAACAGCCGCCGATGGACCACATGCCGCTCGAACAAGAACTCGGGGTGCCATTGGATGGCGAGGAGAAATCGATGTGCGGGAGATTCGATCGCTTCGATGATCCCATCGGGTGCCATAGCACTTGCGCAGAGCGACGGAGCGACTGTCTTGACCGATTGGTGATGGGAACTATTCACCATGAAGATTCTCTTTCCGACCACCTTGTTCAAGAGGCTCTTAGGTGTCACGGTCACTGGGTGAGCGACATGGATCGCCTTCGCTTTTTGACGGTGATCCAACGCACTAGGGACTTGTGCAGGAATGTCCTGATACAGGCTCCCTCCACAGGCGACATTCACCGTCTGCATCCCTCCACAGATTCCTAGGAGAGGAAGATCCCGCTTCTTGGCCTGAAGAACTAACTCCAGCTCAAAATTGGCACGGCGCTCGCTCACCAGTGGAAACTTGTAGCGCTGCCGCTCTCCATAGAGACTCGGCGGAAGGTCAGGCCCACTGCCGGTGAGGAGCAACCCATCGACACGATCAAGAAGCCGTCGCCGGGCAGACGGTTCCGCTACGAGAGGAAGGATCAGAGGAATACCACCGAGTTCTTCAACAGCCCGAATGTAGCGAGCCCGCAAAAAATAGGTTGGCTCGTGACCGCCCATGTCCTTCCTGTCACCGGCATTAAAGTCTGGGGTCACGCCAATTACAGGCTTCATACTCAATGCGCAGGTTAGTTCGTCGGAGCAGGCACGACGGAGGTTCCTTCGTTTTCGGCACCAACACCGAGAAAACGTACCGGACGATCGCCGCTGAGATGCTCTGGAGTAATCAGGTAGGTCCCGTACACGCTGGGGACCCAGATACTTTTCGCCGTTGGCTCACTGAATCCCGAAAACACATAGGCGAGACCACCGACGATTCCACCTCCAACAGCAAATGCTGCTTTAAACGGAAAATACAAGATCGTGGCGGCAGCTGAAGCAGCTCCCATGCCGGCCCCGGAAGCCGTCCCTTGCTGTGAGTCAGCGGACGACGACTGACTCCAAGCCGGAGCGACAAGCATCGAACAGTAGGTGATGACAAGAATGAGAACCACGATTGGGAGTCTCACGTGAAGCGCCTCCTTCCTTTTCACATCCACAACAATGGGATGCATGAACAATCATACACGAGTCCTGGCATGCGTTATAACAAATTCTCCGCTGAATGCAACTCCCGAGGGGATCTCGACCTTAACAGGAGGATGACACCGAACGATCAGAATCCAGATCCAACTCTCCCACGATATAGGTGAGAACATAGTCCATACGATTGCAGGCTTCGCGATCCAACTCGGTCGTCAACTCCTCAGCTTGGATTCGCTGATTGTCTTGGGCCACACCCGCATGCAGTCTGAGATCCAGCTTACACCAACAAATAGCTTGTGCAAAGCAATCCGCCATACGTTCTTGATAGTGAAGACGCTCGTGGGGATCGAGTGCCATCACACTCTTCGCCAATCGATCAGCAAGGCGCATCTTCTGTCGAAGAACCAAGAGCTGGTCGGTGCCAATTTCAACAGAGACCTGGATACCCGCTTTCCAACTCCGCTTTTTCACGTTGAACACACAGGCCAGCACATCCGGGCGCCCCTCGACTGGTTCAGGCCCGAAGAAGAGCGTGACTCGATAAGACGGAACGTCTCGATGTGATTCTGAAACCATGGGACGTCATTATACCATGATTCACATAAAGACCCGGGGCTCGATTGACGCACCTGTACCCCGAGGCTAAGATGGAAACCTATGAGCGACATTGCCCACCAAACGCGGATTGCTGCAATCCAAGACGCACTCGGAGACATGGGCTCCGTTGATGGATGGCTTTTCTACGACTTTCGCGGCAGCGACCCATTAGCCTATCGGGTCTTGCTCCTTGATCCAACCCAGCATGTTACTAGGCGCTGGTACTATTGGATCCCCTCGTCTGGGGAACCGGTTAAACTCCTTCACAGGATTGAACCATATGTGCTGGATGAGCTACCCGGTCAGGTCCAGCAGTACGTGTCATGGGAACAGCAACGTTTGCTCTTGGCCTCGCTGTTGCGAGGTCGACGGCGAATCGCCATGCAGTATTCACCATTCAACGCCGTTCCGTATCTGTCCAGAGTGGACGCCGGCACCGTCGAGTTGATCAGAAGTTTTGGGCTTGAGGTGGTCACATCAGCCGATCTCGTCCAACAATTCGAGGCAGTCTGGACGGATGCGCAACTGGAATCCCATCGGTACGCCGTGACGGCACTCAGAAACATCGTCGATGAGGCCTTCGCCCACGTGGCGTCTTGTGTCACCAATGAACGTCGGTTATCCGAATATGATCTGCAGCAGTTCATTCTCTCACGTATTCGCGATGCGGGCATGACCTCATCCAGCGCTCCAATTGCAGCTGTTGATGGCCACAGCGCCGATCCTCACTATGGGCCGACTGAGTCAAGCCCCTCACTCATCACTCGAGACAATTTAGTTCTGATCGACCTCTGGGCGAAACAAACGACCCCGGGATCGGTCTATGGAGATATCACCTGGACAGGCTATACCGGCACAGAAGCACCAGCAAAACAGCGCATGATCTTTGAGCATGTTCGACGCGGACGTGATGCGGCACTGTCGTTTGTTCAACATCAGGTAGCTACCGGCCGATTTCCTTGCGGATGGGAGGTTGATGACGCCTGCCGTAATCCGATTCGAGCGGCAGGCTACGGCGACTTCTTCATTCATCGAACCGGCCACTCGATCGGGGAAGAAGTCCATGGTAATGGAGCCAATATCGACAACCTGGAAACTCAAGATAGTCGTCGGCTTCTGCCGAGAACCTGCTTTTCTATCGAGCCGGGCATCTACCTGCCGGGAGAGTTTGGGATCAGGAGTGAGCTTGACGTCTATATATCGGATCGCGAAGCCGTGGTGCATGGGTTACCACTTCAAACCGAAATTGTGTCTTTGCTCTGACATTTCCGTCTGAGCATTCTGCTTCGACCCTTTCTTGACACCATGTCCGAGGGGCGGCTAGATTCAGTCATCCCACAAGGGCACTCTCCGGATCACATGCGAGGCCGTGCATGTTCGGCACAATGGGTTTCTCTGAACTCATTCTCATTCTTGTTATCGTACTCATCATTTTTGGAGCAGGCCGTCTGCCACAGATCGGCGAGGGAGTCGGCAAGGCGTTGAAAGGCTTTCGGAAAGAAGTCACCGACGTGCCTCAACCTGCTTCAGACCCGGCCCAACAAGAAACCGGGCAATCACAGACAATTCAGACTCCGACAAGTATCGCAGCAACAGTTCCACCACCGGCCACAAGATCCTCACCGACCACGACTCGACCACTTGCTCCCTATGTCCCTGGTCCTGAACTGACACCCGGCACCACGGCTTCATTGCTCTACAACACCAGCCTTCAAACCCCTCGACCATCGGCGCCTGCCGCCAGCCCCGTGCTCTCAATGGAGGAACGGGCTGCGGCTCCCCCTCCAAGAGCTCACGCGTCGTATCCACCGTTGCCGGCTGGTTCTCAGGCAACACCGACTGCCAAACGTCCTTCCGCCATTGTGAATAAAGATGCGGTGGCCCGCGTACAGGCGCAACAGGCAGCGCTCAAAGCTACACAATCAGCAGCGGCAGTATCGTCGGATGACTTGCAGCATCTTGGTGAAGGACTCGGAGAGGTCGTGCGAACGTTCCGGCAAGCTGTGACCGATGTCCGCAATAGCGTCGACCCTCAAATGAGTACGATTCATGCCGAACTGGATGCGGCTAAAAAAGAAATCCAGCAATCTATGGATGCCGCTAAAGAATTACCGCCGCAAGAAGATCCCCACAAATCTGCGTGACCCTTGAACAGGCTCAGTCGAACAGTTAATGCGCCATCGATGTTTTAGAGAAAGCGAGGGTTGGTCAGCGAGTGCTACATCTACTGGATCAGCGATGAGATGAGACAGTTAATTTCTTTGTTCTGGCGAGAGGTGCCTACGGGCTTGGGGGTAGAAGATCCATATCGGAAAAATCGCAGCCGTTGACCGGCAGAACGATAGTCTGGACATTACATGCTGATTCGGAAAATCTTACTTGTTACTCAGGAGGGATTTCGACTTCGATTCAGGGCCTCAACCAGTCCAACCAATTCCTCTTGTACCGTCTTCTCCAACTCCACAAACTGGATGCCCATGCCTGGAAATAGAAGGTATCGCTCCGGCTTGTTGCGGACCCAGGCAACCTTCGCCTTCGCCTTCAGCTTGTTCCATGGCCGATCTGGCAGCGCAAATTCGACCGTCAACTCGGTGCCCGGACTGAGGGGGGCACCACTCTCGATAAAGAGCCCGCCGCCGCCGATTCCCCCGGTGAGACTATCGAACTGCTTTCCTTCTGGCGTCGTACACCGGACCTTCAGGGCGAGAGGCGCACGGGGCTGCGCGCGACAATGGGCAAACCGGCCATCTTCACCACTGACAACCACGTGCTCGATGATTGCACCCCATGACATGCTACCCAATAACTGACCAGAGGTGTCGTGTACGTTGATCGTCTCTCGCCCAGAATCAATAATGAGAGACTTCCCTAGATGCCCCATAGTGGAAACGACAGGAAACGTCATACATCTCTTTTCCGGGTGGCGTAAGCAAGGAGCGGAATTATGCTGCGTGCCCCATGTTCTGAGCTGATTTCACCAGCTCATGGATTTTTTCGCGTATACACTCCGCTATTTCCGTGAACCGGATCCCCATTCCAGGGCTAAAAGTATATTGATCAGCTTTTGGACAAACCCAGGCGACGGTTCCTTTTGCCGGCATCCATTCTTCGGATTTCTCTGAAAACGAGAACTCCATCGCCAGTCTGGTTCCTACAGGAAGAGGAGTCTGGCTTTCGATAAATAATCCTCCACCGCCAATACCACCTGCGCGACTCTCACATCGTGGTCCTTCTGGGCTGTTGTAGCGCACCCGAAACGCGAGCGAAATCCGAGGCTCTGACCGGACTTCCTTTTGAGCACCCACAACATCCACCTTGCGGTAGGCGAGTATTTGATCAATGACGAAGTCCCAGGGTAGGGAGCCAATTGCCTCCCCCTTAACACCCAACAAGACAACCATTTCACGGGCCGCGTCAAGTTCAATGGCTTTGCCTTTATGACGAAGACTCAAAGAAACAGGGTATTTCACAGCCCCTCCATCCGAAACACGTACGAGGCAAGTATAGCGCGGCGTTTCTGATTGTCGAGGAAAATGAGTGGGTTAGGAGAAGCGAGGGAAGGAGCTAACGGCCAGAGGGGGGAATATAAATTTTCCCCCCTACGAATGATTAGCTAGACCTATCAATCAAGAGTAGAAATCTTCCAGTTTTTATGCGGTCTTAGCGTCTTTTTCCTGTTCAAATATCCGCATTGGTGGGTTTTTGCCCAAGATTGCATCTTCCGTAATCACCACCTCTACGATTTGTTTCTGCGAGGGGGCATCATACATGATGTCGAGCATCACTTCTTCCAGGATCGCCCGAAGACCTCTGGCCCCAGTCTTCTGTGCATAGGCTTTACGCGCTAGAGCCCCCAACGCCGCTTCGGTGAATCTGAGCTTGACCTTTTCGAATGATAACAGCTTCTCGTACTGCTTGGTCAACGCATTGCGCGGTTCAGTCAGGATACGGATCAAGGCTCGCTCGTCCAACTCCTCTAACGTGGCCACGACAGGCAATCGTCCCACGAATTCCGGTATCAGACCGTACTTCAGAAAATCCTCTGGCTGTACCTTAGACAGCAGATCCCCCAAACGAATGTCGCTTTTCCCGCGGATTTCAGCTCCAAATCCCATGGATTTTCGATTCAGACGCTGTTCGATGATCTGTTCTAAACCGACAAACGCTCCACCACAGATAAACAAAATGTTACTGGTATTAACCTGAATAAACTCCTGATGCGGATGCTTTCTTCCTCCCTGCGGTGGGACATTCGCGACCGTGCCTTCGATCAATTTCAGTAGGGCTTGTTGAACACCCTCGCCAGACACATCACGCGTAATAGACGGGCTATCGCTCTTCCGACTGATCTTATCGATTTCATCGATGTACACAATTCCGCGCTCAGCCCGTTCCACATCGTAATCCGCAGCTTGCAGGAGTTTCAGAATGATGTTTTCAACGTCCTCACCGACGTAGCCGGCTTCGGTCAGCGTCGTAGCATCAGCAAGAGTAAATGGAACGTCAAGATATTTGGCCAAGGTCTGGGCCAAGAGAGTCTTCCCCGTGCCGGTCGGACCCACCATGAGGATATTGCCCTTTTGGAGCTCGATATCGTCAACCTCTTTTTCCTTTGAGGAGATGCGCTTGTAATGATTGTGAACGGCCACAGACAAAATGCGTTTAGCCCGCTCCTGCCCGATGACATATTGATCAAGGTGATGCTTGATCTCCGCTGGCTTCTTGAGTTTGGACGAAATTTCTTCTTTGGCTTCTTCCCAGTCCTCCGCAATGATGTCATTGCAAAGATTGACGCACTCATCACAGATATACACCGTTGGTCCGGCGATGAGTTTTCTCACCTCATCACGGCTTTTCCCACAGAAAGAACAGCGCAAGTGTCGATCCATCTTTTCCTGCTTGGCCATGCACCCTCCTGCGTTACTTACCTTTGATCCCGTCGCCGGATTCTACGGCTTTCATAAGTTTGGGTGGTCGTGTGATGACCTCGTCTATGAGGCCGTACCGCTTCGCTTCTTCGCCGGACATGAAATAGTCCCGTTCCGTGTCATGCGCAATCTTCTCAATCGACTGGCCAGTGTGTTTAGCCATGATTTCATTCAGGCGTTCACGAATCTTGAGAATTTCCCTGGCATGGATGTCTATTTCCGTCGCTTGTCCTTGGAACCCACCCAACGGTTGGTGGATCATCACCCGAGCATTGGGCAGGGAAAACCGCTTGCCTTTTGTTCCGGCAGTCAATAGGAGCGCACCCATACTGGCAGCCTGACCGAGGCAGATGGTGTTGATCGGGGGCTTCACATATTGCATGGTATCATAGATGCCCAATCCGGCTGTCACACTGCCTCCCGGCGAGTTGACGTAGAGATTAATATCTTTTTCGGGATCTTCCGCTTCAAGAAAGAGCAGCTGCGCAATCACCAAGTTGGCAAACACATCATCGATTGGGGCTCCAAGAAAAATGATGCGATCTTTGAGAAGGCGTGAGTAGATGTCATAGGCTCGTTCGCCTCGATTGGTTTGTTCGACTACGATCGGAACCAACATATTGTTCAATTCCTTTCCCGGGCAACTCCGTACCCAAATCAACCGCCATGCCTATCCTTGAATGACCGCTTGACGATAGACAACATCCAGCGCCTTATCGGCCAAGATCCTCGCGCGTAATTCTTCAACAGAATCCTGGCCACCTGCCTGGATCATTTTCACGAGATCGGCCATCGGTACCCTGAGCTCCGTGGCTAGTCGAGTCACTTCATTGTTCAAATCGTCCTGGCTCACCGACAAGCCTTCTTTCTCCGCGATGGCCTCAAGAATCAGCCCTGCTTTTACACGACGATTTGCGTCCTCACGGTGCTCTTCGTGAATCTTCTTCAATTCTTCCGCATCTGGCGCAGGAGGGGAATCGGTGACGTTGCCACGCTGTCGTGCTTGTAATTTCTGCTGCACAATCGTGCTGAGCTCTCGCTCTACGAGTGTATCAGGGAGATCAAAATGATGGGTCTCGATAAGGCGTTTGAGAAGAGTATCTTTGTAGGACTCCTCAATATCCCTCTTGAGCGCCTTTTCCATTTGGCCACGCAACTTGTCCCTTAACTCGTGGAGCGACGCGTATGGTCCGCAGTCCTTGGCGAACTCATCGTCAAGGGTAGGGAGCTTTTTCTGTTTAACTCCCTTTATGACGAGGCGGAAGCTGACAGCTTTTCCCGCAACCCGTTGATCCGGATGGCTCACCGGATAGGTCTGAGGAATTTCTACCATATCCCCTGCCTGTCTTCCGATCAGATGAGCGTCGATTTCAATCCCCAGCAAAGCGGCTTTTGATCCCACTTTATGGAGCTGGCCTTCCTTCTTTGTACCTTCGAGAGGAACACCATCCAGAAATCCTTCGAGATCGACGATGGCATAATCCCCTTCGGATAAAACCGTACCAGCTTGAGCCTCGTCCAGCCGAGCCTGTTGTTCACGCAACACTTCCAGAGCACGGTCTATCTGTTCCTCTGCAACCGTGCGCTTGTCGGCCTGGAGCGAAATGGGACTGGGGGACTTATAGTCGCGAAGTTCGATTGTCGGTTTGATTTCGACGGTCGCCGTGAACGTAAATGGGGCGTCTTTTTGGATTTTGACCCGATCCAGAGGGGGAATATCCACCACTACTGGACTAATCCCGGCCTGTTTGATGGCCCGACCATAGAAATCCGGCACAAGCTTTCGAATGACATCTTCTTCGATTGTTTTGGCATAACGCTTTTCTAAAATAGCCACCGGGGCTTTCCCTGGTCGAAACCCTGGAATCTGAACCTGACGGTTGAGTTCCAAATAGGCTCGTGAAAATTGTTGCGCCACCTCATCGGCCGGCACCTCAATTTTCAAGGCGCGTTTCATCGGTCCTAACTCAGTCACTTCCATCTTCATCGTCGAAATGGGACTCCCTACTCCATAAGTGTTTGTCATAGTGGTGCGAGAGGGGGGACTTGAACCCCCACGGTTGCCCACGAGATCCTAAGTCTCGCGCGTCTGCCAGTTCCGCCACTCTCGCATGGTAGAGGATACCGCAGAGCTGCCACTCCATACCTATTAGATTAACTAATCAAGAGTGGCTAAGACTGCAAAAACACGCGATGTCGTATAGCGTTGTACCGTTGGACACCTATAATGTCAACCCATACGACCGAGGGTACCCCACTCATCTGTATGGATGATCCAGCTCGGCTATTTACTGATTTCCTCTATCCCGGTTACTCACCGAAAACTCTACCCATACATTCACTGTGGCGCACTTCAAGGCGACCGTCATCCTAAGGGAGCTGCCTCCTCATTTCGAATAGCATCGACAAGGGCCGGTCACCTTGCTGGTCATGAACACGCATGCTAAGATGCGGTCCCTTTACACTTCTCGATGCGGAGAGGTGCGAGAGTGGACGAATCGACATGCTTGGAAAGCATGCGTCCCGGCAACGGGACCGTGGGTTCGAATCCCACCCTCTCCGCCATACGCATTTCGTGTGTACCGCCTGCTCCTTATCGCTGTATCGTAATTTCCGTGGGCGGATAGACACCTGAAGCTTGGGCTGGGCTGGAGGGTCTCGATCGAGAATAGGGGCTGGGCCCTGTGCAATAGAACCCTGTGAACCCCGCCAGATCCGGAAGGAAGCAACGGTAAGCAGTCAGTTCTATGTGCCGCAGGATCACCTAGCCCCACTCACTATCGAAAAACTTGGCGTATGTTAGGAACATCCTGGCGTCCCTGAATTTCTGGTTTTCTTAAGACTTAATGTAGGGGAGCACCGCGACAATTGGATTACCAAGTCTCCGCGCGCAAATATCGTCCCGGCACGTTTGACGATGTGATCGGTCAGCCCCATGTCGTCCAAACATTGATGAACGCCGTCTCGACGAAACGAGTCGCGCACGCGTATCTCTTTTCCGGCACGCGAGGTGTGGGGAAAACGACCGTCGCACGAATCCTCGCGAAGGCACTCAATTGTGAACGAGGACCGACAAGTCATCCCTGCGACACCTGTGAAAATTGCCGTGAAATTGCACAGGGAAACTCGGTTGATGTCATCGAGATCGACGGCGCGTCTAACACCAGCGTAGATGATGTGCGAGAGATCCGCGAGAACGTTCGCTTCACGCCGTTTCGTGGTCAGTTTCGAGTCTACCTTATCGATGAAGTCCACATGCTCTCAAACTCGGCATTTAATGCTCTCTTGAAGACACTCGAAGAACCACCAGCACATGTCGTGTTCATCTTTGCGACAACGGAGATTCACAAAATCCCCGCGACGATTCTCTCGCGATGTCAGCATTACAACTTTCGTCGGATCGCCAGGACCGAAATCATCGAACGACTTCGGCACGTAGCAGCGCAAGATCAGTTGTCGCTTGAGGAACGGAGCTTCGTGGCCCTGGCTCGCGCCAGTGAAGGGAGTATGCGTGACGCCTTGAGTTTGCTTGATCAGGCCATTGCCTACGGCGGCAAAACCATCAGCCACGCAGACCTCGAACTGCTCTTGGGAGCCGTGCCTCAAGAACTGGTGCAGGAACTTCTCCGAGCGATTTTGGCCCAAGACAGCCCTGCTGCCCTTGCCAGCCTGGCTAACCTGCTGGACCGGGGACATGACTTGCGGGCGTTCTGCGCGGAAGTCGTGGAACACATCCGTAATCTGCTGGTGGCAGCAGTCGTTCCCAGTACGGTCGAGCTGCGTAGTTTGATTGAAACCTCGGAAGATGATCTGAGCCAGCTGTCGATGGATGCCAAGATACTGACTCCGGAACGGTTTCAGGAACTGCTGGCAATCTTCGTCCAAGCGGAAGATTCTTTACGATTCAGTAGCCACCCTCGCTTCGTGGTGGAGACTGCGGCTGTTCGAGCTACTCGCCTGCTTCGCCAACAAGAGGGTACGGAGGCCCGCCCAGCACAGACAGCGTCGTCTTCCAGCCAGAAACCTCCAGCTAAACCGGAAGAACGCAAGAGCGGGCCATCAACTCCTCAGACTTTACGCCAGGGCGTACCCACGGCGTCACGGCCCATCCCTAAACCTGCTCACACGCCCAGGGGGGAAACGGACGAAGGGTCAACGGTCTCACCTAAACCATCTCACAATCCACCGCCTGCTATGACGACAACCGCCCCAGCCACCGTGCCTCCCATAGCCGTCGGTCCACAACCAACGTTGCAGTGGGACGTAGTCCAAGAAGAGGTTGGCGCTTCATTTCCCAATATCGCACCGTTTCTCGAAGCCGGCAGGTTTGTTGGAATGGAGGGCGGCTTCGTCACTATAGGATTTGCCAAGCAGGCAACCGTGGCCAGAGCGAGGTTGGAGAAGGAAGAAAATCTTCTGGTGTTATCAAAGCTATGCGAGCGTCAGTTGGGGTCTCCCGTACGTGTCCGCATCATCGAGCTGACTGAGACCCATCCACCGGGACCGACCATGGCCCAAATACGAGCAGCCAAGGAACAAGAACAACGGGTGATGTTGTTCGAACGTGCGAAAGCGAACCCGACGGTGAAACAGGCCCTCGAGATATTCGGCGTCGAATTGGCCGAGGTTCGTCCTATAGCTCAGCAGGAGGCAAGCGAATGAAAAGTCCTTTCGGTAATATGGGCAACATTCTGAAGCAAGCTCAGGCCATGCAGGAACAAATGGCCAAGATTCAGGAACAAGCGGCGTCAAAAACCGCCAGCGGGACGGCCGGCGGCGGGATTGTCACCGTCACAGCGAACGGGGCGATGCAGATTGTCAGTGTGGCGATCGATCCCGAGGTCGTAAAGAGCGGCGATGTCGATATGCTCCAGGACCTTGTGGTGGCCGCGACGAACGACGCGCTCCGCAAAGCCAAGGAATTGATGGAAGGCGAAATGAAAGCGCTGACCGGCGGGATGAAAATTCCAGGCCTGTTTTAGCGATGGCCGTCGATCAACAGGGCTTGTTGGCGAGATTGATCAAGGAACTGGTTCGTCTCCCAGGAATCGGTCACAAGAGCGCCCAGCGCTTGGCCTTTCATCTCATGAAGGCCGAGCGAGAGGATGCCTTGCGCCTGGCGGATGCCATTCGTGCAGTGAAGGATGGGTTGGCGTTTTGCCGACAATGTCGCAATATCGCTGAAGCAGACTTATGTGAGTTTTGCCTCGATCCGAAACGTGATCAGACCAAGATCTTCGTCGTTGAAGAACCAAGTACGCTATACGCCGTCGAACGGGCAGGCGCCTATCGCGGGCTCTATCACGTCTTGTTGGGAGCGCTATCCCCACTCGACGGCATAGGTCCGGGCGACATCAAAGCTGAGGAGCTTGTTGAGCGCGTGAAACTCGGCGGGGTTGAAGAAATCATTCTCGCAACGAACCCTACCATTGAAGGAGAAGCCACCGCGATCTATCTGACCCGATTGCTTAAACCCTTTGGCGTACGCGTTTCCAGAATTGCTTATGGAATTCCAGTGGGGATGGATATTGAGTATGCGGACGAAGTGACGTTGTTGAAATCGATCGAGGGTCGCCGGGATTTGTAGTGTGTATACGGCTTTCCAGTCCTGATTGACCCCCTCTCAGCCAGATTGGTATAGTTTCAGCGGCCTGTCGTCCGCAGAATATGAACGTATGAAAGCACGGTCTTCTAGTAAACGCCCGCCCTCGCCCAAGGTACCGAACACCGCAGTCCCCGCTCGCTCCGCGAGGAAAGGGAAGGCAAGTACGAAGAGAGCGAAATATCCCGACATCCGACGTGATCTTGAACGTCAGCGCACAGCAATCCTTGGTGAGGTTGAAGAAGTGCTGGCCCATCGCGGCGACCTCGAGGCCTTTCCCGATGTCAGCGACCAGGCCTCTGCTGAGGTCGATCAAAACTTCTCCATGCGGATTCGGGATCGCGAGCGGAAGTTGCTCAAGAAGATCGACGAGGCCCTGGAACGGATGAATGTAGCGACCTACGGGATCTGCGAGCGCTGCGGTGGAGATATCCCTTACAAACGTCTTAAAGCCAGGCCGGTCACCACCCTCTGCATCGAGTGCAAGACCCTTCAAGAACAGGAAGAACGAGCTCGGGGCTGAGTCGTTTTCTTCACACGAATTGAGAATACTCAAGATAATCCGGATAGGACGCGGAGCTACTGCTTCAAGACCTTCACCCGTTCCTTGGCGTGTGCCATACGGGCTTCCTCTTCGGGTATCCCTTCCACAAGAGCAAGATAGGTTTCGTACTCAGAGAGCGCGCGCTTGGGGTTCGTGGCTTCACTCGCTCCGGCTAGATTGAATCGGGCCAGGGCATAGTTGGGACGCAGGGTCACCGCCTTTTCGAACAAGCGTAAGCCAGCCGCTGTGTCCCCTAATTTTACCTGGACCGTGCCGAGATTGTTCAACACCTCCGGGATGTTAGGCCTGAGGGTTAGTGACTGCAACAACTCCGCTTTCGCTTTCTCGAGTTGGCCTTTCACGAGCCATGCAACCCCAAGTTTGTGCCGAGCTTCGGCAAGCCAGACCTTATTTGTGAATCCACTAGCAATCGCCTTTTGGTACGCATCAGCCGCAATCTCATAGTTTTTGTCCCCGCAGTAGGCGAGCTGAGCAGCTTGGCCACGAGCGAATTGCTGCAACGACGTGAACGGCTCTTTATCCTCGGTTCCCTGACTCTCCATTGTTTGCCCCCCCGTACCCCCTGCAAAATTGCGAAGCCGATCAAGAAACTCCCGTCGGTACGGAGAAAAGAGGCGCACATAGGGATCGATCGTGTAGGAAGCCTGGAGCAGGACCGGACGGTCGTGAGGACCGGTGACGAGATACTGGGTCGTGCTTTTCTCGTCTCCAGTCTCGAGGAGCGCACTGCTCTCCATATTCATTCGTGTTTCCAATTGGGCCACGTTTAAGTAGAACTCGACCGACGGCTTCAGCTGAGAGAGCGTGAGCCGAAGCACCGGATAGGGTTTGAGGTCCAGTCCCTTCGAGAAGGTGAACAAAGCCCCCACCAGCACGTCATCTTCGTCGAAGAAATAGGATTCCTCTCCGTGCGAGGCACTTCCTTGCATAGGAATGACAAGCTCCTGCCCGCTTCCCCAACTCGTTGAGGCGTACGTCACGGGGGGGTATTTTTTTAAGAAGTCGACCTTGCGCTCACAGAGCGCCGTTGACACGAGCAGGGCAAGATCACTTTTCGAGGGTGGGAGCGGGGGCTTCACAGGAGCCGCGGACCCGCCACACCCAATCACCAGACCCACAACCGCAACGAGGCTGGCTAAAGATACGGACCTGAAGAAATTCGACGGGCAATCCCTGTCCTGCATACTACAAACCATACACGATTTGAGGGGGTCTTCGCGAAGAGGAAATGAAAAGGCCCGCTCTTTGAGAAGAGCGGGCCTTTTCTGTTTCTAAAGGACTGGGTAAACTAGCGACGTTGTGCGTCTACCATATTGTCTTCCGCTGTATAGCCGGAAAGATACGAGAATCCGTTTGCTAGCTTATAGATCGGACGATTGATCCCATAGTCGAACGCATGGCCGATCGGATTTGAGACAAATCCGAGCCAACGAAGGGGATGATCGTTGACAGCCGAACCAGCAGCGGGGTCCGAATAGACCAACGCGGTGCTGTCCAGAATGTTGTAGATACTGGTTGGAGGCGTATATTCCTTAGTCTCGACACTTCCGCCTTGTTGGTGTGTCGTACTGCAACCGGTGGCAACCGTGGCCAGCATCATGATGCCCAGAATGGTCGATGTTGCTTTCATTATGTAGACCTCTCTTGTTTCGGCTCCCATCTACTTGAGACTCAAACCAGATACGCTCAAAAGACAATCAGAAGTGTAGCCGACCCCCTCGCTTCTGTCCAGAATTCGAGGTGTTCACGCGCTGGTGTAAAGATCAATGTTTCTCACGGGATAGAATGGTAAGGCTGAGGGAAGCATGGTGGGCGATACAGGTATCGAACCTGTGGCCTCTTCCGTGTGAAGGAAGCGCTCTACCACTGAGCTAATCGCCCGATCGGAAGCAAGTCCGAAAAGCGGCCAAACTCTAGCACTGCGCCGTGGGGGCAGTCAACGCGGGGGACGCATGGATGTCTCATGTCATCCACGTAACAAGGCTAAAGGGAACGGATTCATATAGCCCGTTGGTTCATACGCGAGGAAAGTTCCGTGGCTCCAGATTCTGTTTTCTCATACTCACTTATGACTCCGTTCCTCCTGAGCGTGTCGAAGAGCGGATTTGTCGAAGCCTGTGGTGAGTTCATTGAACCGGGCACGCTGACGGCTGTCTGCTTGTCAGAATAACCAATGCTGTACACAATACGGCATTCGCATATTCATGGAGGAGGCTATGGCAGTGGGGCTGATTTTCTGCGGATTTTCCGCTGATGGCCGGACGAACAAGGACGGCCTTGGATGCGGAAATGGTGGGTCGGGTGGGAATCGAACCCACGACCAGCGGATTAAAAGTCCGATGCTCTACCGACTGAGCTACCGGCTCACCCAATTCAATGTGGGCTGGCTGCTGACAAGAAACCGATGCTGCACTACCGGATAACGCGTTGTCAATCAGGATTCTTCATGGGGTGGTGCGGTCGAGAGGCTTCTTACTCTACTCAGCATCCATTCTGTTGATTGAGCTCGCGGGTTGGCTGAAGCCATCAACGAATTTATAAGCTGTCGAACAATTCTCCAGTTCCAATCCATACAACATGCTTGGTCCCAACCATAGCACAGAGGGGCTATACCTTGGATCAATGATTGCCCGCATGAGCCGTGGCAAGACATGTCGAAATGATACGTAGGATGAGGGAATGGATCGAAGCCCATGCGCTAGGAGATCGAGTGCCATCTTTCGAAAAATAGGGGATCCGTTGCTCGGTCTTCGGCAAGGGCCTGAAACAAATGGAATGTGCGCGAGGCTAGGATAGTGGCGCCGGATCGTTTCGGCATGAAAGGTATAGTCTCCGACGAACTCCATAGGAAGACCAATGAGGAAGTCAAACAATGTATGGTCGAGAAATGGAGTCAACACCTGTACCGATCGATTCCAAACTCCATGAGGGAGCAGACTGACGGCTCAGCGGGTCCGATTCCAGAACGTAAAGGCTACTACCGGATTGGGAGCCCCAGCAAAACGCGCGGCCTCGACCGAGAGGCGGTGAATAGCCCGTTCACGGCTTAACAGCCGAGCCAGTTTGGGCTTCAAATAGCGGACGCCTCCGTACTCATTTTGCAGAATGTCCTCAGCAAGGACGGCAAAGCGTCCAGCTTGGAAAGCCTCATGTCGCGCAGGCGTGACAATGTGTCGACAGTCCGAGAGCACATCCCCCCCCAAACCATCAAAAACCGTCACAACTCTGTGTTGCAAATAAGGTCCTACGACCATCCCCCAATTATGCTCCAAGGCACCGAGGCTCGTGGCCTGGAGCTTCTGAATTTCCGCATTCACCCAATCCCTTGGTTGTTCGATTTCGACGTGGGGGACCGCGAGAGCTTGCGCCACTTGTTTGGCGTAATCCAGGTCTTCACTGGACTCACCCGGATAGATCTGAGCCGTCACGCAAAGCTTTGGCTTTCTTCCCAGTCGGCATAGCTCTAAAAGGATATGCCGCGAGTCCATCCCACCCGAAAGAGCAACTGCCACATCACCGGCAACAGTCGATCTTTTTGTAACGGCCTCGCTGAAAAGCTCGTTGTAGCGCTCGTAGGCCGCTTCACGGGTGAGGCCGGTCGTGGCTCCACCTAGGACCACACACCCGGTAGGACATTCGCTGCCACCCGACCATGTAAACTGTGTGCCCGGCGGCAGGGCTCGAATAGCCGAGTATGGAGTATCGTCTCCGACAAACGTGCCAAGACGAAGGAATACGGCCAATGCGTCGTAGTCTAGTTCTGGAGAGACACCTTCCGCTATTAGGCGTTGAACGGAAGTTGCGATGATGAATCCCTTGGGCCCTTGACTATAATAGGCTGGACATAAACCATACCGATCGTTGCGGACCACCAATTGAAGCCCTGTCCATTCCCATTGTAAGAAGGTCCCTTCTTCACCGATTTGGTGACCGACGAATAGATCCTTGTTCCCCTTTACCGTAAACTGGCCTTCCTGCTTTCGGATAGCAATGAAGTAATCACCGCAGAAGCTGCCGAATTTCATGCTTGATGAGGCAGCAGCAGAGGAATAGGCCAACATATACACCTCCAGCTAACGACAAACTCGATTGCGCCGAAAAAGTCGTCCGTTTGGTACTGATAGCTGGCCCATTGAGAGATTCACAGGAAAAGATACGCTAACAAATCTAGTGACTCGCGGTCAGAAAGTGGAGGATGGAAGCGATAATACGCTTCAAAATTCCACATTCTACCTGCAACAAAGGAGAATCATGAACGGGCACTGCACAATTCCTGAGACATTCTCTGACCTAATTGTGGGCACACTGAATCCTCCGGCAAAGAGGATTGCGCTGGATCAGTAAACGCCTCTGTACTCGTGTCCCAAAATGAGAATGAAACTTCAACACCTGCATGGCGGTGTAAAAATACTGCAGCCCACCAACAAGAATAGAGAGGGCGGTGATGCATCTTGACGGCCCTGGATTTCACACGCCTCTCACCTTAAGGGAGAAGTAAAGTTCTCCGGAGCAAGCTGCAGAGTAGAACAATTGTGGCAAGGTAACAGATGCCTGACGAAATTGTCCTCACTCGTTAGTAGGGGTATGCACGTCTCAACTCACAGTTGCCTTGCTTGGTCGATTTCATTGCCCACGCGTTGGTCCCGCAAGTACAAGCCCGTAGTAAACCAAGAACTGTCCGCGTACCACAGAAACAGGGAGATCATTCGGCAAGAGTGAGCGGTGCTGATTTGAAATCGAGCAATCTGGACACTGCATTGGACCAGATCCAGCAGTGCGGGACACCAGAATGAGCATCCATGGCCACACCAATAGCGCCAGTCCCAGCTCTGTGCCGTTCCTCGTCAAATGTTTGGAACGCCTTGCCGGACATCTTTCTTCTTAAGGCGCAAGAAACAACCATTCAAATGTTCCCCCTCAGCTCCCGCCTCTAGCAGGCCTGATACATTCCTGTCAGATCCCAAGATCAGTAGGCTTAACGAAGCCGCTAGCCTGAAAGGTCGGGCAGTCTGAACATAATGGAGAAGGAAACAGATCAGTCGCGAGCGTGAAGTTTTTCTTTGGCGGGAGCATTTCTCCGAACCAGTGAGGTACCCATTGCGAGCAATTCGACTAAGAGATCTCTCCCATATACCCACAATCCGCACACATAGGTCACGGCTCCAGTAACAACGGTGATCACCAACGTAACGGCTGCTTGGTTTACGCCTCCATGAGCCAGTCCAATTTTAAGCGCCATGAGCGCAGCACCCATGCATAGGGCCGCACTCATAGCTGGCTTGACCACCACCCATGCTTCATACCAGGTAATCTGCACTTCTCTGAACACTTGAATGAACAGCCAAGACAGGCTAAACGGATAGACAACCACCCAGGCCATCGCGACACCAATTGCCCCAGCCTGACGCGCTCCAATCCAAAAGGCCAGTGGCATGATTACTAATTGTGCAAACGTGTACCGGAAGACGAGATCGGCTCGATACCGAGATAGTAGAATTGGTGCAGGTAACACGGCAAGTGCGGTGAACAATCCATAGGGCACCAGCAATTTGAGCACCCCCGCGGAATCACTCCATTTGTCAGTCAGAATGATTTGAATAAGATCCTCCGCTACGAAGCCCAGCCCGATATACAGCGGACATGCCACTGCCGTGAGGATACGGAGACTCTGTGCGAATGAAGCGCGGAGTTGCGTCACATCGTCTTGAAGATGCGCCATGGCAGGATACGCGATTTCATTCACGATGCTGAACACTTTCTCGACTGGAAACGTGATTAGTTGCAGCGCCATCGTGTAGATCCCGACACTCACAGCTCCTTCAAACTTTCCTAGGATCAACACGTCCAACTGTTGATACACGGCCCAACAGATTCTCCCTCCAAAAGACTGCAGACAAAATCGCATGAGCCGATCCCAGCGTTCGGATTCCATAGCAGTGGACGGCCGCCATTGCTCGTAATGAAAAATCAGAAGCGTCTGTGCCAGTGCACCCACGAGCGAGGACGCAACCAACGCCCATACGCCTGCACCGGAGAACGCACACATCAACGCAACAGGAATCGATAACGATGACGACATGATGTTGGTCTTCGCGATGAGATCAAACCGAAATTCTTTACGCAAAAGTCCCTCGGGAACAACTCTGAGCGTCGCGATGGGAAGTGCCATGCCGGCGACGCGGAGCACTGACGAAAGCTGCTCGCTGGCAAACCAGTCTCCGATGAACGGAGCGAGTAGAAACAGCACAAGATAGCCGAGGAGTGATAAGCTGGTCGTGAACCCGAAGAGGATATTCAGCTCTTGCTTTTTGAGATTCTGAAACTGGATGACCGCCGCGCCCGCTCCCAGTTCGCTCACCACCAAGAGGGATGATGTCCAGAAGGCGGAAAGTGCCATCACCCCATAATTGTCCGGCGTCAGCAACCGAGCAACTGTCAGGGTACTGAGGAGCGAGATGCCTTGCACGACCACTTTCGAACAAGCCAACCAAGAGATGGAACTTCGAAGACGGTCGTTGAGATTCACGTAAGGTCTCGCACGTGTTATCCAGAGTGACGCGATTCTCTGAAGGAGCCTACCACCGATACCCTGGTATTAAGCTAGCGTTGCACTCCTTATGTGCAACACGGCCAGCAGGTTAGGGAAAACAGGGCAGTTTCAAGTTCTAAGTGCAACGGGTATATGAAGGCGCAACTGCGCATCGGCTTGCAAGAGCGTGGCAAAATCAAGACATGTTCTCGGGCGCATGTCCAATCGGTGGGCGATGGCGTTCAACTCACGCTGTGTATAGCCCATCTCCTTGGGCAGGTACTGGCACAGCAAGCCATTGGTGCGTTCGCCCGTGCCACGTTACCACGGCACATGCGGATCGGCAAAGAATACCTGGATCGAGAAGGCAGTACGCCAACCACTCGTGCCTCAGCGCTCCGCATGGCAGCACAGACAGGCCAGCCTAAATGGTTTCTTACGAGAGGTGTTTACGCATGTCGTCAGGATCCGCGCGGCGGAGCCGTCCGGTAATCTGTTCGGGTAAGCAGCCCTCAGTCGGCTAGGGCTAGATAGATTGCCACAGCCAGGAGTCCGTAAGTTTCCGCGATCGCAGAGACTGACGGGTTCAGGCAGTGACCTGCGTCTGTGCGGTACAGGCGCGACAGGGGGACAGGGGGGGCTACTGCCTAATTCGTGGCTCCCGGTGCTGGACATGTCTCACACAGACACCATGGTCCGCAGTGAATGGTCGTGAGCCAAGCCCAGGCTTAGAGTCGCAAGCTCTTCGGCGCTCATGTGTCGATCGCATCTCGTTGCACCTTGAGTAAGAGCGCAAGCAGTCTAGAGGGCAACAAGAAATGATTGAGATCGCCCATTCTTCAGTGGCCGGTCAACCGAGAACGCCGTCGAGAACAATCCAACGGATTGCGGAGCATGATCGTTTCGGCACGCTTGGATCCGGTCGAAATCATGTCGATTCGGCACTGTGCCAACTCTTCGATGCGGGCAAGGTATCGTTTCGCTTCGACCGGCAGCCGCTTATAGCTGGTCATCCCTGTCGTCGCAGCGGTCCACCCTTTCATCCGTTGATAGACAGGCTCGCAACCGGTCAACACGTCCAGATCGGCCGGCATGTCTTTATGAATGGTGTTCCCATACCTGTAGCCGGTACAAAGTTTCAACTCCTTGCAGCCGTCGAGCACATCGAGCTTGGTCACGGCCAGGGAGGATAATCCGTTGACTTGTGTCGCATGGCGGACGACGACAGCATCGAACCAGCCACATCTTCTGGCACGCCCGGTAGTCGAACCGAACTCCTTTCCACGTTCTTGTAACCCCTGTCCGACCTCGTCGGTCAGCTCAGTTGGAAAGGGGCCACTGCCCACCCTGGTGGTATAGGCCTTCGCAATGCCCAGAACCGCATCGATCATCGTGGGACCCACGCCAGTTCCCGTACAAGCGCCACCTGCCGCTGAACTGGACGAAGTCACGTAAGGATAGGTGCCGAAATCCACATCCAGATGCGTACCTTGCGCCCCTTCAAACAAGACAGTCTTGTTCTTCCCAATCGCGCGATTGAGCAACGTGGTTGTATCGACGATATAACTCCTGAGTCGATCGGCATACGCCATATATTGGTCGAAGACTTTGTCGACCTGAAATGTCTCAACTTTGTAGAGTCGCTCTAAGAACCAGTTCATCTCGATAAGATTTTCTTCGAGTTTTTTCTTGAACAATGGTGGGTTCAGCAGATCCCCCATGAGAATTCCGATCCGCGCCATCTTGTCGGCATACGAGGGTCCAATTCCACGTCCGGTCGTGCCGATTTTCCGTGACCCTTTGGACTGCTCTGACGCGCGATCGATTGCTTTATGGTAGGGCAAGATGACGTGAGCCCGCTGACTCATGACGAAATTCTTCCCGAACCTCACGCCCTGGCCTTGCAGGTGATCCATCTCCTCGATCAGAGAACCAGGATCAACGACCACGCCGTTGCCGATCGCACACAATGTGCCACGATAGAGAATCCCTGAAGGGATGAGATGGAAAACAAATGTTCCACGATCGTTGATGACCGTGTGTCCGGCGTTGGAACCGCCTTGATAGCGCACGACGATATCGGCGTTTTGGGCTAAGATATCGACGATCTTACCCTTGCCTTCATCGCCCCACTGAGCACCAATAATGACGAGATTGCCCATAGTTAAAGACTCTCGCAACCGGCGTTGACACGAAAAAATGGCTCTGACCCGATTGGGAGATCAGAGCCAAGGGGCCTCATGGTAGGTGCAGCCTATTCTTTTGTCAAGATGATCGTAGTGATGCCTTGTATTCAAACCGTTCTACAAGATCATGACACGGTGATGCAGTCACTGGTCGGTTGACTGGCTCTAAGCTGCGTGTTAGCATGCGAAGAATTGTTTCAACGCCTCAATTTCCATAGTAATTTCCATCTCTGAATCTCCCAGAGTGGGGCTGTAGCGCAGTTGGGAGCGCGCGTGAATGGCATTCACGAGGTCGCCGGTTCAATCCCGGCCAGCTCCACCAAACCTTGCACGTGCCAGCTGCTCGTTTGAGGTTTATCGTAACCGTTGTGCCGGATAAACACCTCAAGAATTTAGGATTCTAAAATGTTTCTGTTGTACCGATCACTTATGCTCAGCTTTCTTCAGCTTCCTCGCCTTCCGACCTACTAGCTGTTTCCCTTGTTCGAGTGCATCTCGGGTGACCTAGGCATCCCATTATCACACGGAAGGTTTGTGCCGATGCTCCAAATTGAATCCGTCAGCAAGCAATATTCCACGAAGGTCCTCCTTTCTGAGGTCTCCGCACATCTTCGCCCGAATTCACGAGTCGGCTTGGTCGGACCGAACGGCGCCGGCAAGACCACACTCTTTCGTATGATCCTGGCCGAAGAGTCACCCGATGAAGGCTCGATCCGTAAGCGACCTCGTCTTCGAATCGGCTACCTTCCGCAAGAACTAGAAACCATTACTGGCAAGACCGTCCTCGATGCCACACATCGTGACGAGTACCCTGAGCACGAAGCTAAGCGCATCCTGATGGGGTTGGGATTTACGGAAGTTGATTTCGATCGCCCCGTCGAGAAACTGTCCGGAGGGTACCGGATGCGGGTCGCGTTAGGACATCTGCTCTTGTCCAATCCCGACGTGCTCATGCTGGACGAGCCGACCAACCATTTGGACAAGCCGACTCAACGCTGGTTCGAGCAGTTCTTGTTGCAGTCGGGTATGACGCTCCTGATCATCAGCCACGACACCGCCTTTCTCGATCGTGTCGTCACCCATATCTGGGAACTACGGCATCACAAAATCGAAGAATACCGAGGCAACTATTCGCTCTTCTGCAAACTGAAAGCCGAAAAGGATGCTCAACTCCACGCCTCGGCGGCTCGCCAATCCAAAGAGGTCGCTCGGGTTCAAAAGTTTGTCGATCGCTTTCGATACCAAGCCAACAAAGCCAGTCAGGTGCAGTCGCGCCTCAAGCAGCTCGATAAGGTGAAGCGGATTGAAATCCAGCGAGATCCGAAACGCGTCAAGTTCCGGTTTCCCCTTCCGTCGACCAGCGGCCGTCAGGTGTTAGATCTGGCTGGCGCCAGTAAACGCTACGGCGAAAAAATCGTTTACAAGACGCTCGATTTTTCCATAGAGCGTGGCCAACGTATCGCACTGGTTGGTGAGAACGGAGCCGGAAAGAGTACGCTCTTGAAGATGCTCGCTGGCGTCCTTCCTTCCGATACCGGCACCAGAACCGTGGGCCACGGCGTAACGTTGCACTACTTCGCCCAGCATCAGGCCGAAACCTTGAACCCCGAACATTCGATTCTCGAATCGCTGGAAGAAGTCACCAACCATGCAGAAAGGAATTTCCTGCGCGGCATCGCCGGCGCCTTCTTGTTTTCCGGCGACGATCAGAAAAAACTGATCAAGGCGTTAAGCGGTGGCGAGCGAAACCGGGTGGCGTTAGCCCGCATGTTGGTCGAACCCGCCAATACCTTGCTGCTTGATGAGCCGACGAACCATTTGGACCCAGCCTCTGTGGATATGCTCACAGATGCCTTAGCTGAATTTCCCGGGACCATCATCTTCATTTCCCACGATCCGACGTTTCTGGCACGCATCGCCACCCGGGTCGTTGAGATTGAAGAGGGACAGGCGCGGAACTTTATCGGTGACTACGAGTATTATTTGTGGAAGAAGACCCAAGAGTTTGAGTCGATTAAAGAAACGAGTGACGAGCTCGAACGAGCATCGCCCCGCTCCTCTTCAGGCCCTACTCGGGCAATGGAACAGCAAGTACTGCCAAAAGGGCGCGGTGGGGAGCGCCGTGATCTCTCTAAGACCCAGGCGCGATTGGAGAAACAGGTATCACGTTCCGAAACCGAGATTAGTGAGACCGAAGAGAAGATCAGAACCCGCGAGGCAGAATTGGCTGATCCGAAGCTCTACGAACAGTTTGATAGGTGGAACCTTCTGCAGCACGAGCAGAAGGATTGGAAACGCGATCTTGAGCGACTCACTGCCCGGTGGGAATCACTGTCAGCTGAATTAGAAAACGTCAAACAACAGCTAGTCTCGCTGGGCTAGTTCTGTAATCTATTTTTGAGTTCGTATATGTGGTACTCAGAGAGTGTTTTAGACAGAGGCTTTGAGGGTTTCTTCTAGATAGTAGTACAACCAGCGGTTCTTCTCTTTCGTCACCAATTCATCCCAGACAACGCCGATCAAGAATCCTTTCTTTTCCCAGGGCCTGACCCAGGCAACAGTCCCATCGAGTTTTTCCTGTTGCTCAACTCGATCGGAATCGAGGAAGGCAAGGGAGACCGTGACCTTCTCACTAGATGGAAAGCGATCTTTGGTATGAAGTCCGGCCCCGAGCTTGTTTACATTATCCAGGACTGCGGTACAAGCGCGCCCGCCGCTCTTCGGCGACATCAAGGCGGAGCCGACCAGAGTGGCCCGAACAAATTTCCTCCGCTCACTCAGTGCCATCACGCTGGCCGATGGTTTTTCTTCCCCTCGCTTCATTACTCTAAGTATAACCGATTAGACAAGAATGTAAACCGGGACAATCGGCCCTATCCCAGAGGCTTTGGGCGGTAGTACAGTCGACCTTGGAGTGGTAGTGGGAGGTGGGTTTGTTCAGTTCGTGCTGCCGGATCGTCGTGGACATAGCGGTAGTTGGTTCCATAGCCTAGGTCCCTCATCAGTGAGGTCACGGCGTTCCGGAGATGAACCGGGACCCCCAAATTGCCATAGGCTTTCGCGTCTTTTAGCGCTTCCAAAAGACCGACGTAGGACGCATTGTCTTTGGGCCGCGAAGCCAAGTAGGTGGTCCCTTGTGCCAGGTTAATCTGTGCCTCGGGGAGCCCTACGAACTGGACAGCTTGTGCCACCGATGTGGCAATGAGCAGGGCGAGGGGATCAGCATTGCCGATATCCTCCGAGGCAAAGATCACCATACGTCGAGCGATGAATTTCGGATCTTCGCCGGCATCCAGCATCCTGGCTAGCCAGTACAGCGCTCCATTTGGATCGGAATCTCGAAGGCTTTTAATGTAGGCTGAAATGACGTTGTAGTGTTCTTCGCCTGACTTATCGTAGCGCAGGGCCTTCTTGCCCAGTGCCGCTTCCAATATCGCTTCATCAATCACGCGCGCGCCATCGGATCCTGCCGGCGCTTGCGTCACCACAAATTCTAACGATGTGAGCAGCGCCCTCGCATCGCCATTGCCAAACGAAATCATTCGTTGGCGTGCCTCCGGTACGAAGCGCGCTTCCCATTTCCCCAGCCCGAGTTCAACATCGGCAAGCGCGCGATCAAGAATCTGACCTAACGCGTCCTCGGTAAGCGGTTTGAGCACGACGACCAGCGAACGGGACAAGAGTGGGCTGATAACTTCGAAGGAAGGATTCTCCGTGGTCGCGCCGACAAGAATGATGGTGCCTCGCTCGACATGGGGAAGAAACGCGTCTTGCTGTGCCTTGTTGAAGCGGTGGATTTCATCAACGAATAAAATGGTCCGCTGCCCATTGATCGCTCGGCGTTGGTCCGCTGCCTTAATGCTCGTGCGTAGCTCAGGCACGCCGCTGGTCACAGCCGAAAATGGAATAAACTGCGCCTTCGTATGCCGGGCAATCAGATGGGCCAGCGTTGTCTTCCCCGAACCGGGCGGCCCCCAGAAGATTACGGACGAGAGCTGGTCTGCCTCGATGGCCCGCCGAAGCGCCCGATCCGGTGCCGTGATGTCGTCTTGTCCCACAAAATCCGCAAACATACGTGGCCGCATCCGCTCGGCGAGCGGAGCCTCGACCGTGTCATCGCGATCTGGAGGCGTGAACAAATCAGGAGCCGGATCACGAGAACGAGTCATGTTCCTCCTCCGTAAAGAGCAGGAATTGTATACGCCGTGCCAGATGATCGCAAATGGCCTCTTGACCCTGCAGGCAGCCAATGGTAGGAACCTCGCAACGTACGGAGCAAATAGTGCAAACCCAGGTCAACGGTATCACCTTTGCGTATAACGATCGGGGCTCTGGCCTTCCCATCATCTTTCTCCACGCCTTTCCGCTCAACCGCACCATGTGGGCAGAGCAGGAGAACCAATTTTCGTCACAGTTTCGAGTCGTGACAATTGACTTGCGTGGGCATGGAGAATCCGATGCGCCGCTCTGGCGATATACGCTGGACCAAACCGCCGATGATGTGATCGGGTTGCTTGATCACCTCTCGATCCGGCAGGCGGTTTTCGTTGGACTGTCCATGGGCGGCTACATCCTATTTGCTCTCTATCGAAAATATGCGGATCGCGTAAAAGGCTTGGTACTGGCTGACACAAGAGCGCAGGCTGATACGGCAGAAGGGAAAGAAGCGCGGTTTCAGATGGCGCAGACGGCCTACCAGAAAGGACCATCGGCCATTGCCGACATCATGATCCCGAAATTACTGAGCCCCGCGACAGTCCAGACGAATCCGGGACTCGTCCGACACGTACGTACAATGATCGAGGGTAATCAGATCAGTGGCATCGCAGGAGACTTGATGGCAATGGCTGAACGGCCTGATTCCGTCACACTCTTGAAGCACATCACGTGTCCCACCCAGATCATCGTCGGTGAACTGGACCTTCCCACCCCACCTTCCGACGCCAAACTCATGGCAGATCGGATTCCCAATGCCCGCTTGGCCATCATTCCAGCCGCCGCCCATCTTTCGAACCTAGAAAAGCCGGACGCCTTCAACAATACTGTACGCGAGTTTATTGGGAATGAGGCGAGATAACTGCGCTCAACGATGAGGGGGCCTGTATCTTGAGATCAGTCCGGATCACCGACGCTGCCGCGGCGAATCAATTTCAGAAATTCGACGCGAGTCTGTGCTTGACTGCGGAATACTCCTAACATGGAGCTGGTGACGGCAAGCGTGTTTTGTTTTTCCACCCCGCGCATCATCATGCAGAGGTGCCGTGCTTCGACAACGACTCCGACTCCATGAGCGTTTAACTTGGTGCTGATGGTTTCTGCGATCTGCACGGTCAGCCGTTCTTGAACTTGCAGACGCCTCGCGAAGGTATCCACAATCCGCGGAATCTTGCTCAAACCGACGACTTTCTTATTGGGCAGGTACCCGACATGGACCCTCCCAAAAAATGGCAGTAAGTGATGCTCGCACATACTGAAGAAATCGATGTCCTTGACGATGACCATCTCGTCGTATTCGATCGGAAAGAGTGCACCGTTCAACAGATGGTCGATGTCATGCTGATAGCCCTGCGTCATAAACGCCAGTGCTTTGGCCACGCGCTCGGGCGTTTTCAGCAAACCGTTGCGACCCGGTCTTTCCCCCAGGGCGAGAAGCATTTCAGTGACCAGCGATTGAAGAACTGGTAGATCAGCGGGCTTTCCACTCCCGCTTGCGTCTTCCAATGGTATCCGTCGTTTCTCTCTCTTCTGCTGCTTGCTCACGGAGTCCCCCTAATCGTTCACTGGGCGCCCGCATATTCGAAGTAGTTATCTCTCGTCTCGATGACCCCGACCTTTTGTAGACTGCCGGTGGGCAGATCTGGCTCCAAGATGTCCCAGATCACTTTGACGAGGTTCTCCCCCGTCGTCGTCCAGGCCGTAAAGGCCGGATCGCCATTCAGGTCACGATGATCGAAGCGCTCGACGATTCTCTCGTTGACTACCTGGTCGAGACGGTCAAGGTCGGACGCCCCCAGTAGCACCCCGCATTTGACCGTAACCAGCGCAACATAGTTATGCCCGTGACCATTTACATTGTTACATTTTCCGAACACAGCCCAATTCTCTTCAGGAGAAAGGAGATCCGTGTTCAGGCGGTGGGCGGCGCAAAATCGATAGCGCCTCGTCACGTGTACCTGCGACATTTGATTGCGTATCTCTTGTGGAAGGTATAAATAGCAAGGACCGCTCGGGGTACGAGCGGTCCTTGCTGAAAGGTCCAATGCTCGGCATTCTCACGAGGACGTTTATGCGCTAAACGAGCTGCCGCAGCCGCACGTCGTTTTGGCCTGAGGATTCTTGATCGAAAAGCCAGAACCCTGCACGCTGTCCACGTAGTCCACTTCCGCACCTTGAAGCAACGGCGCGCTCTGAGAATCCATGATGACCTTTACATCACCCTTCTCGATGACGGTGTCATCCTCGGCCATTTTGGACTCGAAGGCCATGCCGTACTGGTAGCCATTGCACCCACCACCACGGACATACACCCGCAGTCCAACTACGTCCTTCTCTTCAGCCATCAGCTCCCGTATCTTCTGTTCCGCAACCTGTGTAATCGTAACCATTAGCTTCCTCCTCTATAGATCGTTCTAGCTCACCACCGCGAGCTAGTGTGATAGTCTAACACCTCTTGCTCGAATATCAACCCCATGCTTCGGACGTGGCTGTCCTTGGATTCTCCCATTTGGCTTCCGGCACACGCACCACGACATCCCCCAAGACACGTGCTTGGCACGCCAGGCGATGCCATGGCTGCGTCAACGCTTCCCGATCCAATAGGTCTTGCTCGTCGAAATCGATCTCCGAGAGATGCTCCTGCCCCATCTGGACCTCCACTCGGCAGGTTGTGCAGGAGGCATTTCCTCCGCAGTCGTTGTTTAATCGAAATCCCACTTCTTTCGCGGCCTGGAGAAGCGAAATGTTCTCTTCCACGTCCCCACTTCGCCCATCGGAATGAAGAAATGTCACCCGCGGCATGATCCCTCCTAGGAATGCGCAACCATCCCGGCCTGTGCTTCCTGAGAGGGACACCGCTGCAGCCGAATATGCTCTTCATATTCGTGACGAAATAACTTGAGACTGCTCTGCACCAAGACCGATGCGCCGGTCACGAGGGTACAGTATCCGGTCCCTTTGACAAATCCGCAGAGCTGCAGCATGCTGTCGAGATCTTTCTGTGTGCCGTTGCCTTCTTCGATCTTCGTCATCAGTGCGGCAAGGTTCATCGTCCCCATTCGACAAGGAGGACATTGCCCACAACTCTCGTTCTTGAAAAAATTTGAAAAGTGTAGCGTTTTTGCCACCATGCAGGTCGCTTCGTCTACGACGATCATCCCGGCTGAGCCTAACCCCGTGCCGGCTTTTTTCAGCGAATCGAAGTCCATCATGAGATCAAGCTGATCCGCCGTCACCATAGGGAAGGCTGGACCACCGGGAAAGACAGCCTTGATCTTGCGGCCATTCGGCACTCCGCCACCACATTGCTGAATCACCTCGCGGATGGTCACACCCATGGGCATTTCGTACACGCCAGGACGATTGACCGCCCCACTCAATGAAAACATCATTGTCCCCGGACACTTCTCCGTCCCCACCTGCGTGAACCATGAGGAACCTTTATAGAGAATCCGTGGAATGTTGCACAGCGTCTCCACGTTGTTGACAAGAGTCGGTTTGCCATAGAGGCCGAAGTCCGTTGGATAGAACGGCGGCTTCTGTCGCGGCATCGCTGGACGGCCTTGCATCGACTCAAGCATAGCCGTCTCTTCACCAGCCACATAGCTGCCATGGCCGTCAAAAATCTCCAGCTCAATGTCGATCCCGCTACCAAGCACATTCTTCCCGATAAACCCACGCTCTCGTGCTTGGGCGATGGCCTTCTTCAGATTCTGCTGTTCTTCGTGATATTCATGATTGATATAGATGAAGGACGCCTTCGCATTGACCGTGCGGGACGCGATCAGACAGCCTTCGATCAACTGATGCGGCAACGTTTTCAATAAGTGGCGATCTTTGAACGTACCCGGTTCGTGCTCCCCAGCATTACACACGAAATAGCGTTCAGGGACTCGATGGTTCAGAACCTTGTCCCATTTAATTCCTGTAGGAAACCCTGCTCCACCCCGCCCTCGCAGGCCTGACTTCTTCAGCTCGTCAATCACTTGAGTCGCCTTCAACTCTTTCACACAACGCTTCCAGGCTTCATAGCCACCGACTTTGAGGTACCCCTCAATCTCCCAAGGAGCACCCTCCATCTGTTGGACAAGGCGTGGTTCTGTAGCAGTAGGCATAACTATCCGCTCAGTGACTTCCCAAAGTTCAAGCCGTACTATACGGCTCCACCTCTTCATCCGTCAAGGCGACGAGCCTAAATAGGCCTGAATCTCAAGCAGTTAGGACTAGGGGACCTACTCTGATGCTGGGTATAGAGGGGCAGAAGAAATAAGGTCTGGAGATAAAACTTGGCCGGTAGGTCAACCCCACCGGCCAAAGAAAAGTATGAGTTCTATCGGAAATGGCTGCCGGCTCCCATGAAAAACAGCATGGGAATCGAAAGCATGAAATTCACGCGAGAGGCCAGCAAGGCGGTCCGTCCCCATTGCGCCATCTCAGGTGGCGCCGGAGTGCCCTGTGCGGCCGCAGTGACAGCGGCAATGATCTTTTTCTGGTTCGGCCAGATAATGCCGTGGACGTTGCCCATCATGATGATACCGAGCAACCCACCAATCGCCAAGGCCACCGCTCCTGTTCCGCCTTTATGATACATGTGGCCATACAACAACACCCCTGCCACCACAGTGACAGTGGCTCCATGTCGGAACCAATTGAGTGCAGCCGGCATCAGTTTCGGAATCACAATGTTCTTGGTCGGCCCATCCAGGCTTTTCAAGAACGAGGCATTGATCAAGTTGAAGAAATACAAGAGCCCGATCCAGGTGATCCCGGCCAGGAAGTGCACCCAGCGAAGGACCAGGGAGGCCCACTCGGCTTCACCCGCACCAATACCGGTTAACCCCAAATATATCCCTACCAACACGATGGTGAGCACAAATCCCACCCCCATCGTCTGCATCGGACTTTCAAGAAATTTCATTGCTCTCTCCTCTGAACGGTTAACTATCTAACCTATTGTCTGTACTGCAGTGTTTCTTCGAATGTCAAGCGCACGAATGACCTTCGTCGGCACGACGCCGGCCACCCAGAGGCACGTGAGATGATGGTAAAGGAGGTTCCTTAGGCCATCAGCCGATCCACGGTACGACAGAGGTCCCGCACCGCGTTGGCCGACGTGTCCAACGCCGCCCGCTCATCACTCGTCAGTTCATATTCCAGAATCTGCTCGGCCCCGCCCCGGCCGATCTTCACTGGCACGCCGACGACGACGTCCTTCAGTCCATACTCCCCGTCACATAAGACCGCGCAAGGCATCACCTGCTTCTCGTCCTTATGGATCGATTCAACCATCGCCACCGCCGAAGCAGATGGAGCATAGAAGGCACTGCCCGTTTTCAAGAGACCGACGATTTCAGCTCCACCATCCCGTGTTCGTTTGACGATGGCGTCGAGTTTCTCTTTCGACATCAGTTCCGACACAGGCCTGCCCCTCACAGTGGTATAGCGCGGCAGCGGCACCATCGTATCCCCGTGACCGCCCAACACCATAGCCTGCACTTCCGTGGCTGGTACGTTGAGTTCGGCGGCAATAAAAGTCCGCATTCTTGCCGAGTCCAACACACCCGCCATGCCGATGATTCTCGATTTCGGCAAACCACTGACGGAACGCGCCACATGGACCATGGCGTCCAAGGGGTTGGTCACAAGGATCAGGATAATGTCCGGAGAGCGGGAGACTAGTTCCGAGACGACAGATTTGACGATTTTCGCATTCGTCGCCAACAACTCGTCACGACTCATGCCCGGCTTTCTTGGCATGCCGGACGTGATCACGGCAATCGATGAGCCAGCAGTTTCTTCATACCCATTCGTGCCGACGACTCGGGAGTTGTACCCACAGACTGGCCCCGCCTGTGAAATATCGAGTGCCTTGCCCTGTGGAACCCCTGGGGCAATATCGACCAAGACCACGTCGTAGAGATTCTTCTCAGCCAACCGCTGCGCCGTCGTCCCCCCGACGTTCCCCGCGCCGACTACCGTGATTTTCGGTCGTGCCATCATTGCTACCTCGTGAATCGTGAAACGTGAAACGTGAAGCGCACAATCCCCTGACGCCTCACCCCTAACTCCTCACGCATGTTCGTGCTCCGTCCAGCCCGCAACTTTAAAGTTGATCGTGCAGACGAAATTATCTTCGTCATAAAAATTGACCTTGATCTTCTTCTTGCCGAATGTTGTTGCCAGAAACTCTTCCGGATTGTCGACCAGTGCCTGAAAGCCACCCGGAGGATACTCAGCCAAGTCATGAAAGACCACGATCATCCCTACCTTGACTTCCTGCAGCACCTTCGCGCGGCAACGAGGATAGACGTCCCAGAACTTGGCTTCGATCATCTCCTTCGTCGGCTCCGCACGATCTTCGCCGGGCTTCACCACCTGTCCAAACTTGGCTAAGCGACGGACATAGGGATACTGATGCCCCGTGAAAAGCTTATACAACCAGGGGGGAACCGTCGGCTTTCCTGTCGAGTTCGTCATACGCTTGATGGAGCTAGGCTGTCAATTGCCTGTAAATGAGCGGCAACTTGGTTGGAAGGGCTTCGACGCTATGAATGACACAGTACCGCGCCTCTGCATACATGCGATGCAGATAGGTCTCTGCTTCCCGGTCGATCGTGACGCAAAAGGTCTCGACTCCCCGTTGTCGTGCCTCCCGGAGTGCCGCTTTCGTATCTTCCAACGAATATTCATCCTTGTACTGATCGTCCAATGGTCTACCGTCGCTCAACAGCACGAGGACGCGGTTCTTCGCCTCCCGCGCCACCAGCTTCGCCGTGGCGTGCCGGATCGCCGCCCCGTCTCTATTCTGATGACGAGGAGCCAAGCCACCAAGCCGATGAGCCGTCGCCGCCCCGAGTCGATCGTCGAAGTCTTTGATCGTGAGAAACTCGACCCTTCCTCGTCCTTGGCCCGAGTAGGCATAGAGTCCATACTGATCACCAACGGCATCCAGCGCTTCACACAGGAGTACCAGACCTTCCTTCTCAATGTCGATCACCCGCCGACCGGTTCCGAGGTCCCGGCTGGTTGATCCACTGATATCAATGAGGAACGCCACTGCTACGTCGCGTTCTCGCTTTTCCCGCCGGATGTACAGCCGATCGTCGCCTTCCATGCCTGCGCGCTGTTCCCCTGCTCGTCGGACCACGGCATCGAGATCCACCTCTTCTCCATCAGGTGGCCCCGCCATGCGGCGGAAGGCTGGAGGACGCAAGCCTTCAAAAAATCGGCGCAGCGACTTGACGGTACTCTGCCGGGAAACCAACGTCTCCGTGACGAAGTCGTCGGACCCGGAGTCCGCTGGCCGTTCCACCACACGACACCAATTCATCCGGTAATCCTCAATCCGATAGTCCCATTCAGGGTAAAGAATGGCTCGTTCGCCATGAGCCATTGTTTCCTGTATCTGTTGGGCATCGACCTCAAGGGTCAGGCATTCCTCAACAACCGACGGCAATGATCGCCCTTCGCGTAACATGTCTTGGCTTCCGGATTCGTGGTCCCCGTTCCGCACCTTTTCTTCCAGCGAACGGTCCGATTCTGTTGGAGGCTTGTGTTGCTGGTCCAACTGTTCCTGACTCCACGTGATGAACTCCGGATTCATCGCGCCACGATAGGCCACATCAGTCACTGCGCGGTATTGGTCGCCCGGCTGCTCCGGTGTTGCCTGTCCCGCTTCCACATCTTGTTGTTCCTCGCACCGCTCTGCCGGTATCATCTCACCGCGAGCCGCCAGCAGCTCTTCGATCCGCCGGTAGACCGCATCGACGACACGAACTACTTCCTCAGCTGTCGCTGTGGTTTTGAGAATGGATTCAGACATGCTCCAAAGGAGCGTCACTTCTTCTTTGACGGACGTGGGAACCGCAGAATCAGCCGATTCACCGGTGGAGAGTCTCAAGAGACCGTCAACAATCAACTCCTGCACCGTCAACCCCTGAGCCGGATCACGTGGGGTAATGGATTCCTCTGCCAATCGAGCGAGGTCACACCGAAGTCCTGGGTACTCGGTGTGCAGCAAGAATTCGATCCGCGTATCTTCCAGCACGGTCCAGAGATCTCGCACCAGAGTGGGGTTCGGATAGAGCTGAAACAGAGCAGCCAGCGTATCGGGTCTCACGTCATTGGTTCGACCATACCGCTGTTGCACAGTTTCAACCAGATCGGCCAGGGATTCGAGCCTGAGTCGATACGTGCCGAATTCCAAGTGTCCAGCTTCATGAGCCGCCATCACGAGATAGAGACGCTCATTTTCCGCGGCCGTCGGATACCGACGGAGCAGCGCCGGCAACGAAATGGTGCTCCCGTCTGCGCTGACCGTCGCATGGGCTGGGGACGTCACAGAATCAGGAATCGCCGTCACAGCGACCTCGGTTCCACAGAGTCCCTGGACGAACAGTTTCACTCGTCGCGCGACCTGCCGAAACGGCACCCCGCTCAAGGCGAGTTCGACCGACGCCAGTGCTTTCCGGGACTCCACTGAAAAATAGGCCCGCGCGCCATCTTGGCTATAGGCCGCGACTTCCATCCCAGCCGTAAACCAATTCTCAAATCTCGTGAACGCGTCGGGCCCATGTCCGATGAGTCGGACAAGTTCAGGGGCGCGACGCAGGTACTCGAGTGTCACGTCAGCATACTTTTCAGCAAGCAACGCGCCGAACTGCAAGAGCCGGATGCGCCATTCCAGTGACGGCAACGTTCCTAAGAGGTCGGGTGACTCTGCGAGCCACATCATGCTGGACTCGGGGGAATGTTCAGCTAACACGAGGCACAGGGACACGACCTTTTCCCGAACGGCTGGGTGTTCGATGTTTCGAAGAATGGCCGGGCTGGTCCTGAGATACTCCATGGTCGCCACGTAATCCGGCTTCCCGAGGCTATTCGGTATAATCAATTTCATGCCCAAGGTTGCCCAATCCCTCACACTTTCCAGAGGCAGCACAGGGGCGAGATTGAAGATCTGTCGAATAAACTCAAGGCCGACGACGACATTGACCTCGGTCAGTTCAATACCGATATCGAGCCATGATCGCAATTTGTTCGGGGTGACGGTGCTTAGAATCTGCGGGGCACATCGAATGTATTCGAGCGCGACATTGGCATCCTGCTCGGCGATTTCCAGACCGATTGTCAGGACCTCGGTGCGTGCATCGACTGGTTCGATCAGCCCGAGAACCATGGGACTATCCTTGAAATATTTCAGGGCAGATGCGCCTGAGGATTGTGTCAGGACAACACCCAGATCGAGCCAGAGTAGAGTGTGCGCGAGACCAGCCCGCTGGGCGAGCTCAGGCAATGCCGCTAGCGCCGCAGTGGCTGCTTTCTCCGACAACTCTTGGAGTTCATCGAGCAAGGTGAGCGCCTGTGCCGCGGCATCCGGTTTACCAGTGGCCTGCGGTAAACGGGTCACCAGCGGCTCTGCGACCGCCAAACTCAACTCGCGGACCAGCCGCAGTAGCAGGATCTGTTGACTCGACATATCTGTCATGACTGGGTATGAAATCGGCTGAAGGGACGGATTGTAAAGCAGTGAATTACCCTTGTAAACTAGCGGTTCTGCCCATCGTCGCTCGAGAGGAGGAGGTCCATGGCTGAGCCGACACAGGAAAGTCTCGAGAAGATACGAAAGTTCGTACAAGGGTTTGCCGAGAAAAGCGGAACCATGATGCATCCCAACCCTGCCGTGACGGAGGCGGTGGTGAAGGGATTAGCGTCTCATATCGACGAACTCGGGAAACCGCTCTGCCCCTGTAACTTTTATAAGGACAAAGAAGCCGAAGCCAAGCTCCGTCGGTGGATCTGCGCATGCGATGAAATGCAAATCTACAAATACTGTCACTGCCTCCTTTTTGTTCGCGAAGACGGGATGCCCATTACTGAATATTTACCGGAAGGCCATGAAGGACGAGACGTGTATGGCCTGGTCATTGATCCAACCCCTGACAAGGGTCGCGCCCTCAAGCACAAGGCCGTCCAAACTCCAACCGAGCCGGACGAATCCACGGCAATGTCAGCTTCCTCGACATGACGTGGCATGACGGGCAACTCAGGTGCTGGTTCATGAGTCTAGTGCTGATCAGCAGCGTCCACGCGACACCAGCACAGGCGGTGGTGTCGGGCTCATCGATCCCACCAACCTTCAACGAGAAAGAGCTCTTCGCCTACAGGGCAAAAGGTCGAGGAGGTGCGGCCGGACAGGTGTTCTTGCGGGCATCCTCTGGAAAAGCCGTGACTCAGGCGGGGGCCTCGATCTACCTGATTCCAATGGCTTCCTCTACTCGCTACTGGTTCGACAAACATGTGCGAGAGAACTCGTGCCCATCCAAGAGCGGAGCATCGTCCCCAGAAAGCCCTGTACCTCATGGGTCCCCTGTGGAATGCCTTCGTGAGGTGATGGCCCACCTGCTGACCGATAAGAAACTGATTCCCTATCTTCGCACGACGAGAGCTAATCCAACCGGACATTTTTGGTTCACGAAAGTTCCTGCCGGCCGCTATTATGTCGTTAGCCTTCTTGAGGGGAGCGGTGGAGCCCACCAGGATGAGCGAGCGGTCGGAATCGCCTGGCTGACTATCGACCTCGATCTTGACGAAAAAGCAACCAACCTGGTGGTCACGGACTGTAAAAGCGTTCTCTGTTGACCCATCGCTCCCTCCGCTGCCGGTCCGTGAGGTCCAGTCATAAGGATAGGCCATGAGAATTCTGCTCGTTGAAGACGACGCCGATCTGGCTCAATTCATCAGAAAAGGATTGAAAGAAGAGCACTATGTGGTGGACGTGGCCGCCGACGGTGAAGAAGGCTTGGCATTGGCGTTGGGCAACGCGTACGATCTGCTGATCTTGGACATTATGCTCCCCAAGCTTGACGGCCTCACCCTCTGCCGCCGTGTTCGAGACAAGGGGTTCATGACGCCGGTGCTGCTTCTGACCGCGCGCAACACGGTGGAGGACAAGGTGTCGGGGTTTGATACCGGCGCAGACCAATTTCTGCCAAAACCGTTCGCGTTCGTGGAACTGCTGGCTCAAATCCGGGCACTCTTGCGCCGGGGCAGTCAGCAACCACTGGTCCATCTCCAAGCAGCAGATCTAAAGCTGGATCCGGCTTCTCATCGTGTCTGGCGGGCAGGACAAGAAATCGCTCTGACAAATAAAGAATATGCCTTGCTTGAATTCCTCTTGCGAAACAAGAATCGTGTGCTTACGCGTACCGCGATCATTGAACATGTGTGGGATATCAGCTATGACCCAATGACAAACATCGTCGACGCTCATATTCGAGCCTTGCGCGCGAAGATCGACCGGGATTTTTCTCCGCCTTTGATCGCAACAGTCCGCGGCGCAGGGTACATGCTCGAGGAGCCGGACTCATCGGCATGAAATCTCTACGCGGTTTGATCAGTTGGTCCGCCTTCGTCTTGATGGCAGGCCTCATCTTGTTTTCCGCGCTCGTGTACGCGGTGAGCGAGGTTCTGCTGCATCGTTTTGTGGATGGACAACTCTTCGCGTTGGCAGAGACGCTTGCCAAGATCGTGGAGCAGCACCCCGAAATACTCACGCGAAGAGGTCAGGGCGGCGCGCTTGCCGCCGATGTGCGGCGTTCATATGAGCTTCCGGAAGTGCCGCATTCTCTTCAAGTGTTTTCTCCTGATGGTCGGCTCATCTGGACAAGTTCCAACACAGCAACGCCGCCTTCAATTCCAGCTGACGTGCTTCAACGAGTCGAGCGTGATCACACGGTGTTTGAAACGGTTGACTCGACCAGTGTCCCTGTTCGACACGTATATCTGTCTACCGTACAAGACGGCCAACTGCGGTATGTTCTGCAGGCACAAACCTCGCTGCTTCATTACCGGGAAACTCTGAATGGCCTTGTATTTCTGCTCGCCCTCGGGTCCGGAGCGACGCTGCTTGTCGCCTGGGTCGGCAGCCTCTGGTTGGCAAAGAAGGTGTTGGCCCCAATCGACGCGTTGTGCACGGGCGCCGAAACGATGTCGGAAACCGATCTGGGGAAGCGCCTGGCGATGGATTCACCCTATCGAGAATTTCGGCGACTCACCCAGGCGGTCAACTCCGTCTTGGATCAGTTCCAACGCAGTAGCGAGGTCCAACGGAACTTCTGCGAGATCGCCGCCCATGAGATGAAGACCCCTCTGACCATCCTGCAGGGAAACCTAGAAGTGGCGCTGATGAAAGCGAGGACCCCGGAAGAATATCATGAAGTGTTACTCAACAATCTCCAGCAAGTGGATCGGCTCATCGCCTTGACCCGTCCACTCTTGACGCTCGCGAAATTCACCAGTAGTAAACCTCCGGTCAATCTCGTCCCGCTCGCCGTGGAACCTCTGATTCAAGAGCTCGTGGATGAATTGATGCTCTTGGCGGATGACCGTCAGATCACATTGCGGTTTGAATCCCAACCGGTTTCCGTCGTTCTCGGCGATGCTCAGTGGCTCAAACAAGCATTGATCAATTTACTCGACAATGCGCTGCGGTACACTCCATCCGGTGGAGCCGTGACTATCCGCCTGCACTCCGTCGGTCAAGACGTGACAGTGGCGGTCGAGGACACAGGCCACGGAATCGAACCCGAGAATATTCCCCATCTGTTCGAGCGATTCTACCGCACCGATTGGGCCAGGGCGAAAGATTCCGCTGGCACAGGGCTTGGACTGCCCATCGTGAAAGAAATCATGGATGCTCACGGCGGGAGCATTTCCGTTACAAGCGAAGTTAACAAAGGCTCTGTCTTTACCCTGCGTCTCCCGGCCTTCGCCCAGCAAAAAGCGTTCGCCTAAGCCTGTTAGAATCCTGGCCCTCTCGCCACAATCTGAATCGATAGATTCCACAAGCTCTAGGGTTGTTCGCCGTGGGTCGCGTTGTGGTGAATTGACCTTTGTCACCAGGATAGACGTAGAAGGGGGCACACATCATGAAGAATTCTTCACGGTCTCATCATGGCTGCTTCATCTTGGAGGCGTATAAAGGTAGGAAAGCGAAAGGGGGTGAACAACAATCATGATTTCCTTTATTGAAGTGTTCTTATTGGCCGCCATATTCGGAGTGTCATACGCGATGTTGCAGCTTGCGAGCAGGTGACCCGACTCGGACAATGCCGTGGAGCGACCTGCTGGAGACGGGGAGCGGGGCAGAGACAGTCATGCTTGCCAGTCACGTACGCACTTGTGACTCGTGCTCACCCCCAGTGGTTTCCACATGGTCTGTGAGTCGTGCTGTAATCTCGGTTAGTCATACCAGCAACATCACAGGCGTCTGGTTCGGTGTCGCCGTGGCCCCTTGTTAGTTCGCAGACCCCGATCAGGCTAATCATGCAGTCTGGTACTGCCCTCATCCGCCTACGAGTCACTCCCTACGTAAGCACTACGGCTTTCTAGACACGGCCTCATTATTCGGGCAGTTCGTCTTCGAAGAGTTTCGCGATATCCATCACTTGCTGTTGTTATTCGCCGATCAGTTGGCATGAGGTTCGGTCGCCGAATCATGAAGACGTCTTCATGATTTCATCACAGACTCTTCATAGTCGAGAGCTATGCTTTTCATCAGATGAAAGGAGGTGAAGATCTATGATGACGATATTCTTTGCGTTGCTCGCCCTGACTGCTGTTCTTGGAGTGATGTACAAAGCCGTATACCTTGACCGCGAATAGTAAGGAGAACCGTCTCCTCTCTCGACTAGAAAAGAGGAGGCCGTTGTTCCTTCGAGATAGAACACCAAGCACCCACGCGTACCGACACAACGCCCACGCCCTGTATGGCATCCGCCACCCATGGGCTGGGCACGGTACGATTTCCACGTTGTGTCGGTCGAGTTCGTTGAGGTGAAAGCGGAGGGGATTCTTGATCGTCAACGCGCGTCGATCGAAGAGGGAACTTCCACCCTAATTTCGTTCTTTGATCGCTCGTTCCACTTCTCTGCCAGCTTCCCGAGCTTTGATCGATTCTCGACGATCATGCTGCTTCTTCCCCTTGGCTAACCCCAGTTCGACCTTGACCTGGCCCCGCTCGGAAAAATAGATGCGGAGCGGGATCAGCGTAAGGCCCTTCTGCTGGGTTTTCCCCAGAAGCTTGTTGATCTCCTTTCGATGCAGAAGCAATTTACGGGTCCTGATCGGGTCGTGGTTCATCATGTTGCCGTGACTATAGGGACTGATATGGCAATGATGGAGAAAAACCTCGCCCTCTTTGACGTCCGCATAACTGTCTTGTAAGTTCACTCGCCTGTCCCGAAGCGATTTCACCTCGGTGCCCTTGAGCACAATCCCGGCCTCGAACTTTTCTTCGATAAAATAATCGTGGTAGGCCTTCCGATTGGTAGCCACGATCTTCCCCTGATCTTCTGTCTCTTTAGCCATAACCCGACACCTTGATCTATTTCTCCGCTACCACTTATGATGCCACATGGCTGGCCCGCGCACACTCGATTCCTTTGGAAGCATCCTGTCCGGTCTTTCCAAGCGGCTTGGTCTTGAATCAAGACTGCTGGAACTTCGCTTGCAGCGTCGTTGGCATGAACTCGTGGGTGAGCCCATGGCGTCTCATACCTGGCCGACCCAGATCCGCTTCAAGAAGCTCTACCTCGTCGTCAGAAACTCCGTCTGGCTCCAACAACTGACGTTCCTCAAACCCGCGCTCTTAACGAAGCTGCAGGCAGAGTTCGGGACCGAGTGTGTGACCGACATTGCGTGTCGGGTCGGAGAGATTCCCGCCGATTCGGAGGCTTCTTCCGCGCCTCCCACCACGGACCTCGGATCACCGCAGCCAGGAGAATCTTCAGCTGAGGTGTGCTCGCATACCACCGTCATTCAAGACCCCGCGCTCCGTGAGCACTTTAGAAAGGTGATATCGGCTTACCTTGTGCAGGCTCCGCCTCCACCGGTAAAGAGTCCGTCACGCGTCCCTTAAAGAGGATCCGTGTGTCACTGGAGATGTGGCCATTCTTAGGGATGGGTCCCACGCCTCCTTCTTCTTCCTGATCCTGCAATCGATAGTACCCGCGCATGTGCCGTTCATAGTCGTTGATGACTGTGGCATCCCCAGCCAGATACTTCACCAGTACCTCTGGGTCGGTCCATCCGTGGTCGTCGAACACGTAAATCGTGATCTGTCTATACCAGCCACCGGTATCGCCTGGAGTGGTTGGGTGGATCTTCATGCGAGCAAAATCGTGCGTTTGGTGGCCGACCTTTCGAAAACGCTTCACCAGCGATTCGATCTCCTCATCGGTGGTTCCGCGGGGAACGTCCGTGGTGACGATCTGGCTTGATTGTGCACCGACCGTATAGGGAGGAATCGATCGATCGGGGCGGCTGAGGTACATACCCCCCCAGATCAAGGCAAAAGATCCCACAAAGACGCTCAGTGCGAATTTGACGACGATATCCAGCGGCTTCTTGGTTTTGGGACCGGAGGAAGACGGAGACATAGAAGAAGACGCTTGCTCGTGCATGGAACAACTACGCGGCTCGGTCGGACTAGGCTTCGGGCGTGTCTTCCGAACCCGCGTCCTCTCGTTCGACCACTTCCGCTAATCTGGCGACGCCCACCACTCGGTCTCCCTCACCGTCGAGGTCGAGAATGCGGACACCTTGAGTATTCCGGCCGATCTCCCGGATATCGTCAACTTTGCACCGAAGCACTTTCCCTTGCGCCGCCATCAACATGATTTGGTCGTCATCTCGTACTTGAAGGAATCCCACCGCCAGACCGTTTCGCTCCGTCGTCTTGACGCTGATGATGCCTTTGCCGCCACGACCCTGGATACGGTATTCGCCCACAGGCGTTCGTTTGCCGTAGCCGCCTTCCGTGACGGTCAAGATGGAGGTCGTTGAATCAGGGGTGATGGTTTCCATCCCGATAACTTCGTTTCCCTCTTCGAGCGTGATCCCTTTCACCCCATACGCCGTCCGGCCCATGGATCTCACCTCTTCTTCTTTGAAGCGAATGGTGAGGCCTTGCCGTGTCCCGAGAAGGATTTCCCGCTGTCCATCAGTCAGTTGAACACTGATCAGTCTATCACCGCTCTCAAGTCCCAAGGCGATGATCCCACCTTGCCGTGGATTGCTGAACGCGGATAGTTCCGTCTTTTTGATGATGCCCTTCTTGGTGCCCATCACGATATACCGGTCGTCCCTGAACTCTTTCACCGGCAATGTGGCCGTGACTTTTTCATTACTCGATAGCGCGAGCAGATTGACGAGCGCTTTGCCCTTTGCGCCACGGCTGGCCTCAGGAATTTCATGAACCTTTAACCAATACACCTTGCCGGCATCCGTGAAAAAGAGCAATGAATCATGCGTGGAGGCCGTGAAGAGATTCACGACGAAATCCTCCTCCTTGATCCCCATGCCGATCTTGCCTTTTCCTCCTCGTCGCTGGGCACGATAGAGCGACACGGCATTTCGTTTGATGTATCCGGCATGAGAGATCGTGACGATCACTTCTTCTGCTGCAATCAGATCCTCCAGAGTGATTTCCGCCTCTTCCTTGACGATCTGCGTACGCCGCTCGTCCTTATACGCTTCCCGAATTTCGGTCAGCTCATCCTTAATGATCGTCCGGACCAGTTCCTGGTTGGCGAGAATGGACTTCAAATACTCAATCTGCTTCAGCACGTCTTGGTACTCTTCGACGAGTTTAGTCCGTTCAAGCTGCGTTAAGCGCTGGAGCCGCATGTCCAGGATCGCGTGAGCTTGGATATCGGTAAGGCCAAACTGGTGCATCAACCCGGCCCGTGCTTCGTCCGGCGATTGCGATCGACGTATGAGAGCGATCACGGCATCGAGATTGTCGAGTGCGATCTTGAGCCCTTCGAGGATATGCGCCCGCTCTTCCGCCTTGCGCAGCTCGTAGGCGGTGCGGCGGACGACGACTTCCCGTCGGTGATCAAGGAAATGATGCAGAATTTGTTTGAGATTCAGGACTTCTGGACGATTGTTGACCAGCGCCAGCATGATAACGCCGAAGGTGGTTTCAAGAGGGGTGTGTTTGTAAAGATTATTCAGCACGACCAGCGGGATTTCACCTCGCTTGAGCTCGATGACCACCCGGACCCCCTCACGATCCGATGACTCATCTCGCAAATCAGAGATGCCTTTGATCCGGTCTTCCTGAACCAGCTCCGCAATTTTCTTGATCAATGACACTTTGTTGACTTGATACGGAATCTCCGTCACGATGAGCCGTTCGCGGTCTGTACGTTCGTCGATCTCTACCACGACCTTGGCCCGCAGCTTCAAGAGACCCCGACCGGTCTCATAAGCGTCCTTGATACCGCTCATGCCGTAGATGAACCCAGCCGTTGGAAAATCTGGCCCCGGGATCTTCTTCATCAACTGAGCGATCGTGACGTCTTGATTCTCCAACAGCAGAAGCAATCCATCGATGATCTCAGCAATGTTATGCGTCGGGATATTCGTGGCATAGCCGACCGCGATGCCGCCCGCTCCGTTAATGAGGAGATTCGGCACCCTGCTCGGCAACACCAGTGGCTCCTGTCTCGATTCGTCGTAGTTCGGACCGAAGTCGACCGTTTCCTTGTCGATGTCGGCCAGCATCTCTTCGGCAAGCTTAGTCATGCGCGCTTCGGTATAACGCATCGCAGCCGCTGAATCGCCGTCCATCGATCCATAGTTGCCCTGGCCGTCGACGAGGGGATAGCGCATGTTGAAATTCTGCGCCATCCGCACGAGAGTATCGTAAATGGCCGTATCACCGTGTGGGTGATAGTTGCCCATGATCTCGCCCACGATTTTGGCTGACTTGCGGTAGGTCCGATTGGAGGCGAGGCCCATTTCGTTCATGCCGAACAGGATGCGGCGATGAACCGGTTTAAGCCCATCGCGGACGTCGGGCAGCGCTCGTCCTACGATGACGCTCATCGCATAATCGAGGTACGACGACTTCATCTCGTCTTCTATCGCGATGTGACCTAAGCGTTCATCAGGGGGCATATGTCCTCGTTAATCATTACTCGTGAAACGTAAGGATCCGAAATCCTGTTCGGCCTTCGCTTCACGCTTCACGAACGACGCTATACGTCTAAATTCCTCACCTCAAGGGCATGCGTTTGAATAAAATTGCGCCGCGGTTCGACCTCATCGCCCATCAAGATCGTAAAGATTTCATCGACACCGGTGAGATCTTCAAGTGTGACCCGCAAGAGGGTACGCATTTCAGGGTTCATGGTCGTTTCCCAGAGCTGCCCAGGGTTCATCTCGCCGAGCCCTTTGTAGCGCTGAATGCTGAGCCCCTGCTTCCCCATATCCAAGATAGCTTTCACCAATTCATCGGTCGCCCGATAGTGATGTTCTTGGCCTTTGGCTTTGAGCTTGTACGAAGGGCGTCCTAACCCAATAACCGACGGAGTCAGTTTCTGTAGTTCACGAAACTCTGCGGAGCCGACGAGTTCATGTGTCACACACAGTTCATGAGTGACGCCGTTCGCATGCAGCCGGCAGACCACCTTATTTGATTGATGTTCTTCATCATCCAGCACATCGAATTCCGGCGTGACTTTTGGAAATACCACAGCCAGCGATGTCTTGATGTTCTCGACCAATCGTTGAAGTGCAGTTCGGTCCTTGAGCAGCTCCCGATCGAGCCCTGGTTCGTCGACAAAGGTACGGAGCATCGCGGCTTCGTGGGACTTCTTATTGAGCCGACTGAGCAAGGTTTCAAAGGCAATCATTTTCTTCAGAATCGGCAACAGCCGACGTCCGGTCACATACCCTTGCGCCCCTTCCAGATACAGTTCGACATCTTCGACCGCCAGATCGGCTAGATAGTCATTCAATAACCCTTCGTCCTTGAGATACCGCTCCGTCTTGCCTTTCTTCACTTTGAACAGCGGTGGCTGCGCGATATAGATATACCCCCGTTCGATCAGCTCGGGCATCTGTCGGAAAAAGAACGTCAAGAGCAAGGTTCGGATGTGGCTGCCGTCCACATCGGCATCGGTCATGAGAATAATCTTATGATAGCGAGCCTTGGCGATGTCGAATGCATCTTTCTCCGATTTGTCGCTCTCTTCGCGCCTGCGGCCGATGCCGGTCCCCAGTGCCATGATGAGGGTCCGGATCTCATCGCTGGAGAGCATCTTGTCGAAGCGCGCCTTTTCGACATTCAAGATCTTCCCTTTCAAGGGCAGGATCGCTTGGAACTTGCGGTCACGTCCTTGCTTCGCGGAGCCGCCGGCTGAATCACCCTCCACAATGTAGAGTTCACTCAAGGCCGGATCTTTTTCTGAACAATCAGCCAACTTTCCGGGCAATGAGCCGCCGTCGAGCGCACTCTTTCGTCGGATCAGATCCTTGGCTTTCCGCGCCGCTTCGCGGGCGCGAGCCGCGTCAATGGCCTTACCGATGATCTTGCGAGCGACGGGAGGATTTTCCTCGAAATAGTTACCCAAGGCCTCGTTGACAGCGGCCTCGACCACGCCTTTCACTTCGCTGTTCCCGAGCTTCGCTTTCGTCTGGCCCTCGAATTGCGGATTGCGTACCTTAACGCTGACCACCGCCGTCAACCCCTCCCGCACATCATCTCCTGTTAGAGATTCGGTTTCTTTCTTGAAGAGATCGTTGGCATTGGCGTAGGTGTTGATCGTCCTGGTGAGAGCCGCCTTGAATCCGACTAAATGCGTACCGCCTTCTTTCGTGTTGATATTATTCGCAAATGAAAACAGGTTTTCCGCATAGCTGTCATTGTACTGGAGCGCCACTTCTAGAACCATTTCTGGCTTCTCGACCTTGACGTAGATCGGCTTATGCAGCGGAGTTTTGGCTTCGTTGAGGTGTTCAACGAAGGACATGATGCCGCCCTTGTACAGGAACACTTGCTCTTTCGCCGGTTCTTTCCGCTCATCCTTCAGGGTAATGGCCAGGCCTCTATTTAAAAAAGCGAGCTCGCGGAGCCGCTGGGCCAACACGTCAAAACTGAACTCCAGCGTCTCAAAGATTTGGCTGTCCGGTTTGAACCGAACTTTGGTCCCTCGGCGTTTTGTTTTCCCGGTCGCCTTGAGCGGAGCATCCGGCTTCCCACGTTCATAGCGCTGCTCGAATACTTGACCATCCTGCCAGATCTCCAGTTCAAGCCATTCCGACAAGGCGTTCACGACGGAGATACCGACTCCGTGTAAGCCGCCGGAAACCGTATAGGCTCCCTGCTCAAACTTGCCGCCTGCGTGAAGGACCGTCAATGCCACTTCGGCGGCGGACTTTTTTTGCGTGGAGTGCATGCCGGTGGGAATGCCTCGCCCATTGTCGATGACCGTCACACTCCCGTCGATGTGGATCATGACCTCGATGGCGTCACCGAACCCCGCCATATGTTCGTCGACACTATTGTCCACGACTTCATAGACAAGGTGGTGAAGTCCATCCACGCCCGTGCTCCCAATATACATCGCCGGCCGCTTTCGGACGGCTTCGAGGCCCTCAAGGACTTTGATCTGATCGGCGTTGTAGCTGTCTGATTTAGGCTGGGAAGATTCGTCTGTGGTCATCCGTTTCCTAACCGTCTGTTGCGAAGTGGGGTTCGCTTTGTTTGTTCCTGGGATATGCGTACGATATCGATGGACTTATTCACCATTATCCCACTAAATCTTAATGGGCATAACCACACATTTGAACCCCGGGCTTTCCGGTTCTTGAATTAGACAGGGACTGAGCGGAGTTTCCATCTGAAGTGATAGTGTTTCCCCATCCATCACGCTGAAGACATCCAACAGGTAACGGGCATTGAATCCCGTCTGGATGGCCTCTCCTTCATAGTGGGCTGGCAATTCTTCCGTGGCTTCCCCGTAATCTGGACTGCTGGAAAACAAGGTCATCTTATCGGATGCGAACGAAACCTTTACCGCGCTGGCTTTATCCTTAGCCAGTACCGACACTCGCCGCAGCGCGCTCTCCAATTCACTTCGACTCACACTGATCTTCTTGCCGCTTTCTTTTGGGATGACCTGTTGGTAGTTAGGGTAGTTGCCTTCCATCAACCGAGACGTCAGCAGCAACCCGCTCTTTCGGAAGATCATGAGGTTTTTTGAGAAACCGATGAGCGGTTCGGCATCTACGCCCTCCTCCAAGAGACGGCGGATTTCATGCGCCGCCTTCTTCGGTATGATGGCTTTCATTTCCTGGGGCACACCTTTAGTACCGGTAGTACCGGCCTTTCCGACTTCTTGCTCTGCCACTGCTAAACGATGGCCATCTGTGCCGACTAATCGCAGCGAGGTTTTTTTGTCGGTCGAAACGAGAGTGACCAAGAGGCCGTTCAGGATATATCGAGCATCGTTATCACCGGCGGCAAAGAGTGTCTTCCGGATCAATTCCAGAAGGCCCTCTCCTGAAAGCGGTGTCAATCCCTCGCGCTCGATGGTCGGCAGTGCAGGATATTCGCTGCTGGGAAGGCCGACGACTTTGAATTGGCTCTTCCCGGCTTGGATAGTCGTCCAGTTGTTGTCTGTCGACGTCAGTTCGATGTCGCCAGGGGGTAACTCTTTGACGATCTCGAATAATTTTCGGGCTGAGATGGTGACACCGCCAGTCGACAGAACGGTTCCCTTGTACAGACCTCGCAATCCAATTTCGAGGTCTGTCGCGACAATCTCTACCCCATCCTGCTTGGCTTCCAACAAGATATTGGACAGAATCGGCATCGTATTTCGTTTCTCCACGACACCTTGGACCCGCTGAAGTCCTGTCAACAATTCATCTCGCCCAATACGTATTTTCATAGAGAATTCTCCCTGCGAAGCTCTTAACTACGAAGAATTTGCTCTTTCAATGTTTCAAGCGTCGCCTGCAACACCGTGTTGGTCTCCTTGGCCTTTGTGACCTGGCGACAGGCATGAATGATGGTCGTATGATCTTTACCGCCAAATTGGCGCCCGATTTCAGGGTACGAGGCATCAGTCAGCTCTCGACACAGATACATTGCGATCTGTCGAGGATGTACGAGCGTCTTACTTCTGCGGCGAGATTTCAACTCCGTCATCTTTACATGGAATTGTGTACAGACCGCCTCTTGAATATCATCCATCGCAACGATCTTTTTCTTATCCCCAATGACATCGCGCAAGACGGTCTTGGCAAGATCAAGGCTTATCACCTGCCCCGTCAGCGAGGCATACGCACCTAGTCGAACCAGGCTGCCTTCCAATTCACGGATATTGCTCTTCATCGTGATCGATAGGAACTGGATGACGTCTTCCGGCAGTTTGAGTCCCTCATCTTCTGATTTTTTTCTCAGGATGGCAATGCGGGTCTCCACATCAGGCGGCTGCAAGTCTGCAATCAATCCCCATTCGAACCGAGATCGTAGACGCTCTTCGATATCCGGCATATCCTTAGGAAACCGGTCGCTGGAGAGAACAATCTGCTTATGCCCCTCATATAAGGCATTGAAGGTATGAAAGAACTCTTCCTGTGTCCGTTCCTTCCCGACCAGGAATTGGATATCATCGATCATCAGCATGTCGATATGTCGATACCGTTTCCGTAAATCCATCATTTTGTCATATCGAATGGAGTTGATCACCTCATTGGTAAATTGCTCTGTGGTCAGATAAGCAATTCGCAGATCGCTCTTTTCAGCGACATGATTTCCGATCGCGTTTAAGAGATGAGTCTTCCCGAGTCCCACCCCTCCATAAATAAAGAGCGGGTTATAGGTCTGGCCTGGCTGTTCGGCTACGGCCATACAGGCCGCATGAGCAAATTGGTTCCCAGCACCAACAACGAAGTTCTTAAATATATATTTTGGGTTGAGCTGGATTCCCCGTCGCGGCTTAGACTGAGTGATACCTCGCGGCGCAGTGACAACGCTCTGTGGTTCAATCTCCTGGGCAGTGCTCTTTGGGCGGACTGTGAATGCCACACCCATCAGTCCTCCACCACGAGCCGTGGCCATAGCTTCCGCTAGTAGCGGTCCATAATGAGCATCCAGCCATTCCCCGAAGAACTTATTCGGAACCCCAATATGCGCCGTCGAGTTCTCAATCCGGTCGAGGTAAACCGGTATAAACCATGTGTCATACACCTGTTTAGGAACTTTCGCTTGGATATACTGCAATGCTTCTTGCCAAACAGTGTCAATACTCATAACGCATCAAAACCGCTATACACAGGATTATTCACACTTGTGGATAACTACTATTCCACTTCTCTTTATAACGGATAAAAAGGGAGGCTGAATACCACGTCACACCAGGACATGTCGAGTTATATAACGAAGGTACAATCGCCATCTATTCCTTCTTCACAAGCTTTTCACATATTCCAACGACTCTATAAAGAAACAATCCCCAGTGTTATCCTTATCTATCTAGTAATACTTACTTTATAAAATCAACCACTTCACAGTTATACTCTCTATTCACTCCACTACTCCTACTTCCACTACTCCTAACTTTCTTAACGAACAAGCTTCGGAGTCATAGTGTTATGACCTTTGTGCCTTTATGAAGTAGTTCGAGTATTTGTTCATACGATAACCTCTCCCCCTCTGTGAATTGAGTGGTATTTGTTACACTCAATACTTTTCCTGGAAGAAGGGGATCTTCCAGGGAAAGTACTATAGCTGAACTCTTTTCAGGCAAGAGTATCTGGGACAGAGTATGGAGTGGAGAACGAACAATATAGACAGCCGAGAACATATAAAGAAGCTCCTGAGTCAAAACACAAGTGTGCAATCCATAGATTGTACAAAGGAGCGAATAGTTTCGTTGTTTTCACGTTTCACGAGGAAGTCATCCTGGATAACTACCTGATCAATCATATGAGGGACAATAAATTGAATTTCGAGTTGTTTAATAGCAGGAAGATACTTTTCAAGGATCTCAATATCGAGAATATCGTCGGTCTCATCTCCTAGGAGACGGGCAGCCTCACCAAGGAGCACGACAGTTGTCATGTGAGATCCAGCCGAAAGGCCAAGAGCAATACGGAGAGCCTCGACAGGCCTATGTGTCTTTCGAGGATCTTCTTGAATAATAACAGCAACGTTTTTTGCCATAGAGAAGAAATAATTAGGTAAACGATAGAAACGGATCACAGGCTTCGATAAGTCCAGACAATACAACGAGGCCACAGAGCGACATTTTGGCATCTATAGTTTCGGTTGGAACGTGGTGTTGTTGACACCCATAGGCGCAGGCAAAAATTTTGGCCCCTTCTTGGGCGAGACCTCGGTAGCGGTCGCTGTGAATATTCTTCACACCTTCATCAATAAGGTATAAGTAGACCTCTTGGCCAGCATCAAGGGCCGCGTGCGCGAGACCATGCACAGTCTCAGCGCTGGTATGTGATGGAGGAAGAGCTAGGAGAAAACCAATCTTCTTTGAATCCACAGGAATTTATGATGAATTATATATAGTTATGTACTATATCCACCATGAGAGATTAAGTGGTTTTGAGGGGAAAGTCAATCCGGAAAAGCGTGCACTTTAGGAGCCGGGAAGAAGAGACAGAATCTGAGGACTTAGGGTAGAGAGATTCACATCATGCTGTACTTTTGTCATCATATCGCGAAGAACTGCCGACCCTTTCACGACTTCATCATCCCCGATGATAAGAGTGAAGCGAGACGCAAGACGGTCAGCTTGTCGTAAGTGAGCCTTCAGGGTTGTGGATCGAAAATCGGAAACTGCGTGGAGTCCAGTAAGACGAAGTTCTTCCAGCGCCGTGAGACCAGCCACTGCACCCTGGTTACCGAAGCCGGCAATATAGATAGTGAGATCCTCCGGTGTTCTTCCTGTTACTGACTCAGGCAACAACATCGACATTCTTTCGAGGCCGATGGCAAAACCAACAGCAGGAGTGGGTGGCCCTCCGAGAGTTTCAACCAACTGATCGTAGCGTCCACATGCACCTACGGCATTCTGAGCACCTAAGTTGGTCGCAGTGACCTCAAAGGTGGTGAGGTTATAGTAATCAAGGCCTCGCACCAGCCGATGATTCAACGAGTACGGTATCTTAATAGCGTCAAGACCAGTGAGGACTTGTGTGAAGTATGAACGAGCTGCCTCAGAAAGGGAGTCGCCTAGGCGTGGCGCGGTTTCTGTAATTGCGCGACACTCGGGGACTTTGCAGTCCAGAACTCGCAGTGGGTTGGCGTCGATGCGGTGCCGGCAATTTGCACACAGGCCCGATTCATGTTGTCTAAGGTAACTCACGAGGTGAGGTCGATAGGTATCTCGATCAGCGGTATAGCCTAGGTTGTTAATTTCCAAGGTGAGACTGGGAAGATTAAGGTCGGACAGGATCCGCCAGAGGAGGGTAATGACCTCGACATCGGCTCGGGGATCCGCCATACCAAGAGACTCGACGCCAAACTGATGAAATTGCCTGAGCCGGCCGGCTTGGGGACGCTCGTGACGAAACATGGGCCCGAAATAGAAGTACTTCTGAGGAACGGGGATTGCGGCCCGATTGTGCTCGATATAGGCTCGGACAGTCCCAGCAGTCCCTTCAGGCCGAAGGGTGAGAGATGTGCCGTCGCGATCTGGGAAGGTGTACATCTCTTTCTCAACGATATCGGTTGAGGCACCGATGCTTCGTGCAAACAAGGTCGTCATTTCAAAGATCGGGATTCGAATTTCATGAAATCCATACCGGCCAGCCCACCGCCTGGCAGTTTCTTCGATGAGGCGCCAACGGGGGGTCTCTTCCGGTAATAGATCTTTCACACCTTTAATGCCTTTAATCATGAAGAACGGTCGCCTCCTGCTCCCATGGACACCTCACACCGCATGATTTGCGCGGACTATAGCGGCGCCTTCTGAGGCAAGTCAACGGACCTGAGCTTGCGCCATCTTGAATCGAGAGGTATAGTGCGCGGCCTACGGTTCAATCGAACGTGAAAGACCTTCTATGAGTCAGGATCAATCAGGTCGCCGGGTCATGGCCATCGCGCCTATGCCGCCGGAGAAATCTGCGTATGCACTAGCGCGCTATAGCCGATCGCCGGATTCCATCGAACAGAGCATCCGGTGGGTGTATGGCCATTCCTCGGAAAAGTTCTGGGACCAGTTTTATTTCGATTACGGTCATGCGTCGATCGCCGACCTCGGCCACGTCATCATCTGTTTTGAAGAGATTTCGGAGCTCGCCGCCATTCGCCTGGAGGACGAGCCGCTCTGGGACGGTCAGGCCAAATCGAGCCGCTATCAGAATTTTGCCGCGAGCCGGTGGTTTGTACCGGGCCAGATTCGAGGGAGCGAAACCGAGGCAGTCTATGAAGGCATTCTTCGCAGTCTGTCCGAAATTTATCGATTGCTGCACGATCCCTTGATCGCGTACCTCTCCGAACGGGACCCGCGTCCAGAGTCCATGAAACCAGCCGATTATCAGCGGACGATCGCGGCACGCGCCTTCGATGTCACCCGTTATCTGCTTCCTCTTGCGGCCAAGACCAATGTCGGACAAGTCGTCAGCATCCGGACGTTGGAAAAGCAGATGACGCGCCTGTTGTCGTCGCAATTGCCGGAACTGCGGGCGATCGGCGAGGATTTGAAAGAAGCCTGCCAACGTCCGCCGGTGAATCTATGGGGCGAGCTCTGCGGTCAGAGCGCTGGCCTGAGTGATCCATTGGCTCCGACACTCGCGCGGCATGCCAAGGCGAATGCCTATCAAGAATCGGTCTACTCCGATTTAGCTCGTCATGCGAAGGAAGTCTTGCGCGGGGCAGGGCTCGATCAGCCTGAAAACTGGGGGCCCGTTGAGTTGGTTGAGCTAATTGAGCCGCACCATCCGCTGGACGAAATCGTTGCGACGCTCCTCTATCGCGTGTCGCAGGCCCCGTACCGGAAGATCCTCGAGGTCGTGAAAGAGTGGTCTGAGAAGGAGAAACACGCGACCATCGAGGTAGCCACGAGACAGCGCCGGTTGACCTTCCAGTATCCGTCGTCCCTGCCGATGAGGCGGACACGACGGAAGGAATTGTCCTGCGGCAGGCCGGGAACAGCCTATCCGTCCAACTGGTCGATGCCCTCGGACGCGAAATCCCCTCTGTGACCCTTGTTCCAGATCAGGCCGGCCTTGTCGGCACGTCAGCCTCCCGCCTGAAAGATATGTTGGTGAAGCCAGACCTGTATCACCTTGGGCCAACCGAGCGGTTGGCGTCGCTGCTGCAGATGCAGGACGTGGAAGCTGAGGCCTTTCCCTCCACCTCATCTATCTTCACGACGGTGTGGTCAGACGACCGGTCATCCCGCTGTCAAAAGCTGGGGAATCTAGCGATGGAGCTGATTCGAGCTAACAAGCGCATCCTCCTGATCAGTCCAGACCACCTAGAGTGCGATGAGATGGTGGGGATGGTGGGGCGTACCATGAAGGCCGGTGGCCTGAATCACACAACGTGGATCACTCGATATGAACTTCCGATTGTCTCGCAAGCCGGCGGCGTCGATCTTCAGGCACTGGGGTTCGAAGCCCAAATGCATCAATTTTATGCCAAGTCACAGGGCAACAAAGCTTCCTTGAGACATAAGTATGAAAGTTTCCGAGAGTTGGCCCCTTTTCTGTCTCAGAAAGAAGCAAAGCAAAAAGATTTGGACGAAGTCCGCTTACTGGAATGGCGCCTCGTCACACAATTGCGAGATCTTCAAGTGAAGATGGCCGATGTCCAGAAGACGCTCAAGGACTTCGAGCACCTACCTCTGTTTCAACGTTTGACAATGCAAGCGGTCGGGAAGAATGCAGAATCCCTCAAACAATACTGTGCGCTGTATCAGGGGCAGATGGACCAACTCAACAACGAACTCGATGTCGCCAAAGGCCGCATTCAGCAGCTTGCTCCAGATGCGGCCGTTCCCAGAGGAAAGCGAGCCGAGTTCGAGGAACTCCAAGAACAGATCGCCAAACTGGGGGGAACCAAAAAGGTTCGCGAGTTACTGGCGGCCGAAGAACATCCAAACCGCCAGGCCTTCATTCAGAATCGACGACTCGTTGCCGCCACACCCATGCGGGTTGCGAGCGATCCCCTGTTCAGTCGGGTGCGCTTCGATGTCCTGATGATTGATGAGGCCCCGCAGATCGCTGCCCCTTCGCTCTTGGCCGCAGCCGGACTCGTACGTGAGCGCATTGTCGTCAGCGGCGATCCACGGGAGATCTCGACCGCCGGACAATGGGCCATGCCTGGGCCAGCCATCCGTGCCGCGCCGTGAAATGGTGGCGCCAACGTTTGCTTGACGCCGATGAGGAGAATTCAGGATAATCCATCTCCCCGGTAGTTCATTAGTCTGGTTCTTGATGTCGGGTTGCTCGGAAATGGATCGGAGCAAGGCCGCAAAGAGCTTCGACCTCAAAGGCTACGTTGTTGATGCGTTGAGGGGGATGGGTGACTGAGAACGCCGCAGGGAGACATTGTTCAGCAGCCTGTATGCCGAAGTGGCGAAACTGGCAGACGCACTAGATTCAGGGTCTAGCGCCCGCAAGGGTGTCCGGGTTCAAATCCCGGCTTCGGCACCATCATAATCGATGCAGCCTCGCCTCTTTTTTCGGTAGAGACTCCGGGCCATTTGGATCTAGACTTTCGCCTATTCTCGTAGGACACTAG
>SWDO01000004.1:332414-358541 GCA_005116895.1 Nitrospira sp. | reverse complement strand
CCCACAAGCTATTCGGGCATGGGTTAGGGTGGATCGATGCCCATCTCCTCGCGTCGGCCGTGCTTGGGCACGTGACACTCTGGACCCTCGATCAGTCCTTGCGGACTGCTGCGAAGAAACTGCGTTGTCACTTTGAGTGACGTGTGTGATCAAGGCGCGTATTGGGAGCTGGAGCGGGGTAGATCGGTATGAACGAGCTGTGGTGCGTGCTAGGCCATGCGCAGCGTTCGGATCTCTTCCAAGGTTGTTTCGATCTCCTTCGGTGAGTTGATGAGGCTCGGTGCTAGCCGGACGTACTTCGTTGCGTAGGGTGTCACGCTGCCGACGATGCCTCGTTGGCGCAGCTTCTCCACGGCCTGGCGAGGCGCCAGGCCGGCCACTTCGAAACAGACAATTCCAGCGGAGAGGTCCTGCGACATCGGAGTATGTAACGTAACGTGCGGCATGGCTGCCAAGCCCTGCTTCAGCTGCTGGTTCAACTCATAGATCCGCTGCGTCACCTTCGATTTTCCGATGGTCTGATGAAAGGTGAAGGCTTCACCCAGCGCCCATCTGTGTTCAAACGAATGGAACCCTCCGGGGGACATGTGAACCGACTGTGGAAGATTCTTTGAAGATTTGTTCTCCATCCAGAGCTCATAGGCCTGCCCACTAAAGGTTGGGATCGTCGCCCTGGCGATCGGCCATGCTTTTGGGTGGCCCCAAACCAAACCGGTTCCACGGGGACCAAACATCCACTTGTGGGTTCCGGCGATGAGGAAGTCGCATCCGAGTTCGCTTACGCGGAAGTCTTCAACTCCCAAGGCATGGACTCCATCCACGCAGAAGATGATCCGATCCCTCTCTTCTCTCGAGCGATTGATGGCCTGGATCGCCAGCGCCATCTCATGAATGGGCAGTTTAAGCCCTGTACTGGAATGTACCCAGGTGACAGCCACAATGCGGGTCATCGGGGTGATGTTCTTGCGCAACGAATCGACAATTTCATCGCGAGACACAGTGTTGGTGGAACGATAGAGGTGAATCTGTCGCACCATGGCGCCTGTCCGTTCGGCACGGAGACGCAGCGCCGTTTCCGTCGAATAGTGGTCGTGGGTCGTTGTCAGAATTTCCTGCTCGTTGCCAAGCTTGAGACCACCATAGAGAAGCCCCAGGCCCATCGTCGTGCTGTCGGTCAAGGCGATGTCGGTGGGATTGCCTCCCAGATACTCGGCTGCCGCCTGGAGCACCTTCGCGTCCTGTTTCTCCTCATGTTCAACCCAATAGCCGATGGGATCGGCATCGAGGCCGGCGCGGTGCCGCTCGATCGCTTCACGCACCGGTGTCGGATGGGATGCGAGAAAAAATGCCGCCAGATGGATGAGTTGGGGAGACAACGGAAATTGGGTCCGGAGCTTTTCCCAGTTTTTGAATCTGTACTGCGGGGCTTGTTGATCGGCAGACACGCGTGCGTGGGCACCAGCCAGAACCGCTGCGCCTAAGGCCAAACCAGTCCGCACCAGAAAACCTCGACGTCCGATGTCGCTCATAGAACCTCCTCGTCAGAGTCCGCTTCTGTACTCTACTGTGAGCGTGGAAAATGGACAAGGCAGGGTCCACCGTCGCCCATGCAGGGGAGGACAGCCAAGAGGCCACGGCGGAGGATGAGCTGGCTAGGGCTGATAACTTTCGATCGGAGGACAGCTGCAGACCAGATGGCGGTCACCGTAGGCCTCGTCGATGCGGCTCACGCTCGGCCAGAACTTGCTGTTTCTCAGCCAGGGTGCAGGAAACGCCGCCTGCTCGCGGGTATAGGGACGATTCCATTCCGTCGCCGTGACGATGGCAGCGGTATGCGGTGCATTTTTCAGCACATTGTTCGTCCGTGGCTGCCGTCCGTCGACAATTTCTTGAATCTCGGCACGGATCAGAATCAGCGCTTCACAGAACCGATCGAGTTCGCTCTTGGCTTCGCTTTCCGTCGGCTCGATCATCAGCGTGCCGGGCACCGGGAACGACACGGTTGGGGCATGGAAACCATAGTCCATCAATCGCTTGGCAACATCCATAGCTTCGACCCCGGCGCTCTCCTTGAATTCACGGAGATCCAGGATGAACTCGTGAGCCACCAATCCGGAATCGCCCCGATACAGAATGGGGTAATGTTTTTCCATCCGCTTGGCCATGTAGTTGGCATTGAGGATGGCCACTTGTGTGGCTTTGGTCAATCCGTCACGACCCATCAAGGCAATGTATACCCAGGAAATCGGAAGGATGCCCGGACTGCCAAACGGGGCTGCCGAAACAGGGCCGATGGCTTGAGGCCCACCAAGCTTGACCACGGGGTGCCCCGGTAGAAATGGCACGAGATGCCGCGCCACTCCAATCGGTCCGACGCCGGGTCCTCCACCTCCATGGGGAATACAAAACGTCTTATGGAGGTTGAGGTGGCAGACATCCGCTCCGATGTCGCCCAGCCGGCAGAGGCCCACCATGGCATTCATATTGGCCCCGTCGATATAGACTTGACCGCCATGGGTATGGACGATTTGGCAAATGCGCCGCACACTTGCTTCAAACACCCCGTGAGTTGATGGATAGGTGAGCATCAAGGCCGACAATCGGTCTCGATATTGAGCGGCCTTGGCCTCCAAGTCGGCGACATCCACGTTGCCGTCCTGATCGCAGGCAACCACGACGACCGTCATCCCAACCATGGCGGCGCTGGCGGGATTCGTGCCGTGGGCTGATACGGGGATCAGGCAGACATCTCGGTGTGTTTCCCCCTTCGACCGATGATAGGCCCGAATCATCATCAGACCAGAATATTCGCCCTGGGACCCCGCGTTCGGCTGGAGCGAGAAGGCCGCGAATCCGGCAATCTCAGCCAACCACGATTCGAGCTGTTCGAACAACGTCCGATAGCCACGTGTTTGTTCAGTCGGCGCGAAGGGGTGCAAACGAGCGAACTCCGGCCACGTGACCGGTAGCATTTCCGTGGTGGCGTTCAGCTTCATGGTGCAGGAACCCAGCGGGATCATGGAGTGGACAAGAGAAAGGTCTTTGGCCTGTAGTCTGTGAAGATAGCGGAGCATCTCGTGCTCGGAGTGATTGCGCTGGAAGACCTCATGCGTGAGGTATTTACTTGTCCTGGCCAAGGGAGCCGAGTAGTTGAGATCGATGGCGTCAGCGAGATCGGAAAGTTGGAATGGCAACTGGTCATGTCCGACGAAGATGTGCAGGAGCCGGTGGACTTCTTCCTCGGAGCTGACTTCATCGAGTGAGATGCCGATGGAGCCGTCTTCATAGTGCCGGAAATTGACTCCTTGTTCCTTCGCCCTGGTCGCAATGTGATCAGCTTGAGCTTTGGGGACTGGTATCCGAACCGTATCGAAGAAGACTTTCGGCAAGACATCGAATCCAAGCCGACGCAGTCCTTCTGCCAATAGCAACGTGAGGCCATGTACGCGCTCGGCGATCCGACGCAACCCGTCCGGTCCGTGGTACACCGCATACATGGCGGCCATGACGGCCAACAGGACTTGAGCCGTGCAGATATTACTGGTGGCCTTTTCCCGTCGAATGTGTTGCTCCCTCGTCTGAAGCGAAAGCCTGATGGCTGGTTTGCCGGTCACATCTTTTGAGACACCAACAAGGCGACCCGGCATCTGCCGTTTGTATTCCTCCCTGGTCGCAAGAAACGCAGCATGGGGTCCACCGAAGCTGATCGGAACACCGAAGCGTTGTGTCGAACCGACGGCAATGTCGGCGCCGAATTCCCCGGGCGAGCGGAGTAAGGTCAGGGCGAGAAGATCGGTGGCCACTGCTACGAGCACACCGGCCTCATGCGCCTGCGTGACCAATGTGCTGAAGTCACTCACATAGCCGTCTGTGGCTGGGTATTGCAACAATAGGCCGCACAGCTGAGGACGCGAACAATCAACGGATGAGGCGACACCGGTCTTGATGACGATACCCAGAGGCTCGGCTCTGGTCTGCAACACCGCCAAGGTTTGTGGATGGCAGTCGCGCGAGACAAAGAATTCCTTTCGTTCATCGCCGGTGTTGCGGGCGATCGTGTAACACATCGCCATCGCTTCGGCTGCAGCGGTCGCTTCATCCAACAGCGAGGCATTCGCCAGGGGTAGACCGGTCAAGTCTGCCACCATGGTCTGGAAGTTCACAAGCGCCTCTAAGCGGCCTTGTGAGATCTCAGCTTGGTATGGGGTGTATTGCGTATACCATGCCGGGTTTTCTAGAATATTTCGCTGGATGACGCCCGGGGTGACGCAATCGTAGTACCCCATGCCGATCAACGATCGATAGACCTGATTTTTGGACGCGATGTCTTTCAAGCGGGTCAGGGCGGCCTGCTCACCGTCGGCGATCGGAATGTCAAGAGCTCGACGAAATCGAATATCAGAAGGAATAGCGGTATCGGTCAACGTATCGAGCGACAGGAGGCCCAATGTGGCCAGCATCTCTTGAATATCGGCCCTTGTGGGACCCAGGTGCCGGTGAATAAAGTCGTCAGTCGGTTGGCGCCAATTCTGAGTGGTCATGGAGTCGGCTACCTCTGGTTAGCTTGTAGAGAATGGGGTGAGCAGTGCCCCTGTCAATCGCGGCAGCGTACCACGGCATCAGCCCTTTTCCAAGAGACCAGGCCTGTTTTTCAGAGATGTATTCGTGCTCATGACCATTGTTATGTTGCGAGGAGGCTTTGCCTACAGCAGCCGTCTGGCTCGGCACGTGCTCTGCGGAGTACATCGGCCTGCAGCACCGCCGGCTTTGATTGCTTTTCACATAATTCACGCTATTGTTACCTCATAATATCTTCAGCCCGGAGAGCTGATCTATGGTCGCCACGAAGCAGGGGACCGATGAGAGAACCGAAAAGCGAGCGCCGCCACGCTTCTCGATGGTAAAAGCCCTCGTCATTCTCTTTGTGCTGGGTGCTACAGTGGCCATCGGATACGCAGGGTACGCGATTTTCAAGAATCAGAGTCTGGTCACCAAGTTTCTGGCTCCCCATGTACCGACAAGTCAGCCCAGCGTGGTTCTCACAGATTCGCAGGTAAAGCCCCTCCAGTCCGATGTCATTCGCAGGTGAAGCCCTTCCAGCCCGATGTCCGTCTGACTCGTGAAGGGATCGACCATCTTCTCGACGCACTCGACGAAGCGGTTCGACGAAAAGATGTCGACGGCGTCCTGCGCCACATTGCTCACGACGTGACCATCACCATTCATCTGAAACAAGGCCCGCAACAACAGATGGCCATGCTGACGCGGGAAGATTACCGGAAGACGCTCGCCATGAGCTTCGCCTTTCCCAGCGCCCACGACTTCACTCGGACGAATACGTCCGTGTCGTTGGCCGTCGATGAACGGAGCGCGAAAGTCTCTTTCAAGTCGACCGAGACGCTTCGCCAGGCCAATCGAGAATTCAAGACGGAAGGCGAGGAAACGCTGGTCTTCACGATCCGCGACGGCAAGCCCATGATTACCTCTCTGGAACAAACCTTCCCCGGCGATTCGACCTAACAGGATGCGGAAAAAGACCGCCAGCGTCGTTCTCACATCGCTCAGAGGCTCAACGTACGGCCCAGAGTACGATTCGCCTCTTCGCTCGCTGCGGCCTTGCCGGTCGGCCTTTTTGCGCATCCTGCATGATTGTTCAACGTCGTCTCACACCTCAATATCCGTGACGGCAACAGAGATCAACATGAGTTTTTCCGCAGACTGCTAAGTCCCCGCTTCGTGACGAGTGTGAGCCACTGTACGCTTCAAGATTCACAGTCATCGGTCTGGTATAATCACGCCGCTGCTCAATATTTGTTGGGGTGTCTATGCGTGTGCTTGTCATAGAAGATGAAACCAAAGTCGGTTGTTTTATTAAGCGGGCGCTCGAAGAAGAGAGCTATGCCGTCGACCTCTGTGAGGACGGAGCTAAGGGATTGGACATGGCACTAGCGACCAACTACGATCTCCTGGTCGTCGACGTGATGCTGCCCTCCATGTCTGGTCTGGATGTGCTGAAGAATATCCGTCACGAACGGGTCCACACTCCGGTGCTGATTCTCTCAGCGCAATCCCAGATCGACCAGCGGGTCAAAGGATTGGATGCCGGTGCCGATGATTACCTGACCAAACCGTTCGCGATCGATGAACTCTTGGCGCGTGTTCGAGCCCTGTTGCGTCGTGGAGCATCCGAAAGCCCAGGGATTCTTCAGGTGGATGATCTGATGCTTAACCCGGCTACCCGTGATGTCACCCGGGGTGGGCAACGCATCGATTTGACGCTGAAAGAGTATGCGTTGCTTGAATATCTGATGCGTCACACCGGCCGCGTCCTCACTCGGCCCATGATCTCCGAACACGTGTGGAATCAAGATTTCGACACCTTTACGAACGTCATCGATGTTTATGTGAACTACCTTCGGAACAAAATCGATCGAGGCCGGACCAAGAAGCTGATCCATACCATTCGTGGTAGCGGGTATATGCTGAAGGCCGACTAGCGTGAACCTGACACAAGCCCAGCGCGTACCCAGTGACTTGAGGCGCAACAAACCGACAGCACGACGTTGTCACCACTGAGCAGGAGCTGATCCATGCCGCTACGCGTCCGGCTGACCCTCTGGTATGGGACTGCCCTAGCCCTGGTCTTGATCGTTTTCTCCGTAGTGCTATACGCCATTACGGCGAGAAGTCTCCGCGACACAGTCGATGAATCGTTGGAAGATACGGCCATGACGGCGGTGCGGTCGCTCGAAGAGCGAGGATTTCTTCCACTGATCAATGAAGAGGAACTGCTCTCGCAATTTCCCGAACTGACGCGAATCGATAAGTTCTTCCAGATCTTCAGTCCCTCTGGCACGATCACGATCCGTTCTCCGAATATCAAACAACACGAAGTTCCGCTGAGCCGCACCGCCCTTGATGCCGCGTTTGCCGGACAGAGAATTTTTGAGTCGGCCAAGTATCCCAAGGAGCCTCCATTGAGACTGATTTCCGTGCCGATCATGTACGGAGGCAATCTCCTGTATATCGTGCAGGTCGGTACGTCGATGGAATCGGTTGGAGAGACACTCCAGCGCTTCCTGGTGCTGCTGGTTGTGGCGATCCCCATCGCCCTGGCTGTGTCTTTGGCAGGGGGATGGTTCTTAGCGGGACGAGCCTTACGTCCTGTCGATAAGATTACCCTTGCGGCGCAGCGCATTGCCGCTGGTGATTTGAGTCAACGCCTGAGCATACCGGCGGCTCACGACGAAATCGGCCGCCTGGCTGCCACCTTCAACAATATGATCGGACGGCTGGATACGTCGTTTCGCCAGATTCGGCAATTCACCAGCGATGCCTCGCATGAGTTGCGGACTCCTCTGACGGTGATGAAAGGCGAAACAGACCTGGTGTTGCGGCGACCGCGTTTGCTCGACGACTATAGGTTGGTGCTGGAGAGCAATCTGGAAGAAATCGATCGAATGACGCGAATCGTCGACGAACTGTTGTTTCTCTCACGTGCCGACATGGGCGAAGTCAGAGTGGAGTCGCTGCCTGTCGCCATGGAGTCGCTGGTGGAGGATATTCATCGTCAGGCCAAGTTGCTTGCGCAGGACCGCAATATCGACGTCCTGCTGGGAACCGTCATGCCAGTGGTGGTTCAGGGCGACGACTTGCGGCTTCGTGAACTGCTGCTCAATCTTGTCGAAAATGCGATGAAGTATTCGCATCCTGACGGGAAGGTCGAGATCTCGCTGTTGAATGACGGTCGGGAGGCCAGGCTGTCGGTGACGGACCATGGGATCGGCATCGCCCCTGCCGATCACAAGAAGATTTTCCAACGCTTCTTCCGCACTGACGTTGCCCGAGGCCACACCAAGAAGGGGACAGGTCTCGGTCTCGCCATCTGTTCCTGGATCGCGGAGTTGCACAAGGGCCGGGTAGAAGTCAAAAGCGCTCTCGGCCAGGGATCAACCTTCACCGTTGTCTTACCGCTCGCTCACCCCTCGGCTTAGTGAACTTTAATCGTTGGTTAATCTCGTTCTCATCCCAGGTTGTTATGTTCCTTGCAACGACAAGGCAGGGGTTACCCGATCGTAAGAACTAGGAATTACGGGTCTCCAATCAACCAGCCTATGGGGAGGGCGTATGTCATCACATCTGCATAGGAAGGTCGGTTCCGCAATCGGAATCGGTCTCATGAGTGGGGTTCTGGTTTGGGGTGGGTACTCGTTCAGTGCGTCCCAGGCATCCAGCGCCCCGACTTCAACTCCAGCGGCCGTGGTCATCACAACTCCCGCGAACGGGTTCACGGAGGTCGCAAGACAAGTTACTCCCGCGGTTGTCAACATCACGACCGTTATGACGGAAAAGGTGTCGGACAGCTTCTCTGTTCCTGACGAGCTACGAGACCGAATGGAAGAATTGTTTGGGAAACCCTTCGACCCACGGCGTCGGGGACCGCAACCTCCCGGGGAACAGCGAGGACTTCGAAGGGGGCAGGGATCAGGCGTGATCATCTCTGCTGACGGATATGTTTTGACCAACAATCACGTGATCGACAAGGCTCATGAAGTAAGCGTCACTCTCCCCGACAAGCGGGAATTCAAGGGCAAGATTATCGGAGCTGATCCGAAGAGCGATCTCGCTGTGGTTAAGATCAACGCCGGCAGTCTTCCCGCCATACCATGGGGCGATGCTTCACAACTGCAGGTCGGTGAGTATGTCTTGGCGGTCGGCAATCCCTTTGGGTTGAATTCCACCGTGACGCTCGGGATCGTCAGCGCGGTTGGCCGTGGCCATATGGGGATCACTCAGTATGAAGACTTTATTCAGACGGATGCCGCCATTAACCCAGGTAACTCAGGCGGCGCGCTGGTCAACACCAGAGGCGAGCTCGTTGGTATTAATACAGCCATCTTTTCGCAGACGGGTGGGTATCAAGGAGTGGGCTTCGCGGTCTCAACAACGATGGCCAAGCCGATCTATGAGAGCTTGATCAAGACCGGTAAGGTGGTTCGAGGGTATCTGGGGATCGGTCTTCAAGACTTGAACCAGGATCTGGCAACGTCCTTCAGTATGAAGGATGCGAAAGGCGCCTTAGTCAGCGACGTCAAGGAAGACAGCCCAGCTGACCTCGCCGGACTCAAGCAGGGCGACGTGATCATTGAGTATCAGGGGATCCTGATTGAGGATGGTGTCGCACTGCAACGGATGGTCACCAGGACTCCAGTCGGCAGCAAGGTCCCGGTGAAGGTCATGCGCGATGGGCGGGCGCGCGATCTGGCCGTGCGGATCGGGGAGCAGCCGGAGCTGGAAAAAGTTGCAAAGAAGGTAGAAAGTGGTGAACATGACTACGCCTTGGCCGGTCTGTCTGTCGAGGATTTGAATCAGAACACCGCGCGCGAGTTGGGCATCAAAGGAAAGGCTCAGGGAGTCGTCGTGACGAGCGTTGACCTGGACAGCGGTGCGGAAAAGGCCGGGCTCGTACCTGGTGATGTCATTCAAGAGATCAATCGGAGGCCGGTCAAGTCCGTAAAGGAATTTGAGAAGGTGTCGTCAGATTTGAAGAAGGGGGACAGCATCCTGATGCTGATCAACCGTCGTGGGGGGTCACTGTTTCTGTCAGCGAAGATCTAACATTGTGCCCTCGGTTTCAAACACAAGGGGAACGGATACAAATCCGTTCCCCTTTCTCTTCTACAATCGTTGGATCGTCACCGATTCAATCGAACACGACTGTCTTTCTTCCGTAGACTAACACTCGCCGTTCAATGTGGCGCCGCACGGCGCGCGCCAGCACGATTTCCTCCAAGTCGCGTCCTTTCCGTACGAGATCGTCCACGGTATCTCGATGTCCGATGCGAATCACGTCTTGCTCGATGATCGGCCCTTCATCCAAATCGTGGGTCGCGTAGTGCGCCGTGGTTCCAATGATCTTGACGCCACGGTCGTAGGCCTGCCGGTAGGGATTGGCTCCGATAAAGGCCGGCAGAAAGGAATGGTGAATGTTGATGACGGGGCAGCCGACCTGAGCCAAAAACTCCGCAGTGAGAATCTGCATGTAGCGAGCCATCACCACGAGTTCCACCCGGTGCTCTTTTAGGAGCGCCAAGACCTGTTGTTCTTGCTGGGGCTTGGTCTCTTTGGTCACAGGATAGACGGCGAACGGAATCTTGAAGAGCTCTGCCCAGCTCGCGCAGGTGTCGTGATTCGAAATGATGACGGGAATATCGATGTGCAGTTCATCTCGGCGGTGCCGCTGGAGGAGGTCGGCGAGACAGTGATCTTGTTTCGAAACCAGCAGACCAACACGGGTTCGTCGGCTGGACGGATGCACTTCGCAGTGCATCTCATACACTTTCGCAATCGGAGCAAAGGCGGACGGAATGTCGTCTGGAGGGATCTGGAATCCCTCCGTGGCGAACTCCATTCGCATAAGAAAATCGTTTGTATCCTTGTCAGTGTGATGGTCGGAATCGAGGATGTTGCCGCCAAAATCATGAATGAACCCCGACACGCGCGCCACGATGCCCTTACGGTCTTTGCAATGGATCAACAGAATGATGGAATCTTTTCCCTGTGCCGACATCGGTGGTCACTCCTCTGGTGGTGGTTGCTATGTGTCTAGCAGGAGCAGCAAGGAACCACACTTCCTAGACAGGAGCCGTGACGATGCGCCCGACGAGGTCGAAGGCTGCGGCATCGGTAATCTCGACCTTACAGAAATCACCAGGTGTGGGAGAGGAGACGTTGTGACGGGCTGGGCGCTGTGACGTGGTATCAGACGAGCCCTCGTCGATGTAGACGACACCATCGATTTCAGGAGCGAGCCCTTCGTGGCGGCCCTCCAGAACATGTTCCGTTTCCTCGGATCGTCCATCAATCAGCACGTCGATGGTGGTGCCGACTTTGGCCCTTCCTTTGGCGGCTGAAATCGACTCCTGAATGGAGAGGATCTCGTTACGGCGTTCATCCATGACCTCCCGCTCGACTTTTTCGTCTAGGCCGACTGCCCCAGTGCCTTCTTCATCCGAATAAAGAAACACCGCAACTCGGTCGAACTCCGCCCGTTCCACGTAATCGCGAAGCTCAGTATAGGCGGCGTCGGTTTCTCCAGGAAATCCAACAATAAAAGCTGTTCGAAAGGTCACCATGGGGATGCGGGTGCGGATACGATCGACAAGAGATTCAATGGCAGCGCGATCGCCCAGCCGCTGCATGCGTTTAAGCATCCGGTCATTGATGTGTTGAAGTGGCATGTCGATATACTTCGTGATCTTTTCTTCCCCGGCGTAGAGATCGAGGAGATCATCCGTGACTTGTTGGGGGTACAGGTAAAATGGTCTGATCCACCGGAGTGTCTCAACCTTCACCAACTCACGAAGCAGCTGAACGAGGCCTTGGCGAAGGCCAAGATCGACCCCGTAGTTGATCGTATCTTGCGAGATCAGGTTGATCTCTCTGACACCCTCAGCGGCGAGCTGGTGTGCTTCAGCGACAATGGATTTCACCGGCCTGCTACGCTGTTTCCCGCGCATCAACGGAATCGCGCAAAACGTACAGTTGCGGTTGCAACCTTCGGCGATTTTCACATAGGCGCTATGCTGCTTGCCGAGCCTCAAGCGAGGTGCGAGTTCATCGTAGAGATAGGGAGGTTGACTGATCCAGAGACGTCGATGCCGTTTCTTAGGAGCCAACAAGTCTCGGCAGATCTCCGCAATCTTGCCGAATTCGCCGGTACCGACCACCGCGTCCAACTCTGGTAACTCTTTGAGCAAGTCACCTTGATAGCGTTGTGCCAGGCAGCCGGCTGCGATAAGGACACGGCAGGTTCCTGTTGTCTTCAGCTGCCCATGTTCGAGGATGGTGTTGATCGATTCCTCTTTGGCTTCTTCGATGAAGCCGCAGGTATTGACGATGACCACGTCAGCTTGTTTCGGGTCGCTGGTCAGCTGAAACCCCTCGGTTACGAGACTCCCGAGCATGATTTCCGAATCGACCTGATTTTTGGAACAGCCAAGATTGACGAAACCAATAGTGGTCGTGGTTCCTTTTGTCTTGGCGGACTTGGTTGATCTGGCACGGTGAGGGACGATGAGGGGCTGAGACATGGAGGCCAGTCTACGGGAGGGTTAAAAAGTCTGTCAATTAGACCCTTGCGGGAGGCGGCCCACTTCCCCTAGAGTGCGCCTCATGATTCGAACCTTTCAGGGCATCAGACCGACGATCCCTACATCATGCTTTATCGAAGAGACTGCTGTCGTGATCGGCAATGTGGTCATGGGGGAGGGTTGCAGTGTGTGGTTCAACGCCGTCATCCGAGGCGATGTCCACTACATCCGGATTGGAGAACGGACGAATGTCCAGGACCTCTGCATGCTTCATGTGACGCACGATACCCATCCGCTCATCATCGGCACTGACGTCACGATCGGCCACAATGTTGTGCTGCATGGGTGTACGATTCAGGATCGAGTGCTGGTCGGAATGGGTGCCATCATCATGGACGGCGCGGTGATCGGCGAGGATTCGGTGGTGGGAGCGGGGGCGCTGATCACGGAAGGAACCGTTGTTCCTCCGAAAAGCCTGATTCTGGGTTCACCAGCCAAAGTGAAACGACCGGCTTCGGACAAGGAGTTGGCCTGGATTAGAGAATCGGCGGAGAATTACGTGAAGTATGCCCGGCAGTATATGGACGACTCGTCGAAGCCGCCGCCCGGATTTAAAATCTAGCATCTCTCGGTCTGCGATTGTTCGTTTCCAAGCCCCCAATCTTCATAAAGCAGACTGGATCGCCTACTAGAGCTGTCGGAAATTGCTCTCGTCCAACGAGATACGGAATATTTTTGCGATGGCACCAGTCCGCGATCCAGATCACTTCTTCTGTTGAGGTGGTCACCAATCCAGGCAGGCTCAGCTTCGGCATGACGCGATCGACGATTGAACGCACAACGCGGCGCTGCTGTTCAAATTGGCGCGGGTCAAACGTCACCGGATCGGCAGTACCATAGGACAGCGGAGCCAGGTGAGGAAATCGCTCCGGATCGTTCAAGACGCTCACAATCCAGAGATGGTCGAAGAGGCCGGAAGCGAGAGAGGCATCCTGTGCTTTAAACTTCAGGGGTAGAGATCGGCAGGCGCGATTGAGGACCACCACTTCTGACCGTCGGAGATTGTAGGGCGCAACCTGGCGTTGCAGTTCAAGCACTTCGGCTAACAACACCGGCAGTTCAGTCACGCCGGCTCCGACGTACAAACTACGCCCGCTATGCGATAACTTCTTTACGAGAACTTCGGCCACCTTGGTTCCCAGTCGCCGGCAGGGTTCCCGTTTTGTCCGCCAAAACTCATCACCGCCTTCGTAACAGTAGACGGACTCCAACCGCTTGTAATCGAGGTGATCAAAGACAGAGGTGATGGCGCGATGAGTTGAACCAGAAAGACGTTTTCCCATGATCGCTCACTTATGTCATAAAGCCTTACAAAAAATCGATGCGGAACTTCTTGCGAAGCAGGAGTTGAACGAGATCGTGCAATTGATGGATGTTAAGGTGGCTTGTCTGGTGCGGATGCCGAACAGGCAGGCAGTGAAAGGCGTTACCCGGTGGTTTGAAATTCAACCTTGCGGGTTTCAGTGACACGCTTCGACGCATCCAGAATCTCAATGGAAACAAGATTGCCTCCCGCGTCGTAGTCCAGGATCACACCGGGCTTGTCCTCGTCACTCTCGGCGATGGGCGTGTTGTCCTTCAGAATCATGCTCAATGTATCTGTTTTTTCGTCGTACGAAACCTTCATGACTCCCTCCAATACTTTTCGATCTTGCTGGTTCGGTACGCGGTGACGACCTCTGCTGGGCGTCGATCGATATCTACGAAGACACGAATCAGGAACACCTTTCCGGGTTGCCCAGAGGAGATCTTCGATTGAAGGACCTCACGGCCTGGACGAACCTCAAGTCGTTGCTCTGGTGCGAGAAGTATCGCACGGACCATCTCTTCGCTCAAGCCTCGCCGCAGTATCTCGAGCCGGGCATGATCAGTGAAAATATAGTCGGCAATAGGTTGTGGCCTCATTTACAATTCCCTCTGGAACGCGTGGTGGAGCATGGAGTAAAAGAGGTCATCCAGCCGGCGGCGGGAGGTCGCTTGCTGGGCAAGCATTCAATTATATCGGTGTGACCACCCGTATAATCACGGAGAAGTCACCCTCCGTCGGCATCGTAAACAGGCATTTCCCGCCGCTTCTTGATGCCCACACGTGACCGACTACGCGCTTTTCTTCGGCATCGTTGCCGTCGTACAAATGTTTGCCCTTGTACTCGACCGCCAACGCGCGACCGTCAGTTAATTGGCAAATGAAATCCGGGTAGAACCAGTCCTTCGATGTTTGGAGCCTGAACGAAGTCGATTTGCGAGGGAGATTGCGGACCCAAAACCGTACTTCTGACAGACCATCAAGAAACTGTGCACATTGAAATTCTTCCGTGAGTTTCCCGTCCGCTGTCTTCTCCGACAATTCTCCGGGCTTCGGCCCGAAGTAGTGCTTTTGGAACTGGAACCCACCCTCGTACACGCGGCTTGGCTCATATCCCATTGTCCGAAAGTTAATCGACTGCCCCGCATCCACGGTAAGCGATGAATCAGGGAGCATCAGTTGGTGAAAGGAGGCATTGCGTTCGTTGTCTCGATGCTCCTGAATGCGCCCGGCAATCTCGTCCCGAAGCCGGGCTCGATCAAGCACGAGCGTGCCAACTTCCGTCATCCCAAACTTGGCCATCAGTCCACGGATGACTTTTCGGAGAAACTCCGCCGACTCTCCCGCCGGAATATCGTGATGATCAATTTCCCGATCCAGCCATGCCACAAGCCGCTCAAGAGTCCAATCATCTTGACCGCTGAGTTGTAATACCTGTTGATGTAACGCTCCGACAAAATCGCTATCGGCGGTATCGCCCATGACGATCGTCTGCACCTCGCCTTTTGCTCCGACATCGACCACTCCCGCTTTACCATACGGGCGAGCCAGCGGGTTATACGCCGCCGACAACGACGCATCTTTCTCGCTGAGCTTCCAGGGATGTTCGAGTAAAAAGGTACTCTCGAACTCGTACAGCATGCCGTTCTCGAAAAAACAGAGCAGAGGTACGAGAAAATCAACCTGTTGTTCATAAGGCGAAGGCTGGCGCGGCTTTCCAGTCCCGCCAAAAGCCTGCTCTGCCTTGCGCACCAATTCGACAGCTTCCTCTACTTTGACCTTGGCTTCGGGAGTCGTGACACAGCTCTTCACCTTTTCGGTATCATCCCGATCAAGTGGAACGACAATGGTGATGGTACCCGCCGTGGAATCGATCCGCACTTTCCCGCCAAGTGCCGCCTCTTGAACCCGTGCCACAGTCGCGTCGATTTCGGCCGGGATAAGCGTGATCGTCTGCGGCTGCACACCAAGCGGCAACGTACCTTGCGGCACCGGAATAATGATCCGCTCCGCCTCCGTCGGCGTGAAACCATTGTGCTCCAATGCCTCGCGCAGTTCGGCCAGCACGTCCGTGATCGACTCCGACACCGAAAAGGCATAAGCGCAATTCAAATCGGGATGCCGCTTGGTCTGAGCATTCGGCAACCGGAGAATGCGCCCGACGATTTGTTCGATCGCCGTGACAGAGCGAGTTTCCTTGAGACTGCACAGCACATAGGCAAAGGGGCAATCCCAGCCCTCCCGCAACTTCTCCACGGTCATGATGACGCGGACAGGGCATTTCGGCGAGGCGATCTCCTTCACATCCTTCAATTCATCGAGTTTGCCGACAGAGATCTTCACCTCATCCTTTGAAAAACCAAACTCACGTACCAGCCGGTCGCGCAGCGGTTCACAGGCATCGACTCGTTCAGCCTGAATCAACAAAATGGGCCGGATGTACTCCGTTGTCTGCTGCCCTTCGGCAACGGCGAGTTTTTCGAGGTCGGCGCGCAACGTCACCGCTTCCATCAGAAGTTGATCGCGTTGGCCCGGATGTCGAGCGATCACCCTCAATGGCAGTTTCACCATCTGCGCCGTTTTCAATTCCGCCGCCGACACACGATGCAGGACGTTAGAAGGCTGCTTCTCACGCGCCGGTGTGGCCGTAAATTCGACAATGCAGGAGGGCAGCACATTCCCAAGCGTGGAGAATGAGAGGTCGGTCCGCGCATTGTGCGCCTCATCCACAATCACAATCGGACGCCGCAGCCGCAGCATGTTCACAAGCGAAGGTTTGGGCTTGCCGTCAGCGCCGGGCATGAGATCAGCCAGACGGCCGGCAGGAACATTGAGCAGATGCTCTGCAAATGCGCCGTTCTGATCATAGACCTTGCGACCTGCCGTCTCCTCGACGCGGAACGATTGAATGGTCGCCACGATTACTACTGTCTGTCCTTCAACCGTAGCACGGGAAAGACGCAAGGCCTCCTCAATCGTCACCACGTCTACAGAGCCACAAGCCAATTCCAACGCGCGGCGGTAGGGATGGCGCGGATCACGGAGCGCATCGGCCGTCTGATCGAGAATCGTATTGCTCGGCACCAGCCAGAGCACCACCGCCCGCTCAGCCCGCATGAACTCGCGCTGAGCCAGACCGGCGGCATAGCAGGCCAGCAACGTCTTACCGCCCCCGGTCGGCACGCGCAGGCAGACATAGGGCATCCCTGAACCGAGCCCCGCAGCCGCAACCGGGAAATAGGGCACAGACTCCCCGAACCGCCGCGTGACCTCACGAAACGCCTGATCCGGATGCCCGGTCTGCGCGGTGAGGCGGAAAAAGTCTCGCAGCGACTCCAGCACCCGCTCTTGATAGTCTTTCAGCGTGATCACGCTTTGCCCTTCGAATGAAAGCCGATGCGCCGCTGGGGTGGGCCCGGAGGTGGCTGCAACAGAGGCAGCAACTTCTCGTACAGATCCAACAAGGCCGTATCGTGCTGGAGCAAGGTCCGGTCGATTTCGGCCAATCGTTTCAGAATCGCCGCATTGGCTGCGATATGCTCGCGCAGACGCACGAACGCCCGCACGACGAAGACACTCATCTGGACGGCCCGCTCGCTGTGGAGAATGTTGGCAGCCATCACGGCACCATGTTCGGTAAATGCCCAAGGACGATACCGCCTCCCACCATGGGAACTGGTCACAATTTGTGACCGGTTTTGGGTAGCCGTCGTCGATTCAATGGCTTCTGAACTTGAGGTCACAATTTGTGACCTCAAGATTTTCAGCTCAGCCTCTGTAGGCTGGAAGGCAAAATCTTCCGGAAAGCGATCGGCATTCCGTTTCACGGCCTGGTTGAACGCCTTGGTCGTCACTCCATAGAGACGGGCCAAGTCCGCATCGAGAATCACGCGCTGATTTCTGACGACAAGAATCAACGGCTCCAATGAGCCATGAAGAGGCACCTTCTTTTTGGTGGCCATGCGTTAACTCACCTTGATCTCGTACGGCGTCTGCCGAATCACAATGCGCTCCGCTTGCAGCCGGTCTTTTCCCAGCAGGCATCCGGCACAATAGATCACTTTCTGTCCGTCGAACTTGGGCAACTGCGCCAACACCGCTCGTGTGAGAATATTGCCGCCCTGGGCGCTCTTATCGCCTAGAATGCCGTTGTAGAGTAGATAGATGCCCACACCGCGACACTCGCCGAGAAACGGCGACTTCGTCACACGTCCGCGCGGAAGCGGCTCACCGGTTTCAGTGAAATAGACGTGCCGAGCGAGATCCGAAAAACTCACGGTCTCCCGAATCTTTCTGCTCTCATCGAACAACGGCTCGTCCAGCTCGCAATAGCGGAAGCCGCCGCCAAGTCCTTCGACCTTCTCGCCCTTCGCATTCTTGTAGCCTTGGGCAACACGGCGTACTCGCTCAGCAGTGATGTCACGAGCAATGGACTGCTTCATCTCAACCAGAATGAAACGGCGCTTTTGCTGATCAGCTTGATTCAACTTCAACACGGCATGGCCGGTTGTTCCAGACCCAGCAAAAGAATCTAAAACTAGGTCATCCCCGGATGTTGTAAAGCTAACAAGCTCCTCAATCAGCTCCGTAGGCTTTGGAAAATCAAAAGGTCGTTTGTCATTCGGGAAAAGGTCCTTGATTTCATATGTCCCGATTCGTCCATCCAACTCGAAGAGACTCGCAAGTTTTGCTCGATAGTCTTTCGCGTAAACCTTCAGCTCAATAATTTTTGATTCATCCTCACCGAAAAGGACACGATCATTAGCAATCAGTTCATCAAGTGTATCTTTGGGGAAACGATAGCCCATGAGTGGTTGCACACATGGCTTGCCCGTTACAGGGTGAAGCACATCGTAGCGATAGCCTTCTTTACCTGGGTTATGGACACTTTGGCTTCCGGTGTAGACACCGCCATCATCAATATATTTGTAACGGTCGAACGGCCAAAGGTAGTCTTTGGCCTGCCTAAACCACTTCGTGTACTCCTTCTGTCGCTTGTCGGAGTCAGAATATTTCTCCACGAACTCGTTCCCGATAGTCAGTAGCTTGTCCTTCACAGCCAAGTTTGTGGACTTCCACTCCCGAGGGAGTCTTTCCTTATTTCTGGCATAGCAGAGAACATACTCGTGCTCGACAGCAATGTTTGTCGGATTGTTATCGGTTGCATTCTTCCACACTAGTGTTCCCACACGATTCGTAACGCCGAATATTTCGTCGAACAACAGGCGTAGGGTTGGTAATTCGATCTCGTCAATGCTCGCAAAGATCACTCCATCTTGCCTCAAGAACTTCTGGAGCACGGCAAGACGTGGATACATCATGCAGAGCCAGCGGTCGTGTCGGTCGAGCGTTTCCCCCTCCTTACCGACAACCTTGCCCAACCACTCCCGCATCAGAGGGCTATTCACGTTGTCGTTATAAACCCAGCCTTCATTACCCGTGTTGTATGGCGGATCGATATAGATGCACTTCACTTGACCAGCGTAGTAAGGAAGGAGTGCTTTCAACGCGACGAGGTTGTCGCCCTGCACGATAAGATTCCCGTCACCCGGCTCGCCGCAGGCCAGATCGGGCACGTCTTTGAGCAGATGAAAGGGCACCTGATGATGGTGATTGACGACCGCGTCTTTTCCGATCCAGTTCAGAGTCGGCATGACATTATTGTCCCGAGAGCTTCAGTGTGCTTGATATCGCAATGTGCAATATCAAGGAAAATGCCCTTTTATTGGCGGGAAGTTTAGCCAACTTGACGTTCGAAAGCTACGCCACATGCCGGACGGCCAGATCCATGACTGCCGTTGTGAGGCCATCGGCCACTGAAGCGATGAAGTCCAGATTCAATGTGTCGAGGGTGTCGGTTGGCCGATGGTAATGAGGATTACGGAAGTTTGCCGTATCCGTGAGCATGACGGCGGGAAACCCTTGCTCCCAAAACGAGGTGTGGTCGCTCCGTCTGGTGTCCGGAAGCTGCTCTCCGTTGCCCGGCACGACCAGTGGAACAATCGGGAGATGTGATTGCATGGCTTTCGCGACGGAGCCGGTCAAGATGTGTGAGTGCTCGTTCCCGATCACGGCAAGAAAATTTCCAGTCGTGGGCACCGCGATGGGGACACCGGGAGGAGTCTTCTGTGAGCCTGCTAGATGGCTCGCATAGCCGACACATTCCAACACGATCGCTCCGTGGATCGTGCCACGATTCTTTCTCAACATCGCTGTATAGGCGGAGCTACCGAGCAAGTTCTCTTCTTCCAAGTTAAAGGCGATGCAATTGATTGGTCTGGCCAATTTCATGGCTCGGATCCGGCGAGCAATGTGTAGAAGTACCGCGAGGGCGCTAGCATTATCATCGGCACCGGGAGAGCCTTGGACCGTATCGAAGTGCGCAGCGAGGATCAGCGGCGGTGCGGATCGGAACGGCTCAGCATCAGGAAGCGCCGTTCCGATCACATTGTGGTAGGTGTCACCCAAGGCCTGGAAGTGTTGCGTTGTGGCGATAAGACCGATTTCAGAAAATTGGCGGTGCAGATAGGCCTCTGCTCGCTGGAGGCGAATCGGAGAAGAGAGGGGATGGCGCTCGCCCACCAAATGGCGAAGGTCTTCTTTGAGGATGTTGTGATCAATGGGCACGTGGGTTTCCGTCAACGAAACGATTAGCTTACGATCTCGGTGCCGATCCCCTTGCGCGTGAAGATTTCGAGCAGAACAGCGTGTGGAATGCGCCCGTCGATGATATGTGCCTTCCCGACCCCCTCAGCTAGCGCGTCCAGGCAGGCGTGAACTTTCGGGATCATCCCCTCCGTGATGGTCCCCTTCTTCATCATCCGTTGCACATCTTTTCGAGACACGGTGGAGAGGTGGCGCCCGTTGGCGTCGCGAATGCCTTTGATGTCGGTCATCATGACGAGTTTTTCCGCGCGCAGGGCCCCTGCGACGGCTCCGGCAACAAGATCAGCGTTGATGTTGTAGGTATTCCCTTCGCGATCCGTTCCGATGGGCGCGATCACCGGGATGTAGTGGTCATCCTGCAGATTACGCAACAGACCAGGATCGACCTTTTCGATATCGCCCACCAACCCGAAGTCCCCTTCACCGTCCTCTCCTTCTAAATCGCGATCGAGGCTTTCCGCCCAGGCCTTGGCCGTCAATGGCTTGCTGAGAATCAACCCACCGTCCTTCCCGCTCAAACCAACCGCACTGCCACCGTGTCGGTTGATCAGATCGGTGATTTCCATATTGATCTTTCCTGCCAGGACCATCTCCACGATCTCCATCGTGGCCTCGTCGGTGATTCGAACACCATGGCGGAATTTCGCTTGGATGCCAAGCCGGTCGAGCATCTTGTCGATTTGGGGTCCGCCGCCATGGATAATGACCGGGTTGATCCCGACGTACTTCAGCAACACGACATTTTGCGCGAACCGTTCTTTGAGGGATGAATCCGCCATCGCATGGCCGCCGTATTTGACGACCACGGTCTTCCCGCGAAACGTCCGAATGTACGGCAGGGCTTCGATCAATACATTGGCTTTCTTGATGAGCTTGTCCATACGTGACTCCCCGCGATCCCTACAAAATGTAGCGGCTCAGATCCTGGTCTTTCACAATATCTTTCAATCGGTCCCGTACATTGGTCGCGGTGATACTAATTTGTTTGTCGGGCCAGCCTGGTCCCTCGAAAGAAATGTCCTCAAGCAACCGCTCCATGATGGTGAACAGGCGGCGCGCACCGATGTTCTCAGTCCGTTCATTCACTTGCACCGCCACTTCGGCGATCTCCTCCAGACCGTCTTTGGTGAACTCGATGGCGAGGCCTTCGGTGGCCAGCAAGGCCTGATACTGCCGGACCAACGCCCCTTTCGGCTCTGTGAGAATACGGACAAAATCGTCCTTGGACAAGGGACTGAGTTCGACGCGGATGGGAAATCGCCCTTGGAGCTCCGGAATCAGATCGGACGGTTTCGCCACATGAAAGGCACCGGCGGCGATGAAGAGGATGTGATCCGTCACAACCGGGCCGTGTTTGGTGCTGACGGTGCAGCCTTCCACGATGGGGAGTAGGTCGCGTTGGACACCTTCTCGGGACACATCCGGTCCCGTGTTGCGCTCGCGGCCTGCAATTTTGTCGATCTCGTCGAGGAACACAATCCCGGTCTGTTCCACCTTGGTGATGGCTTCCCGCGTGGCGTCATCCATATCGATCAGTTTCTGAGCTTCTTCCTGTGTCAGGTGTTTGAGTGCTTCGGGGACTTTCATCAGCCGCTTCTTTTTCTTCCCTTGGAACATGCCGCCCAGCATGTCTCGGAGATTGCTCTCGATGTCGTCGAGTCCACCCGCGTTAGAAATGACGCCAATTGGAAGGCCGCGTTCCTTGACTTCCATCTCCACCGTTCGCTCATCTAGCTTCCCTTCTCGCAGCTGCAGGCGCAGTTTCGATCTCGTCGCTTCGTGGGAATCGTGAGGGGCTTGAACGGCCGGCTCGCTCGTGCTGTCTACAAAGCCTGGTCGAGGAGGCGGTGGAGGCAGGAGAAGATCGAGCAATCGTTCCTCGCCTTGTTGTTCCGCTTTGTGCTGAACGGACGCTAACCGTTGCGTCTTGACCATATTGATGGCCAGTTCGGTCAAGTCACGGATGATTGATTCCACATCACGCCCGACGTAGCCGACCTCGGTGAACTTGGTCGCCTCGACCTTGAGGAAGGGCGCGGCGGCGAGCCGGGCAAGGCGGCGTGCGATCTCGGTCTTGCCGACGCCGGTCGGGCCGATCATCAGGATGTTCTTGGGCGTGATCTCGCCCCGAAGCTTGTCGTCCACCTGCTGGCGGCGCCAGCGGTTGCGAAGTGCGATGGCGACCATCCGCTTCGCGTCCTTTTGCCCGATGACGTAGCGATTCAGTTCCTCGACGATCTGGCGCGGAGTAAGACTGTTGAGATTCAACGGTTCGGGATCGCTTGTGAGAGGTTTCATGATGGTGAGTTATCCTTGAAGTTCTTCAACAATAATCTGTTGGTTGGTGTAGATGTCAATAGAACCAGCGATGGTCATGGCTTCGGTGACGATCACCGGGGCCTCGAGTTGAGAATGGCGGAGCAGTCCTCTGGCAGCCGCCAGGGCATAGGGTCCACCCGAACCAATGGCTAAAATGCCATCTTCTGGTTCTATAACATCGCCGGTTCCTGAAATGATGAACGACTGTTCCCTGCCGGCGACGGCAAGCAGCGCCTCCAACCGTCGAAGCGCCCGGTCGGTTCGCCAATCTTTCGCGAGCTCGACCGCCGCTCTCGTGAGATTGCCCCGATACTCCTCTAATTTACTCTCGAATTTCTCGAACAGCGTAAACGCATCAGCCGTGGCACCGGCAAATCCTGCCAAGATCTGGTCATGATGCAGGCGCCGGAGCTTCTTAGCGTTGTGCTTCATCACCGTGGTGCCAACGGTCACTTGGCCGTCACAGCCCATGGCGACCCGTCCATCGCGCCGGACACAGAGGATGGTGGTCGATCGAATGATCATGACGATTTCCGGTCCTTTCGTGACAAGGGGCTTGCCGCCGCCCGTGCTCGTGGGTGGGCGCTATCATACACCGCGAGAAGCTGATCCATCGCCAAATGCGTATATTTCTGTGTCGTGCTCAGTGATGCGTGGCCGAGCATTTCCTGAATCGACCGGAGATCCGCACCTTCGTCGAGCAGATGCGTCGCGTAGGAGTGCCGCAAGGCGTGGGGACTGACCGCTCCACTCATGAGACGGCTTGAATATCGAGCAACCATTCGAGCGACACTCCGTGTGGTGATTCGGCCTCCACGATGATTCAAGAACATCGGAGCCGGCAGCTGACCGCTGCGGGCCAGCGGTTTCAACGACGTGCGATACTCTCGGATGGCGTGAAGCGCCAGATCCCCGATTGGAACCATCCGTTCTTTGCGGCCCTTCCCTTTCAAACACACGCTTCCGTCCGTCTCGTTCAGATCATCCAGATTGATGCCCACGACCTCACTCACCCGAGCACCGGTCGAGTACATGGTTTCCAGCAGGGCACGGTCGCGTAGGGTGAGAGGCGACTGGCCAGACGGAAACTCCATGAGCGCCGCCGCGTCGTCCTTTGTCAATACTCGGGGGAGCGGCTTGGGTAGCTTGGGGCTCCTCAGGTTTTCCGTGGGGTTCTTAGAAAGCTGCCCCTCACGAACGAGAAACCGAAAAAAACTTCGCAGGCACGCAAGTTTTCTCGCTAAGGAAGACGCTTTCTCGCCTTGATGATCCAACCTGTGTAGGTGGGCGCGAATATTGTCGCTGGTAACCGTATCAATGTGGATGGGTGTGGTGTCCTCCTTGGTTGGTTGAAGGAATCTCACCAGCTGATGAAGGTCGGATCGATAACTGCGAATCGTCTCCTGTGACGCATTGCGTTCAACCTGGAGGTGCATTACGAAAGCCTTGATCGCATCTTCCACGAGTCAAAATCCTCAAGGGCTCGCTGGCTGAGCAAGCGACGCTTCTTCTCTTTATCTTTGGGGTGGTTCGACAAGGGAGGAAAGAGGCCGAAGTTGGTGTTCATCGGTTGGAAATGGCGCGGATCCGATGAGGCGATATGTGCGATCAAGCAGCCATGCGCGGTTGTGGGGGGAGGCGTGATCAACGGTTCGCCTGCTAAGGCCCGCGCGGCATTGATGCCGGCCAAGCCCCCCATGGCCGCCGATTCGGTGTAGCCTTCTACGCCCACAAGCTGCCCGGCAAAAAAGAGCGTGCCGCGCGCCTTGAATTGCAGCGTGTTCAACAGGAGCTGGGGGGAGTTGATGAACGTATTGCGATGGAGACTTCCATACCGGAGGAACTCAGCCTGCTCGAGCCCTGGGATCATGCGAAACACGCGCTTCTGTTCGCCATAGGTCAGTTTCGTCTGAAAGCCGACCAGGTTGTAGCAGGTCCGATGGATGTTTTCCGTTCTCAATTGCACGACCGCAGCTGGTTCGATCCCAGTGCGAGGATCTTTGAGGCCCACTGGTTTCATGGGTCCAAACTGCATTGTCTGGCGGCCACGCTCGGCCAGCACTTCAATCGGCACACAGGCCTCAAAATAAGGCGTCTTCTCAAATTCCTTCGGCTGCACTTTCTCCGCCGCCATCATGGCCTCGTAGAAGGCATTGTACTGGTCCGCCGTCATGGGGCAATTTAAATAATCATCCCCGCCCTTGTCATAACGAGAGGCGCGGAAGACCACGTCCATGTTAATCGAGTCTGCGTCCACGATCGGCGAGATCGCGTCGTAAAAATACAAGTGCTGGGATTGCGTTGCCGCACGGATGGCTTGTGAGAGTGTGTCGGAGGTCAACGGCCCCGTCGCGATGATGCAGAGGCAATCGGTCGGGATCTCGTTGATTGCTTCGTGGAGAATTCTGATATTTGGATGGCCTTCCAGCGCGCGGGTGATGTGCTGGGAGAACTGATCACGATCAACGGCTAGTGCCGATCCGGCCGGCACTTTGGATTGCTCTGCGGCGGAGATGATCAGCGAGTTCAGCCGCCGCATCTCTTCTTTCAAGATGCCGGGCGCATTCAGCGGGTCGAGAGATCCCAGCGAGTTCGAGCAGACGAGTTCGGCCAAGCCGCCCGTTTTGTGCGCCTTCGTCATCTCTTTCGGGCGCATCTCGTAGAGCGTGACCTTGGCGCCGCGATTCGCCGCTTGCCAAGCCGCTTCCGACCCAGCCAGACCCCCGCCTACGATGACAATGTCGTCACGCATGTGTTTGGAACATCCAATGGTTGGAGAGTGAAGGGGCATTGTACGAATCGATTTTTTGCTCTGTCAAGGAAAAGGGCTGGTGGGGTGTCCCTACGGTCCGTTCGCGCAGTACGACGGCCGTGCCCGGAGCTTGCCGAAGGGTTGCCTTTGTTGGACGAACGAGTAGAATGCGCCCCTACGTAACCGCCCCTGGTTCAGAGGTTTAGGGATAATCATGGCGCAGAGTAATCGCCCTTACAAAGCGTTTGTACCGACTCATGGCCTCGACGCTCGATGCCGTGATCCGGGATATTCAGCGTATTAAAGCAGCTACACGCCGGGACGACGCCAAGATGCGGCCGCTCTGGCCTATGATTGTGCTTCGTACACCCAAAGGCTGGACCGGTCCGAAGCAGATCGACGGCAAGCGGACCGAGGATTATTGGCGCTCACATCAAGTACCCATGGGCGACATGGACAAACCGCGGCACATCAAGATCCTCGAACAGTGGATGAAGAGTTACAAGCCCGAGGAGCTGTTTACCAAGGCGGGAGGCTTCACCCCTGCATTGACCGAACTGGCGCCCAAGGGAGCGCGCCGCATGAGTGCGAATCCCCACGCGAATGGCGGACTCCTTCTCAAGGACCTGCGTTTGCCGGATTTTCGCGACTATGCCGTCAAGGTCACGAAGCCAGGCGCTGTGGACGTCGAGTCTACTCGCCTCATGGGGGCATTCCTGCGAGACACGATGACGCTGAACATGGAAAGCCGGAACTTCCGCCTCTTCAGTCCGGACGAGAACAATTCAAACCGCTGGCAGGATGTGCTGGAGGTGACCAATCGCGCCTGGATGGCGGATCGCCATCCCTACGACGACCACCTCGCGCCGGACGGCCGGGTGATGGAGATGCTCAGCGAGCACCAGTGCCAGGGTTGGCTGGAAGGGTATCTC
>SWDO01000004.1:330977-332314 GCA_005116895.1 Nitrospira sp. | reverse complement strand
GCCGAAGTGATCCGGGTCTATCTGCCGCCTGATGCCAATACGCTCTTATCCATCACCGACCACTGCCTGCGAAGCCGTAATCACGTGAACGTGATCGTCGCAGGGAAACAATCGGCACCGCAATGGCTCGGCATGGACGATGCGCTGAAACATTGCGCCGCCGGCATCGGCATTTGGGAATGGGCGAGCAACGACAGCAACAGCGGGCCCGATGTCGTGATGGCCTGTTGCGGCGACGTACCCACGCTGGAAACGCTGGCGGCCGTGTCGTTGCTACGCGCCTATCTGCCCGATGTCAAGATGCGCGTGGTCAACGTCGTGGATCTCATGAAGTTGCAACCACCCAATGAGCATCCGAACGGATTGCCCGACAAAGACTTCGACGCCTTGTTCACGACGGACAAGCCAATCATCTTTGCCTTCCACGGCTACCCCTGGTTGATTCATCGACTGACCTACCGGCGGACTAACCACAAGAACCTGCATGTGCGCGGGTACAAGGAAGAAGGCACGACCTCGACCCCGTTCGATATGGTGGTGATGAACGATCTCGATCGTTTTCATCTGGTCGCTGACGTCATTGACCGGATCCCCCTGCATGGCTCCCGCGCGGACTATGCCAAACAGGCTCTGCGCGACAAGCGCTTCGAACACAAGCAATACATCGCCAAACATGGCGAAGACATGCCGGAGATTCGCAATTGGCGATGGAGTGGGACGGTGTGAGACCTGTAGATCCACGAATTCGATATAGATGAGAGGTGTGCCCATGACAACACCGAACGTCGTCTTTCTCTTTGACGTCGACAACACCCTCCTCGACAACGATCGGGTGACGGCCGATCTCAAGCGCCATCTTGAACAGACGGTGGGGCACGAACGGCAGGAAAACTACTGGGCGATCTTTGAACGGTTGCGAACGGAACTCGGGTATGCCGACTACTTGGGGGCGCTCCAGCGTTTTCGGGTCGATCATCCACGCGATCCACAAGTATTGACGGTCTCTCACTTTCTGGTGAACTATCCATTTGCGAATCGATTATTTCCGAATGCGCTCGATGCGGTGGAGCATGTGAAGCAATGGGGGAAAGCGGTCATCTTGTCGGATGGGGACGTGGTGTTCCAACCAAGGAAAATCGAACGGTCCGGTCTTTTTGAGGCTGTGGAGGGTCACGTGCTGATCTATATTCATAAAGAGCAGGAACTCGACGATGTCGAGCGGCGGTATCCGGGCGATCACTATGTGCTGGTCGACGACAAGCTCAGAATCCTCACGGCGGTCAAGAAGATCTGGGGTGCGCGAGTGACCACCGTGTTCCCACGGCAGGGACACTATG
>SWDO01000004.1:263018-330877 GCA_005116895.1 Nitrospira sp. | reverse complement strand
CCTACGAGAGGTGATTGAGGCACAGGGCTTGTTCAGTTCCCTCTATACCGATCGCGGCTCGCACTACTGGTACACGGAGGATGCCGGTGGGAAGGTCGATAAGACGCGGCTCACGCAGGTGCATCGGGCCTTGCAACAGGTGGGGATCACGCTCATTGCCGCCTATTCACCAGAAGCCCGGGACCGATCCGAACGAGCCTTCCGCACCCTGCAGGATCGGCTGCCCAAAGAATTGGCGCTCGCTGGGATCACCGACATGGCCGCCGCCAATCAATACCTGACCACCCACTTCATTTCGGCGTATAACCGGCGGTTTGCGGTGCTGGCGGCTGAGACGGGCACCGCCTTCATCCCGTGGGTGGGGACGTCTCTCACGGAGATCCTTTGCGTGCAGGAGGAGCGCGTCCACGCCTATCCGGATGGGACTCTGGCCGTGTTCCATGGCCCTCGGTGCCTGGCGCGGTACCACGCCGATGGCCGGTTGATCGAACCCGAAGCTGCGGCAAGACGCCGGAAAGATGTGAGTCCTCGGTCACGCGGCCAGGCGATCGTGGGTTCTCGGGCAACTGTGCGCGCCAACTTTTCGACGCGGGGCTGAAATTCTTTAAGGGAAAGCCGGGAGAGAGAAACCGGACAGATCCTGTGCTCCATAAACCGGACAACTTAACTTGCTATCTACAGATTCGAGACAACCTCACCTGCGTACACAGGCTCGATTTGCATTGCTGTTGCCACCGTCCAAGAACAATGGGTAAACCAACAAGGTCACTTTTGGCAATAGCTCTGGTCGCCACGGCCTGGAATGCTGCCGAAAACCGAACCTAACTCAGCAGCCTCCTGAATCCCTAGAAGCGGTTTACCCAGTCGACAACGCGACAAAACCCGGCCAATCACGGTTGGAGGCATACGAACAGTACCGACTCCCTCACCTATTATACGTACTAACCCTGTGGTGAATTTTGTGACAAAACCCTGCAGGAATGGAAGGAAAGAGGTGAGAACATATAGAATCAATGGAATGCACTACCAAGAACCGAAGCCGCCATACTGCTTCTCCAGCACGCAAACAACTCTATCGCTCCATTCCCGACGGAGGTGGCTCCGCATCTTTGGACAAAATCCTTCAGTTCTTAAGTCGTGCCCCGTGGGTTGCTGACTACCCGGCGGTGAGCAGTGTGGTCAAGTTAGTGCAATACGCCTGATCGGGTGTCTGATCCTCATCGCTCCGTCGCTCGGCCTCCTCTTTTGTGGTCCTGCCTTTGCAGATCTACTGGTTCGACGCACCAAACAGGGACAAACTGTTGCATAATGCGCCAGGCAGTCTAGTGTGCTGTCGCATTTTGGGGCAGGCGAAGCCTTGTACCTTGCTGAAGGGGAGAATGTCATGACCGAAGAATGGGGCGCGATCCTCGTCGTCGATGATGATGCAGATATGCGGGAATTGGCCTATGACATGCTGAAAGATCGGGGTCATCAGGTCACGATGGCTGGCAGTGGAGAGGAAGCTCTGAAACGATTGACCGAAGAAGACCATGTGGTCGTCCTCACGGATCTTCGTATGAAAGGGATGCAGGGGCTTGAATTGCTGACCCAGATCAAACGAGACCATCCGGAGATCAACGTGATTCTCATGACCGCCTTTGGATCGGTCGAGACGGCGGTCGAAGCGATGAAACACGGGGCGAGCGACTACCTCACCAAGCCGGTCAAGAAAGACGAGCTGATCCGCGTCATCGAACGGGTGATCAGGGAAGCGGCGCTTCGGCGGGAGGTCAGACGGCTTAGAAAAGAGGTCCACAAGGAATACAGTTTTCATCACATCTTAGGTAAGAGCAAGGCGATCCAGGCGGTGTTCGATTTGATTCGCCGGGTGGCTGATAGTCCGACCAACGTCCTGATTACAGGAGAAAGTGGGACGGGTAAAGAATTGGTTGCCAAAGCCATTCACTACAACAGTGACAGAAAGGACGCTCCCTTTATTCCGGTGAACTGTGCGGCGATTCCGGAGCAACTCTTGGAGAGTGAACTGTTCGGGCATATGCGAGGCGCCTTTACCGATGCGAAGATGGATAAGCGGGGGCTGTTTGAAGAAGCGCAGAAAGGCACGCTGTTTCTCGACGAGATCAGTGAGCTGCCACTCATGCTTCAAGCCAAAATTCTTCGCGCGATTCAGGAAAAGGAAATCCGGCGGGTGGGAGCGAACAAGCCGATTTCGGTGGATGTGCGCATCATCGCGGCCACCAACTTGAACCTCAATGAGGAGATCAAGAATAAGCGCTTTCGGGAAGATTTGTACTACCGACTCAACGTCATTGAGCTGAAGTTGCCGCCGTTACGAGAACGACGCGAAGATATTCCGCTCCTGGTCGAGGCCTTTCTCAAGAAGTGCGGCGAGGCCCGAGGGAAGGAGGTCAAGGGTGTCAGCGAGGCCACTTTGGCGATGTTGATGGACTATGCCTGGCCCGGGAACGTGCGTGAACTGGAGAATGTCATCGAGCGGGCTGTGACGCTCAGCCGGGGGGAGAAGATCTCGCCCGATGATCTGCCCGCGCCGGTGCAAGGGGCACGCGGCGACCGGCGTGTCTTGGACGAAGCGGCTGAGCAGGCGTTGCCCCTGCATAAGCTTGAAAAAGAGTACATAAAGAAGATCCTCGAAAAAACCGGCGGCAACAAGTATCAGGCCGCTCATGCCCTTGGCATCGATCGCAAGACCCTGTATCGTAAGCTCGCCGAAATCGAGGGCAAGCCTCATCCAGAGGAATAATTGTCACGTGCTGATCATCACGACACGATCGTGAACTGACACTCCCGCTCCAGGCCGAGATCGATCACATGAAGGATGTCGACCGTCTTGCCATGCGCACTGAGTTTTGGATAATCCCCCTCCTTACGGTAGGAATTTTTGTCCTAGACCTGTTGACGCCGGTCGGTGTGGCGGTGTCGATTCTGTATCTCATTCCACTGCTGTTGACGTATCCATCTCCCCGCACCAGGGATCCGCTCTACTTCTCTGCTGTAGCCACGGTGCTCATCTGGGCGGACGTTCTGCTGAAACCGGCTGGTCTTCCGATTCCCTTCGCATTGTTCAACCGTACGTTAGGTATGATGGTCATCTGGGTCATCGCCATCGGGCTGATTCGGTATAAGCGAACCCAGCACGAGTTGAAAACTGCACGGATTGAGCAGGCCCATGCCGAAGGGCTGATGATGGAGGCGCAAGAGGCCCGCTACCATGCGGATAGGGAGGCGGTGCGTGCCGTGGTCGGTCGTGAAGCAGCTGAAGAGCAGCTTCTGGTCAGCCAACTCAGGCTGGAGAGCATCATTGAATCCGCGATGGACGCAATCATCACAGTGGATGAGGATCAGAAAGTTGTGTTGTTCAACCAGGCGGCCGAACATCTGTTCGGCTGTTCCACTCGAGAAGCCATCGGGCAGCCGCTCGATCGATTCTTGCCGACACGCTTCCGAGACGCCCATCGTCATCATGTCCACGATTTCGGGCAAGCCGGTGTCACGAGCCGGAAGATGGGCAAACTCGGTACCGTGATGGGGTTCCGCTCGAACGGAGAGGAGTTTCCGATTGAAGCCGCGATCTCGCATATCGTTGTGGAGAGGAAGACCTACTATACCGTCATTCTCCGGGACATCACCGAACGAAAACGGGCTGAACACTCTCACCAAGAGAGCCAGCGGCAACTCGCCACCTTGATCAGCAATCTCCCAGGCTTCGTCTATCGGAGTCGGAACGATCGTAACTGGACATTCGAGTATCTCAGTGAGGGCGTGTCAGATTTGACTGGATATCCCGTCGAGGACTATCTCGTACAGCGAACGATCTCGTACGGTGCCAATACCCATCCAGGGGACCGTGAGCGCATTTGGCAGGAGGTTCAGACGGCAGTGGGGCAGCATCGCCCGTTCGAGATGACCTACCGAATCCTGACCAAATCGGGCGAAGTCAAATGGGTCTGGGAGCGGGGTGAAGGCATTTACGCTCCGGATGGCACCCTCAGCTACCTCGAAGGGTTTGTCACCGATGTGACAGAACGCAAGCGTGCCGAACACTTGCTACGGCAGAGCGAAGAACGGTACAGGCGCCTCATAGCCGTCTCGCCCTATGCGATCTTAGTGAGTCGTGAGGACCGCATCATTTTTGCGAACGATCAAGCGATCAAACTATTCGGAGCGGTGAAGGCCGACGAGCTACTCAGAAAGTCTCCCCTAGATCTGTTTCATCCTGACTATCATGCCACCGTGCAAGAGCGGGTTCATCAGTTACTGGAAGGCAGCTCGCTCGTTCCGGTGGTCGAGGAGAAAATCGTCAGGCTGGATGGAACATCCATCGACGTCGAGGTCAGTACGGCGCGATTCGTGGATGAAGAAGGTCCGGCTATCTTGGCCATGCTCCGAGACATCAGTGAGCGGAAACGACTGCAGGAACAATTGCGTAAGACCGAGCGGATCGCCGAACTGGGTACGCTAGCCTCCGGCATGGCCCATGAAATCGGGACACCGATGAACGTCATTCTCGGCCGTGCCGAATATCTGATGGACCGTGTGACGGAAGAGCCAGTGAAAAAAGGGCTTCAAACCATTGTCACGCAGGTTGAGCGAATTACGAAGGTGATGAATCAGTTGCTGACGTTCGCGCGACGCAACGCCCCGGAGCGGTGCCCCCTGGACCTTCGTGGAACGATAGAAGTCGGCATGGAGTTGTTTCAGGAACGTCTCGCACGAAGTCAGATCCAGGTAGAGCTAGCGTTGGCTGACGACTGTCCACTGGCGCTGGCCGATCCGGATCAGATGAGCCAGGTCTTTATCAATCTCGTGATGAACGCCGTGCATGCCATGCCGGACGGCGGAACGCTACGAATCGGCCTGGCGCCGGAGAAACACATGGTGAAACTCACGATAGCCGATACGGGCCATGGCATTCCCCAGGATGTGATCGAAAAAGTCTTCGAGCCGTTCTTTACGACGAAAGAATTCGGTCAGGGGACAGGATTGGGACTGACCGTGGTCAAGGGCATCATCGAAGAACATCAGGGCTCCATCGTTGTTGAGAGTGGAGAAGGGAAGGGCACGACGTTTACAATTTTGCTTCCGCAAGCTGACAGCCAGTGACTTCTATCTCCTGTGGCATCCCGCGACAGCTGATCCACCCTTGACTGTGGTTTTTCTCATCAGGCGAGGCATCTTTATTCCTCATCAGGGCTTGATTTTCAAGGAATTAGCCCTACTGCTGTTCCCCTTCTCATGGCATGCCCCTTGCCAATTAGCCAATCTAAGAGCGTGCGAAAGACCGGATACAGGCCGGAGAGGATGTCGCATATGATGAAGGGAAAAGCCGCTGTGTTGCTGATCGTCGAGGATGACCGTGACATGCGCAGTCTGCTATGCGATGAATTTTGCGGAACAGGGTATCAGCTGCGTGAAGCAAGGGATGGGGACGAAGCCTTTCTGGCGGTTCTGCAGTCCGTACCGGATCTGATTTTGACGGATCTACGGATGCCGGCAGGAGGAGATGATTACATCAGCCGGTTGAGGACCGTGGCACCCAGGTGTCCCATCGTTGTCATCACGGGATTCGGCGATGCGGTATTGAAAGCTCAGGTATTGAAAGCAGGAGCGAACGCGTACTTTGACAAGCCCGTCCGTGTTGCCGAGCTGAAGGCTTGTGTGCAACAATTGCTCGACCATAGACCCGGAGCTGAGAGCTGACGGCATAGGCCGTATGCTCTTCATCTCGAGAAATGAGCCCGCTTTGTGTGACTCAGAACGCCTTGACGGACCACGACAGACGGATCCCATCGTTGCCGCTCGAATCGAAGCGATCAAGCAGTTAGCAGAGGGACTCTCGGACCGCGTGGCGGTGATGGACTCCTCATTCAACGTCGTCTACGCGAACGAGGCAGCCTGGGCTGTCGACCAGACTCACACACCTCGCCGACTTCACGCCAAATGCTATGAAGCGTTTGCGCATCGGACCGATCCTTGCGGGACCTGTCCGGCCATAAGGGTATTTGAGGCACCCGAGGTGCAGAGCGTGTCTTGTTCCAGCGGAGGAGACGGTACGGCCTGCGGGATGCAACAAGCATTTCCCTTGGCGGATGCGCAGGGAACGGTGGCATCGATGCTGGTGCTCTTTCATCCCACACCGACGTCTCATAGTCGAACAACGCCAGAGGATTCCACCGGTCAGGCGGGAGGCGACGGGCTAGGGGATTTGATTGGTCGAAGTCCGGCCATGCGGCAGCTGTTCGACATGACTCGTCTTGTGGCGGATAGTTCGGCGACCGTCCTCATACAAGGGGAGAGCGGAACGGGTAAAGAAATCCTGGCGAGAACGATTCATGTGCTCAGCAGCCGGAAAGATCAGCCGTTCGTCGTCGTCGATTGCGGATCCCTGCCAGAGACACTGCTCGAAAGTGAACTGTTCGGGCATGTGAAGGGCGCCTTCACCGGGGCGGTCGCCAATAAGCGTGGGCTCTTCGAAGAGGCAGACGGCGGGACCATCTTTCTCGATGAGATCGCCGATACCACGCCGACCTTTCAAGCAAAGCTGCTTCGAGTCCTGCAAGAGGGCGAGATCAAGCCCGTGGGTGGAACCAGGTCGCTGAAGATCCATGCGCGGGTCCTCTCTGCCTCGAACAAAGATCTGGCCGAACTGGTGAAGGCCAAAACGTTTCGGCAGGATCTGTACTATCGACTCGCCGTGTTGCCTCTCTATTTACCGGCTCTCCGGGAACGGCGAGACGACATTCCGCTGTTGGTCCAGCACTTCGTCGCCGCTTCGTGCGCGCGACATCATCAACCGGTTCGGCAGGTTGCCGAGCGAACGATGAGGACGTTGCGCGACGCCCCGTGGCCTGGCAATGTCCGACAATTGCAGCATTACGTCGAACGGGCCGTGGTGACGACCGCCGGGCCGTGGCTCGTGTGTGATGATCTCCTTGACGTTGGCACCGTTGACGAGCACGAGAGTTTACGATCAACGTCGCGGGGGGTGGTTGCCCAGGCTGAGCGCACACGAATCGTTGACGCGCTAGAAAAGACTGCCGGAAACCGATTGAAAGCCGCCAAGTTGCTCAAGATCAGCCGAGCGAGTCTCTATAACAAACTTCGTGCCTATAGCATCGAATAGCTTGTTGGTTGTCCTCGTCCAGCTCTTTCTTCAGGTCATAGCTCTCCACGTATCTCAATAGTCTACTCCATTGAAACTCTGGATAACGGTCCGGATGCCTGCCGGAGTTGTGTAGAACCTGCGTTTCAGCTCCTGGTATTTGGCCGGACAGAGCTGAATATGAAGATTGTCCCGCGTGTGTTCCTTTTCGCCTTTCTTTCGCGGACGGACGTCTATGGCCGTGGACAGTATAAGTGGATGATATCTAAACGATCGAGCGAGATCTCCCTTGCGATTGTCCAAACTGATGGATTGCGTTGGGCACTCCAAAAAGACGCTGATACTCGATATGAACCTCCCATCGTCGCTCTTCACACGCGAATAATTCGTTGGAGAGACCGCGAACAAGCATGGCACGAACGTTGCGGTTGTCTGAAGCATAGACAGAGGTCTGGCTCTGTCGGAGTTAGCTAGTGATTCGCCCTGTCAGTAGTTAGCTCCATTCGCTCGGGAGCGAGCGGTTGTCCTGACCGCTACGTGCCAGCGATGAGGGGGTCACAGGTGAGAGTGGCCCCCCCGTTTTCTATACGGTCAGGGCCAGCGCATGGCACACATGGATTGGGTGCGAAGCAACATGCAAGGCGATAGGAAACTATCTCTTGTACATGACTGCCGGTGGGTGTCGGACACGCCGTGAAAGCCGTCCGTTGGGAAAGAAGAGGCGCATGCCGAGGGTCAGCCCTGTGGCCGACATGGAAAGCAATCTTGTAGAAGCTGTCGAGGGGGTGGATCGCTTTCTCCTTCATCAAGCCTATTGGGATCAGAACGAGTTTCTGTTGTTGGAACAGTTTATCCCGCCGTCGGTCGTCAAGCCCTGCCTATGCGAGATCGAACAGCTCAGTAGTGAAGTTCATCGGAATTATGTGCCGGGCCATAAGCAGGGAGGCAGCGTCAGCTCCTACGTCATTCGTGAAAAAGCGCCGGCGATTGTGGCGTTGTATCGGTCGCCTGCACTCCGGACGTTCCTCAGCCGGCTGGTCGACGCTCCCCTCATGCTCTGCCCCGAAGACGATCCGCATGCCTGCGCGTTGTATTACTACACGAAGCCCGGCGACCACATCGGCTTTCACTATGACACGTCCTACTACAAAGGCGCTCGCTATACGGTTCTCATCGGCCTAGTCGAGCAATCCGAGCATTGCCGGTTGGTGGCACGGGTGCATAAGGGTAAGGCTCCCACCGAGATCAGTGAAACCCGCATCCCAATGGAGCCGGGAACGATGGTGGTCTTCAACGGCGACAAACTCTGGCATGCCGTCACACCGCTTGGTGCTCACGAACGGCGGGTGATCTTGACGCTGCAATTCGTGACGGATCAGCGGATGGGGCCGCTCAAGAAACTGTTCTCCAACATGAAGGATGCGTTTGCCTACTTCGGGCCGGCCGCGCTGATGCACCGGCCCAAGTCGAAGCAGACCTCGATCAACGACCGCGCGATGATCCGGGCCGACATGATGACCGATCATCCGACGCTGTAATTTCTCACGGGAGCATGGAGTGCATCTCTCAATCGCGATTCCTGAGGCGCAGGTGGTGGAAGCCCCGGCCTTGCTGCGGATAGTCAGAATGGCGCCGGCCTGCGATGTCGAGGCCGATGACCAGGGGGCGTCGTATGTCGCGCTCTTCGATGATTTCCCCAAATCGGTCGAAATCGTCGTACGACTAATCGAGGAGGCGTGGGACCTACGCGATGTCCACATCATACTCGAAGGCAGACCCGTCGTGAGCCGGATAAACTTCTATGCAGCCCTCCGCTGCTATCACGAGAGTCTTGGTGCGCCGGATGCAGAAGCTTACTGTCTTCAGCAGGCGGCGAGGGTGAACAATGAAGCAGGGTGTCCTGATCGAGCGTGTCTGTCCCATTGTCAGTTTATGTGTTCACGATGTGTGGGACTGTCGCGTCATCAGAGTGCGCCTCTGATTTCGATTCAACTCTTGGAACTGGCGCGCCGGGCGGAAGTGGACTGGTGTCCGAACCTGCGCATCGCGAAGTCCGATGCGTGACTGTCGCGTGAGGGTGAAGCGAAGCCAAGATCAGGCGTTCGCGAAGCAAGAATCTTTTGGATCGAAGCCGACGGAAGGAATCGATCATTCATCAAGCTGATGGCCCGGAGTGACAGGTGGCTGTCAGCTGATTGCTCGAAGGAGGGCCGTGCTCCTCGATGCATAACCAGGGAGGGGGAGTATCATGCAGGTTCAGAAGAGCAGGAAGAACATCGGAGTGTGGTCTGTCGCGGCTTCGCTTGCCGCCGTGTTCGCCCTGAGTAGTGTGGGAACGGCCTTGGCTGAAGATACGACCACAACAGGAAACCGCGTATTCTTTCGTGGAGGTTATGGACAGATGCTGAGTGATCGGGCTGGTGAGTTTATCACCGACGTCCATGGAGCCGGTGGTAAGAATGATGGAACCGGGGGCTATTACATCGGCGGTGGCGCGGAGCTGATGGTCACCAAGGATTTGTGGGGTATGCTGCCAGGTGTTGCGCTTGTGGGCGAGATCGGATTGGAATTCAAGCGATGGAGTTCCAGCAGTGTCGTGAGCGGAGAAGCCCTGACGCCTGTCAGCAATTTTACTCCGGCCAAGGTGCAGATGACCATGTTGACGGCAAGCGTCGCGCCGAAAGTGAAGTTCCGGCAGGGGACTGATTTCCAACCCTGGATCATTCCGGCCGGGTTGGATTTCCACGTCATCAGCCCGACGTCCAGTCAGATCAACTACTTGGACATTGGGGTTCAGTTCGGCGGGGGTGCTGAGTTTCGTGTGTGGAAAGAGCTGTGGCTGGGTCTCGACAGCCGCTTCCACCTGGCCTCCAATCAAACCAACACGGTGAATAATTTCTGGACTGCCGGCATCTATGGGGCCATCGGCTTCTGAACAGCGTGATGGTGGAGGAAGTGCTGTCACGTTATCCCTAAACCGCAGAAGCCTGTTCGCGGGAAGCATATTTCGTGCAGCGTATCGCGCAAATAAAGAGGAGATACCTTCCCCTTCCGTCCTGCGCTTCACGAAATACGAGCGACGAATTATCCAGATCTTCTACAAGGAGTTTCGATGTCTATCCCTGAACAAGCCCCAGTGCCCCAGGCACCCACACGCCAATATGTGAACTTCATTTTCTATACAGTCGACCCAGCCTGGCGGCGCCTACCAGAAGATGTGCGGACCCAGGGCAAACAAGAGTTCCTCCGGGCCGTGGAGGACTACAACGGCAAAGTCCTGGTGGTGCCCTATTCCACCATCGGCATTCGCGGCGACTGCGACTTTATGCTCTGGCGGATCAGCTATGATCTGGACCTCTTCCAAGACATGAGCGCTAAGATCCTCGCCTCCGGCCTGGGGCAATACCTCACGACCCCGTATTCCTATCTCGCGATCACGAAGCGCTCAGTCTACGTGGACCATCACACCCACGCGGGACAGGAAGGGAAACGGCTGACGGTGGTGCCGGGGAAGAGCAAATATAACTTCGTGTATCCGTTCCTGAAAACGCGCGAGTGGTTCCTGCTCACGAAGGCGGCGCGACAGGGCATGATGGACGAGCATATCGAAGTGGGCCATCGGTTTCCGTCCGTGAAGCTGAATACGGCCTATTCGTTTGGGTTGGATGATCAGGAATGGGTGGTGGCGTTTGAAAGCGATAAGCCGGAAGACTTTCTGGAACTTGTGATGGCGCTGCGAGAAACCGAGGGCTCACGCTACACGCTACGTGACACGCCGATTTTCACCTGCGTTCGCAAGAGTCTCAAAGAAACGCTCGACACGCTCGGCGGCTGACGCCACAGAACTGCATGCTCGAAGGCTTCTGGTACATTGCCGGGGAAAGTGCTGCGGTCAGGGCCGGGCGGCCGTATGCGTCGGTGCTCTGCAATCAGCCGTTGGTGCTGTTTCGGGATGGCCAGGGCCGCGTCCATGCGTTAGAAAACCGCTGTTCCCACAAGGGCGTGCCGCTCTCGTCGGCCCGGCAGGAAGGGGATTCCTTGCGGTGCCCTTTTCACGGGTGGCGCTTCATCTCCTCCGGTGAGTGTGTAGAAGTACCGGCCATCGGCAACGTGCCACATCCATCACTGGCCTCGGCCTGCGTGAAGACCTTTCCAGCAGAGGAACAGGACGGGTGGGTGTGGGTCTATATCGGGAACGACCAATGCCCGAAGCCTTCGACTCCACCACCATCGTTGCCGGTGCCCGCTGATGGGAGTCCAATGGTCTCCGTGCGCGAGTCAGCCGAGGCCAACGTCCGGTGGGATTTCGCCGTGGATAGTCTCATGGATCCCGCCCATGTCCCCTTCGTGCACAACAATTATTTCCGGCGGCGCGAGGCGGCCAAGAGAAAGGAAAAAGTGTTCACGCGGCTTCCGCTGGGGTTTCGCACCATCTCGCAGAACGTCCTGCTGCCGGACACCTTTATCTTTCGCGCCTTGTCTCCGAGGCTGGGCTCGGCCACGACCACGGTCGATTTCGTCCTGCCCGGCATCCATCTGGAACGATGGGAGATCGGCACACGGTTCGCATCCGTCATGTTGGTCGCCACACCGCTTACAAATGAACGAAGCCGGTTCGACATTTGCGTCGGGTGGAACTTCTTGCGCGGCCTTCCTGTTGGGTGGGCGGTTCGCCGGACATTACGGACCATTCTGAGCCAGGACCGGGAAGTTCTGGAATTGCAGGAACAGGGGTTCGGCCAGAAGGGAAGTATGCTCTTGAACTTAGAATCGGACACATTGGCCGTGTGGTACCGGCGGCTGAAGAGATACCGTCTGGATCAATTAGCCGGTGTGCCGAACCCAGAACATCCGGTTCCTGAGAAGACCACGCTCAGCTGGACCACGTGATACCTACGGTCCACTGCAACCGCACATACTGAAGAACTAGACGGCGTAGAGGATTCAGTCTTGGCTCTCGCCGAATGTGCTCAATGTCTCAGACCGGTCCGTCGGACTGCCGAAGGGTGAAACCCGTCTGCCTGTGAGCACAGAACTCACCATCTTGGATGAACTTCAGGACGGCGATCGGCGCTCCGTCGGTCGCTCCAATCAGGTGGTGAAGACCATTGTTCGAACTCGATACTTCAGCGTTTCCATGTCATGCCCCAGTTGCTCGATAGAAACCGTTCAAGGATACAGCGCCGTGATTCGACTTGCTGGGTAAGGCAGGACGATTTTTCGACCCCAGATCGATTAAGATAGCGCTCTATGTATTCCACACTGGTTGTCTTGCATATCCTTGCCGCCATGAGCTGGGTTGGAGGGATGATTTTTCTCTCTCTGGTTTTGGCTCCCTTGGCCAGGGGGCGGAAAGCTGCGCCGGAATTCATGGCGATGTTTCGATCTGCCGCGCTACGGTTTCGCCCCATCGTCTGGATCGCAATGGCAATCCTCTTGATCACTGGGCCGATGTTACTCTCACACCGTGGCCTCAGTGTCATGGCACCGGCTTCGTGGCCGGGAATCGTGACCATGAAACTGACGTTGGTCGCCCTGTTGTTGTTCCTGACCCTCCTCCATGATCTTGTCTTCGGCCCTCAGGTCAGTCGGGTCAGCGCTATCGCAGAATCTCAGCGAACCACCGGAGAACAAGTCATCGTCAAATCTGCTCGCTGGTTGCCACGTCTTTCATTGCTCATCGCACTGGCCGTGGTCGTTGCGGCAGCGATGCTGGCACGGTCATAACGGGATTTGCAGCGAGCGATCTAATCGAGCGAGGTTTCCCCCCTGTGTGAGTGCGGGAGTGAGAGGAAGGTCCTGCGTAGAAGGCTATGGCGTCTTTGCGCAGCGAAACCCGTAGCCGAACTGCCGCCCAGATAGATCGGCATTGAAACGGAACGAAGAGCGAAGGAATTCCTGAACATACAGCCAGTTACCACCCCGCAGGACTTTCGACTTACCCGTTGTCGGTCCTTGAGGATTCTTCATCGGGCTCTTCTTGTAATAGTCATGGTCATACCAGTCGTTGACCCATTCCCAGGCATTGCCGGCCATGTCGTAGATCCCGTAGGGGCTCTTACCCATTTCGAACATCCCCACCGGAACTAAGGCCATATGATACGCCCATTCCTTCTTGCCGAAATTGGCGTGGAGCCTGGTGGGTGCCTCGTTGCCCCAGGGATAGAGACGGCCATCCGTCCCGCGCGCCGCCTTTTCCCACTCCGCTTCGGTTGGTAGACGCTTGCCGGCCCATTTACAGTACGTGGCTGCATCCGACCAGCTGACGTTCACGACCGGACGTTTCTGATGGCGGGGTTCGTTCATGATCTCCCACTCCGGCGGCGCCTCCGTGCCCGTCGCCTCCAGATACTTGGCATATTGCCCCACCGTCACGTGGTACTTGTCCATGGAGAAAGCGTCAAGGTAGACGCGATGCACGGGCTTTTCGTCAGTTTTCAGCGTGCTCCCCATCGTGAATTCGCCTGCCGGCACCAGCGCCATTGGTACGTCGCGGGGATTGGTCGGGAACGCTTCTCCTGCTGATCCCTCTGGCTTCAGACCATTCGGTGAGGCGGTCGAACGTCGTCCAGGGAATTTCGCTTGTAACTGTTGATAGACGGCCTGTTGCTCATTATTGAGGCCCAACTCATGAGCGCCGTCCAGGGCCTCCTCCGCCTGCTTCCTCTTGTCGGACGAAGTTTGTCCACCGGCAAGCAGACCCTTTGCTTCCTCCAACAACCGCCACGCGGTCACTTCCTCCAGCGACTGCCACACCTTCATTTTGCTTAACCGTGGCTCCCTCGTCCCCGTGATCCTGGATTTCGCGTCCAGATGGAGTGCGGTCTCGTAATGTTCTTCCGCACAGTCCCAGGCTCCTAATCCCCGGCAGGCTTCAGCCAGGTTGAAATGAGCCTGCACATGAGACGAATTCTTGATGAGCCCTGCCTCCAACGTCGCGCGCGCTTCGGCATATTGTTTGTGCTTTAAAAGACTCTCTCCGTTGGCGAAGTCCTGCTCGCCAGCGTCGGCTGCCGGCGCTGCCATGGAGTTGGCGGTCATGTTCAAACATATGACAAAACCCAGCACCCCAAGCGTCTGTCTCATAAACGCGTCCCTCCCACGTGTGCCTGCCCTATGGCAGTGGGTTTCGCCTCCCGACTGCCGTCGTGAACACGGCCTTCATAGTTGAAAAGATAACATAACGTGACCTAAGCATAAAGAATCCTCAGCTAGCGACCACACTTTGCGCGGTTGATGTATGTGGGGTCGCTACAGGGCTTCGGCGAGTATAGGAGTCTCTCTCGGTTGGTCTGCAGCATAAAGCGGATTGATCATCATGAGACCGAACACCATGTATCTGGTCTCCCCCCTCCAAACTCAGACTGTCGCCTTCTGGGACCACGGTTCAGCGGCTCCTGTCGCAAAGAGCGACTCTTGTCGATCGTTACTCGTATCGTTTCGTAGAACCAGTGAATTTCCAAGGCTGAATAGTGGGTTCTCTTGACCCACCCCGTGGTTCCTTCCTTGCAATGTGCACGGACTAACTGGCCGAAGAGCTAGCCCATGTGTGTACGGAGATAATGGGTATAGCTCTGACAACGAAGAGGGAGGCGTAGGAACAGATATGAAATCGCGCTGGTGCATGACGGTCTTTGCCCTGTGGGTCCTCACAATTACTGGTCTGGGATGGTTCTTCGTGAAGGGTTGGACGGCAAAGGGAAGCGACGGGCGCACGGAAATACTGCTGGCGGCTGCTGAACGCGATCAGATCTTGGCGGAAATGCGACAGCTCTTGAAAGCAGTGGACGGTGTCGTCAGGGAACTGGGAGAGTCGAAGCCTGATCTGAAGCAGATGGAAGCAGCGGCACGAGAGGTCGGGATGAACATGGCCGCAGATGTAGAGCCGGCCATCATGGCCAAGTTACCGCTGCCGTTTAAGCAGATGGGCATGTCGATCCACAAAGACATGGATGCTCTGGCCGATGCAATTGTACAGAACGAGACACCCCAACAGATTTTACGACGGCTGTCGAGCATGATGGCCCGTTGTACGACCTGTCATGACATGTACAGATTCCGAGCGAGCTAATGGCCGTCAGCGGTCAGCAACCGGCAGGAGAAGAGAAGAAATCGGAGCAAGAGCGAATCTATTTCCGACGTGGCGGCTCACACCTAATGAGCGGTCCTGTCATGGCCGAATTGCACAAGCCTCGAAAGGCGGGAAATCCGCCAAAGCCGAGAGCAATGTCGCTCCGGTCACGCAACAGGGGGAGGTATTCATGAAGTTCCAAGCCATCATATGTGCCACTCTAGCAGTAGCCATGCTGTCACCAGTCGGTTTCGTCACCATTGGGTCAGCGCAGGATCTTGATCGTGACCGTGATCAGCTCAAGACGCAGCAACAACTTCAGGACAAGGACAAACTACAGACTAAAGATCAGCTGCATAAAGAGTTGAAGGACAAAGACCAGCTGAAAGAGCAGGAGCGGACACGCGAGCGTGAACGGGCAAGGGAACATATGCAGACCGAGCGTCCGGAAAAGCCGCAGCATGAGCGGTCTGAACGCGGCGGCGGCGGAGGACGGCACTAGGAAATATGAGATCTGAGTGCTGGGAATCGAGTGCGGAGTGAAATCACACCCTCAGCACTTCGGACTGGAGGTGGACAATGGCACGAGTGGCGATCATCGGCGCATCGATCGGTGGGTTGCCTGCCGCCTATGAGGCGCGGGCGCTGTTGGACAAGAAACACCAGGTCACCGTTATTTCAAACGTGAACTCGTTTCACTTCGTGCCATCAAATCCCTGGGTCGCGGTCGGTTGGCGCACACGCAAAGACATCAGTTTTGAGTTGGGGCCTGTGTTGACCAAGAAGGGCATTAAGTTCGTTCATGCCACGGCTGATCGCATCGAACCAGAACAGAACCGTGTCATCACGGCGAAAGGCGAGGTGCCGTACGATTATCTCATCATCGCCACGGGGCCGAAGCTCAACTTTGCCGCTGTGCCCGGCCTGGGCCCAAGCGGCTATACCCAATCGGTGTGCAACGTGGACCATGCAGAACAAGCGTGGGGAGCCTATCAGAGCTTCCTGAAGGATCCAGGTCCTATCGTCGTGGGCGCCGCACAAGGTGCCTCCTGTTTTGGGCCAGCCTATGAGATGGCGTTTATTCTCGATGCGGATTTGCGGAAGAAAAAACTCCGCAAGAAAGTCCCGATCTATTTTGTTACGCCGGAGCCTTACATCGGCCACATGGGTCTCGCTGGCGTGGGGAAATCCCGGCGGTTGATGGAGGATGAGTTCGCCGAACACTCGATCAAGCCGATCCACAACACAGCCATCAAAGAAGTCCAGCCTGGGAAGATGCTCTTGGAGGATGGTCAGGAGGTGCCCTTCCGCTACTCGATGATGATTCCACCCTTTGCCGGAGTCGATGCGGTGGCTGGGACAACGGGCCTCTGCAATCCCAAAGGGTTCGTCAATATCGATGCGTATCAAACGAACCCGAAGTACAAGAATATTTACGCGGTCGGCGTGTGTGTCGCCATTCCGCCTGTCGAGCAGACGCCGATTCCGACCGGCGCACCGAAGACCGGCTACATGATCGAATCCATGGTGTCGGCGGCCGTTCACAATATCAAGGCGGACATCGAAAACAATGCGAAGAAGGAAACCGCGACGTGGAATGCGATCTGTCTGGCCGATATGGGTGATACGGGAATGGCGTTCGTGGCCCTGCCCCAGATGGCTCCCCGCAACGTCACCTGGGCGAAAAAAGGCAAATGGGTCCACCTGGCCAAGATCGCGCTGGAAAAGTACTTCCTGATGAAAATGAAACGAGGCGTCAGTGAGCCTTTCTTCGAGAAGGCGATTCTCAATGCAATAGGCATCACCAAGCGAGAATAGAGCGGCCAACCTGACGGACTTTCCGTTCTGAATCCTTTGCTCCATCCCTGCCTCACATAGGCAAGAGGAAAGGAGGAGGCGATGAAACTCAACGAACGTTTAAGATTGATTGCCGGTGTCTTTGTGCTGGCCTCGGTTATTCTGGGCGCGACCGTCCACCCCTACTGGAATTATTTTGCTGCCTTTGTGGCGCTAAATCTCATCCAATCGGCCTTTACCGGCTGGTGTCCGATGATGGCCTTCCTGCGCAAGCTCGGAGTACACGAGTAACAAAGACTTGCAGATGGGGTTGTTTCCTCTAGAGTAAGGTCTGTGTCAATCTTGGGGTCACGAAGGATAGGGAGAGTCGCATGACCATTTCTCTTGTTTTGGAGGACGCATTCACGAGCGAACAGGATCTGCGTGACATGATTGTCACGCGCAAGATCTGCTTCGATCATGATCCCTTCTATGTCAAAGATGGAACGGATCGGATCGTTCAAATTGGATTTCAGCTTAACCTGTATGCGGCCTTCCAAGACGCTAAGCATCTCCCGTCTGGCGACGATTCGGAACTTCACGCATTGATAGGCGATTTGCGCCGTCTCTGCCGCGTGTTCTTTCAGTCGTTGGATCTGCTCAAGCCCTGTCAGTATCCTGAGCCCCCAATGCATCGGATTATGTATTCCCCGGAGCGCCGGTTTCGTGCGGAAGTCAGCCTCCAAGTCCCTATCTTCGATCGTGGACACTATGGTGCGAAACCGGATCGTAGTCTTGAGGAGCTGCTCGCGACGGCAGAATGTCTGCTTCGACAGTTGGGGGCCAGGCGTGGGACATGGGAAGATCAGATGGGTACGAATGCTCGACCTGAGGATCGGTGTGAGGACCATGCTCGAGCGGCCATGGGTGGACTCTGAGTCAGGAGGAAAACATCGCCCAGATAAGGTTCAGACCAGTGAAACAGATACTCGTCGCACTGTTGCTGCTGTTGGCTGGTTGTGGGTCCAAGGAAGAGCCGGCCACCACGGTGGTGTCGGCTGCTCCACAGAAGACCATTCAGGCTACGGTCGTCGAGGCCAAATCTACCTCGGTGCCGATCCGTGTTGAAGTGACCGGCCAGGTTACTCCCATTTTCCAAGCCACTCTCTCTAGTCGCATCCAAGGAACGATCGATAAGCTGCTCGTTCGAGAAGGCTCGCGAGTCTCCAAGGGTCAGCTCCTGATCCAGCTGGACAGCCGAGATCTTCAGGCGGACCTGGCCCGCGCTCACGCGGAAGTTGAGAATGCACAAGCGCACCTCGATCGGATGAACCAGCTGTATGCCCAAGATGCGGTGTCAAAACAAGAGATGGAGAATGCGACCCGAGCCTATCGAGTGGCCGAGGCCAATCGCAGAGCGGTGGAGGCTCAACTGAGCTACACGATGGTAAGAGCTCCATTCGAAGGAGTCATCACAGAGAAGAAAGTGGAAGCGGGGGAATTGGCCTCGCCGGGTCAGCCGCTGCTCAAAATGGAAGATCCTCAGCGCCTTCGCCTGGAAGCCACGGTGGCGGAAGGAGACCTGAAGTCGATTTCTCGGGGAGACAAGATCCCGGTCGTCATTGATGCCTTGGGAGACCAAGCCTTGGCCGGCCTTGTCAGCCAAATTCTGCCTGCCGGCGACCCGCACACGCACACCTTTATGGTCAAGGTTGATTTGCCGAGGACAGTCGGACTGAAGACCGGCATGTTCGGCCGGTTCCAGCTTGATACAGGCGCAGCCCAAACCATGCTCATCCCATCAACAGCCGTCGTCGAGCGGGGTGAACTCACCAGCCTCTTTGTTGTTGGGGAGGATCGGATTGCGCGACTCCGGTGGATCAAAATCGGACGGCACTTCGAGAAGAATGTGGAGATTCTCTCTGGCGTCAACGTGGGTGAACGAGTGTTGGCTGGCGGACATCAGGGAGTTGATGGAATCACGGTGGAGATTGTAGAGACGGCGGCCTCGCCGACGGCGGGGACACCGTGAAGCGTATCGACCAACGGTTTCGAGTGTCATGTTGCAGGTTTCAAGTGTGTGGTTGCTGCACAACCTGAAACTTGGAACGCAGGGTCGAGATAGCAACGACGAATACCAGTTACCGAAGAATAATTCATCGCTTTCCATGACCCCTCACCCCTCACCCCTTACCCCTTACGGTTTATCCGGCCGCATCGCAGCCCTCTTCATCAACAGCAAGCTCACTCCGCTCATCATGTTGGGCGTGTTATTGCTGGGCGTATTTGCAGTGGTTGTCACTCCTCGTGAGGAAGAACCGCAGATCGTGGTCCCGATGGCCGATGTCTGGCTGCCGTTTCCCGGCGCATCCGCCAAGGTCGTCGAAGAACAACTTACCAAACCGTTTGAGCGCAAACTCTCCGAGATCAAAGGCGTCGAGTATGTCTACTCGATCTCTCGGCCCGGCGGTGCGCTGATCATCGTCCGCTTCTACGTCGGTCAGCCGATGGAACAAAGCCTGGTCGATCTCTACGACAAGTTGATGTCGAACCAAGACCTGTTGCCGCCCGGGGCTGAGCCCTTTCTTGTCAAGCCGAAGGATGTCAACGACGTGCCGATCGTCACGCTGACGCTTTCGAGTGAGCGATACGGGGAATTCGAGCTCCATCGTCTCGCCGAACAGGTGCTAGAGGAGGCCAAGAAGGTGCCCGGTACTTCGGCTGGGTTCATCGTCGGCGGACGGCCTCGCGAACTGCGCATCCAGATCGACCCGACCAGATTGAAAGCCTATGGACTGACGCCGTTACAGGTCGGGAACGTGATACGCGGAGAGAATCGGGCATTGTCGACGGGCCGGTTTGACAGTCGCAACCAAAGCTTTCTCGTGGAGACCGGCCGCTTCATACGATCGCGTGAAGATCTCGATGCGCTGGTCGTCGGGGTCAGTGAGCAGAGACCCGTATACCTCCGTCAGGTCGCGGCGGTGACGGACGGGCCTGCGGAAGCGACGAGTTATGTCTGGCATGGAACTGGTGAGGCGTCAGGGGTGAGGCGTGAGGGGATGACGGCAAGCCCTTCTCCTGACCCCTCATCCCTGACCCCTCACGAGTCGCCTGCCGTGACGGTTGCCATCGCCAAGCAGGCCGGCATGAACGCAGTGACCGTTGCTGCGGACGTGATCCGCAAAGTCGAGGACATGAAAGGCGTGACTATTCCATCGGACGTGCGGGTGACGGTCACCCGTGATTACGGAGAAACGGCACAAGAGAAGGCGAATGAACTCTTGTGGCATTTACTCATCGCCGTCGTCGCGGTGGTCGGCTTCCTTGGAGTTGCCTTGGGACCGCGGCCGGCCCTTGTCGTGTCCATTGCGATCCCTCTCACGCTCGCCTTGACGTTGTTCACCTCAATGATCATCGGCTACACCATCAACCGCGTGACGCTCTTTGCCCTCATCTTTTCAATTGGCATCCTCGTGGATGACGCGATCGTGGTGGTCGAGAATACCTACCGGCATCTGAAGATGCGTCTCAGGCCCCATGACGAAGCCTCGATCCATGCCGTCGACGAAGTTGGGAATCCCACGATCCTGGCGACATTTACCGTAATCGCCGCCCTCCTGCCCATGGCGTTCGTGTCCGGGTTGATGGGACCCTATATGAGACCGATTCCCGTCAACGCCTCTATCGCCATGTTTTTTTCGTTGTTGGTTGCCTTTGTCGTGATCCCCTGGTTTTGCCGGACTTGTTATCGTCCTGGAGTTGCGCTATCAGGGATTGACCATGAAGGTGAGGAGAGCGGGCTCACAGCTCGGATCTATCGACGAGTCCTTTCTCCGTTACTGGCCCATCCGATGCTCGCGTATGCCTTTCTCGGGATTATTGGACTGTTGCTCGTGGCCTCGACCCTGTTGTTCTACACCCGTCATGTCGTGGTGAAAATGCTCCCCTTCGACAACAAGAGTGAACTCCAACTGGTGATCGACATGCCGGAAGGGACGACACTTGAAGAGACCGCACGGGTCACGCAGGCGCTGGGACGATATGTGAAAACAATACCGGAAGTGCGGGATTATCAGGCCTATGTCGGCACGGCCTCGCCCTTTAACTTCAGCGGCTTGGTACGCCACTACTATTTGAGGGAACAGCCTCACGAGGCCGACATTCAGCTCAATCTGGTCGCGAAACAGGACCGAGCCTCCCAAAGTCATGAGATCGCTCAACGGATTCGCCCACCGGTGCAACAGATCGCTCGTGAATACGGAGCGAACGTGAAGATCGTCGAAGTGCCGCCGGGGCCGCCTGTGCAATCAGTTCTGGTGGCCGAAGTCTACGGTCCCGATTACGGCAGGCAACTCGCTGTCGCTCGCGAGATTCGAACGCTGTTCGAATCCACGCCCGGAGTGGTTGATGTGGATGATTATATTGAGGCGGACCAAGTGAAATATGTCTTCACGGTCGATCGGGTGAAAGCGGCCCTCGCCGGTATTCCATCCGAGGACATTGTGAACACGCTGCGTATGGCGCTCCAGGGGGCGAAGGTCGGGCTGGTCCATATCCCTCAGGAGAAGAGTCCGGTTCACATCGTGCTCCGCTTGCCGCTGGCCGAGCGGACCGGCTTGGAACATCTGGGCGAGATCGGGCTGCGGACGAGCGCTGGCGGCATGGTCCAATTGTCAGAATTGCTCAAGATTGAGCAAACGGTCCAAGACAAGGCGATTTATCACAAGAATCAAAAGCCGGTGGTCTACGTGGTCGCGGATGTGGGAGGCCCCGGAGCGGAGCAAGCGGAAAGTCCCGTGTACGGTGTTCTTGGAGTGGGGGAAAAGCTTGAAAAGTTTCGACCGGCAGAAGGGTATCAGATCGAGCAGTCCTATGCCTCGCAGCCGTGGTCGGAAGAGAAGATCGCCATGAAGTGGGATGGCGAATGGCACATCACATATGAAACCTTCCGTGACATGGGGATCGCGTTTGCCGTGGCTATGTTGCTGATCTATCTCCTGATCGTCGGGCAGTTCCAATCGTTCATGACTCCATTGATCATCATGGCTCCTATCCCGCTCACGCTGATCGGCATTCTGCCAGGCCATTGGTTGACCGGATCGTACTTCACTGCCACCTCCATGATCGGCTTCATCGCGCTCGCCGGCATCATTGTGAGGAACTCCATCCTCCTGGTCGATTTCATTCAGCTACAAGAACGAACGGGTGTTGCGTTGTCAGAAGCCGTCATCAAGGCGGGCGCGATTCGGACGCGCCCCATCGTACTGACTGCGGCGGCATTGATGGTGGGGGCCTTCGTCATCATTCTCGATCCCATCTTTCAGGGACTGGCTGTCTCGCTGCTCTTCGGCGTCGGCGCGTCGACATTGCTGACCCTCGTCGTGATTCCGGTGTTGTACTACCATGTGATGGGGAGGCCACGAGGGTTGAGTCCCGAGGGTAATCACGCGACGCTGAAAAACGGAGAGATGCCGTCTCTCACTTCGAACGGTCACGGGTAGGCCCAGCCTCGTGTAACGGTTAGAATTTGGAGAGAGGCAGCTGCGGTCGAGACCCGACTGTGAGGAAGCTAGGGATTGGCCTTGGTTTTGTCAAATACCTTACTAGGAACGAGAGCTGTTTTTCAGGATGAGCGGCCACGCTCTTGCTCGGTCGTGACTCCAGGCCTAAAATTACAGACTCGCTTATGCCATCAAAATCCACGAAGAACGGTCCGAGCCGACGAGCTGTGCGTGGGCGAACCAGCAAGCGCCCGCACTCTAGTAAGGTCACGCCGAAGGAAGATCTCTTCGACAAAGCCTTTCGTCTAAGTCCCCACCCGATCGGCATCACGGAACTGAACACTGGGCGTTGTCTCGATATCAACGACGCCTGCCTCCAGATCTATGGGTTTCAGCGACACGAGGTGATTGGGAAGACGACACTGATGTTGGGGATCTGGCCCGATCCTCAAGAACGAGCCAAGTTGATCGATCGACTTCGATCGGAAGGTTCGGTCAAAAATGTCGAAGTGTCGATGCGGATGAAGAATAACGACCTGCGGTACTTCCTCATCTCAACCGATCTGATCACCATCAACGGAAAGCGATGTCTGCTGACGATCGGCAGCGACATCACCGAACGCAAACAAGCCGAGGGAGCACTGCGCGAGCTCAACGAGCTGCTCGAACAGCGAATCGCCGAACGTACGGCGGCGTTATGCACCGTGCAAGCGAGACAGCAGCTCCTGCTACAATCCACCCCGGTGGTGCTCTATGCGCGCAGCACCACCGGTGACTTCAGCACGACATTCATCAGCGAGAACGTCGTCGAGCAACTCGGTTATAGCCCGCATGATTTTCTGGAACATTCAGACTTTTGGGTCACCCGTCTTCATCCCGACGATCACTCGCAGGTGCTCGCCAATCTCTCAACCGTTCTTGAACAGGAGCGCTGCGTCTACGAATACCGATTCCGTCATCGGGACGGAAAGTATCGCTGGTTGTACGATGAGGTGCGCATCCTTCGCGATCAGGCCGACGTGCCGGTTGAGCTCATCGGGTTCCAGATCGACGTCACTAGGCGCAAGCGAGCCGAGGAGGAATTGCATCGGCATCAGACGAAATTGGAGAAGCTGACCGCGAAACTGCTCACGGCGCAAGAGCTCGAACGACAACGCATTGCGCGCGAGCTGCACGACGATATCACGCAACGGCTGGCGAGTCTGGCGCTCGATGCCGGCTCGCTCGAACGATTGTGTACATCCAAGCCGGCCCTGTTGCCGTACTGTCGGAATGTTCGAGAGGCGGCCGAACGGCTTGCGGATGACGTCCACACCTTCGCCTACCGGCTCCACCCCTCCAGTCTGGAACATCTAGGCCTCGAAGCGGCGATTCAGGATCATACCCACGAGTTTGCACAGCGCACGGCGCTTGCCGTTCAATACGTCTCGCGAAACGTGTCGAAAGCGATTCCCATCGAGATGGCCACCTGCCTCTATCGCGTGACGCAAGAATCCCTTCAAAATGTGCTGAAGCATGCGGAAGCCTCGATGGTTGTGGTGCGATTGCTTGGGACTTCCAAAGGAGTCGGGGTCTGTATCCTCGATAATGGGAAAGGATTTGAGGGGAAGGAAGCACGCAGTCGGGGGCTCGGACTCCTCAGCATGGAAGAGCGGGTTCGTTTGGCGGAGGGCACGTTCCACATCCGGACGCGCCCAGGTGACGGGACGGAAGTGCATGCATGGGTGCCGCTTCCCAATGTCCGATAGGAGGTCGCTCCATGACGCGTGGACTCCGAGCGAGCAACCGATGCTGATCCAGATGTGAGCACAATAATGAATGGAGTGACGCCGAGGCCGCGGGTGCTCTTAGCCGACGATCATAGCTTGATGCTCGCCGGTCTGCGCCGGCTTGTCGAAGAGACCTGCGAGGTCGTCGGCGCGGTGGAAGACGGCCGGGCACTGGTAGAGGCGGCTCAGCGCTTGGAGCCCGACCTGATTCTTCTGGATATCAGCATGCCGTTGCTCAACGGCATCGACGCCGCGCGTCAGATCCGGAAGCTCCATCACTCGGCCAAGCTTATTTTTCTGACCATGCATACGAGCCCGAGCTATGTGACAGAGGCGTTCCACGTCGGTGCGAGCGGCTACCTCCTGAAGCGGTCGGCGCCCATGGAGCTGCCGCTGGCGATTGAGGCCGTGCTGAAGGGGCAGCAATATTTGACGCCCTCGATCACAAAGCCGGTGCTTGCGCAGACGATGGAGCGAGAAGAGGCACCGGCGATCAAAGGTTCCGTAGTGGAACTCACTCCGCGGCAGCGGGAAGTCTTACAGTTGATCGGCGAAGGCAAGGGGACCAAAGCGATCGCCTCACTGCTCCATGTGTCCGTGAAAACCATCGAATTTCATAAGACCTGCCTCATGAAGCAACTGAACCTCCACACGACGGGAGAATTGATGCGCTACGCCATCACGCAGGGCCTCGCGAGTGATCAACTGTAATCTCTCCTGTCTCGGATGTCTTCAACTCAGCCCCTGGCAAGATTCTCATCGAAAACTAGGTCACTCACTAGTTCATAAGGAGTCCTATTTGTTCTAGGGTGTCAAGTCGAAACACAAGGAGGAGACTCTATGGACACGACAACACTCATTGGTCGAGTCAAGGTCACCTTGGAGCAAGTGGGTACGGACTGTCCGCTGGAAGAAATGATGGACCTCTGTCCTGATTTGACGTGGAATCAGATGTTTCTCGCCATCGATGACTTGAGTAGAAGGGGAGAAGTGCAGCTGACGATGGAAGCCGACAGGACTTACAGGGTGCAGGTCCGTCGTTCTGAGGCGAGCTAGAGCCTGAGTATACGAGTACAGGAGGAGTTCGCTCATCTACAGGAGTTGAAATAATTCCCCGAGGAAAATGGAGGTGTCCATGTACATCCAGGTACTTCAGAACACGGAGGAAGAAAGCGGCACAACCATCCTCAACCGCGCGTGCGCTCATCAACGTCTTATTGATGATATTTTGACCAGAGATGGCAAACGCACAGGCAAGGTTCGTTGTCTTGAATGTGGCACTGAGATCGACGACCCATATCGCGGTCAGGGATAACTGACTTGTGCGAAAGAATCGTTCTTATTCCAATGTCGTATCACCTTCTTCAAGAATAGGTTGATGATTCTTCTGAGGAAAGCACCAGATGAACCAATAGGAGTGCCGTATGTCGATAGGTTCAATCTCCCATGCGCAGAATTCCATCGCTGACCGGTCGAAGATGAAATCTATTCGCGTACTCCTGGTGGACGACCACTTCCTTGTCCGTCAAGGATTACGGAAGTATCTGAGCCATTATCTCGACATTGAATTGGTGGGTGAGGCTACGGATGGGGAAGAGGCGGTAAAGCTGACAGACCTGCTCAAGCCTGATGTCGTAGTGATGGACATTCACATGCCGAGAATGAACGGTATCGAAGCGACAGAATCCATCATGCGAAAGCATCCACACCTACAGATCATTGGCCTCTCATTTTACGTCGGAAATGGGAATCGAGAAGCGTTTTTGGATGCCGGTGCCTGTCTGTTGCTCGAAAAGGGAACGGCGCATAAATATCTGCCTCATGCGATTTCTCAGGCGGTCGACAAGAGCCATCGATGTCAGCTCGCCCAGTAACTGTTCTTTCCCATAGCGGAAGAGCCGCCAAAAGGGCGCGCACAATTCTCATCTCGATGAGCGCCACGTACGCGCCATCACCTTGCATCGAACAAGCGGACTGCGTCGTGGCATGCCTGTGTTCGATACGGGAGCGCCCGTGCACGTTCCCGTGGCTCCTGATTGCCTCGGTCGGGTTTTGAACGTTTTTGGGGAACCCTTGGATGGGGGACCGCCTCTCGCGACTCGTGAGTTTCTCAACATTCTGGCCAAGCCGGCGCCGCTCCACGAAACGAAACCCGTGAGTGGAATTCTGGAAACCGGCATCAAGGTGATGGATCTGCTCTTTCCCTTCATCAGAGGCGGCAAGACCGGATTGTTTGGGGGTGCCGGGATTGGGAAGACCGTACTTCTCACGGAGTTTATGCACGCCATTGTCGCGCTGCACCGCGGTGTGTCCGTGTTCGCCGGGGTCGGTGAACGGATTCGGGAAGGGCACGAACTCTGGCATGAGATGCAGAAAGCCGGAGTCATGCCGCAGACGACGCTGATCTTTGGTCAGATGGATGAGTCCCCTGGGGTTCGGTTCCGGGTAGGGTTGGCTGCCGTGACCTATGCAGAATATTTTCGCGATACGCTCCAGAAGGATGTGCTGTTTTTGATGGACAACGTGTTTCGCTTTGTTCAGGCGGGCAGTGAAATCTCCGGTCTGCTCGGGCGAATGCCGGCGACAGTCGGATACCAGCCGACCTTGATGACGGAGGTCGCGGAATTGGAAGAGCGCATTATCTCCACCACGAAGGGTGCGATCACCTCCGTACAAGCCGTCTACGTTCCGGCCGACGACATGACTGATCCAGCCGTGAGCGGCATTCTGAATCACCTGGACACGCTCGTGATCCTGACGCGCGCTCAGGCCAGCAAAGGAATCTATCCGGCCGTGGACCCGCTGCAATCCACGAGCAAACTGATGGATCGTCACTTTCTGGGAGATCGGCACTATCGAATTGCCGAAGGAGTGAGGGAGCATCTTGCGAGGTATCGGGAACTCGAAGATATCCTCACCATGCTCGGCATCGGAGAACTGTCTGAGACGGACCGGCGTATTGTGGTTCGGGCCAGGAAGCTCCAGCGGTACCTGACTCAGCCGTTCCATGTCACCGGTGAACTGACCGGTATCCAAGGGGTATCGGTGCCCTTGGCCGACACGCTCCTCGATTGCGAGGCGTTCCTGCACGGAGAGTTCGACGACGTGCCGGAAGATCGGTGCTACATGCGTGGCTCGATGAAAGGTGTGCAAGCATGAAGTCTTTCGTCCTCCATCTGCAGGACGCCACGCACTACGAGCGGATCGATCAGGTGGCGAGCTTCGTGGGGCAGGACGACTCGGGTCTTTTCGGGATTCTTGCCGGTCATGCACGGATGATGACGGTGCTTGCGTTCGGACTCGCGCGCTACCGGACCACGGACGACCGCTGGCATTTTCTGGCTGTGCCACGAGGCCTGCTCTATTGTGCCGATAACAATCTCTACCTGAGCGCCAGGCGATACATCCGTGACGACGACTATGCCCAGATCAGCCAGGCACTCGAAGAACAGCTGGTGACGGAAGAGGCCGCGCTGCACCGTATCAAAGATAGCCTGCGTCGATTGGAGGAGGAAATGTTCAAGCGACTCTGGAGATTGGGCCGTGGGGAGTATGCCGCGTCATGAAAAGCGAGAATCAATTGAAGGAGGAGGTGACCAAGCAGATCCGCCGCATGAAGCAAGCGGAAGAAGACAGACCTACTCTGCTGAGACAGACCGTGTATCTGGGGACCTTGGGGTTGCTGTTTGTCGTGCCCGTGATCGTCGGTGCCTATGTCGGTCAATGGCTGGATGGTTTGGTTCCAGGGTATTCGATGCGCTGGACGTTGAGCCTGATTGTTCTCGGTGTGGGTATCGGCGCCATGAGCGTCTATTTGAACGTGAGGGAATAACGGATGGGATCGTCCGATCTGTTGACAGGGGCGGGGGTGCAGCTTGGACCGGTTGTGTTAGCGGAACCGGTTCTCACTACATGGGGCATCATGTTCGCTCTCGTCGTGGGGTCTTGGATCGGAACGAGGCGGCTGAGCCACGATCCTGGGCCGGTCCAAGTTGTATTGGAAGGGTTGCTCGGTGCGGCGGATGAGGCGATTCGAGCCGTGCTGCCCGCACAGACGGCGCGGCTGCTCCCTTTCATTGCCACGCTCTGGCTGTTCATCATGGTGGCGAATCTGTCCGGTCTGATCCCCGGTGTCCACGCTCCGACCGGTGACCTGTCGACGACGGCAGCGCTGGCCGTCATTGTGTTTCTTTCGGTGCACTGGTTCGGCATTCGCTCAGAGGGGATCCGAGCGTATCTGCGTCACTATTTGGCTCCCATGCCGATCATGCTCCCGTTCCACCTCATGAGTGAACTCACCCGTACCCTCGCCCTTGCCATCCGGCTGTTCGGCAACATCATGAGTCTCGAAATGGCGGCACTGTTGGTGCTGCTCGTGGCAGGCTTTTTGGTGCCGATTCCATTGTTGATCTTGCACATCATCGAAGCGCTGATCCAGGCCTATATCTTCGGTATGCTCGCCTTGATCTATATCGCCGGTGCAATTCACTCACAAGAATCTAGAAAACCTCAAGCACAGGAGTGATCATGCGTGACATCAGCTGGTTTGCCCTTGCCTCGACAGTCGTCGCTGCGTTGGCTATTGCGATCGGAACCATGATTCCGGCGATGGCAATGGGGCGTGCCATCAGCCAAGCATTGGAAGCGTTGGCGAGGCAGCCGGAGGCAGAACGCTCAATCACCCGAGCGCTATTCATCGGTCTCGCCATGATTGAGTCGTTGGCGATTTACTGTCTGGTGATCGTCTTGATCATTCTCTTCCGAAATCCGTTGCTCGAATACATGCTGAAGCCATGATCGATGGGGGCGCATGCCCTCTATCGCTGTCCATGAGGGGAACTGTGGAGGGTGACCTGTGGAACTGGATTGGACGACGTTCATACTCGAACTGATCAACTTTCTGGTCCTGATCTGGCTCCTTAACCGATTTCTGTATAAACCCGTGATGAAAGTCATCGCCCAGCGCAAGACTGCCATTCAAAAAACGCAGGCGGATGCAGAACAGATGCGGAGCGATGCGGAGACGTTACGGGGCCAATACGAGAATCGTCTCGCAGAGTGGGAGCAGGAAAAAGACAAGGCTCGCGCAAAGCTGCGTGACGAAATCAGCGCCGAACGGAATCGGCAGCTGGACGGGCTTCGTACAGAACTCGATCAGGAGCGACAAAAAGCCGCTGCGGTCGAACAACGGCGGTTGAAAGATTTCACGCAACAGACCGAGGCTTCCGCCATCGCACAAGGGGCAACATTCGCGAGTCGACTCCTGTCACGCCTGGGGGGGGCGGAATTGGAACGACGGATTATCGATCTGGTGATGGAGGATCTTCCCCGTCTGCCAGAGGACAAGATTCGGGCCATCCGGTCGGTGTCGGCCACGACAGGGCTTGTGATGAGAATTACGAGCGGGTATCCACTCGACACGACTCAGCGGAAGGTCTTCGGAGACGCCTGCCGAACGCTGATGGGACGCGAGGTGCCCTGCGAGTTTCTCGAAGACAGGAATCTTATCGCCGGCTTACGGATCAGTTTTGGATCCTGGGTCCTTCGCGCCAATGTGCAAGACGAAATGAGCTTTTTTGCCGAATCGTCGCGTCATGCTTAGTCAAGCAATCGCATCGAATCAGGTGCTGGCAAGTCAGGCCGCGTGGCTCCGTGACTATCGGTTCAGCCTGCGGGTCTCCGAACAAGGGATTGTCGTGTCGGTCGGGGATGGCATCGCTTGGATCGAGGGTTTGCCATCGGCAGCGATGGATGAAATCCTTGACCTCGACGATGGCAGCCGCGCCATGGTGTTTCAGCTGGAGGCGCACATCGTCGGCGCCATTCTACTCGAACAGACCGACCGACTGACTGCCGGTACGATCGCGCATCTGTCGGGCCGGCGTATGGAGATCCCGACGGGGGAGGCTCTGATTGGTCGAGTCATCGACCCCCTGGGAAATCCACTCGATGGATTGGACCATCCGGAATGTTCAGCCACTCGTCCGCTGGACATTCTTTCGCCGCCGATTACAGCGCGCGACTTCGTCCATAAACCGCTGTATACGGGAAGCAAGATCGTGGATACGTTGATTCCCATTGGCAAGGGCCAGCGCCAATTGATCATCGGCGACAATGGGCTCGGAAAAAGCTCCTTAGCCATCGATGCGGTTATCAATCAACGGGGCCAAGGGGTGCGCTGTGTCTATGTCCTGGTCGGCCAGAAACGGTCAAGCGTTGTTGATACGATCGAAACCCTTCGGCAGTCCGGTTCATTGATGTATACCGTGCTTGTTGTCGCAGAGGCGACGTCGCTGCCTGGCCTCAAATTTATGGCTCCGTTTGCGGGATGTGCTGTGGCGGAAACCTGGATGTGGGAGGGGCACGACACGCTGGTGGTGTACGACGATCTGACGATGCACGCGGAAGCCTATCGGGAGCTCTCGCTGCTCCTCCGGCGTCCACCAGGACGCGAGGCTTATCCCGGCGATATTTTCTTTCTCCACTCACGTCTGCTTGAGCGATCGACCTGTCTTGCCCCGGCGCATGGGGGCGGCAGCATGACGGCCTTGCCGATCGTCGAGACAAAGGAGGGAGAAATTGCAGCCTATATTCCCACGAATCTGATCTCGATTACCGATGGACAGATCTATCTCGATAAACGCCTCTTTGCGTCAGGCATTCTTCCCGCCATCGATGTGACGAGATCCGTGTCACGTGTCGGGGGGAAGGGACAGCACCACCGAATCAAAGAAAAAGCAGGACGCATGAAGTTGGAGTATCTCCAATTCCTCGAGTTGGAGGTCTTCACCAGATTCGGATCGCGTATTGAGGCGTCGATGGAAACGAAGATTGCATCTGGCCGTGTCCTGCGGGAATTGCTGAAGCAGGATAGGCTGGCTCCCCTGCCGATTGAGTTTCATCTGGCCTGGTTGACGGGATTTCAGCATGGTCTCTTCAACAAGGTTCCTTTGGCATCGATTCCTGCCTTGCTTGACTCTCTCGCGATGCGTGTGAAGGAGAGCGATCTCACGCTGGAAAGTCGTGAAGAAGAATGGATAGAAGCTGTGAGTCATTGGCTCGACCGGCACATGGCGATATGAGCAAACGACGCGATATCGAGGATCATACCCGCTCACTCGGTGAGATCAGCGCCATCATGAGCGCCATGAAAAACCTCGCTCTGATGGAGATACAGAAGCTGGCCAGGCTGTTGGCTGCGCAGGACCGCGTGGTGACAAGCATGCAGGAGGCAGGTGCCGATTTCCTCATGTTTTACCCTGAAGCGCTGTCCCACACGGAGGGCGGCAGGCCACTGTATGTCGTGATCGGCTCGGAACGAGGGTTTTGCGGTGATTTCAATGAACAGTTGGGTGCCCATGTTCGAGAGCGGCTGCAGCTCGTGGGAGATCAAGGTCCGGTTCTCTTGTCGGTGGGGCAAAAGCTGACAGCGCGGATTGCGGACGATCGATATGCGACGATATCCGTAGAGGGAGCGTCAGTTGCGGAAGAAGTCCAGTCGGTGTTGATCCAGGTGATGGATCACATCCATGAGTTGCAGAGAGAAGAACCATCAGCCCGACCTTTGACAATCACGGTCGTTTCACATGCTCTAGATACAGACGGTGCGTTTAGTCAAACCCTCCGACCATTCGAGCTGCCTCTTGGCAAGACAGCTCATTTCGCGGATCCGCCGTTCCTGAATCTGCCCCCGCCTGTATTTCTAGCTGAGTTGATTGATCTCTACTTCTATTCCTTCTTGCATAAGATCTTTTATAGCGCCCTTTTGGCGGAGAATCATGCTCGGGTATCCCATCTGGAAGGCGCGATACAGCGGCTTGAAAAAGAAATATCTGGATTAGAATTAAAACGTAATGTTCTCCGACAAGAAGAGATTACGGAAGAAATCGAACTTCTTATGCTGAGTGCGGAACGGTCTCAGCAGCCATGATGCTGCTGACAAATGGATCAACGTGCAAATGCTTCACAGTGCCAGCAGTAGAAACAGTGAGATATCCCTGGAGTCTTATTTTTAGGCGCGGAGGAAGGATGATGCTGAAGAAGATCGGATATGGGCTGATCTTGTGGGTCATTTCTTAGGTCACGGCGATTCTGTTGATGGGTCTTATGCAGACCGATCTGATCTTTTTCAAGACGATCATGATTGTGGAGGGAGCAATCGTAGGAGGCGTTCTCTCCGTACTGTATCGCGTCGAAGAGCAGGCCGCGAATGATCCAGATCTCTTTGTCTTTACCAACCTCTCAGGAGTTGGAAGCATGGAGGTCAACGCCTTTCAGCGTGGCTGTGATGTGGTCATCCAAAAGTCGTTGCGGGAGGGGTTTGGGCTGGTCGTGTCCGAAGCCCTCTGGAAAGAAAAGCCGGTAGTGGCGGGAAACGCCGGAGGCATTCCGATGCAGTTTCCTGAGCCCTATCACAAAAACCTAGTGGACAGCGTGGAAGGCTGTGCGGAGCGGGTCCTCGACCTGCTCAAGCGACCGGGCGACCGGGGAGAATTTGGTCGGGCTGGGCGCGAGCATGTGCGGAAGCACTTTCTGCTACCGCGGCTGGTGCGTGACGAGCTGCGACTGATCAAGCACATTGTGCAGACATCATGACCGACCGGCCCGAGAGCGTGCTGGTTGCCTATTTCTCGATGGAGATCGGCTTGGAATCCGGCATGCCGACCTATGCGGGAGGGCTCGGCGTGCTCGCCGGCGACACGATTCGCTCCGCTGCGGATCTCGAGGTGCCGATGGTGGCGGTGTCGTTGATCCACCGGCGCGGATACTTTTTCCAGCGGCTGGATGCGCAAGGTCATCAACGTGAGGAAGCCGTCGCCTGGCCGATCAATGATTTTGCGGAGCTGATCGACGAGCAAGCCACAGTCGATATCGAAGGTCGCACGGTTCATGTCAGGGCCTGGAGATACTGCGTCACCGGCGAGTCCGGCCATGTTGTTCCGGTGTATCTGCTCGACACCGATGTGAGCGAGAACCAGCCGTGGGACCGAACACTGACAGATGTGCTTTACGGAGGCGACGACCACTATCGCTTCTGTCAGGAAATGGTGCTGGGGGTTGGAGGGCTTCGACTCTTGCGGGCTCTGGGATACCAAGACATCCGCCGATTTCACATGAATGAAGGGCACGCCGCGTTGCTCGTCCTTGCGCTTGGCGAGGAGAAGCTGGCCGCGCAGAACCAGCCGCCTTCGATTTCAAACGAGCTGATCGAAACCATTCGCGAACAGTGCGTCTTCACGACCCATACCCCGGTGCCAGCCGGCCACGATAAGTTTCCCGAGACACTCGCGCGCCAGGTGCTCGGCGATCATTGGTGGCAGCTCTTGAAGTCCTGTGGCGTTGGGGAGACGCTCAATCTGACGCAATTGGCGTTGCGGGGGTCTCGCTATGTCAATGGAGTGGCGATGAAGCATAGGGAAGTTTCGCACAGCATGTTCCCCGGCTACCCGATCCATTCCATTACCAACGGAGTGCACGCGATGACGTGGACCGCTCCATCATTCCAGAAACTCTTCGATACCCATCTGCCGGACTGGCGGCGCGATCAACTCTCGCTGCGCTATGCCGTGAGTATTCCCACCTCGGACATCTGGGCGGCCCATGTGGAAGCCAAGCGTACGTTGGTCGAACATGTGAATCGGGAAGCGAATGCGGGTTTTGATCGCGAAGTATTGACGATTGGATTTGCCCGTCGGTTTGCGGCCTACAAACGGGCCGGCATGATCTTTCAGGATCTCGCGCGGCTCAAGCAGATTGTCCGAGCGGCGGGGCCGATCCAGATCGTCTTTGCCGGCAAGGCGCATCCGCATGACCGCGAGGGCAAGGACCTGATCGCGCATATTCATGAGATGCGTGACGCGCTGCACGGGAGTATCAACGTTGCCTACCTGACCAACTATGATATGGAGGTGGCCAAGATGTTCTGTGCCGGTGTGGATGTGTGGCTCAATACACCGTTACCTCCGCTGGAGGCATCGGGAACGAGTGGGATGAAGGCGGCGATGAACGGAGTACCGAGTCTGAGTGTGCTGGACGGCTGGTGGATCGAAGGCCATCTCGAAGGCGTAACCGGTTGGTCGATCGGCGATCGAGTGGAAGCTTGTATGGAGCCTGGTGGAGGCATGGATTCCTTCCATGCTGCAGCGCTGTACGACAAGCTAGAACAAAAAGTGTTGCCCTGTTTCTACAAGGACCGTGAACGTTTTATCGAAATCATGCGGCAGGCCATTGCATTGAACGGTGGGTTCTTCAATACTCAGAGAATGATGGCCCAGTATCTTCACGACGCCTATCGGCTGGGGCAATCCCCAGTGGTGCAGCCGGGGTCGGCGTGACACGTTGTCATCTCAGATCTCGGGGGATACTGTGATTCTGCCGCAGACGAAGGGGCTTATCCTCACAGTCAACGGCGGGTCATCGAGTCTCAAGTTTGCCCTGTTTCAAGATCCAGATTCTCCCGCGCCGATTGCACGAGGCACGATCGAGCGGATCGGACTGCCTGATACTGTGCTGATGGTGAATGATGTCGTGGCGCAACGACAGGAACGTCAACCCGTCAATGCACCTGATCATCAGGCCTGCGTGGGAGTCTTGATCGACTGGCTGGAACGCCGGGTCGAAATGAAGCGCCTGCGCGCTGTTGGCCATCGGATTGTCCATGGCGGGATGACCTACAACAGGCCTGCGTCCGTGACACCCAGCATGTTGGAAGAATTGAGGAGGATCAGCCCGTACGATCCAGAGCATTTGCCGTCAGAGATCAGTTTGATCGAAGCCTTCAGCCGACGTTATCCGAATCTTCCCCAAATCGCCTGCTTCGATACGGCGTTCCATCATGATATGCCTCAAGTTGCTCGGCTTCTGCCGATCCCAAGACGCTTCTACAAGCTCGGCCTGCGGCGGTATGGTTTTCATGGGTTGTCTTATGCCTTTCTCATGAGGGAGTTGTCCAGAATAGGGACGCCTGGCGAAGCCAACGGTCGCCTCATCCTCGCTCATCTTGGAAACGGTGCGAGTATGGCCGCGGTCAAGCACGGAAAGGCGGTTGATACGACGATGAGTTTCACCCCTACCTCGGGCCTGGTCATGAGCCGTCGATCCGGAGATCTCGATCCAGGGCTGATCTCTTACTTGGCCCGAACAGAAGGCATGACGGTGGAGCAATTTCATCGCATGGTCAACACCGAATCGGGCCTCCTCGGCGTATCAGAGATCAGTGCCGACATGCGAGATCTCCTCAAGCAAGAGCAGCATGATCCACAGGCCGCCGAGGCGATCGAGTTATTTTGTTATCAGGCCAGAAAATGGATCGGTGCGTTGGCTGCGACACTGGGTGGCGTGGACACAGTCGTCTTCACTGCTGGGATTGGGGAGAATGCTCCAATCATTCGCGCACGCATCTGCGCCGGCTTGGAATTTCTCGGCGTCGCGCTCGATACAGCGCGCAACGAGGCTGGTGAAGCGGTGATTTCCACTGATGATAGCAAGGCAAGCGTCCATGTGATGCACACAGATGAAGAGAGTGAGATAGCTCGGTCCGTCGTGGACTTATTGAAGGCAAACTGAACGGGAGATGAGATGATCATGGGTCGAACAAGCAAGAGGTCTGTCAGTTCCGAGTTGTTGAACAAGATGAATGCCTACTGGCGGGCGGCCAATTATCTTTCTGTCGGCCAGATTTATCTCTATGACAATCCGTTACTGAAAAGGCCGTTGACCCGTGCCCACATCAAGCCTCGCCTGCTCGGTCATTGGGGAACGACGCCGGGCTTGAACTTTATCTATGTGCATCTGAACCGGATCATCACACAACATGATCTCAACATGATCTATATCGCCGGTCCCGGCCACGGCGGACCAGGGCTTGTCGCCAATGCCTACCTCGAAGGGACCTATAGCGAGGTCTATCCAAACATCTCGCAGGATGAACAGGGTCTGAAACGGTTGTTCAAGCAATTTTCTTTCCCCGGCGGCATCCCCAGCCATGTGTCTCCTGAAACGCCAGGCTCTATCCACGAGGGTGGAGAATTGGGCTACTCCCTTTCCCATGCCTACGGGGCGGTGTTCGACAATCCAGATCTTATCGCAGCCTGCGTGGTCGGCGATGGGGAAGCGGAAACCGGCCCACTGGCGACCAGCTGGCATTCCAACAAATTTCTCAACCCAGTCACCGATGGCGTGGTCCTGCCGATTCTCCATTTGAACGGTTACAAGATTGCCAATCCCACGGTTCTGGCCAGGATTAGCCACGCCGAGCTAGAGCAACTCTTTCGAGGGTATGGCTACGTTCCCTATTTCGTTGAAGGCCGCGATCCTCGGATGATGCATCAGCTCATGGCGGCAACGTTCGACACTGTCGTGCAAGACATCCAGCGGATCAAGGCCGATGCGGGCCGAAAGGGCGCCGCGCGAAGACCGTTCTGGCCGATGATTGTGCTGCGCACGCCAAAAGGCTGGACCTGTCCGCCACAGATCGACGGCAAGCGGACCGAAGACTACTGGCGATCCCATCAAGTTCCGATGGGTGATATGGACAAGCAAGCCCATATCAGAATTCTTGAACAGTGGATGAAGAGCTACAAGCCGGAAACACTGTTTGATAAGACAGGACGATTCAAGCCCGAACTCGCCGAGCTAGTGCCCAAGGGAGCGCGTCGCATGAGCGCGAACCCTCACGCGAACGGTGGCCTGCTTCTCAGAGATCTGTGTCTGCCTGATTTCCGCGACTATGCCGTCAAGGTCACGAAACCAGGTGCGCTTGATGTCGAGTCTACCCGGCTCATGGGGACATTCCTGCGGGACACGATGAAGCTGAACATGGCGAGCCGGAACTTCCGTCTTTTTAGCCCGGACGAGAACAACTCAAATCGCTGGCAGGATGTGTTGGAGGTGACCAACCGCGCTTGGATGGCGGATCGCTATCCGTACGACGACCATCTGGCGCCGGACGGCCGGGTGATGGAGATGCTCAGTGAGCACCAATGCCAGGGGTGGCTGGAAGGCTATCTGTTGACGGGCCGGCACGGATTCTTTTCCTGCTATGAGGCCTTCATCCACATCATCGATTCGATGTTCAATCAACATGCCAAATGGCTCAAGGTCTGCAGCCACATCCCGTGGCGACGACCGATTGCCTCGCTGAATTATTTGTTGTCCTCCCATGTCTGGCGGCAGGATCACAATGGCTTCAGCCATCAAGATCCTGGGTTTATCGATCACGTGGTCAACAAGAAAGCCGAGGTGATCCGGGTCTATTTGCCACCCGATGCCAATACGTTGCTGTCTGTCACCGACCACTGTCTACGCAGTCGCAACCATGTGAACGTCATCGTGGCCGGCAAGCAGTCGGCGCCGCAATGGCTCGACATGGATGCCGCGGTGAAGCATTGCACAGCCGGCATCGGCATTTGGGAATGGGCGAGTAACGATCGAAATAGTGAGCCGGACGTGGTGATGGCCTGTTGCGGCGATGTACCGACGCTGGAAACGTTGGCGGCCGTCTCCTTGTTGCGAGGCTACTTGCCGGATGTGAAAGTGCGAGTGGTCAACGTGGTGGATCTCATGAAGCTGCAACCATCCGCTGAACATCCGAACGGATTGTCCGACAAGGACTTCGATGCCTTGTTCACAACAGACAAGCCGGTCATCTTCGCGTTCCACGGCTACCCGTGGCTGATCCACCGGCTCACCTACCGACGGACGAATCACAAGAACCTGCACGTGCGCGGGTACAAAGAAGAAGGGACCACATCGACCCCGTTCGATATGGTGGTGATGAACGATCTCGACCGGTTTCATCTGGTCGCTGATGTCATCGACCGGATCCCACTACACGGCTCGCGGGCCGACTATGCCAAGCAGGCCCTCCGCGACAAGCGCATCGAACATAAACAGTACATTGCCGAACATGGCGAAGACATGCCGGAGATCCGCCAATGGAAGTGGAGTGGGAACAGGAAGTCTGTCAGAAGGTAGCTCGATAAACACGAAAGGGGTCTATCTCGTACAACGGCTTTTGAGAAAGCCTTGTGAGCCCAGCCAACCACCCTCCAAAAACACATGAATTTCCTCACGTAAATATGTTATCGAAAGGGGCTGTGAACAGCGTACAGTGTGCCTCTATTAAGAACATCATAGTGGAGGAAAGGAATGGGCCGGACGGTGCTATGCGATCGATGGACTATCGGAATAGGTTCTCTTATCTTTTTATTGGCAGGACATGCCTATGCGGCTGATTCAGATGACAAAAAAACGGATGACTCAACGGTAAAGGCTCCCCTCGAATGTCGGTATGGGCAGAGCTATGAGAAAACCGATGGGGAAGCCGTTGGAGAAGCCTTTCCTTCCGACGATGTCTTTCGCCCTCTCATGGCGGATCCCAAGCAACCACAGTTCTTTGCGAACTGGCGATCGACGCGATCGCGCACCAATCGCACCACCTCCAACATTGGGTCGGTGGCGATCGGAGAAAACTTTGGCTTTTATACAAGGCGGGAAGGATGCGATGGGTGGCAGATCAGCCTGCTCACCGGCATTTTTGCTCAATTCGACTTAGATGAAAAGAACGCTCAATTGATCAACACGGACTTCAATGTTGGCATCCCGCTGACATGGCGCTCAGGAAATTGGTCTGCACGATTGCGCTATTATCATCAAAGCAGCCACATCGGCGACGAATTTTTGGGAGCCAACCCAGGGTTCAAGTCGATTACGTTTATTCTTGAGGAAGTGGACGCGATTCTTTCCTATGAATACCGATGGCTACGTCTCTATGGAGGAGGCGGATATCTCGTGCACCGCGAACCAGCCACGTTCGACCGAGGGAAGATCCAGTGGGGATTTGAAGCACGGGCACCGTCGATGCGTACAGGGATCTTGGGATCGTTCCTTGATCGGCTGGTCGTGACACCCGTGCTGTCTGCGGATTTCAAGTCGATCCAAGCGCACGATTGGATCATTGACACCAATGTGCTTGGCGGGTTCGAATGGTCACGAACGGGCTCTTTCCGACGGTTTCGGATCATGGCAACGTATTTCCACGGTTATAATCCCTATGGCCTGTTTGTGATCAACCAGAAGATCGAATCGATGGGGCTTGGGGCCTACTTCATGTTTTAGCGGCTCTCAGGTTGCGACCCCCATATTCCTGAAAAGGAGAGAGAACGATGAATAAAACAACCTCCTTTTCCATTTGGTACGTGCTCCTCGCCATCATGGCCGTGGTGCTTGTACATGATTTCATCCTTGCCCTGAATAAGGTCGAAGAGCTCCCCTACAGTCAGTTTAAGAATTTGGTGGTGACCGGGAAAGTGGCGGAAGTCTCCGTGACCAGCCACATACTGACCGGCAAGTTGAAGGCCGAAGGCGAATCCAAGGAGCAGAAAGCCTTTACAACCGTGCGGGTCGACGATCCGGACCTGGTCCGCGAACTCAACCAATACGGGGTTACGTTCACCGGTGTCATTGAATCCACGTTTTGGCGCGATCTCTTGTCGTGGGTGATCCCGGTCGCTCTGTTCGCAGGGATCTGGTTTTTTATCTTTCGCCGGTTTGGCCAAGCCCAAGGCGGATTCATGCAGGTGGGGCAATCCAAAGCGAAGATCTACGTGGAGAAGGACATTAAGGTCACGTTCGCGGATGTTGCCGGTGTGGACGAAGCCAAGGAAGAACTGGGCGAGGTGATCGAGTTCCTGAAGACGCCGGAGAAGTTCACTAAACTCGGTGGCAAGATTCCCAAGGGCATACTCCTGGTCGGTCCACCCGGGACCGGCAAGACGTTGCTGGCTCGCGCGGTGGCCGGTGAGGCCGGCGTGACGTTCTTCAGCATCAGCGGCTCGGAGTTCGTCGAAATGTTCGTCGGGGTCGGGGCGGCCCGGGTCCGTGATCTCTTCGATCAGGCCAAGCTGAAAGCCCCCTGCATTATTTTCATCGATGAGTTGGATGCGCTCGGAAAAGCCCGTGGCGCGGGGCCCATGGGGCATGAGGAGCGGGAGCAAACGCTCAATCAGCTGCTCGTCGAGATGGACGGCTTTGATCCTCGCATCGGCGTCATTCTCATGGCCGCGACCAATCGCCCTGAGATCCTTGATCCTGCGTTGCTGCGGGCCGGCCGATTCGATCGTCATGTGGTGGTGGACCGTCCGGACAAGATCGGTCGCCTTGCCATTCTTCGTGTGCATGCCAAACAGGTGACACTGGGCCCCGACGCGGATCTGGAAAACATCGCCGCGATGACGCCCGGGTTCTCCGGAGCAGATTTGGCCAACATCATCAATGAGGCGGCGTTGCTGGCGGTGCGGCGCGGCAAGGATCAGGTCGGCTTTTCTGAATTACAGGAGGCGGTCGAGCGAGTCATTGCCGGCTTGGAGAAGAAGAATCGCGTTCTGAATAAGATGGAGAAGGAGCGGGTGGCGTACCATGAGACGGGTCATGCCCTCGTTGCCATGTCCTTGCCAGGGATGGATCAGGTCCAGAAGATCTCGATCATTCCGCGCGGTGTGGCGGCCCTCGGCTATACCTTGCAACTTCCGACCGAAGACCGGTTTCTGATGACGAAATCGGAATTGGAGAATAAAGTTGCCGTGCTACTCGGCGGGCGGATCGCCGAAGAAACGATCTTCGGAGAAGCTTCCACGGGGGCCCAGAATGATCTGGTCAAGGCCACCGACATTGCAAAAAGCATGGTGAAGGCTTATGGAATGAGCGAGAAGCTCGGTACTATCACCTTGGAGCGAGAGCGACAGCCTCAATTCCTCCAACTTCCGGTTGCGTCGGAACGAGGGGACTACTCCGAAGAGACTGCGCGTGAAATTGATTGTGAAGTGCGGCGGATCATTGACGAGCAGTACGGACGGGTGAAGTCCTTGCTGGAGGAGAACAAAGCCGCTCTGCAACAGGGAGCCACACTGTTGTTGGAACGCGAGGTGATCACAGGGGCTGAGCTGAAAACTATTATGGGGAAGCCGTGAGCAGACATGATGGCCTTCTTGTGGTATTCAGGCGGCGGTCCTCATGAAGTGTGATGTGTGGCGGCGTGACGAGTCGAAGCGACTGACGGAGTAAAGCCGGTGGAACAACGGGGAACCATCTCTGTCGAGGATAATGTGATTCGCTGCCGGGGGTCTTGGACTCTTCCAAATTTGTCCCAGCTGGAGCGGAGAGGCCGAACACTTCGATGGCCTGATACCCCCACCGTCTTCTACGACGCCGGCGAAGTGACTGCGATGGATACGGGCGGCGCGCTCATACTGCAACGCTGCATTGACGGCGTACGGCGCAAGGGGCAGCAGACTGCACTCCAAGGGTTGAAACCTGAATTCGGCGAGTTGCTCCGGAAAATAGAAGTTGAGTGGTCTCAACCCGTGGGAAACGGTGCGGGTCGCGGGATGAGCTGGATGGAACGTTTCACGCGTATTATGCAGTCTCGGCAGATCTCTACGATTCGTGCGCTCGCATTTGTCGGAGAAAGCACCATCGCATTCGGCCGAGCGCTGATACGGCCACGTTCCATACGATGGCGGGCGCTCCTGCGGATCGTGGAAGTGGATGGTGTGCGGGCCTTGCCGATCACCGGCCTGCTGACGTTTCTGGTCGGTGTTGTAATTGCCTATCAGGGTGCAGAACAACTCCGTAAGTTCGGGACAAACATTTTTATCGTGGATCTTGTCGGCATCTCGCTGTTGCGTGAAATTGCGCCGTTGATCGTGGCGATCCTCATCGCTGGGCGTTCCGGATCAGCCTATGCGGCGGAGATCGGCACGATGAAAGTGACCGAAGAATTGGACGCGGTGCGGACACTGGGTATTTCACCCATGAACTTGCTCGTGCTGCCGCGAGCCTTTGCCCTGGTTATTGCTCTTCCATTGTTAACGGTATACGCGGATGCCGTAGGCGTATTCGGCGGCATGCTCATCGCCCTGGGAGAGCTCAATGTGAGTTTCGCCGAATTTTTGGCTCGATTCGAGGAAGCCGTTCCTGTGCGTCACTTGCTCATTGGGTTAGGGAAGGCGCCATTCTTTGCAGCGATCATCGCCTTGGTGGGTTGCTATCAAGGATTTCAGATCAGAGGTGGCGTCGACGATGTGGGTCGACACACCACCATCAGTGTCGTGCAAGGAATTTTTCTGGTCATCGTGTTCGATGCGATCTGCAGTATCCTACTCAATTGGTGGGATTTATAACCGGCATGCGACAATCAGTCAGGAGTGGTCACTGATGCCGTCGGCTACGAATATGGCGGCCACGGTGATTGATGTGAGCCACGTTGCTACAAAGTTTGGCCAAGCGGTTGTGCATGCGGACGTCAGTCTATCCATCCAACGGGGTGAAATCTTCGCGATTGCCGGTGGCAACGGGTGCGGCAAGACGACGCTATTACGTGAGATCATCGGCCTGATCGTACCCTCAGCCGGAATGATTCGAATTCTTGGGGTAGACAGTCGGCAGCTGGAAGAGGGCAATGGCCGACCGATTCACCGGCGGTTCGGTGTGATGTTCCAGCATGGCGCGTTGTTCAGCTCGTTTACGCTGGCGGAGAATGTTGCCGTGCCGCTGCGCGAGCATACGACGCTGAGTGAGGCACTGATCCGTGATATTGTCGCTGCTAAGATTGCCATGGTGGGGTTACCGCCTGCGAGTGCAGAGAAGTATCCCAACGAACTCAGCGGAGGGATGCGAAGACGAGCTGCGCTCGCCCGAGCGATTGTGATGGATCCGGAATTGTTGTTTCTCGACGAGCCAACCGCTGGGCTCGACCCGATCATCGCTGCAGGATTTGATGATCTCGTGCTCTCATTGAAAAGTCTTTTGGGACTGACGGTGGTGATGGTGACACATGATCTGGATTCACTGTGGCGGATTGCCAATCGTGTGGCAGTGCTCGGTCGTGGAACGGTCCTGGGAATTGGCACCATGCAGGAGTTGTCCCGATCAGACGATCCCATTATCCGCGAATACTTCCGTGGCCCACGTGGAAGGGCGGCGAGCGAACAGGCAGCGTGGAACCATGGGAACGGGAAGCGTGAGGCGTAGCTCGCACTCAGTTTCGAGTTCCAGGTTTCTCGTTTCAAGTTCGGAGGCGATGCTCTCATGCAACTTGAAACGTGAAACTCGAAACTTTGAACTTCAGGATTGAGATGCGAATGGCGAGATATCAAGAAGGCATCTAGATGGAACCAAAGGTCAACTATATCCTGGTTGGATCGTTTGTGGCGTTTCTTGGAGCGGCTGTCCTGGTTGGAATTTTGTGGCTAGGGAAGACCGACTACCGTGGTACGTACGACCGATACGAGGCCCATATGAAGGAGTCGGTGGCAGGATTGAGCGTCGACTCCACCGTCAAATATCGTGGTGTGGATGTTGGGCGGGTCAAGGCTATTGCCTTGAATCCCAATAATCCGGAAGAAGTGCTGTTGACCCTTGATATTATTCGGGGAACGCCGGTCAAGACCGACACGATCGCCAAATTGGAAACCCAGGGTCTTACAGGTCTTGCCACAATTAATTTGACTGGGGGGAGTCGGGATGCTCTGTCCCTGCAGGCCCAGACGGGACAAGCTTACCCGGTCATCAAGACCGGTCCTTCGCTTTTCTTCCGTTTGGATGAAGCAGTTTCCCGCTTACTCTCGGAGGAAGGTTTGGCTCAACTGTTGGTTGATCTTGATTCCGCGGCGAAAGGAGCGGCAAAGGTTCTCGATGAAGACAATCGTATACTGCTGAAGCGGACGATCAAGGATCTTTCGGATGTAGCCCAGACAGTCGCGGCCCATAAGACTCAAATTGAGCAAAGCTTGAATGGTGCGGCCAGAAGTGCCGACAACCTAGTCAAACTCACGACATCACTGAACGAGCAAGTTCCGACTCTGCTCGCCGGCCTCAACAAGAGCGTTACTGCGTTGGGAACAGCGACCGATGAACTGGCTCGGACCAGCAAGGCCGTTGGCACCGTTGTTAATGAAGCCAGACCAGAGCTGCAGGAGTTCACGCGGCGAACGTTGCCTGAAGCGGGGCAGTTGGTCACGGAACTTAGACAGCTCACTGGTACACTCAATCGGGTGGCTAGAGAATTGGAACGAGAGCCGAGTTCGCTCGTGTTTGGACGAAAAACGCCATCACGCGGACCAGGGGAGTAATATACGGAAGAATGATGCGAGCATGAGATGATGATCTTTCGACTCACACATATAGCCTGTGCGCTGTTAGTGTTGACGGCGGCTGGTTGCCTGTCGCCCCGTGGGGATTCCGCAGAGGTTCATACTTATCAGTTGAGTCTGGAGAGATGGTCCAGCGAGACCCGTTCCGGCGAGAGTGATGGCCCGGTGTTGCTTGTCAGTCAACCTCAAGCCGAGCCAGGCTTTGAGACACAGCGCATGGTGTACGTGAAGCGTCCGTATGAGCTAGAGTACTATGCCGTGAATCAATGGGCCGAGACACCGGTGCACATGTTTGCCCCGTTGATAGTCCAGGCGCTCAACCAGAGTGGCATGTGGCGCGCCGTGATTCCGCTACCGAGCTCGGTTCGAGGGGACTATCGCCTCGATTCATATGGATTCGTCCTACAGCAGGAGTTTCTCCAGCAACCCAGTCGTGTGAGGGTCATGCTTCGCGCACAGCTGGTCGACTTACAAGAGTCGACAATCCTGAGTGCGAGAACGTTTGAGGTCGTGGAGAACGCCACGAGCGAGAATCCCTATGCGGGTGTCCAGGCTGCTAACCGAGCGGTTGCCGGGTTACTTGATCAAATCGGTTTGTGGCTTCGGCAGTGTATCCAGCATGCGCCTGAGTGTAGCCGCGCATAGATATTCGTGGACTGATTGTTTTGCATTGATGAAACGGAGTGACGCTCTCTCCTTTGGGCTGCAACTCACCCGGTTTCATTATCGCAGCAAACGGTTGTCTCGCCAAAAGAAGACAAGCATATTTATGTGGAACCCTATCGCAGTGGCGTGCGTGTTTCTCGCAGCGTTGCTGCTTCATGAATCGGCGTGGGGCGCTGGCCCTGCTGCGGGAGGTGGAGCGAATCAGCCGCATCGTATCGTCATGCATCTCAACGCGAGTGACGAAAAGGTCCAGCGCAGCACCCTCAACAACATCAAACATCTCTATCAGGAACTCGGGCCGCAGAGCCTCACGGTTGAACTAGTGGTGCATGGGGCAGGCCTCCCGCTTCTGACAAAGAAAGGCACAGCATTTGCAGCCGAGTTGGCTGATTTAAAGAAGACCTATGGCATCAACTACACGGCCTGTTCCAACACCATGAAGACTATGCAGGTGACGAGGGAGGATTTGATCGGCGAAGTAGATGATACCGTGCCGGCGATGGTCCGACTCATGGAGCGACAGGAACAAGGTTGGGTGTACATAAAGCCGTAACGGATGGGTATTGATTCAAAACTGGAGCCGTGGAGGAGGAATGGAACAAAAGAGTAAAGTGTATCTGTATCAGACCGCAGTGAAGTGGACGGAGCAGCGCAAGGGCGTGATCACTTGTGCGGGGAAGCCTGATGTGCAGGTGGCAACACCGCCGGAATTCAAGGGGCATGACGGCATCTGGTCTCCCGAAGATCTCTTCGTGGCCTCCGCTAACGTCTGTTTGATGACAACGTTTCTCGCAGTGGCGGAACGAGCCGGACTCGCCTTCTCTGCCTATGAGAGCACGGCGGAAGGTCGATTGGAGTTGGTGGAGGGAACATTTCAATTCACTGCCATCACGATCAGGCCTTCCATCACCTTGAAGTCTGGAGAGGAGGCGGGCAAAGCCAAGGAGCTGATTGCAAAAGCTGAGCGGAATTGTTTGATTTCCAACTCGATGAAAGCCTCAGTGACCTTGGAGCCGGTCATTCGCTAGCACTGCTGCACTCCTTGCCACTGAGGCTTGTGTTGGTGAGTAGGAAGGTGGAGTCGTGAGGTCAGAGTCAACGGAGAGCGGTTACTGGTGATCGAGATCGAACTGTGTAACCGAGTCTACGCTCTTGGCAGCCACCGCTGCTTCCCATCCCGTTTCACAAGAGAGAAGGCGAACCTGCAACGTATCCGTGAACTGCGCACCCAATCGTGCTCGAACTTCCGTGCCGACTCCGTCGCCCTCAAGGAAGATTTCGCAGTCGGGCAATCCCTGAAGACCAATACCTTGTGCCTTGAGCAGCGCCTCTTTCGCAACCCAGTACCAGAAGAATCTCGCGGCGCGCTGTTCCTCAGGAGCCTCCATGATCGCCGTGTGTTCGGAACGAGTGAAATAGCGCTTGGATAATTTCGCAACCTCGACTTCTGAACGAACGCATTCAAGATCCACTCCGACTTCCTGCGCCTGTGAGACTGCGATGAGCGCACGGCCATAGGCGTGAGATAAATTGAACGTGATCGCTGACCGATCTCGTAGTTCCCTTGTCAGGAAGGGCTTGCCTGTTGCACTGCGCTCCAGCGTGACCATATCCGGAGTAACTCCAAGGTACTTACTCAGCACGGCTCTCAGACCTCCGTGAGCGAGCACGTAACGTTGCCGGATATCGTCCCGAACAAGGCGCGCCGCTCGGTGCCGCTCGATTTCATCCAACCAGCTGGCGCATTGCTCCAGGCAGCGCTGCGATCCGTCGAGCTCAATCCCCCACAGGTGAATGGTGTTCGACGGAAGGCTGATGTGATTCTGCCGACGTGTATTAGCTAGGAGCTCAAGTGATTGGAACGAGATCAGCATCTTGCAGTCTCGAATACATATTTCCCGAGGTCATGTCGCTACCGCTATGTCTCCGGGCTTCACATACTTCACAACCTTCCCGTCATCCAATTTAATAACCTGGTCGCCGAGGTGGAAATACCGATCATCGTGAGTAATCACGATAACCGTTTTCCCTCGTGCGCGTAGGTCTGGAAGCAATGTCTTGTAAAACACCTCTTTGTACTGCGGATCTTGATCCGCTGCCCATTCATCAAACACATAGATCGAGCGATCCTCCAGGTAGGCCGTAATAAGCGCCAACCGCTTGCGTTGCCCTTGAGAGAGATCAAGGGTTGAGAAGGTGCGATCGCGTACAGTGACTTTGTGATCCAAATGCAGCAATCGCAAGTATTGAGGCGCGAGGCTATGGACCTGAGAATCCGAGTGACCAAGAAGTTTCTTGAAGAGGTAAAAGTCTGAAAATATGACTGAGAAGTGTTCGCGGTACCACTCTCGATTGGCATCGGTGATCATCGTACCAGCGAGTTTCACGTCTCCACGTAACGGCTGATATAAACCAGAAAGCGCTTTCACGAGTGTGGATTTCCCGCTTCCATTCCCTCCGATGATGAACACCAATTCGCCCGGACATAACTCTAGGCTGATGGGACCCAGCGTGAAGGGCGTTTCGGCATCATTATCTTGCCCGTAAGAAAACACGACATCGGTCCATTGCACGATGGGAGAGATCTCATGATCGAGACCTACCAGTTCTCTTGTCTGGACGTCATCTGGACAGACATCCAGCGATATACCCAATCGTTCAATATTGTCCAATGCCACTTGACCTCGTTCGAGAGTTGGTGCCGTACTGATGAGACTTGAAATGGGGCCCATCATATAGATCATGGCGACAATGTATCCAGTCAGTGCCTCTGAAGAGATAAGCCCAAAAGATGGAAAGAGGAAAATGATGAAACCGATGAGGGAGTATAGCGAGACCGCATTCCAGGCTCCAAGCAGCGCTTGTATCCGCGTTGCTTCCAGATTTGTCTTTCTATAGAGTTCCGCCGCTCCTCGCACTTCCTCATCGACAAACTCCTGTCGTCGCGCCCGATGCATCAACAGCTCCTTTAGCCCGTCGGTGAGCGAGCGAAAGCGTTGAAACAACTCAGCTCTGGCATCACGGGATGCGGCAATGATGTCGCGGACACTGGTGTGTAACCACTGATGTACTACGACACTCACGACAGCAACTCCGAGCACTGCGAGAAATACGCTCCACGACAACCAAGCAAGGAAGATCCCGCAGCCCAACACAAGTGCGCCATTCATGAGAAAACTAGGGAAACATTGGATCGCCCAGGTAACCCAACTCACGTCATCGGTTAAGGTGACTAGAATATGGTTGGCCCCTCGTTGTTCGGAACGAAGTAACGGAGCCCGCAAGATCTTTGCGCAGAGAGACAAAGAGAGGTCCAGGATTGTGTCTTGTGAAAAGCGGACGAGCAGAACCTGGGATCCAAGCTGTGCCAGAATCTTGCCGGCGATAAGGCCGACAAACCCTAGCAGTACGAGAAGGGAATGGTCAGAGGGATGATGAACCACATAATTGATAAGCGCTAAGACTCCGGCGCTCAATAGCCCAGACAGGGTGCCGAGACAGAGCATAAGCCAGGCCATGGAGCTCGACCGCTGCACGATAAAGCGGAGAAATCGTCCAAAGGGCATCGTCGACGAGCCTCACTGTCACTAGGAAAGGAGAGTGGATGTACACACCTAAATTACGTTGGCTAATGGCGCTGGCTCATTGTGAGTATCTTCGCCAAGGAAGGTCTGGAGATGCTTTGTCACTTCTTCCACATGTGGTGTGACAAGGAGCTGCCCCGAATTGCTGGCTGCAACCTGCACAGTCCTGCTCCCTTCGCCTCCAAAATTTTGCCAGACATGTCTGGTATCTGTTACCGACTGAGCGACATATCGTTTTGATGCCATGATATTGAGAACATGCCCAGGGTATTTGCGAACGTCGTAGCGAGCCACAGCCTGGAGCGTGGCTCGAGTCACTTGTTCGACTTGGAATTCGGCAAATAGCTCATCGTTCGCGGCATTGGTTTGCGATAACGACATGAGTCTCTTGTATCTATGCTGGAGAACTGAAGCCCAGTCTTTGACCGGCAAACGAGCGAGCTTGGGAATTGTACGCAGTATCCTCCAGAGCAGAAACAGGGGTAACCCAAACGTCATCGGCAACTTATAACGATGTGGGCGATATGTGGATGGATGCCATGTGTCCATCACCACAAGTGTGACGGCCTGTCCCTGCCCGACCAGTTGCTGAGCCATTTCATACGCGATCAGTCCACCGGTGCAGCCCCCAAGGACGGTATACGGCCCGTTCGGGCGAAAGCGACGGATCTGTGCAACATAGTGATTCGCCATCTCCGGCACCGATGTAAACGGCGCCTCTTTTCCGTCCAGTCCTCGTGCCTGTAACCCGTAGGAGGGTTGAGTCGGCCCCAGCAGCTTTGCCAGCTGAGCAAAGACTAATATATTACCCCCCACTCCGGGCACCATGAAAATCGGTACTGCAGCCCCGTTCGGCTGAATGGCGACAAGCGATTGCCATGGTGGCGTCCAGTCTTCTTGCGAAAGCACAGACGCGAGCTCGGCAATGGTTGGTGCTTGAAACAGCGTCGCGAGCGGAAGGCGCTTTCCAAATACCTTTTCGAGAAGAAAGAAGAGGTGGGCGGCTTTGAGTGAGTGGCCGCCGAGATCAAAGAAGTTGTCGTGGATCCCAATGTTTTTGGCTTCCAGTACCTGCTGCCACAAGGCTGTGAGTTGAACTTCCGCCCGGTCACGGGGACGACTGTGAACCAATTCATCTGAGACCGAGGAGACTGCAGATGGTAAGGCTTTCCGGTCGACCTTGTTATTGGCCGTCAAGGGCATGGCTTTCAGAAAGATGAAGAGGGAGGGGACCATGTAGTCCGGAATCTCGGACCGAAGAAATAAGCGAAGTTCCTGCTGGCTTGGAGCAGAGCCCTCTTGGCAGACCAGATACGCCACCAACTGCTTTGCACCTTGCCGGTCCTCCCGCGCGATGACTGCTGCCTGACGGACAGCGTGATGACGGCTCAGCGCGGTCTCGATCTCACCCAATTCGATCCGATAGCCTCTGATCTTGACCTGGTGATCCGATCGACCCAGATGGACGATGCGTCCATCCGGGCGATACCGTGCCAAGTCTCCCGTTCGATAGAGTCTTGCGAGGGGCTCTGGAGAAAATGGATGAGGGATGAACCTCTCCGCTGTTAAGTCAGGCTGCCCCCGATAGCCTCGGGCTAACCCATGGCCACCGATATAAAGCTCATCGGAAACTCCGACTCAATTGTTACGGCCCGCTGGCTGTACCCTGAGCAGGTGAAACAGTGAATTTGCTTCTAGGGCTCCTTCTTGGAGCGGCCTTTGGCGCGATCCTCCAGCTCTCCGGGGCATCGAGCTATACAAAAATCCTCGAAACCTTGCGACTCAAAGACTTGACGATCATGAAGGTCATCATGACCGCCATCGGTGTCGGGTTGATCGGGGTTCATGGATTGGATGTGTTGGGTGTCGCTCATCTGAAGGTCAAGGATCTCTATCTCCCAGGGATCGTGATCGCCGGCCTGATCTTTGGAGTGGGATTTGCCATCACGGGTTACTGTCCTGGGACAGCGCTTGCTGCCGCGGCAGAAGGAAAACTTGATGCGTGGGTGACTATTGTCGGAGGGCTCTTCGGCGCGTTCACGTTTGCCTTCCTGTTTCCCAATCTCGAATCGTTTTGGGCCTCCTTCGGAGGATTCGGGCCCGTGACGATTCATGGATCGTTCGGGGTCGACGGTTTGCTCATTGCATTGCCGCTTGGTGTGCTGTGTCTTTGGGGCGCGGCGAAACTTCCTGGATCAGGAACGACATGAAACTCACGGCCACTTTTCACAGCGGGACTCGCTACGACATTGTGAGCGGCCAACATCGCATCATCACTGATCAAGCGGTGGAAGACGGAGGGCAGGATGCCGGAATGGGTCCGGTTGAACTGTTCGTTGGTTCGGTCGCAAGTTGTGTGGCGTACTTTGTCGGGCAATTCTGTGGGCGCCACGGTATCTCCCGAGAGGGCTTGACGGTCGAGGCGGAATGGACGATGGCCGAAGTTCCTCATCGAGTTGGTCGTATCGACCTCGGAATCCACCTCCCCCACCGCATCAGCGCGGAGCAAAAAGAGCGATTACTCAAGGTGGCACATGGCTGCACCGTGCATCAATCCCTCGCGGTGCCTGCCGGTGTGGCGATCGAACTCAATCCTCATCCTCGTGCGGAGAAACCCTTGTGAAAGGAGCCGCGATGTTGAATGTGAGAGTCCGGGTGTTCATTGGAAGCGCTGCGCTTGTCTTGTTGGGATTCATGTCGTCCCCGCAATTGTCGTTCGGGAGCGATCACGCGCGCGCCAAGGAACTGATCCAACAGACCTGTGTGCAATGTCACCGGCTGGAAGGTCAGCCGGATTCGCGCTTCAAACTTCACGCTCCTGACTTGATGTGGGCCGGCAGCAAGTATCAACGGTCGTGGCTCATTCGCTGGTTGACCGGTAAAGAAGCTCCGCTCTATGCGAAGGGATATATGTGGGACCTGACCACTGTTCCCTCCAAGCACCCGATGGTCACAGAGTCGGAGGCGAACGCACTCGCGGATTACTTTGCCGAGCATAACAAAGATCCGCGCGTCACCATCGGCGCATTCGATCTCTCGAAAGTCACCAAGTTCGACGTGAAGTTTGGTGGGGCGGCTTTTAAAGCCCACGCCTGTCTTGGCTGCCACACGATCGAGGAAAACGGAAAGCTCATCGGCGGCCCGCAGAGTGCCGCGTTGCAGAATGCCGGTCAGCGGTACAACTCGGACTGGCTCTTCCGATTCGGCCAGAATCCACAAGACTTCACGCCGCACAGCGGCGAGTTTTTAGCCGATGCGACGGAGCCACAACTCCGCGCGGTGATCGGGTTTCTTATGGTGCAGGGCGTGCAGGATTTCACGTATTACGAGCCCTGGACGAGCCGTGAATTCGAGATGGCCAGCGTGGATCGAGGGAAGGTGGTTTATAAGGAGTATTGTTCGCAGTGTCACGGCGCGACGGGCAAAGGCGACGGACCGGCAGCTTCCGGCCTGGAACCCAAACCGGCGATACATGCCAACATGCCATTCGAAAAGCTCCCGATCGAATACCTCTACAACGTCATCAATCATGGTGGACCGGCCGTCGGTAAATCGCCGAACATGCCGTATTGGAATTTGACGATCGGTCAACAGGGCGTGGCGGATGTGATCGCCTATTTGAAAGTGACATTCAAGGGAATACCGGATGTTGCTGCTGCGGGTGGTGGCACTCAAGCCGGTGCCTGTGTGCAGCCGCGCAAGACCACCAAGGCGCCGGACGACTTCCTCACCACAACAAACCCGCTTCCATCGTCTGCCGGTGCGATCAAGGCGGGGAAAGAGTTGTTTCTTAAAACAGCGCAGCCAGTCGCCTGTGTGATGTGCCATGGTGAGCAAGGGGATGGCAAGGGGGTGATGGGTGCGGCCTTGGTACCGCCGCCACGAAATTTCACATGTGGCGCGATGATGCGAGCTATTCCAGATGGTCAGCTATTCTGGATCATCAAGAACGGCTCTCCGGGAACCGGCATGATGCCGTTTGGCACATTGCCGGATGAGCAGGTCTGGCAACTCATCCACTACATCAGAAGTTTGGCAAAGTAGGAGTGAGGAGTGGGTACATGATGACATATCAACAAGGAGGCAAATTATGAGAGTGCATCGATCTGGGGCGGCGAAGTCAGCCGTTTGGTTTGCTGTCGCTGCGTGGGCGGTATTGGCTGGTAGTCATGATAGTGCCTATGCACAGGCTGCGGGGATGGGAGCGCCGCCCTCCAAGGTGGAGATCATCATCAAGGATCGTCAGCATGGCTATGAAACCGCCGGGTTCACGATGCCGTCGCAGGAGACGATCATCGTCATCCGAAACCAGGATTCTGTTACGCACGGGTTTGCGTCGAAGTTGTTCAAAGACATTCCCGTGAAGGCAGAGGGAGGGAAAGAGGTACAAGGGAAACAGTTCAAGTCGTTTCATGTCGAGGCGGGAAAGACAGTGACGCTCCGCTTCTCCACGGCGCCCTCGAACTTTGATCCGGTCACCGGTGGAGCTGAGAGTATCCGGCACGCCCTCTGGTGCGACATCCACCCGGAGGTGAAAGGGGAGCTGTTTGTGATCGAAACTCGTGGTGATATCGGAGGCGGCTGAGTCACATCCTGATCATCATCTGACACATCTTCCTGTCCACGGAAGAGCCTCGATGCGTGTCCTTCCGGGCGGGAGCGAATGCTGAGGATCACAGTCTTGGCTCGCGACGATGTACGCCGGAACGTAGCTGGGACTGGCGGTCCTGTGGCAGAGATGGACGAGGTGAAGGGGAGCAACAGGCTGGTCGGCTTGTGAGCAAACGGAAACACTGCATGAAAAGAGTGGGGAGACTCGCCGTTCGTACCGTGGGTGTCTGGCTTGGATGTGTGATGGGCGGCGGACTGCTGGCCATGCCGTCTGATGGATGGACGAAGGAGATGGCCTTTGTGGCACGTGATATCGAAAATCAGCAGGCGGTGTGGCTGCCCAGTGAAATCATCATTCACCGAAGCACGGATTTTACAGAGCCGCTGATGTTTCGACTTGAAAATCCAACCGAACGGACCCATGTGTTTGAATCCCCGGGATTGTTTGAGTCTATAGAAGAGAACGGTGTTCAGATCACCAGGCCGATTCGGATTACCATTCCGCCCGAGGGGACAGAGCAGATCGTGATCGACAGGCGTCAGATGGTGAACGATGCAACCGCCGCCGGAGGGGAGACGGTCACCTATCGATTCTACTGCCCGCTTCATCGGGCAGATGACGATCTGGGAGGCCGAATTGTCGTGGGGCAATAATGCCAACGTGAAGCATATCGGTCAACGGTTTCAAGTTCCATGTTCCGCACAACTTGAAACTTTGAACGTGAAACTCGGAACTGAGCAACTCAGGATCGCGATACGAGATACGAACGACGAGTGACGGGGGAGAACACAATGGCCACATTCATTATTTCAGGTAGTCGAGGAACCGACGATCCCACCATGGCGACCTTGCCGTTTATGGCTGCCAAGACGGCTAAAGAGCAAGGCCACGATGTGATTCTGTGGCTCTGGAACGAAGCCGTGACGTTGGGGCGGAAAGGCGTCGCGGATCATGTCACCGGCGTAAATTTGACTCCACTGAAAGATTTGCTTGCCGCAGTCCAGGCGGCTGGTGTGCAGATCTGGGTCTGTGGAGCCTGTGCAGTGGCTCGTCAGGTCACTGTGGCGGATCTGGTTGCTGGCGCTTCCATCAAAGGGATGCCGGACTATATCAAGGCTGTGGCCGAGCGCGATCGAAACGTGATGTTCTGATCGAAGGCAAAATGAAGGAGACTTCGAATGGCAGCTGACGGCGAATCGACCGCTAAGTCAAAGGACCGCAAAGAGCGGAGAGATCCGGCAAACGTCGACGAAGAGATGAATGGGCTGGAGACGATTCCCACGAGGGTGCCGCGGGAGGGGGACGGGTACCAGGTCCCGCGCAGCACCTTAATCGCCCAGGGGTTCGGACGTATTGGCGAGCCGGGCTACGCCTTAACTGCGGATGATCTCCGAAGGGTCAACACAAGGAAAGGATTTCTGAAGCTCCTCGCAAACAAAGCCGTCGATATCGAAGAAGTGCGCAAGACTTTGCTGTACGAACAGGAGTTGCGGCAACTACAAGTTGAACTTGTCAGGCTGCAACGGTGGGTGCAGAGCAGTGGGGAGCGTATCGCCATTTTGGTCGAAGGACGGGATGCGGCTGGGAAGGGCGGTACGATCCGCCGGTTCACCGAGCATCTGAATCCCCGCGCGATGCGCGTCGTGGCGCTGCCGCAGCCGACCGACGCAGAACGGGGCCAGTGGTATTTCCAGCGCTATATTCACCAGCTCCCCAATAGGGGTGAAATCGTCTTCTTCGACCGGAGTTGGTACAACCGTGCCGTGGTCGAGCCGGTGATGGGATTCTGCACTAAGAAGGAGCATCAACGGTTCCTGCAACAGGTTCCAGAATTCGAGCACATGCTCTATGAAGACGGTGTGACCATCATCAAGTTCTGGTTCTCCATCTCCAAGGACGAACAAGCTAGGCGATTCGAAGCGAGGCGGCAGAATCCGCTCAAGCAGTGGAAGCTCAGCCCGGTCGATGAGAAGGCGCAGGAGCTGTGGGACGCGTATACCCGCTGCAAAGAGGAAATGTTCAGCAAAACGCATTCGACCTTTAGCCCCTGGATCATCGTGCAGGCGAACGACAAGCAGGCTGCGCGACTGGAAAGCTTGCGCTATGTCCTGAACCTTCTCCCCTACAAAGGAAAGGACGAAGCGCAGATCAGGCTGACGCCCGATCCGAATGTGATCGTTCGATTCCACCGCAAGATGGTGGTAATGGAGGGATCTCTCACGCCTGATCTTGGTCGAAAAATGGCTGCGACTTCGCCCAACCAAACAGGCGCTGACCGCGGGTGTGAAGATACGGTGTGCGGCTCTCTTCTAGACCTGCTCTCTCGGAGGGCTATCAACCCTGATTAGGGCGCTCGGATACTTCCGGCAGCAGGCACAGGTTGGTTTCTGCTATTCTGCGGCGCGTCGCCTCAGACTTCGCATGAACTCTCTTTCCGGATCATACCTCGCAGTGGTTCTTCTCGCCTTCTTGTCGGGGGGCACAACCTTGATCGGCGTCGCACTTGCCTTGGTCATCGGGGACAATCCCAAAATGACGGCGACGGGCATCGGATTCTCAACCGGCATCATGATGCTGATTTCCCTCTTCGAACTGGTGCCGGAATCTTTGCGGATAGCGGGGCCCGCCGCAACAAGCCTCTCAGTCGGTCTGGGGGCTGCCCTGATTCTCAGCCTGCACATCGTCATCCCCCACATTCATCTGGGTAGAGAACAGGCGGCGTCGATCGGGGAACTGCGAGCCGCTTACCTCATTGCGTTCGGTCTGATCCTGCACGATGTCCCGGAGGGGTTTGCCATGGCCAATGCGTTCTTAGCCTCGCCCTCTCTCGGTGTAATGGTCGCTGTGGCGATCGCTCTGCACAATATTCCTGAGGAATTTGCGATGGCGGTGCCTGCGGTCGCTGTCAAGAACCGGGCGCTCCTGTTCAAAGCGGCAATTCTCTCGGGTCTCGCAGAGCCGGCCGGCGCCATCCTCGGGTTGCTCGCGGTCCATGTGAATTCCGCCCTCAACCCGGCATTTATGGCATTCGCAGCCGGCGCCATGGTTATGGTCTCACTGTTCGAGCTCGTCCCCATGGCCAGGAAATACGGTAGACCGGGATCCTTTGCACTGGGCCTCGCCGCCAGCGCCATCGTCTATTTCGCCTTGCACGCAATCTTGCCAGATGAAAGTGGTGCAATTAAATGGCCGTTCATCCCTACGGTACGATGACCAACCCCTTCGACAAGTACGTGTTGACCGATCCCAAGGGGATGGACAGAGCCGGGGCGGAAGGGATGAAATGAATAAGTGAGCAGCGACATGTCTTTGTGAACGTGAACAAAAATGATTTGAACCAGATAGTGGCAGCGGATATGATGGCGACAACTTGAGTCGCGAGCTGTTTCAACCGGACAGAATCAGGATCGAAGCGCGATTCAACGTGAAGGAGGTCTGGATGCGTGCATTGTCCAAAATCGGAACCGGACTGGTCATTGGAATGCTGGTGGGCGGCTGTTCTTCCTATCACACAGGGAAGCACGACACCAAGCTCAGGGCAAAAGCGGCGATTGCGGGGCCTGGCATCACTGGAGAGGCTGACCTCTACGAAGAATACGAAGGGCGCGTCCGGATCAAGCTGAAAATTCAGGGTACTCCTGAGAGCAAACTGACTCCTGGCTTACACGGAATCCATATCCACGAAGTAGGAAGCTGCGAACCGTTTGCCGCTGCCAAAGGGCATTACGACGGCAACGTCGACCCGCAAGTGAACCCTGAAGCATCCGTCAATCCTGGCCCTGGCAATCACCCGTATCATCTGGGTGATCTTCAGAATCTATCCGTTGATGACAATCGAAAGGGATCGCTCTATACCGTCACGAGCCGTGTGACCCTGGGATCTGGACTGACGACCCTGTTCGATCAGGACGGGAGTGCTTTTGTTATCCACGAGCTTCCCGACAAATATCTCCCTGATCCCCCGACGAAGGATGCACCAGGCGGACCGAGAATCGCCTGCGGAGTCATAGTGAAGCAGTAACCAGCGTCCCAAAGTCCGTGACACTCTAACGGCGCACCCACTAACGGCGGGTGTGCCGGCTCTTTCCTCTTATCAGTTGTCGCGTTTTTCCCCATCTCAAAATAGTGCCCTGAGTATTCCTGCACCACATCGGCATCACCCTCGCGTGGTCTAGCTGCCTCAAGTCACCTCAAGCCGCTGTTTCACCGAATATCCGTCGCATAGATCTTCAAACGTGCCGACGGCATCAGAATCGCAATCACCCTTTCCTGAATCCAATCTAATCGGCCAGACTCTTATCCAGTAGAGAGACCAAAGCGATGGTCGTGATGAGCAAGGGGGCTGTTCGGAGATATCAACAACCATCAATCAGGAGAAAGTGCGATGACGACACTTGTCAGGCCAGGAGTTCCTGTCGGAGGGTTTAAGACTGTGGGGCAAATACGGGCGACGAATAGTCTCATATTTCGTCGTGATCAGAATGCGATGGGCATAGCCGTCGAGCTGTTGACCACCCATACGCCGGGTGCACCGGTCGTCGACGAACGTGGTGACTTCATCGGTTTCATCAGCGAGTTCGACATTCTTCGTGCACTGGAGGCGGCAAAGGACCTCAACCGTCTGACGGCGGAGGATGTGATGGCCAAGGATCGGATTGCGGTGACCGATGAGACGAGCCTCGATGAAGCCGTGAAGCTCATGGAAGAGAAGCGGCTCCTGAGTCTGCCGGTGAAAAGAAACGGCAAGGTATCTCATTCAATCACACGTCACGATCTCTTGAGAGCCTGGATCGGGCTTGGAGTGTCCATTGAGGATCAAGCTGTCTGAAGACGATGACGTCCGGTCGTTCATGACGGCTGGAAGCGCACAGTGTGGAGAGACAAAATGACGGTGAACAACCTGTGCCAGAGGATCTTCAGGAGAGGGGTCATGCGCATTGCCGTCTCGATAGTTGGAGTGGCAGCGGTCTGTGTGAGCGGGATAGCAATTGCTGCGGATTCAGGAGAAAAGACGGTCAAGTCGCTGTGTGTGCAATGTCATCGAATCGAAGGCAAGCCTGCGCCACGCAAGACGAAGAAAGCGCCGGATCTCATATGGGCGGGCAACAAGTATCAACAGGACTGGCTGCTCGCGTGGCTCCAGAAGCCGGAGTTCAAACATTATCCCATCGGCTACGACTTTCGTCCGGAACGGAAGAAGCCGCATCTTGCATTACCCGCCGATCAGACCAAGGCGGTGGCTGCATTTCTTGCCAAGCAGAGAGACGCGCGGATCAAGGTCGGTGTGATGAAACCAGGCACACCAGAGCAGCTGGCTCGCGGGGAAAAGCTTTATCGAGAACATGGGTGTCAGAACTGCCATCTCACGCCGGCCAATACACCCAAGGGATACGCAGGAGGTACGTCTAGCACGTCGTTGCTCAAGTTGAACGAACGTCTGAACCCGGATTGGGTCTATCGGTTCAACCAGAATCCCGACGACTTCGAGCCGAACAGCGGCGCGTACATCCCAAAGCCTCCGCTGCCGGATGAAGATATCTATGCCATCACAGCTTTCATGATGACGTTCAAGTAAAGGCGTGAAACGTTTCTCGTGAAGCGTGATGCGCGACATGAGCGAGAGTACCAGACGTAGAGGATGAAGACGACAATGACATTGCCCAGCTTGCTTGTGGTTCTGGTTATCCTGGGATTGGCTCAGATGACGATGGCGGCCCCATCGAAGGGGAGCCCAGAGTCTGGCAGAGCAATCTATCTGGAAAGTTGTCAGAGTTGTCATGGTTCGACAGACAAGGGGGACAGCGACGTGGCGGCGTACCTCACGCCACCGCCGGCCAATCTTAGCGCGAAATCTACACAGGCCAAGACTGATGCCGAGCTACGAAAGATTATTCTTGAGGGACGGCCAGGGACTGCGATGGCGAGCTTCGATGGGGCCTTTGAGGAGGATCAGCTGATCGACTTGATCGCCTATCTTCGTTCAATAGAGTCGTAACGCATCAGGAGAAACAGCATGAGTCGTCTAAACGTGCTGCTCACGATCATAACCGTCGGGTTTGGATTGGCAACTCTCTTGAGTCTGGCAGTCGTGGTTGAGGCTCAACATGAGCACGGACACCCTGTGAACAAAGAAGGAGCTCCCACTGGGAGTCGGCAAGACGAACGCGTGGCGCTTAATCTGAATGAGCAAGCTTCAGCCGGCATGAAGCTGACCATGCGGGAGCACTTAGAGGCGATCCGGGACATTGTGGCCTCTCTAGGCCGGCAAGAATTCGATGCGGCGGCCAACGTCGCTCATGATGAACTGGGCTTTCCCAAGCATCACCAGGCCATGCAACGTGAGGGCGGGGTGACCTTTCCTCCGAAGTATCATGAACTCGCTATGGCGCACCATCAGGCGGCAGAGGACTTGGCCAAGGTGCTTCCTTCGAAAGATTTCAAGACAATTCTGCCGCAGCTTGAGCAGACAATCGGGGCCTGTGTTTCTTGCCACCAGGCCTATAAGTTGTGAGGGGTGATCATGATCAGCGAGATGCACATCTTCCTGGTTTGAGAGCCGGCTTACACAGCTAGGGGGAGACAGAGAGTGAAGTAAGAGAGCGTATGAGACAGAAACGGCAGAAACTTGCTGAGGGCGATCGGCAGAGTTTATGTCGCAAAGAGAGTTTTGCTTGAGTGATTCTCTATCAGATCGATCATAGGAACCAAGAGTTATTGGTTTAACCTGGAGGTATTAATCATGATGAAGTTGAAAGGACGGTGGGTAGCTGGATTCGGGGGAGTTGCCTTAATTGCCGCGTTGGCAGTGTTTCCCGTCTTCGCCGACGAAGGCCATGGGAAGATGGGGCATGGTGGCCATGATCAGGAGGAAGAAGCCGACCATGGCGGGCATTACCTGAAACATTTGTTGAAGCATGCCAAGGAGATCGGTCTGACATTGGAGCAGGTTGGCAAGGTCAAGGCCATACAGCTGGATTTCAAACGTTCAGAAGCTAGGTTGGAGGCCGACGCAAAAGTGGCGAAGCTCGAATTGCAGGCACTAATGGAAGATGAGAAGGCCGATCTCACGGCGATTCAGGCAAAAGTCGATCAGTTGAAAAAAGCAGAAGCGGCCTGTCTGTTCGCGGCGATCAAAAGTAAGCGCACCGCCATGGCTCTGTTGACTCCTGACCAACGGGAAAAGGACCGTGCCCATCGCGAAGCGATGAAAAGCGAACAGGGAGGAGAGCACGGTGGAGGGATGGGTGGCGGTGGAATGATGGGAGGCATGGGAGGCATGGGCCGTGGGGGCAAGGGCGGCGGTGGACACGGTGGGCACGGCGGCGGTGGCCATGGAGGTGGAGAATCAAGTGCCGGACAGCATCAGGGCGGAATGAGCGGCATGGGCGGCGGCGGGGATCAAGGGAGTGGAGGATCCAGCGGAGGTCAGCAACACCAGCATTGAAGATCGAGTGTCGTCGTCCGTTCTTGAAAGAAGAGGAGCGCGCATGTCCTTACGTATTGTGGTTAGCCTCATCGTGGTGGCATTGACTGCTTCGTGGGCTCTGGCTCAGAGCCATTATGGAAACACGAAGAACGGAGAGAGAATCTTTCAACAACACTGTGCCGGATGCCACGGCACCACCGGTGATGGGCTTGGGCCTGAAATCAAGGAATTAATCGTGCCACCGGCGAATTTTCGGGCGCCGAAATCTCGCACGAAGACCGATATGGAACTGTATCTTGCGGTCAAGCAGGGAGTCCTCTTCAGTCCAATGCACAGCTGGGCGGATCGGCTGTCAAACCAGGAGATGTGGGACGTCTTGAGCTACATCCGTACGTTGGCTCCGTTCAACCCACTCGGCTAGCTCCGCTTCACTACGACTCATGGATCCCTGTCGCATTCTGCGACAGGGATATTTCATGGTGAGACCTAGAACGCCACAGGCGAGAGGTCTCCCATTTGAATCGTTCAGCAAGCTCTCGTCATATCACAACAATTCCCGCCACACTTGTAACTTCCGTGGCACGGACTTGGCTCTCTCAACCAACAGCACGTTCCTAATCTACGGAGGATTCGTCATGTCAAATCAGGACGCCAAGTGTTCACCAGAAACCGTTGTCCTCGCATTTCTCGGCGGAGCGATCGGGGGGATGATTGCCGGTATCCTTCTCGCTCCCAGGTCGGGCGAGGAAACGCGTCGTGAATTAAAGAGCCAGGCTCGAAGGACGGAAGAAGACATCATCGAGAAGGCCAAAGAAGCGCGCGCCGCTCTTGATGAGGTCATTGAGAGTGGTAAGCAGTTTGTGGATGAAAAGCGGGCCGATGTCGAAGCGGCGGTGAAAGCTGGTCGGGAAGCGTTCAAGGAGAAAATGGAGAAGCGCAGTAGCTGAAATGACCATCATGAGGAGGGGTAGAGCAATGCTACGAGTCGACAATATTCGAAAGAAGCTGATTTCCCAACGGCGTGAGCTGTTTCGGGAAGTGGCTAGGACGGAAGAGGATCTGCGCTGGCTCCAAAGCGATATCGAAAGCGAAGTGGAGGAGCGGGGGCAGGAGGAGACTATGGTTCGGTTGCTCGATCGCCTGGACGGACGAGCGAAGGCCGAGATCGAGGCGATCGACCGAGCGCTCTTCAAGCTGGGGGCTGAACAGTACGGTCGATGTGAGCAATGCAGAATGGCCATCCCGCAGTCCAGGCTGGAGGCGGTCCCGGCGGCCGCCATGTGCATGCCTTGCGAACAGGCGGAGGAGACCCAGGCGGCGCTGAGGAAATAAGCAAGCAAGCTGTTTATGCTTCTGGTTGAGGGTAGAGAGTCCGACGCGTCTTGAAGACAATGAATGAGAAGATTTGTCTGTCCAAGGTGCAGAAAGGCAAGATGCGTCGGTTCCCGTAGGTGTATGTTTAACCAGCTGAGAGGACTCATCGTTAAGTAGGATTGTCACGCAGCGGCCCTGCCCGGATCATTCATCAGGAGCGTAACGAACAGCCGGGAGTTCCCGATGCGGCCAAGTGAACAGCCGGAGACGACGCAAGATGGAATTTAAGGATTACTACAAGCTTCTCGATATTGACCGCACGGCGACCGCCGACGATATCAAAAGTGCCTACCGCAAGCTGGCGCGAAAATATCATACGGACGTGAGCAAAGAGCCTCAAGCGGAAGCGCGGTTTAAGGAAATCGGCGAAGCCTACGAAGTGCTTCAGGATCCGGAGAAGCGTGCCGCGTACGACCAACTCGGCGATCGCTGGCGAGGGGGGCAGGAATTTACCCCTCCGCCCGAATGGGGTGCGGGGTTCGAGTTCACCCCAGGCGGCGCGTCAGCGGCGGAAGCTACCGACTATAGCGACTTCTTCTCCACTCTATTCGGCAACTTTTCTCGTCACGGTGCATCCACTCGTACTCATGGCGAGGACCACCATGCCAAGATCTTCATTGATCTTGAGGACGCGTTTCACGGTGGAACCCACACGATGACTCTGCGCTCGCCACAGGTGGATGCGCAAGGCCACGTGCTGCTGCGGGAACGGTCGCTGAACGTACAGATTCCCAAAGGCATCCGTGAGAGCCAGCATATTCGGCTTGCTGGGCAAGGTGCGCCGGGAATCAAGGGGACTACCCCCGGTGATCTGTATCTCGAGATCCGTTTTCACCCTCACCCCCTCTATCGGGTGCAGGGCCGAGACCTCTCGCTGTCATTGCCGATTGCACCCTGGGAAGCGATCCTTGGTGCGACGGTCAAAGCGCCGACTCCGACCGGGGTGGTCGAGGTCAAGATTCCGGCAGGCTCGCAGAGTGGGAAAAAACTGCGGCTCAAAGGCCGGGGGATTCCCGGCGAACCGGCAGGCGATCTCTTTCTCGTCCTGGACGTGGTCCTTCCGAAAGCGGACACGGAGCAGGCACAACAGATCTATCACACCATGGCGCGGGAGCTGGCCTTCAATCCGCGCAAAGCACTGGGGGTCTAACTATGGATAGGGAGCAGGAGCTTCTGACAGGCAGCGTGATCGGTGATGAGGGCGTGCTGGTGCTCGAAGAGTTGGCGAGAGCCTGTGGTGCGGAGGCGAAGTGGATCATCGAATTGGTGGCTGTGGGGGTGCTGGAGCCGCAGGGTGCGGAGATCTCGCTCTGGCGATTTCGCGCGGCGGATCTCACCTGTGCTCGCCGCGTGGCGCGACTGCAACGGGATTTTGATGCCAGTCTCGATGCGGCCGCAGTGATGCTCGATCTGCTCAATCAGATCGAACAATTGCGCGCTCGCCTGAAACTGGCAGGACTGGACGTGGAGTAGGTGGGGCACACCGTGAGGGGCGAAACGCGGCTCGTTCGACTCCTCCTTGGAGGCCTGCTTTGCGCCACAGTAGCAGCCGGGTGTGCCAACAGCGGGCAGGCACACAAAACGCCGCGACCAAATCCGTATCTGACCCAGGATACGAGGCACTCCATTCCCCTGTCATCATCCGCCGGGAAGGAACATCGTGCCGTGATGCTGCAGCATCTGGAAACGATTCAGGTGATCGTGAGCGCGTTGGTGGAAGAGGATTATGAGCTGGCGCAGGGTCTGACCGAATTGCATCTGGGCTTCTTTCAACATCGCCAGGCCATGGCCCATCAGGAGCCGGAGAAGTTTCCTTCGGCCTACCATGATCTGGCCATGGCCCATCATGAAGCGGCGGAGGAGTTGGCGCGAATTATTCCCACCAAGGACTTGAAGCAGATCCTGCCGTCGTTGAATAATGTCTTGAAGGCTTGTGTGGCCTGTCATCTGGAGTACAAAGTCAGGGACAATTGATAAATTTTGGGAGGATCCAATTGAGCGAGCAGAAAACAATCACGACGTTTTATGAAGAGGATCACGATCGGCTGGATGAGTTGTTTAAGACCTTTCAAGCAGCGAAACGGTCGGACTTTTCCAAGGCCAAGGAAGCCTTCAAGGAATTCACGGTTGGCCTCCAACGCCATATTGTGTGGGAAGAGGAGTTGCTCTTTCCAATCTGGGAAGAGAAAACCGGGATGGTTGAGGACGGGCCGACGCCTATGATGCGACATGAGCATGGTCAGATCAAACAGCTGCTTGACGCGATTCATCGGAAGGTAGAGAGCCAGGATCTCAATAGCGATCAAGAGGAGCAGTCGCTGCTCAACCTCTTGGGCTCACACAACAGAAAGGAAGAGAAGGCGCTCTATCCCGCAATCGATAACGTGACCAGTGCGGAAGAACGCGCAACCGTCTTCAGTAACATGAAGAGTATTCCGGAAGACCAGTACAATGCCTGTTGCAGCGGGCACTGAGGTGAGCCAAATGGAACAACGCGATGTAGTCATAGAACAGACTGAAGTCAAAGTTAAGGGAAGACATCTCGCGGTGTCTCCAAAAATTAGCCTCCGCCGTGGCCTGATTCTCCTCGTGGGTTGGCTGGGGATAGTATGTGCACCGGGCTTCGACCGAAATGTCTGGGCCGAGTCGTCCAGCTCACAACCGGGTGTGAAGCACAAGGCTAATGTTGAACGAGGCCGAAATATCTTCAACGGCTCCTGCTACTACTGCCATGGAATGGACGGCTATCTCGATCGATTGCCACAAATGAAAGAGGACATCGCCGCGCGCATTGCGCGACTGAATCCACCTCCGACGGATCTGCGTGATCCTGGCGTGCTTCGCCTGAAGACGAACAAGGAACGAGCCCGCGCCATCCGGGAAGGACATCCTAGCACCGGCAGGTTTCAAGATTTCACCATGACTGATCGGGACATGGCCGATACCTTGTTCTATCTGGCGTTCATCAGAAAAGATCCCAACCCGGAAAAGGATTGATCATCACGGCAGACAGACAAAAAAGACGGACAGACTAATGAACAAGGCAGCCTGGTCAGTTGTTTTTGGAGTTCTGCTCGTGCGTGGGCTGGGGATTCCGGCGATACCCACGTCTGACACACAAGCCTGGGCCGAACCTACGGTCTCTCAACCAAGCGGGAAGTTGAAGGGCAATATCCTTCGAGGTCGGGAGATCTTCAATGGCAAAGGGGTCTGTTACTACTGTCATGGGATTGATGGGTATATCAGCAAGATCCCTCGGCTGGAAGCGGACACTGCCGCACTCATAGCGAAGCTGAATCCCCCTCCCTCCGATTTGCGGAATCCCGAAATCCTGCGCCTGAAAACGAACAAGGAACGCGCCCGCGCCATCAGAGAAGGCCACCCTGGGACAGGCATGTTCCCCGACACCACCATGACCGATCAAGATCTCGCTGATACGCTGCTTTACCTTGCGCTCATCAGAAAAGATCCGCATCCGGAGCAGTAAGCTCTGGGTCTGAACGTTCGAGGCCATCCCCGAAAAGCTTTTTCTCAAAGCTGCGTTGATCGCATCCTCTCAGCTGTTGGGCTCCACAACAGAAGTATTGCCGCTGCGAGACTCAATCATATGATCAGGGAAAGCGGGAATGGGGAGCCTTACCGATTCAGGAGACTCCAAGATGCGCCACCATATTGTCGTATGGCCAAATATATTGCCCTATGTTAGTCTTCTTTTAGGCCGATGATTGGAACACATTTCGAGTGGGACCCGGACAAAGACTCAGTAAATCAGAAAAAGCATGGGGTGCCGTTCCATCGTGCCCAATATGCTTTTGCCGATCCTCGACGCGTTGTTGCGAAGGATCTCTCACATAGCCAGTCGGAAGACCGCTTCTACTGTTTTGGCGAAGTCGATGGCGGTGTTTTGACGGTGCGGTTCGCCTATAGGGCGTCAGTGATTCGAATCATAGGCGCCGGTTATTGGCGCAAAGGAAAGGCAATTTATGAGCAAGAAAATAAAATACACCGATGAACCGCTTGGCGAGATTCGCGTTATCCAAGATATTCTTCCTTCTCCGTCCGAATTGGCATTTCGCGAAGAAGGCGTGAAGGTCACGTTAGCGTTGAGCAAGAAGAGCATCGATTTCTTCAAAGCCGAGGCATCTCGGCATCATACCCAGTACCAGCGCATGATTCGTCGGCTTCTCGATGCATACGTCGATACGCAATCTCACCCGCTAACTCAACGCGCAGCCCGGACTACTCGTAAGCGGGCAGTCGGTTAGCGTCGGATGGAATGAGCGACGGAGATCGGAATTCTGGATGAATCTTCAGCAGCGATACGAATTAGAGGCTGCGCGTCGAGTGATTGGCACAGTGCTAGAACGCAAGGTGGTGGCACTGGACTTGGCTAGCTAGTTCGAAATCAAACACGAAACGATGTCCAGTCACGTAAGGTAAAGAAATACTATCAACGTTTTGCTGAACAGATGCTATTGGAAGTCGCGAACATCTCAGGGGCCATTTCCCACGCAGGTGAAAAAGGACGAAATAACGAACAAATCCTGTCCGATTTTCTTAAGAGATACCTACCGCGAAGATTCTCGGTTGATACAGGTCAAGTCGTTGCTGCCGACGGGTCCATGAGCTCTCAAACAGACATTATTATCCACGACAGATCCAACACACCCGCGCTATTCTTGGGAGGTGCCTCCGTCCTGGTACCCATCGAAACTACATATGCTGTCATATCTGTTAAGACGACCCTGGACAAAACAGAGTTAGAAAGCGCAGTAAGTCAGATCGCAAGCGTTCGTCGGCTTAAGAATGAGGCTTCCTTATAGTCGCGGTGTCGTCACGAAGATTCCTGCAGTAGAGGGTTCGGTGCTAAGGCCTCGTGGGCTGGTCTTTGCTTTCAAGGCAAGATGGAAGTAGGTGGCCACAATTGAAAGTTGCTTTCGAGAAGTCCTCGAACCCATTGATGACCAGTATCGCGCGAACGGCGTATGAGTCCTCGACACATGCACGATAAGACGAGTTCCTTACAAGCTCGAAACCATGGTTTACAGCGAAGACCCATTTCTTCGTCTTCTTGCTTCATCTAATTCAAACTATGCCTTCCTGGCTTGTAGATCTCGAGAAGTATTTTAAACCGTATGGAGGATACGACCAAGGGGACGCTTCCCGGCTTTGATCACGCAACGGACTGAAGCCGAGGCCGGGCAACGGTTTGCTACTCTGGTTACCGCGCAGTCCCTCCTACTCGTATTCTCGCATCCACAATCTAGCAGCCTTGGCTTGGCGGGAGTGCGAAGATCCGATTCAGGTCGAGCGCGCTGATTTTGGGAATTTCTTCGGCGAGGTGAGAGATACGCAACAAGATTTCTTCCAGATCCTTAAGATCCGCCGGCAGATGCCCTCGATAGCCAGTGAACAAGCGATAGCCCTTGATTCCTCTGATCATCTCCGCTGTGTCGAGGTCGGTGCGCGTGGTGAGGGGGGATGCACCAAGACTAAGACAGCCGCAGCTCGCATGTCGCTGTATTTTATTGTGAGGTGCTCTATCAGAGCAACCACTCAGGCTGGAGAAGTAGGGTCATACCTAGAGAGGCCATGATCAGACCGCTGATCAACTTCAACCAACGACCGGCACCTTCTTGCAATTTCCGTCGGCTCAGCGTGACCACTGCGATGGTCACCATGAGGCCGTCGTCAAGAATATAGGCCAGGTTATATAAGCCGAGGTAACCATAGTATTGCCAGGCGGGCAACTGCTGCATCGTCAGAATCTGGGTGTAGAGCGCTGGAAACCCAGCCGTACAGAG
>SWDO01000004.1:248152-262918 GCA_005116895.1 Nitrospira sp. | reverse complement strand
ATGCCGCCCAGACCCATTTGCACGGCGCGTGAGAGGCCGATCAGAAGAAACATGTTGAGCCAGGCCGCCATGAAGGCGAAGTAGAACAAGCCACTGACGGTGACGAAGGTGCCCGCGATCAGCGCCATCTTCCGTCGATCTTGGAGATTGACCAGCAACGAGAGGAGAAAGAGCAGGACCCACATGGCGCAGGGATTGAAGCCGTCCAGCAGGCCGATAAGAACGGTGAACAGCGGAAGGCCCAGATCATGGACGCGAAGCCGGCCGAGCCATCGCGTCTCGATGCTCTCAATCGACGGATTTACGGTAGCGCCCAGTACCTTTCGGTCGAGCTTGGCACGAATCTCAGCTCCGGTTGTCTCGGATGACTGGAATCCGATGATGAGTTCTGTGCCTATGAGAAACGTGGGAACGCCGACCGTCGTGATGCCTCGCTCCTGCACCAAAGTTATGAGTCGCTGTCGCGCGGCGGGGTCCTCCGCGATGTCGTGGAGGGCAATGTGAAGTGAGGGCTGTTCCCGTCGAAGTTCGTCGAGAAAGATCTTAGCGGCTTCGCAATGGGGACAGCCGGCTCGCACGAAGACGTCGATGTCTGGGGTCGTCGTGCTTGCAGCCTGAAGAGTGGTTCCGCTCAAGACCAGCAGAACAAAAAGGCAGAGAATAAGCCCCAGACTACATCTCTCACCCGTTGTGCGCTGAAAGAACACCACCTCGTACTAGCTGACGATGCCCGGTGGTGACACGGATCTGATGTACGACAACACATCCAACATTTGCTCGTCCGTCAGTTTGCCGCGAAACCCGTGCATCGGGCTGAACAACACGCCATTCGAGATGGCCACCAGCAGCTCCCAATCCGTCTTCGAACGACTGATCTGAGATCGAAAGTCGGCTGGTCGGACGATTAAATCTCGGCTGTCCGGTCCGTTCCCGTCCAGTTTGGACCCATGACAACGGAGGCACTGTTGCTCATACACCCCTTGTCCGGCCTTTGGGTTCCCGCGGATCACTTGTGCCGAAACCAAGGATGTTGTGGCGAAGAGGAAGATGATGGCGACGGTCAGCATCGGTTTCATGTTCGATCCTTTCAGCGCAGGACAAGTATTGGACAGGGCACGTGATGTACGACGGCGTGGGAGACGCTCCCCAGAAGGAAACGGGAAATGCCCTTGCGTCCATGGGAGGTCACGACCACCAAATCCATATCCTTGGCCTCCTGTTCGATCACCGCTGCTGGATTGCCTTGAGAGACTTTCGTGCTGACTGTATAGCGCGGGTTCAAGAGCTTGCCGGCGGTCGATTTGACGAGCTCCTCCGCATAGCGTTCCGCGCCTTCCCACCAGGTACTGATTCCCAGGGCGTCATAGGTATCGTTCACTCCAATCGGGATAATGGCGTGGACCACACGGAGTTCTACCGGATCGGCGAGCGGATGCTCCGTCAACCATTTCACGATTCGATCCGCATCGTTTCGCTCCTCGATGGCAACGAGAATCCGTTGCACTTTCCGCGCGGCTCCCCTGACGATCAACGTCGGGCGGGAGCCGTGCAGAAGCACCCGATGGGATACACTCCCGAGGACAGCCTCGGACAGACGGCTTCGTCCACGCACGCCGACGACGACTAGGTCGGCGGAAAGGTTTTGGGCGCTGTCGAGGATGAGCTGAGCAGGACTGCCGATTTCGTTCACCTTCCTGATCGACGTCACCTCTGCTGGGACCATGCCGGCGGCGCGCTCCAGCAGCTGGTGCCCCGAATCGACCATCGCTTTGCGGAAATCATCATACCCTTGCACGTTGCCGGCTTGGGCCACGACCGGATGTTCCAAAATCCCTAAATCGACACCGTGAACCAGCGTGACATCCGTTGGATGACAGAGCTGGAACGTCTGGGTGACAGCGGCGAATGCCTGATCCGACCAATCGACACCAATGACGACTCTCATTTCACAACCTTTCCCACCCACACATCAGAAGAGTGGATGTGGCGCGGTTCCGAACGGAAGCACGCGCGGTGATTCACCTACATTGCCACGAATACGCCACGCCCCGTCTTCGAGGACGAGGTAGTGCACTTCTTCATGCCAGCTGTCGATGGGGACATACAGACCGCTGGTCTTGGACCTGGCCCAGAGATGGCCGGTACAGGTAACCTCCAGCACTGCATTGCGACCCGCTCCGACCTTGGCCATCTTCGTGAAGAGATGAGTGCTCGCAATCTCCTGATACTCATCAAAGAGATCTTTCCAGATCTTCCGGAGATCGTCGTTCTTGAGCCCATGGTAGTTGTACTGGGCGGAGTAGATGGCCATGACCTTTTCAAGGTCATGGGATTTAATGGCCTCCTCCGCTTGCTCAAACGTGCTAACGACGGCATTGAGCGTGGCCCCGTCGACTTCGATCACCGAACCGGATGGAGGAACGATGATCTTTGCCTCTGCTGTCCCGATGCCGGCAAGAAAGCCGATCAGGAGAGTGAGATGAACGACTACTCCCAATAGAGGTCTATCTTGTAAGCTCACTCACCCCTCCTTCTGCTGCCGTCCTCGTGTCAGGACAGACTCACCTGTCATCTCGTCCATGTGACGCGCACGAAATCTTCGTCTCTGTCGTAATGCAACTCCAGCTCGCCATGATAGGCATGCTTCAAACCTTCGCCGATGCGCCTTGGTAAATGAGTGTCGGTCGTGGAAATGACGAGGCCCTCTGGCTTGGTGTCGATCGACATAATTCGAGACAACGGGTGTTCCTTCTTTTCTGCTTCCTCCGTATTCTTCACCAGGCCGATGATCTGCTCATGTTGCTCATCCTTAAAAGAACCTTTGAGCGTGACGAATCCTTTAGGATACTTGTCGCGGATCCGCATGCAGGCGGGGCAGATGATCTCGTCGGCGTCGGCTGGCTTCGTGCCCCAGGTCCACCGCCCCTTGTGAAACGAGGCCCCGCATTCGGTGCAGAGGGTCGGCTCTTTGAGCTTCCCGCGCAGTTTATAAGTGTCGTGTTGATACTCCTGGACGGTCCGATCATGTCGAGCCCCCAAGCCTGCCGGTGCCTTCGTTTTCGCTGTCATGCGTGCTCCCTTATCGTGGCGGTGAGGCCGTTGAAGACTGTGGCTGCTCCTTCCATCCCAACAACGACTCTTCCGCCAGGTTCAAATACTTCACCACATCGTGATCGCTGACCTGTGCAAAATCGATATAGTGGTGACCCACGGCCCAGAATGGGTCCGGTGTGGCAAGGACTATACATTCGTCCACCTGCATGCAAGCCTTTCGAATGGTCTCCATTGGGCCAACCGGAATAGCCGCAATCAGGCGGCGCGGTTTGAGGTGTCTGATGGACTGGACGGCTGAGAAGAACGTGGAGCCGGTGGCGATCCCATCATCCACGAGAATGACGATGCGGTCGGTGAGCGTGGGAAACTGCCGACCTTGTCGGTAGAGGTCTTGCCGTCGAGCGATCTCTCGCCGTTGCACCTGAACCAGCTCTTCAATATCCGTCCGAAATCGACTGTAGGCTGCCATGGCATCAGGATTCAGATAGATCGTTCCTGTTTCACTTACTGCGCCGAGTGCATACTCGGGGTTATCCGGCGCGCCCAGCTTACGGGTGATACATACGTCCAGCGGTAGGTGCAGTCCCAGGCTCAGTTGATACCCGACTGCGACCCCACCACGTGGCAGCGCCAAGATCAGAGCTGCCTGATCCTCACGATATCGGATCAGGCGCTCCACGAGTCGACGGCCAGCCTCTTCGCGATTCTTGAACGTCACGCGCTTTCCTTCCTCTCAGTGGGCTCGCCGTTCTACATCAGGCCGCTTGTCACACTAACGCCGATCAAGAACATCGCTACTAGAATCAGGATGAGTGTGAGATGGAGGTGGTGGTGCGGTTCTTCCTCTTTCTCATCCCAGTGGATCTGCCAGGGAATTTCCAGGTAGCGAGGATGGCGAAACATGATGTCCTCCTTTCCCTTCAGCCAACTTTCACCTCAATCGCTTTGGGTTTGGCCTTCTCCGACTTCCCGAGATGGACCTTCAGTACGCCGTCTTTGTACTCGGCCGTCACCTTGGTGCCATCCGCATCTTCCGGCAACGTAAAGCTCCGCATAAAACTGCCATAGGCTCTCTCGACGCGGTGATACTTCTTGCCTTTTTCTTCTTTTTCGTACTTGCGTTCTCCCGTGATCGTGAGGACATCGTCATGCACATTCAGCTTGATGTCTTCTTTCTTCATCTCTGGGATCTCGGCTTTGATAACGTACTCCTTGTCATCTTCCGAAATATCCACCAACGGCGACCATTCTGCCACGCTGATCGCCTCCTTCTTGTCGCCACCGGAAGGAACCGATGTGCGGCCGAAGTAGCTTGACAGTCGTTTCTCCATGTCTTCGAGTTCCCTGAACGGATTCCATCGCGTTGTCGGTTCCCATCGTGTTAATGCGCTCATGACCATTACCTCCTTGTGTGTTGTTATGAGTGTCTGATACAGGGCTTGACGCTGTAACGCCCCGGTTGTTGGAGATTCAGAACCACGTCGCCTTCTCGGCTGAGTCGATCAACCTCAAGGAAGACTTGGTTCCACGTCAGCCCAGGACAGTCGTGGACGAGCTCCTCGAGATCGCAACCTTGAGAACGAAGTACAACGTTCATGACAGCTTGTGTCGTTGCCGTCTGAGTCATGGCCTTCCTCCTCCTTTAGGACGCAACCATTGCCACTGCGTGCCTGTGCATCGATGGTGCCAGGGATGAAAGAGACCACAGGTAGCGAGGGCCTGCTAGAAAATGCCGTAGGTTACAGCACCGTTGGACTGCAACTGTCCGAGGATGGCGTATAGAGCTGTGGCATTACGGGGCAGTGGCATCAATGGGGCTGTTGCCTCTTTCGACATTGGTTGCAAGGTGCTGGGCGCTCCTCAAGGACGAAGCTGTAGGCGGACTCATAGTCCTTGCGGGGTTTTGATGATGGGTGGTGGTCGTCCAGGACACAATAATGGGCGTCGAGTATGGGTCTGTCGCAAGATCCCACGATACGCATTCCATTGCTTCGCCCAATCAAGGGTTTGCCATTGAAAGCCGATAATCCGGCTTGTGCGGCATCGGGACTGGTGTACGGCCGATATTGGTTGGATTACGGGCCACACCTATACGGTGTATGGTCCGTTGGCCAACGGAGCCACCACGCTGCTGTTCGAGGGTGTGCCGAATTATCCTGACTATTCTCGCTTGTGGCAGCTCGTGGATAAACACCAGGTCAATATTTTCTACACAGCGTCGACGGCGATCCGTGCCCTGATGGCGCAAGGCGATGAGCCAGTGAAGAAGACCAGCCGCCGAAGCCTGCGCATGCTGGGTAGCGTCGGGGAGCCCATCGATCCTAAGTCATGGGAATGGTTCTATCGCGTCGTCGGCGAGCAGCGCTGCCCTATTGCAGATACTTGGTGGCAGACAGAAACGGGCGGGCTGCTCTTGACTCCGCTGCCTGGGGCGATGCCATTGAAGCCAGGATCCGTCGCAAAGCCGTTTTTCGGTGTCGTTCCGGCCATCGTGGATGAGAAAGGGAATATTCTCGAAGGAGCGGCTCAGGGCCGCCTGGTCATTACGCACCCATGGCCTGCACTGGCTCGCACGATCCATGGAAGCCATGAGCGCTATCTCAAGACCTATTTCAGCCGTTTTCCTGGACTCTACGACACGGAGGACGGTGCCCGGCGCGATGCCGACGGCTATTACTGGATCTCCGGGAGAATCGACGATGTCTTGAACGTCTCCGGCCACCGCATGGGGACTGCCGAGTTGGAAAGCGCATTGGCGAAGCATCCCGACGTGGCCGAAGCCTCCGTTGTGGGATTCCCCCACGAGATCAAGGGGCAGGGAATCTATGCCTATGTCGTGCCGAAGCTAGGCATTGCGGCATCGGAGACATTGCGTGCCGAGCTCATTGAACAGGTGCGCCTGGAAATTGGTCCGATTGCCACACCCGATTACATTCAATGGGCCGAGGCCCTTCCGAAGACACGCTCGGGGAAGGTTATGCGCCGCATCTTGCGCAAAATTGCGGTGAACGAATTGGATGATCTGGGGGATACCTCGACACTCGCCGATCCCTCCGTGGTCGATGCCCTGATCGCGCACCGCAGGGGATCCTGACAAGGGCCAGGTGCTGTATCAAGAACGCTGGGGAACACCGACGGGCTTGGCGCGGCAGAGATCTGATAACCGCCATGGGGCACGTGCCTGACTTCCCGCCTTGCGCGAGCTGAGAAGAGTCCTTACCATGGCGATAAGACGGACCACTCAGTTTGTCGCAGCGTGAACTGGAATTTGTATTATGGCAATAGCCAGTGAAACGTGTGGCATCCTACCAAGTGCTCACCTCCAGCGATTGCTCGATACCCTCAGTGCAAAGGGATATCGCATTGTCGGACCCATTGTGCGGGATGGGTCGGTCGTGTGGGACACCGTCCGGTCGGTGTCTGATCTGCCGATCGGCTGGCGTGATCAGCAAGAACCGGGACGCTACCGGCTGGAACAGACCGGCTCCCAGGAAGTCTTTGGGGTCGTCCATGGAGCGCAATCACTGAAGCAGTTCGTCTTTGCGCCACGTGAGCCGCTCTTACAGATCGAGCGGAGCAAGGATGGATTCGCCACGCGCCCGACGCTTCCGCAATCGGAAAAAGTCGCGATCATCGGGGCTCGTGCCTGCGATCTGGCCGGACTGACTATTCAAGATCGGATTTTTCTGAATGACGCCTACCGAGACCCGTACTACGCGTCCCGCCGCGAAGGGCTCTTCGTGATCGCTGTGAACTGCACCAGAGCGTTGAGCACCTGTTTTTGCGCATCCATGGAGACTGGCCCACGTGCCAAGCATGGCTTCGATCTCGTCCTGACCGAAGTGGACGACAGCCTGCTGATCGAAGCGGGTAGTGAGGCAGGACGCGATCTTCTCTCCAACCTTTGCTTGTCTACGGGATCAGAACAACTGAGTGCTGAGGCAGCGAGGCGGATCGAGGCCTGCGCCCAGAGCCAAGTCAGACGGTTGGATCACTCACGCTTGCCGCAAGCCCTCTATGATGCCCATGAACATCCGCGATGGGATGAGCTGGCAGGGCGATGCCTCGCCTGCACCAATTGCACGATGGTCTGCCCGACCTGCTTTTGCCATACAGTCGAGGAGACGCCGGACCTCTCGCACCAACAAAGCACACATACCAGATTATGGGATTCCTGTTTCACCCAGGAACATGGCTACATCCACGGTAAGAACGTGCGCCCGACGATCAAGGATCGGTACCGGATGTGGCTCACACATAAGCTGGCGTCGTGGATCGATCAGTTCGGCACGTCCGGCTGCGTCGGCTGCGGCCGATGCATCACCTGGTGCCCGGTCGGGATCGATGTGACGGAAGAGTTGTCGGCTCTGCTGACACAAGACGGTCGGTCGTCGGGCACTCCTCAACAGATGGAAAGCTCGTAGCTGTGCATACAGAAGCCGATTCCATGACCAATCCCTATGTCATCCATCCGGCCACGATTATCGAAAAGGTCTGGGAAGCGGAAGACATCAACACCTACCGGTTGCAGCTTGTTGACGAACGGGCACGACAGCAATTTCGTTTCAAAGCCGGCCAGTTCAATATGGTCTATCTGTTCGGCGTCGGGGAGGTGGCGATTTCCATCGTCTCGGACCCGGATGAGCCGGAGTTTCTGAACCATACCATCCGCGCGGTGGGGCGAGTCACCAAGGCGATCGCGGAACTACAGCCCGGCGATGTGTTGGGCATCCGCGGCCCGTTCGGGCAGGGGTGGCCGCTGGAGGAGGCACGTGGGCGCAACGTGGTGATCGTGACCGGTGGCTTGGGGTGCGCTCCGGTGGTGGGAGCCATCGAATATTTATTCAAGCGGCGCGAGCAGTATGGCTCTATCAAGATCCTTCATGGCGTCAAGACGCCGCACGACCTGCTTTATCGTGAGCGGTTTGATCAGTGGCGGCGCGCTCCCGATACCGAAGTCTTGTTGGCGAGCGATCAGCCGGACAAGACCTGGAATTATCACATCGGTGTGGTGACGGAGCTGTTTGAGGAAGTGGCGATCGATCCCATGAAGAGCATCGCGCTGATGTGTGGGCCGGAGATCATGATGCGTTTAGGTGTGCCAATCCTAATGAGACGCGGCATTCCGGCTTCCACCATCTACGTGTCGCTGGAACGGCACATGGAGTGCGGGATCGGTCTCTGCGGCCATTGTCAAATGGGTCCGTACTTCTTGTGCAAAGACGGACCGGTTATGCGTTACGACCGAGTGGCGCAATGGCTGGGCCGAACAGGAGTGTGAAGCGAAACAATGGCCAAGCTGGAGGCACCGCGAAAACGCCCTAGGCTGGCGGTGATCAAGTTCGCCTCCTGCGACGGGTGCCAGCTCAGCATTTTGAATCTTGAGGAGGACCTGCTCGCCTTAGGCGAAGCTTTGGACATCGCCTATTTCCCGGAAGCCTCCAGCGCGATGAATGCGGGCCCGTACGATATTGCATTAGTGGAGGGATCGATCACCACAGCAGAGGATGCTCATCGCATTCTGAGCGTTCGACAACAGGCGAAGGTGCTGATCACGATCGGGGCTTGCGCGACGGCCGGGGGTATTCAAGCGTTGCGCAACTGGGCCGATGTCGAGTCGTTCAAGCGGGCGGTCTATCCTAACCCGGAATATATTCAAAGCCTGAGTACGTCCACCCCCATCTCGGAACATGTCCGCGTGGACTTCGAACTATGGGGCTGTCCGATCGATAAGGGCCAACTCCTGCGTGTCATGACGGATCTGGTGGGCGGAGTCCAGCCTCGTGTGCCCGCCGACAGTGTCTGTCTGGAGTGTAAGCGGCAAGGACATGTCTGTGTACTGGTTGCGAAGGGGCTGCCTTGTCTCGGGCCAGTCACGCGAACCGGCTGCGGGGCGATTTGTCCCAGCATGGGCCGGGATTGTTACGGCTGTTTTGGACCAAGTGAAGGAGCAAGAAAAGGACCAGGCCTTCCACCGAACACCACTTCGCTGGCGAGGCACTTTCATGACGAATTACAGCTGATCCCGGTCGAGGTCCTGCGACGATTTCGCGGTATCAACGGCGCTGTGGACCCCTTTCGGAATGAAAGCACGGTCTGGGAGAACAAGGGGTAATAGGTGAGGAGTAGAGGGTGACGGGCAAAGAAGAGGCGAGGAACACGAGAACCATTGCCGTCGATCTGGTGGCACGAGTGGAGGGTGAAGGCGCGCTCCGTGTCACTGTGAAAGATGGAACGGTCCAGGATGTGGAGCTCAAGATCTTTGAGCCGCCCAGGTTTTTCGAAGCTTTCTTGCAGGGACGGCATTACAGCGAAGTGCCGGACATCGTCGCACGCATCTGCGGGATTTGCCCCGTGGCGTATCAGATGAGCGCAGTCCATGCGCTCGAACAGATTTTTGGCTTGCAAGTCGACGGTGCACTGCGCGACCTGCGGCGGCTCATCTACTGCGGCGAATGGATCGAGAGCCATGCCCTGCATGTGTACATGCTCCAGGCGCCTGATTTTCTGGGGTATGACAGCGGCATTGCGATGGCAAAGGATCATCCGGCTGTGGTGACTCGCGGCTTGCGGCTCAAGAAGGCCGGCAATGCGATCATGACGCTGCTCGGCGGCCGTTCCGTGCATCCGGTCTCCGTGAAGGTGGGTGGCTTCTCGCGGGTGCCCCGGCGCAGCGAGCTGGAGGGATTGAAAGATGAGCTTCTGTGGGCGCGCGATGCGGCGGTGGAAACCGTGCGATGGGTTGCGGGGTTCGAATATCCGGAGTTTACTCCTGACTACAATGATGTCGCGCTCAGTCACCCTGATGAGTATCCGTTCAATGAAGGGCAGATCGTCGCCTCCAGCGGGTTGCAAATCTCGGCCACGGAGTTCGAACAACATTTCATCGAACATCAAGTAGCCTATTCCAACGCGCTCCACTGCTCATTACACGGCTCCTCCTATTTGGTTGGTCCGCTGGCTCGTCTGAACTTGAATTTCGAGCATTTGATGCCGTTGGTAAAGCAGGTCTTGGCCGACTGTGCGGTTGCATTGCCGTTGCGTAATCCGTTTCATGGGATCATTGCGCGCTCAGTCGAAATCCTCTACGCGCTGGAAGAATCCTTACGGCTCATCGAACGATATGAGCCGCCACCCGTATCGGCGCAGCCTGTCGTCGTTCGACCAGGCACCGGTATGGCTTGTACGGAAGCGCCACGGGGAATTCTCTACCATCGATACCAGGTGGACGGCGCCGGTGTGATCCGTGAAGCTAAGATTGTCCCTCCCACCTCGCAGAACCAATCTCGGGTCGAACAAGATTTGCGTCTGTTCCTACCGCGTCTCTTAGACCTTCCCGACAAGCAGATCGGGCTGGCCTGTGAGCGGGTCATCCGTTGCTACGATCCCTGCATTTCCTGCGCAACGCATTTTCTAAATCTGGAGATCACACGGGAAGGGGTAGCGTGAAGAAAGACCGTCCTCATTCATGCGCTATTCGGATCATCGGTCTTGGTAACGGCATGCGAGGAGATGACGCAGTCGGACTCTTGGCGGCTCGCCGGATCCGGCAAGAAGTCGGTGACTGTGTCGAGGTGATCGAAGCGGAAATGGCGGGGGTTGACCTCATCGACTTGATGAAGGGGGCGCATAGCGTGATGCTCATCGATGCTGCGCGCAGCCGACAAGCCCCTGGCACGATCCATCGGCTCGATGCCTCAGCCGGCCCGATCGGTAGCCAGATGTTTCCACGATCCAGCCACGCCCTCGGCACGGTGGATGCGCTGGAGCTGGCTCGCGCGATGGGAGTGCTGCCCGCTACCGTGATCGTGTATGGAGTTGAAGTAGACAACACGGAAGCAGGCCAACCGCTCTCGCCTTTGGTGGCCACAGCATTGGACGAAGTCGTGGCGCGGATTGTCCAAGAGTGTGAAGCGCACCATGCATGAACTCCACCTCATGAGGCAAGTCGTGAAGACTGTGGAGGCGGAGTTAGATCGAACGAAAAGCGCAACGCTTTCAGTTGTGCGACTAAAAGTCAGCGCGTTCTCGCATCTGCTCTCTCACGATCACGCCACACTCCAGACGACATTTGGGTTGGCCGCGCGCGGCACGAGAGCCGAAGGCGCGGAACTAGAGGTTGTTCCTACTCCAACTGATGCCTGGTGTCCTGCATGCAAGAGAGGCACGGTCGTTACGGAGTTGGATGCCACCTGTTCGGCCTGCGGAGGGCTGGTGATCGCGGATCCATCCATGCCAGAAGTCGTGCTCCACGAATTGGTAGTCCAGGAATGAGAAACGCCCTTGCACAACGCCTGCGGGTTGAGGTGGAAGGAACGGTGCAAGGAGTAGGATTCCGTCCGTTCGTGTACCGACTCGCGCGTGAGCTGGAGTTAACTGGCTGGGTCCGGAATACAAGGAACGGTGTGCTGATCGAAGTGGAAGGAGACTCGTTGGCTGTGGAAACATTTCTCCAGCGGCTTCGGGCCGACGCTCCAGCCTCAGCTTCCGTGGATGCGATGAGCACGACTCTCGTTCCGGCGCTCGACGAGACTGGATTTTCCATTGTCCCCTGTGCTGAATCGGGTCAGCGCACGCTTGTCATTCCCCCGGACTTAGCCACCTGCGAAGACTGCCGGCGCGAACTCATGGATCACAGGGACCGACGTTTTGGTTATCCATTCCTGACCTGTACGCAATGTGGACCGCGATATAGCCTGCTCACGGCGATCCCATATGAGCGATCTAACACGACCATGGCAGGCTTCGATCTCTGCCCGGCCTGCCGTACTGAATATTCCACGGAATCAGATCGGCGCTTTCATGCGGAACCGATGGCCTGTCCCACTTGTGGTCCACACCTAAGTTTGTGGGATGAGAAGGGGCATGAAATTGCGGGCCCTGAGGATGCCTTGCAGCAGGCTCGCGTCATGCTCGATCAAGGTCTTATTGTTGCGGTGAAAGGACTGGGTGGGTTTCAGCTTTGGGTCGATGCGAAATCAGAGGAGGCTGTCCGACGATTACGGGAACGGAAACGAAGGCTGGAGAAACCCTTCGCCGTACTGTTCCCGTCCGTTGATGCGATCAGAGCCTATTGCCTGTTGTCGTCAGACGAGGAAGCGCTCCTCTGCTCGCCACAAGCGCCGATTGTTTTGGCCCGCAAGCGGAGAGATGCAGGCCTCGCCGACGCGGTGGCGACGGGCAATCCCTATTTGGGTGTGATGTTGCCGGCAACGCCGCTTCATTATCTCTTGATGAGGTCGCTTGGGCGTCCTATGGTGGCTACGAGCGGCAATCGCTCCGAAGAGCCGATCGTGACTGACGAGCGAGAGGCGCTGGTTCGCCTCAAAGGCATTGCCGACGCGCTGCTCGTGCATGATCGGCCGATCGCGAGGCCGGTCGATGATTCGGTGGTGCTGGTGGTTCCCGGAAAAGTTCAGTCGGTGGATGGAGAACAAAAGGAAAAACTAAGAGCCGATGTAATGATCATCCGCCGGGCGCGAGGCTATGCACCTCAGGCCATTCGATGGACTGATGGCCTAGCAAATGAGGCGCAAGGTCCGATCCTCGCTGTGGGCGGACATCTCAAGAACACCGTCGCTCTGCTGACGGGTGGTCGTGTTGTACTCAGCCAACATCTCGGTGATCTTTCCACCTTCGAAGCTGACAGGACATTTCGGCAAGCCGTCGAGGATCTCCAACGGGTGCTCGATGTCACACCACGGGCCATTGCTTGCGATCTCCACCTGGACTATCGCTCGACCAGTTTCGCGCGAGAGCTGGCTGCAAACCTGTCTGTCCCGTTGGTTCCCGTGCAGCACCACCATGCTCATGTGGCCTCTTGCATGGCCGAACACAAGCTCGACGGCGAGGTTCTCGGCATCGCTTGGGACGGGGCTGGGTATGGAGGAGACGGCCAGGTGTGGGGTGGAGAATTCTTAATCGCCAGTTATCGGCAGTTCACGCGGTTTGCCTCCCTCAAACCCTTTCGGTTGTTGGGCGGAGAAGCGGCCATGAAAGACCCGGGCCGATCCGCCGCCGCTGTCCTATGGGAACTCATGGGAGAGAAGATGCTGGTGCATGATCTTTCTTTTTGGAAAGTGACAGACGATCAGCGCGCGCAGTTGGCAAACTTGCTCATATCCGGCGTCGCGTCACCTTGGACGACGAGCATGGGGCGGCTGTTCGACGCCGTCGCATCGCTCACAGGTTTGTGCCACCAAACTTCCTTCGAAGGGCAGGCAGCCATGGCCGTTCAGTTTGCTGCGGAGCAAGAGGCGGGGGCAGGCGAAGTCACGGTCGAAGGATATCCGATGGATCTGTTGCCCAGTCACAGTTCCAATCCACAGTGGATGATCGATTGGCGTCCCATGGTGAGCGCCATTTTGGGTGATCTTCGCAGAGGGATTAGTCCTGATAAGATTGCCCTGCGCTTTCATGTCGGCCTTGCCGAAGCGACCGTGCGTCTGACCCAAGCGGTCGGCTTGCCTCGTGTCGTCCTGACCGGCGGCTGTTTTCAGAATTGGCTGCTCTTGTCGCTGGCCAGGCGACGATTGGAAGAGGCAGGGTTTGCGGTCTATAGCCATGCACTGGTTCCACCCAATGATGGGGGATTATCTTTGGGCCAGGCGGTGGTAGCGGCGCACAGCGTATCTCGTGAAGTGTGAACCGTTTCAAGTTCCGGGTTTCATGTTACACGTTATGGAGATGGGTGCCAGAAACCATGAAACATGGAACTCGTAACTTGAAACTTGAAGAGTAGGAACGTCGATGTGTCTCGCAGTCCCAGGACAAGTCCTGAATATCCAAGATGACACCCTTCGCACCGCGACGGTGTCGTTCGGTGGCGTTACGAAGTCCGTCTCTTTGGCTCTGGTACCGGAAGCTGGAGTCGGGGACTATGTCATCGTCCATGTCGGCTTTGCCATCAGCCGGTTGGATGAGGAAGCAGCGCGACGAACGTTGGAGACCTACGCAGAGCTGGCGGCTTTAGGCTCGCAAGATGGGGCCGATGGTGAAGCGCCGAATAGCGTGTTAAGCGGTGGGAATCAGTAGCGGAATCGAAGTCGCACAATTACCAGTGCATCATTTACCACGCGATAGACCATGCAATGTTCATTTGTACTACGCCGCGACTAAAACCCCGAGAGCGCATGCGCCACCAAGGTATCCAACCCATCGTCCCAATCGACGTTACGTGATAAGGCTGTGCAGCGTGTGTGGTGTGATCCAGACAGAAATCGGAAGGGTTGTCCCACTTCTTGCACCTTCAACAGTGGCCCTCCTACAATATGGCTCGCTTTTGTTTCAGGCTGTTCAACCATGTCCTTTGCTCTCGGCCGCCACGATCGGTTTCCGGTCTTCAGCCCCGTTAGATACGGGCGTGGGACCGAGACTGGCTACGGAAGCATCACGAACCTGTCTCCATTGGGGTGGCACATCTCATGACGCTACGAGTTCTTCCCCTGGCGCTGCTTTTTCTTTTGAACTCAGCCGAAGTATTTTCCTTCGGCGGCGAAGTGGTCAGGGTTCTTGAGGGGGGCACGATCGAAGTGGTGCGCCTCGGAAAGACGCAACGTATCCATTTGCATGGTCTCGACTGTCCTGAGAAGGACCAGCCCTATGGTGACGACGTGAAGGAAGCAATCTCGGCCCTCGTCTTTGCTATGGAAGTCACGATCGAGCCCTATGGGAAGGACAAGTATGGGCGAATCATGGCCGATGTGCTGCTTG
>SWDO01000004.1:196949-248052 GCA_005116895.1 Nitrospira sp. | reverse complement strand
ATACATACCGGCCAGGTGCGATTCGAATCATCACTGCCCGCCGTGTAACGCGGGGAGAAAGGAAACTCTATGAAGAAGGCTAAAGACGAGATGCGTTCGGAGTACAAGCGGTCGGATTTTGCAAAGCTGGAAAGAGGAAAGTTCTATGCAGAAGTGGCGGCGGGAACTTCCGTCGTCTTGTTGGAACCAGCAATCGCCAAGGCATTTCCCACGTCCAAAGCAGTGAATGAAGCGCTTGCTGGCCTCCTCGTTCTGGCCAAGAAGACATCACGCACCACACGGCGCCCAACACGAGCGCGCACAAAGGCGGCATCAGCCCATTAAGGGCTATTGAAGGATAAGAGAAGCTGCCATGAGGTGTATGATCACCATCACGCGCGATGAGGATGGAGCGTACATCGCTGAATGCCCGGCTATTCCTGGATGTGTTAGCCAAGGCAAGCCAGAAGAAGAGGCGCAAGCCAATGTGCAGGACGCTATCAAGCAGTGTCTTGAAATGCGTGCCGAGATGGGGATGCCGCTGACCATCCTCAGTCGCCAAGCGAAAGTCATCGCATAATACCGCCGGTTTCCCCTCTACCTCCTTCCGATATCATCATTGTGGTTTTCCAGCCGCATCTCATTGAAACGCCACAGTCATCGCGTTATGCTCGGACCATCCGATGGCGTGTGATGAGGATGAAACGAGGCAGGTTTGGCTCCATATGGAGATCGGCCTAAACATTGGTGAGCTGCCATACTCCACATTGTTCCTGGACTAGAATGTCGAAATCCACCACAACCTACTGGAACCCGTTGGTTCCCGACCAACGAATCCACTGGACTCCCATTAAAGGTCTGGAGGGGATGGTCGAGGAGATCACCCTGAGTATCGATCCGGTGACGGGCGAATACACCAGGCTGACCCACTTCCTGCCGGGCGCTGATACGTCGTCGTTCGGGGGAAAGACCCATGCATACTCTGAGGGAGTCTTCATTGTCAGCGGGCGGCTGTACGACCAGGCTTTCAATCGCTGTCTTGAAGCGAGAGACTACGCAAGTCGCCCTCCCGGAGAACGTCACGGTCCGTTTAAGAAGGATGTCGGATGTGTGGTGCTCGAGGTGTCATTCCCTAGCAGGGTGGTGAGCCGAGAGAGCAGCTAATGGGGCAGAAGGCGGGGCGCCAGAAACGGGCTGATCATTCAGGTGAAATGACACTCTGAGCCTCTAAGCTCCTGTAATGCGAATCGGTCATAGTGAGAGACATCTTGAATCAGTAGTGGAATCGGAGCTGTGCAATTTCCAGCGCATCATTCACAATGCGATACACCATGCGATGTTCATCTGTAATCCGCCGAGACCACAACCCTGAGAGCGCATGCTTCAATGGTTCCGGTTTGCCGACGCCACCGAAGGGTTCGCGTTGTGTGTCGCGGATGAGCTTGTTGATCCGTTCCACCATGCGTTTGTCATGCTTCTGCCAATACAGGTAGTCTTCCCATGCCTCGTCTGCGAACACCAATTTCACTTGGCCAGCTTCCGCTCAACGCCCTCGCCCGCGTTCAGTTGCGCAACAGCCGAGAGAAGTCTCTTGGCGTTGGCGGGCGTTCGTAGGAGATAGGCGGTTTCTTCCAGCGCCTTGTAGTCTTCGAGCGACAGCATCACGACGGATTGTTCGCCGTTGCGGGTAATAATCAGGGCTTCGTGGTCATCGCACACCCGGTCCATTGCGCGAGCGAGATTGGCACGAACGGTGGTATAGGTCAGCGTATCCATGGCAGCCTCCTGGTCTGTACGTGTTACTGTACATCTCAATGCGGGAAATGTCTAGCGTCGCCCCAATGCCAAACCCCGTATTCCACCAGGCACTACGTGATAAGGTGTGCGATGCCGGTGAATTCACACCTTCGGCCGATGGTGGACCAGAAGGGAATGTGAGCGGCCTGGCATCGTTGTGTTTCATGAACACGCGTGACAAGTGGTCTCGCAGTCGCATCTCGTTGAAACGCCAATAATGATGGCGTTATCCTAGGAATATTCGGTGACGTGTTATAAAGCCTTGACCAATGAGAATCGCAGAACTCCAGGTACGATCCAACCGGATACTCTCGATTGTGGCAGACGATGGTCGGGTTGGCCGGTTTGATGTCAGCCTTTATCTACAGTACGAGGCGTTCGAGGCGCTTCGAGACAAGACCGAATTTAAGAAGGTCGTCAATGGCGGGTATTTTGTCGAACGGAATTGTGGGGCCGACTTGTCAGCGGACACGATCGAGGCGCGGTGGCAGGTGGTGGGAAAAGTAGCCCGGCAAACAACCGCCTAACAAATCGCTCCAGCGGACTCCGCTCACGCTCCGTTCTACGGAGAGTTGGCTTGCCATTCTGTGCAACCACGATCTCTGGCAAGCCAAGCAGCATGTGAAGCTCGACAAGGTCGGGAAGGTCAGGCTCACGGGGGCCTAGACGAAATCGGCATCCAGGTTGGCAGGCGACTGCGCGGAGAACGCGGGACGTCCGAAACGGGCTGATCGCTCTCTGAAATTGCACTCTGACCTTATTATCAACACTACTTTAGCAATCTAGTTTCATGTGGGGTTAAATAGTGGAGACCTGCTGGGTCGACTTCTTCGTCCCGTTTTTCGATAGCCGAGATGCAACAGAAAATTGGGTCGCTCGGTGTGAAGCGCTAACTCCCCCTGACAACGCAGCAAAGATCATGATGCATCAGACACAACGACTCATTTCTCTGGCGGATGACCTGCCCAAGATCCGACCGCATAAAGAGCTGCTTCAGCTCTTGTTCCTGCTCGTCTGCGCCGAACACATAGCCAAACTGTATGATGGGTTCTCCGGCGAAGGAAAGTCCAGGGTCTACGTACAACGGTTCTTCGAGAGTTTCGTGATCGATGCCGACCGCCAGACCCTTTCGACCGCGTTTGCTGACCTTGCGGATCATCATCAACGGCCTTTGTCGTTAAAGAAAGCAGTCGATCTACTCTACGACGTCCGATGCGACGTGGTACACGAAGGGAAGTGGTGGGGATTTGCGTTCCATGATGGCACCATGCCAATGGTTAACGTGGAACCCAATGTTAAGGCCATGATTACCCTACCCAAGTTGCGGGATATGGTTGTTCGTGGATGCATTCAAGCCGTTTCAGAAAAGCTCACGGCACCTTAACTGCATCTTTAATACGTAGCGTGGAGGGTAGATATGGATACGATTCAGTACAAGGGTTTCGAAATTCAGGCAGCGCCTTATCAGCTTGACGATAGCGGAGAGTGGCAGGTGAACCTTCACATCTTTCGACACCGCGAACATGAAAGTAGATCACGTAAGTTCTCAGCTGGGAGTAGCTATAAGACAAGAGAAGAAGCTATGGCGAATTGCTTCCAGTTCGGAAAGCAGATCATCGATGGCCAGTTACCAACATGCACGGTAGCGGACATGTAGCGTCAAGGCCCATCCTTCCATTGAGCGGATATCCGAAAGAAAGTTCGCTTGCTCGCGGATGCACGCACGTTAAACCTCCTGGGCGCAGATGGATCTGACAGAGTTCGATCAGAGTTGCCTAAAATTACTCGATGAATCGCCCCAAACTCAATCTCGTGCTTGCTTAAGATCTGCAATGAATCACCTCAGGCGGGCGGAGGCAATCATGTCGGTTGATCGACCAATGGCGGTGTTTCGCTGCTACACCGCGGAGGAGGAAGCTGCATCTGGTTTAATGCATTGCTTAAAGGAGCGTAGATACGCAAACGCGGACAGACTAAAACCGCGGAATCATGTGCATAAGAATGCAGCGATTCCTTTTCTGACAATCTTGAAGAAGTTCTTTGATGAATTGCTAGGCGTTCAGGGCGTTGAGCCCGAGATTCAATTGAGAGAAGTAGACGGCCGCCGCCAACTCTTTCTCATGGTTCCAATAGTGGTAAACGGGGAGTCGAATGAATTGCTTCCTAATCCACCCCTAAGCTTTTCGGTTTCCAATCAAGGAAGACGTGTTTCTTACAATAAGCAGATCGACGAATACGTTCGTACAAACGGCGCTAATGAGATTGACGACCATCTCCGTGAGATGGCAAATAAGCGCAATCTGGTGCTTTACGCTGGACCTAATGGGTACCCTTCAGACATAGATATCACAGACAAGTTCTTTCCTGCCTATTGCGCACGCGTTCTAGCTATCGTAAGAGCGTATCTGCTCATCCAGCCTCATGCTGAGCAGCAGTCATATGTACAAGACTCGCTCGACGCTTTCCTCGGAATGCTTCAACTTCTTAAGTTCGATGAGGATTGGTAACTATGGGCTGGCGTGAAGGTGGCCGAACAATGGAGCTACAAGGGACACGGTCATGAAGTACGTGGGTGAATTTCGCGATCGGGCGGTGGCGGCGGCGCTGGCGGAGCGGATCAAGCAGACAGTGCAGCGGTCTTGGACGATCATGGAGGTCTGCGGCGGGCAGACCCACGCAATCGTGCGGTTTGGCCTTGATAGCCTGTTGCCCAAAAACCTGGAACTCGTTCATGGGCCAGGCTGTCCGGTCTGTGTGACGTCGGTGTCTCTGATTGACCAGGCGGTCTGTCTTGGGTCCTTACCGGGTGTGATCTTCTGCTCATTCGGCGATATGTTGCGTGTGCCCGGTTCACGTGGTGATTTGTTTGGCGTGAAGGCGGCGGGCGGGGATGTCCGGATTATCTATTCTCCGTTGGATGCACTCGACCTGGTACGCAAGAATCCAGATCGTGAAGTCGTCTGTTTCGCCGTGGGATTTGAAACCACTGCACCAGCTTGGGCCATGGCGGTCGCGCAGGCGAAACAGTCGGGTCTCACCAACTTCAGCCTGTTGATTGCTCATGTCTTGGTGCCTCCGGCAATGGAAGCGATCCTGTCGTCACCGAAAAATCGCATCCAGGGTTTTCTTGCCGCCGGCCATGTGTGTACGGTGATGGGCTATGAAGAGTACGAGGCTATCGCACAGAAGTTTCGCGTCCCGATCGTCGTGACTGGCTTTGAACCCCTTGATGTCCTCGAAGGTGTCGCGATGTTAGTCAGTCAGTTAGAAGAGGGACGAGTGGAGGTCGAGAATCAGTACGTGCGGTCCGTCAGCCGGGAAGGGAACCGAGAGGCGAGGACCATCGTCGAGGAAGTTTTTGAGCCAGTGTCACGGGCATGGCGCGGCATTGGCGAAATTCAAGCAAGCGGCTTGCGCCTCAAGTCTGCCTACAGTGCCTACGACGCCGAAGTGAAGTTTCAACGAGACCTTTCGCAGATCTCAGTAGGTATCGAAGATCCGGAATGCCAGAGCGGGTTGGTTCTCCAAGGTTTGCTCAAGCCGATGGACTGTCCAGCCTTCGGGACCCGTTGCACACCGGAGCAACCATTAGGCGCGCCGATGGTATCGAGCGAAGGGGCCTGCGCCGCATACTATAGATATCGAAGCCACGTAAAATGTGAAACGTGAAGCGTATCGGCCCACAGTTTCAAGTTTTATGTTTCATGTTTGAGGTTCTTGGCTTCTGCACAACTTGAAACGTGAAACTCGAAACTAGAATCTCAGGATCGAGACACGAGATACGACCATGAACAACAAACCCTTTGAGCCAACTTGCTCCTTACCGATCTCGGCAAAGAACACCGTGCAGCTTGCGCATGGTGGGGGCGGTCGGCTGATGCAGGAATTAGTTCAAAACGTATTCGTGCGAGCCTTTCACAATCCCCTGTTGGAGTCTCTGCACGACGGCGCGATCTGGCCGGTGGAGAAGGGCACGCTTGCCTTCACCACCGACTCCTACGTAGTGCGCCCGCTGTTTTTCTCCGGCGGTGATATCGGAAGTCTGGCTGTGAACGGCACGATCAACGATCTAGCCATGTGTGGTGCGAAGCCACTCTATCTGAGCGCGGGATTTATCCTGGAAGAAGGGCTCAGTCTGGAAGTCCTCAAGCGAGTGGTGAACTCCATGGCCGAGGCCGCGCGAGCGGCAGGTGTGCCGATCGTGACAGGCGACACGAAGGTTGTGGATCGCGGCAAGGGCGACGAGATTTTCATCACTACGTCCGGGGTGGGCCTGGTGCCAGCCGGTGTTCGTGTCTTGCCGACGTTGATCCAGCCGGGTGATGCAATTCTTGTGAGCGGTGATCTTGGGTCCCATGGCGTGGCGGTGCTCAGTGTGCGGGAAGGACTCACGTTCGAGGGCGACATCGAAAGCGATTCAGCACCGTTGCATCACATCGTGGCAGACTTACTCGACAGCGGAATCGACATGCATTGCCTGCGCGATTTGACTCGTGGTGGCCTGGCTAGCGTGCTGAACGAACTGGCCGTTGCAGCAAAGGTCGGGATGACGGTGGAAGAATCTGTCATTCCGGTGAGCGAACCGGTGCGTGGAGCCTGCGAGCTGGTGGGACTCGATCCACTCTATGTCGCGAATGAGGGTCGCTTTGTTGCGATGGTACCGGCGCCACAGGCCGATGCCGCACTGGCTGTGATGCGCCGGCACAAGGCAGCCAGCCTGGCGACTCACATCGGTGTCGTGACGGACCGCGATCCTCCCATGGTTGTCTTACGGACTGTTGTGGGTACGCATCGTGTTCTCGATCTGCTCTCAGGCGAGCAACTGCCGCGAATCTGTTAGCACTGTCTGAAATCTCCCGCCTTCGTTGGATTGTTCTGAGTGAGCTGTCGCATTCTGCGACAGTGATCGGTGAGCCTTCCGTGGAGTTTTTCCCGATGCGAGGGATGGGCCGCACTGGAGATGGTGCGAAGTCCTGTCCTTTCAACAGCTTCAGCTTTGGTAGGGAGGGCTGTACGGTTTGCGCCGATGGCACAATGATTGCGCAGTGGGAGTGTTAGAGGTTGTCAGCTTGAGGTGGAGGAGTATGTCACTAATATCCAGGGTGTTGTTGCTCTTGATGACTCTGTCGTGTGTGAACGCGGCCTATGCTGCTTCGGAGCAGATGAAAGGGAGTCCGCAGACGCTGCGTGAACACTACGATCTCCAAGAAGGCAAGCGCCTCTACGAGCAATATTGCCGGTTCTGCCATGGTGAACAGGGAAAAGGGAAAGCCTTTGATGTGACGCCCCCGCCAGCCGATCTCACCAGTCCTGCCGTTCAGCAGAAGTCAAATTTCGAGCTCGCGCAGATTATTCACGGGGGTGAGCAGGGCACCGCGATGGGGGCTTGGAAATGGGCGTTGTCTGACAAAGACAAGCAAAATGTCCTGCAGTACATCCGATCGTTGGCTCGCTGATGACCAGCTGAGATGTGATCGCCATTACAACGTGAATGTCGTAGCCCAGGGGATGGAAAAGCAGCGCTGACAAGTTTCGTGTTGCTAATAGTAGCCTCGCACGCCCAGTTGTCGGGAGGATTCCGTGTAGTACAATCATCGCAGGTCTTCAGCTCACGATTTCGGTGTGGAAACGTCTGACACTGATGATCGACATGTCCAGCCGTAGATATGAAGTGAGAAAGAGTCGTGGCGATCAGGTGATTGCCTTGATCCGCAGGGGGCTGCTGCTGTGCTTCCTGGCCCTAGCAGGGATCTCCGGCTGCGCCTCACCTGCATCGATCGAGATGGATTCCTATGACCCGTCACATAATCAGACGGAGATCGCCAACTACTATCACAATCAAGCCGTTGCGATGCGCGAGAAGGCCGACGCGCAAGCGACGGCTGCTGTACGGTATGAAGCCCTCTTTGGACCAGAGGCCGACTTAGTCTCCGGTGCCAAGTCATTGGCGCACTATTATGAGCAGACGGCACAGGAATTAGAACGAGTGGCTCAAGCCCATGAGGCTCTTGCTCGGAACACGCGAACACCTGCGGCTGTTCGGTAAATGATGAGATTGGCTGAAACGCACACGATAAGAAAGAGGAGGGGGCTATGAAACAGTCTTCGATCATTCGTCTGCTTCTTGTGCTGATCCCGCTACTGATGACCCTTCAGAGTTGCAGTAGTACGGTGTATCCAGGAAGTCGCGGGCTACGGTGGTCTCCCCTTAGCAGTGGATTAGCGAAAGAACCGCTCAAGGAAGGAATCTACTGGCGGGCACCGTGGAATGACGTTTTGGTCTACGACACGCGATGGAAAAGCTTCCGGGAAAAAGTCGATGCCTTGACCGCGGATGATCTGCCGGTCACGGTCTACGCGACCATCACGATGCGCCCGATGCCCGATGAAATCTACTTTCTGGCCCAGGAAGTCGGGCCTGAGTGGTACAAGCAACTTGTGCACCCTCAACTCTTGTCGGCTGTTCGCGGGGTTGTCGCCAACTACTCGATGGTGACGCTTCCGGAGCGCAGCAGCGAGATCGGCAATAAGATCGAAGCCGTCGTCGTCGAAACACTGAAAGGTCGCCATTTGGATGTCTACAACGTGGCGCTTTCCGAAATGGAATTCTCCCAGATGGTCTTGAGGGCCATCGAACAAAAGCAGGCCAAGGAGCAGGAAAAGGAGCAGAAGGACTTCGAGGTGGTCATTGCCCAGCGCAATGCGGAGATTGCCAGGATTCAGGCCAAGGGCGAGGGTGATTCCTTGAAGATTCGGGCGGAAGGCGAATCTGACAGCATGAAGATCCGCGCCGTGGGTCAGGCGCAGGCGCAGGAAGTCATCACCAAAACGCTGACGCCGGATTATTTGAAGTTCAAGCTCTATGAAAACCCTAATTCCAAGACTATCATCGTACCCGAAAAGCTCAATGTTCCACTGATTCTGAGTCCTGGCGCCGATCACCCGCGATAGGAGTCGTCATGAGGCTGGCGCAGTATTTCGAGCATGCCTATGACCCGAAAACGCTCACGGTGCGACACATCATGGAGGGAGCGGTCTGTACGGTGAGTCCTGAAACCAGGGGGATCGCGATTGCGGAGATCATGGCCGAGCGGAATTTTGGGGCGGTGCCCGTCGTGGAACGTGATTCAACGCTCGTCGGTCTGGTGTCTGAATTCGACCTGCTATGGGCCCATTGACGAGGGAAAAGATCTTCGCCACATCATGGCCGAAGACATGATGACGAGACATGTGGTGACGGTGACTGAAGACATGCTGGTGCAGGATTTCATCAAGCTCCTTCAACAGCAACACCTTGTCCGAACTCCGGTTGTGAAGGGGAACATGTTGGTCGGGATCGCCACGAGACGGGATGCGGTGTTCGCCTATGTGAAGGCGCTGGCCCCATACTGGAGGCCAAGGAAGGGCGGAGATAGATAATTCTGGAATGTGCCACGCGTAAACTGAGTTTTGGTTGGAATCTCGGAACGTTGCGGTACCATCGCAAACCTAAGAGAGCCGACAAGACGACCACGATAGCTTCACAGAAGACCCCTTCCTCACCTCTGACAGCCCGAAACTCTCCTTACCCTCTTTGCCGATCGAGCACAAAGGTCACATCCATACTTACGCGATACAAGGCGAGTGTGGTGGCTTCGACCAGGACCTATTGCTCCTTGACCCAAGCTGACTGGATGCCGTGGACCGTCTTGGATGCTGTGGCTATTTCTTTCCTTCCTGGCTTTACCTGCCCGGCGTATACGTAAAATAGCCGCGTGTCGAATTTGACCTTGCGGGGTCTCTCTAGGTGGACTAGAATCAACTCCTCTCGCCATGACACCCAAAGCCGCCAAAAAAGAGCGTTGGGTGAGGGCACGACCGCTTTTGCAGGCACCTCACGCCGAGGATCGGCAAGGGAAGGCGGTCGAATCGGCACAAGACAATTTCTTTGCCGAAGCCTTCCGCCTAAGCCCTCACCCGATCGGTATTACAGATCTCGAGACAGGGCTCTGTCTCGAGATCAATGACGCCTGCCTAGCCACATTCGGTTTTCGCCGGGATGAAGTTATCGGAAAGACGACGTTGATCTTGGGCATCTGGCCTGATCCTCATGATCGGGCCAGGCTCATCGATCGATTGAAGTCTGAAGGGTCGGTCCGAAATCTTGAAGTGTCGACGCGGATGAAAGATGGGGAGCTGCGACAGTTTCTCATCTCGACAGACTTGATCACGCTCAGAGGGAAGCCTTGCCTTCTGACGATCGGCAATGACATTACCGATCGTAAGCGGGTTGAGGAGGTGCTGCGTCGGACCCATGAAGAGTTGGAACAACGCGTCCAGGAAAGAACGGTCGACCTCGAGCGAACCCATGCGGCGATGCGAGATAGTGAGGCGCGCTTCCGTTTGTTCATCGAACATGTGCCGGCTGCTATTGCGATGTTTGACCGCAACATGCGTTATTTGGTAGCCAGTCGCCGGTGGATGGAAGATTATCAGCTTGCAGGGGCGATCCTCGGCCGATCGCACTATGACGCGCTTCCAGAGATTTCATCACGATGGAAAGAGATCCATCGTCGCGGCCTGGCCGGAGAAATTCTGAGCGCCGATGAAGACCGGTTCGTTCGAGATGATGGCTCAACGCAGTGGATGACGTGGGATGTTCGCCCTTGGTATAGCGGCGATGAAGTAGGCGGAATTGTGATTGCCACGGAGGATGTGACGGCTCGTGTGGAGGCACAGAACGCCTTGCATGAAAGGGAGGAACGGTCAGACCAGGTCATTCGGTTGGCCAACTTCGGGATTTTCGATCACGACCACCGCACCGGGAAAGCCTACTGGTCTCCCGCGATGAGAGAAATCTACGGAGTGAAACCCGATGATCCAGCGACGTTCGAGCGATATATCCAGCTACTCCATCCGGAAGACCGCGAAACCGTCGTCCTGGCTATCATGCAGGCTCAAGATCCTGCCGGTGACGATCTCTTCTCGGTAGAACACCGTGTGTTGCACCACGACGGGAGTGTCAGGTGGGTGAGTTTTCGATCATGGACGTTATTCGACCATGAAGGCCCAGCGCGTCGCCCTACTCGAACCTTGGGGGCGATGATCGATATCACTAAACGCAAACAGGCCGAGGAAGCGCTGAAAATAAGCGAGCGCCGATTCGCATCCTTTATGGATAATTTGCACGGCTTTGCCTGGATTAAAGATGCTCAGGGACGGTATCTCTACGTCAATCGACTCTTTGAAGAATCTCTCCTCAAAAGATTAGACTGGAAAGAAAAGACTGCGTGTGAGTTGTGGTCTGAGGAGATCGCCGTACAGTATGAGTTGAACGATCGGAAAGTGCGGGAGACAAGGGTCCCTCTGCACACAGTCGAGCCGTTCGTTCAGGATGGGGAGTTGCGGCACGCGCTTGTGAGCAAGTTTCCCATCGTCGATCACAAAGGCGCGCCGGTGCTGTTGGGAGGGGTCGCCGTCGACATCACCGAACGCAAGCAGGCGGAAGAGGCGCTTCATCGCAACCAGCTAGAATTGCATCAGCAGCAAGTGCAATTGGAAGAACTGACGTCCAAGCTGCTGGCTGCGCAGGAGCATGAGCGGAAGCGAATCGCCCGTGATCTGCATGACGATGTGAGCCAGCGATTGGCCGCCTTGGTCTTGGAAGTCGCATCCTTGGAACACCACTCTTCTACCGTACCCGGTGAACTCACTCGAGCGCTGGCTCCACTTCGTGAACAGTTGGAGCAGCTTTCTGACGATGTGCACACGCTCGCGTATCGGCTTCACCCTTCGCTCCTGGAGCATGCCGGATTGCGCCCGGCGGTCGAAGAGCATGTTCATCAGGTTTCTCGGCGAACGGGCTTGCCCATTCATCTGAAGATTCTTGATGTTCCGGATGCGGTGCCGCTTGATCAGGCGACCTGTCTCTTCCGCGTTATGCAGGAAAGCGTTCAAAATGTGGTGAAACATGCGCAGGCGACGACCGTGACGGTCCAGCTCCGAGGGTCATCAAAGGGGGTCGGTCTGTCCGTCATTGATAATGGGAAGGGATTTGATTCACAGGATCTGCGTATTCATCAACAAGGGCTGGGATTGAGCAGTATGGAGGAACGGCTGCGACAACTGCACGGGTTCTTCCGAATCCAATCTCGCTCATCTCACGGCACAAAGGTCTGTGCGTGGGTGCCGTGCAAGGTGGAGGTCTCATGAATCGGCCCCGCATTCTGATGGCTGATGATCACGCCATTGTCCTGGCTGGACTTCGAAAGCTGGTGGAAGCCGAGGGAGAAGTGGTCGGTATGGTGGAGGACGGGCGAGCCTTAGTGGAAGCGGCGCAGCAGCTTCGTCCCGACATCGTGTTGCTTGATATCTCGATGCCGTTGCTCAACGGACTCGATGCAGCGCGCCAAATAAGTAAGCTCGTGCCGGAGAGCAAGCTCATCTTCCTGACCATGCACGCCACCCCTACCTATGCGACCGAAGCCTTTAAGGCTGGAGCCTCCGGCTATCTGATAAAGCGGTCCGCCGCCGTGGAACTCAAGCAAGCTATCCAGGCGGTGATGCGAGGACAACACTACATGACTCCGCTTATCACGAAAGATGTCTTGGCAGCGACACTCCAATCTCCGGATGGTCAGTTTAATAAGCCGTTGGTGACCTCTCTCACCCAACGGCAACGGGAGGTGTTACAGCTTGTGGCCGAAGGAAAAGGTACCAAGGCCATCGCCTCGATTCTGAACATTTCCGTAAAAACCGTGGAGTTTCACAAGTTCCGCATTATGGGTGAACTCGATCTGCACTCGACGGCCGAGCTCGTCAAATACGCGATTGCCGAAGGCCTTGTGAGTGTGTCGTCGTAGTCGCATCCGCTGGGCACTCCTACTACCCGAGGTATCATCGTCTGCTACTGCTACAACATCATGAATTCATCTACTAGTGTTACCATTCAGTACTAGTAATCTCCCTGTATCTTTCTAGTGGGCTTCCTAGTTCACAAAGTCCGTCATATATCCTTACTATTAGTTAACGAAATAATTTGTCGGTTTTTGTACGTTGGTACATGCAATGCCGAATCATTCGAGTCTGTAGGATTCTTCGCTAACAGTTAAGAAGTCGTTGTAATTTTTGATCTTTGTGTAGGAAGGTGTATGCAAGTTTCAACGATCATCGACCGTGTCTATGTTGCCTTAGAGCAGTTTGGTGCTAGCTGCTCCATGGAGGAAGTGGTTGGGCTTTGTCCAGATCTGACCTGGAACCAAGTGTATCTAGCCATTGACTATTTGAGCAAAACTGGAAAGGTCTCCGTGACCTTAGACCCAGACAGGACGTACACAGTCCGAGTCTATCCATCAGTCACTGAGGCATCTCAATTCTCACCCAAACAAGATCACGTCCACAGTGCTGCCTAGAACCTTGGCATAGCATACCCTTGCCGCTGGCCGCCCTAGCTTACCGTAATAATCTCCCGTGAGGTATGGGTTCCCGATGAGCTCTGCCTAACGTACTGCCGGCTTACAGCAGTCTAGACTTTCTATAGGCTCCCTGCCTCATCAAGTGGATGATAGGGAGATGTCAGCTATTCCCGGATGGCCTTGGCTCGTTTTTGGAGATAGGCATTACGGACTGCGGCATAGAGGTCGAGCGTCGATTCTTCCACTCCCTGAAACTTTTCCAGATTCAAGGAGCGTTCGTTGACGACTTCAGTCGCACGCGCGCCAATCGATATGGCGTACGTGGCTGCTCGCTCATCGATGGAGACCACTGTCGGAATCGAATCGATGTTATGCATGGTCGGCAGGATGAGCCAGTAAATCGGATTGAGGGCGATGTCTCCAGCATAGCCGGCAAGATCTCGAACTGTATATGGTCCCAGAATGGGTATCATGAGATAGGGACCTGGTGGAACGCCATAAAATCCGAGCGTTTGTCCAGTATCTTCCTCCGGTGTCGTCAGCTTGAAGTAATGTTGGGCCACATCGAAAAATCCGCCGATCCCGACCGTCGTATTAATGAGAAATCGCCCGACCTCAATTCCAGCTCCTGTGAATTTTCCCTGAAACATGTTGTTCAGGAATCGCGGGGTCGCACGACTATTGTAGAAAATATTGCTGACGCCCACCTGGACAACATTCGGCATGATGAAGTTGTAACCCTTGGCGACCGGCTTCAATATCCAGCGATCAAGCTGCCGGTTGAATTCAAAGAAATTGGTGTTGAGTGGTTCCCACGGATCGTATTCCTCGATCCCTTCTTCACCCGGCTTCGAAAACGGATCGAGTAGCTCTTCAGAAGACGCGTCGTGGACCGGTGTTTCCGATGGGAGACCCTTGGGATTTGCATCAGCCAGAAGAACTGGCCGAGCGCTCTGCTCGATCGTGGGGGCGAGTGAGTTGGTCGAGACCTTTTGAGCAGCGCAACCGGAGAGCACGATCAACAAGACCACAAGAAAAAGTCCATATTCACATCGTCTGAAACAGGCCGGCCTATACGCAGCTGTTGTCTTCATTCTTCCGATAACCTTTATGAGATTAATGTAACGAGTATCGAGTATACGGTGCCGCACTCTACCAAAATAGTTGAGTCACCCGCCAATCAATTATTTCAGAATTGTTCTCGTGAAACGAGGACTTGTGTACGGCCGTCACTCCTCCACCATCGTGGCATCAACGTTGCTCTCCCCGTACTCATCGATAGATCAACATAACCAGACGGGCCTGTATCCACTGCGTTTCAGGATTCTGCTGAGGGTGTTTTCGATGGGCAGCTTGCGCCATGCGGGGGGCTGGTGACGTCACATTTCGAATAAGGAGGATACCGATGAAAGCTGTCGTAGGAGTGGATGGATCGAAGTATTCAGAGTGGGCGTTGGCTTGGCTGGGGGAGATGCCTTTTCGGATGGCACCGCGAGTTACAGCGATTCATGCGATGGACCTTCAATCTGTGCGGCCGCCGTTCATTGTCCAACCAACCGTCAGCGGGTATGAACCGGACGAAGGGGAAGCTATTCATCTCTTAGAGTCGCGAGCCAAGCAGGTAGAAGCAGAGACGAAGCGGCGCTTCGTGAAGCTTGGGCTCAAGGGCTCGGTGCGTGTGGTGCAGGACAAGATTGCACAAGCCCTCATCGAACAGGCTGGCCATACGGGATTGATCGTGGTCGGGAGTCGGGGGTTAGATGCCATCGATCGTTTAGTGCTGGGGAGTGTCTCGACAACCGTCACGCTCCATGCGTCCTGTCCGGTCTTGATTGTGAAAGAGCCTCCCCAAACCCTTCGGCGGATGCTCGTCGCGACAGACGGCTCTCCGTCATCCAAGAAAGCGCTCCAGTTCATGACCAAACAGTTCACGGCCAAGCCTGATGCCAAGCCGCTCTTGATTCTGCTGGTCCATGTTATGCCGTTTCTGCGCTACACAATGGTGAAGGAGGCGGGGGAGCAATTGCTTGCCCAGGAGGCAGCCAAGCTTGAAAAAGTCGGGTATCGCGTCAGACAGTTTCCCTGTGTGGGACCGGCCGCTGAGGAGATCATGAAAGTGGTGAATCGCGAACAGCCGGATCTGATCGTTACAGGGGCTAAAGGGCGAAGTGCCGTGACGCGCTTTCTCCAGGGCAGCGTCTCAATGAAGCTCGCCCAACAGAGCGCCTGTTCCGTTCTCGTTGTCAGATAAGTCGCGACCCCATCAACTTACAGCACACACAAAAATAGAACCATCGCTCGCCTCTGAGAGAGGCAAGCGATGGCATGAATCGGAAGAGGTTCGACGAAACAAAAGGGTCCTTGCCATGAGAAATGTCTTTCTCCTCCAGACCGGATCACCTACCGCGCAAGAGTACCTCTCGGAACGATGAGGCCTTCGCCCAGGACAAATCCCAATTCTGGGCCGGCGAACTACGCACCTTTCTTGTACACCACAAGACCCCCAACGAGGAGTGCAGCCATCACACCCACAAACATCCACAACATATCCATAACTGTTCCTTTCAGTTAAGAAGACTATAAACCCCTGCATTTGTTATGGAGCAAATCTTGTGCTTGCTTTGATTAAAGACGGCGGTACCTAAACTCCTGAAAAAGAGGTGTTTGCAACACCCTGTGCCAAACGTATTCAGCGAGCTGGGGAGAATGTCCTCAAGGCTGTCTAGTCAACTGGACAGATAGAGGAGGTGGAGCAATCGAGTGCCGGCTCTGCCTTGGCTGAAGCGGCTAAAACGAGACCAGACGGTCACGTCCATGGGGCGTGGATAAGTCTTGGTCGGGGCCGATGGGGACAATACGGGTTGGGTTGATGTCATCGTGTGTAACGTAGTAGTGGCGTTTGATGTGGTCGACATTCACGGTCTCGGCAATGCCGTCGGTTTGGTAGAGATCTTTCAGATACCCAAACAGGTTTGGGTAGTCGGCGATTCGTCGGAGATTGCATTTAAAATGGCCATGGTAGACCGCATCGAACCGAACCAATGTAACAAAAAGCCGCCAGTCGGTTTCCACAAACTCCGGTCCGAATAAGTACCGGTGAGTGGCCAGCCGCGCATCGAGTTGATCCAGCGCGGCAAATAATCGCCGTGCCGCTCGTTCATAGCTGTGTTGGGATGTGGCGAACCCTGCGCGATAGACGCCATCGTTCACATTCTCGTAGATGAACGTGTTGAGCTCATCGATCTCCTGCCGCAGGCCATCCGGGTACAAATCAATCGGGCTTTCGGTGAATCGATTGAACTCACCGTTAAAGATTCTCATCAGGTCGTCATCGGAGTTGGTGACGATACGTTTGGTGACGGAGTCCCATAGCACGGGCACTGTAATACGTCCGATATAGTTCGAATCCGTCGCTTTATAGGCTTCTCGAAGAAACTGGAATCCATTGATGGGGTCGGGGGAATGTCCTGCGCCTTCGCGAAACGCCCATCCTCGCTCGTCACGAATGGGATCCACGACGGTCATACCGATCACAGCCTCAAGCTTCTTGAGCGTACGCACAATGATCGTGCGGTGGGCCCAGGGGCAGGCCCATGACACGTATAGATGGTAACGTCCGGCCGCAGCGGGATAGCCAGAACTACCGTCGGCTGTCACCCACCTCCGGAACACATCCGACTGCCGCACGAACTCACCGGTCGGCGATTGCTCGTCTGGAAATTGGGCTTGAACTTCCATACAGGGGGCACTCCTACTTGAAATCAGTATCTCATATCTGCAACCGGTGGTGGAGGGAGTCTCACCGCGCGGCTGTCGCAGTTTGCCACAGCTGCAATCTTTCACCGTGGCAAAAGGCGACGAATATAAGGCCCTGCATGAAAAATACACCGTATTTGGGAGGCATGTACCGTGCGAGAAGCTCACAGTCGGAGGACGAGTGAATCTGAGGTCGAAGAGTGGATCTTAAGGAGATGGGGGCTATGGTTCATACCTGCCTGAATCAGCGGACGCTCAGATTGTTTGCTCAAGTCATACATGGCCTGGCGGTTTGCGTGATCCTAGCGGCGGGCATCGCCTGCGAAAACAAACCGGCAGACACCTCCACAGTCAAACAGGACTTGCCTTCGGCCCGAACGGGGTTGTTGCACCTCACGCCGGAAGAGTTGTCGCGGATGCAGCTGGAACTGGTATCGGTAGCGCAGGGGCAGCTTCTTTCACATCGTGAGTTTCCCGCGACTGTTCAGGCGAACCAAAATGAATTGGCTGAGGTCACCACTCTGATCCGTGGCCGGGTTATGAAAGTCCATGTCGACGTCGGGCAGGATGTGAAAAATGGCGCTCTTTTGGCGATGCTCCATAGTGTGGACCTGGGCGTCGCAGAAGGAGCCTATCTCAAGGCTGGGGCAAAGCTCCATGAGGCGGAGCTAGCGCATCTCCGTGCCAAGGATCTGTACGAAAACAAGGCCATCAGTCTCGCTGAACTGCAACGACGCGAAGCTGCCATGAAGACGGCGCGCGCCGAAGTCCGTGAGGCACAAAACCGTCTCCAATTGCTTGGTGTGCCGACGGATGAGATCAACAGACTTGATCGGGAATTGACGATTAAGGCCGACATGCCCCTACGCGCGCCGTTGGATGGGCGAGTGATCACACGCAATATCACACGGGGAGAAGTCGTCGAAACAGAACAGAAGCTTTTTACTGTGGCTAATCTCATGGATGTGTGGGTGATCGGCAACGTGCCGGAGAAGGACGTGCGATTCATCCGCAAGGACCAGAAGGTGAATGTGGTCCTGGCCGCCTATCCCCATGCGATCTTCAGCGGGGCCATCACCTATGTCGGAGATGTGCTTGATCCAGCAACGCGCACCATGCGTCTGCGGGTCACGGTTCCCAACCCCGATCGACTGTTGAAGCCGGAAATGTTCGCCATCATCAGCGTGTTGGCGACCCCAAGTCCGGACGTGCTGAGTGTTCCGCTCGCGGCTGTCCAGGATGGGCCTGCCGGTACGATGGTATTCGTTCAACGGGAACCCGGCGCTTACGAGCCACGGCTAATCAAGTTGGGGAACGAAGAGGGAGACGTAATCAGGGTGTTGGAGGGAGTGAAGGCCGGCGAGCAGGTTGTGACGAAAGGATCCTTTGCCCTCAAGTCCGAAATGGAACGGTACAAGATCGAGCCATCCCTATGATCGTCTCGCTTCTGGAATTCTCACTGCGGCAGCGAATACTGGTCCTGGGTCTAGCCTGTCTGCTGTCCGTCGTCGGTGTGATTGCCTTTGAGTCGATTCCAATTGATGCATACCCCGATGTGACCAACATCCAAGTACAGATACTGACCGAAGCGGCAGGGCTCTCGCCAGTCGAAGTGGAACGGTTCATCACCTATCCGCTCGAACTTCAGATGACCGGGTTGCCTGGATTAGCGGAGATCCGGTCACTGTCAAAATTTGCGCTATCCCAAATCACGGTCGTGTTCAACGACGACGTGGATATGTACTTTGCCCGCCAGTTGGTTCTCGAACGGATCATGGCGGCGAAGGATCGGTTACCGGAAGGGCTCGAACCAGTCATGGCTCCCGTCACAACGGGGCTGGGCGAAGTCTTTCACTATTATCTCGAAGGGCCTCATGCGACCGCGACTGACGCGAAGACGGTCGAGGCCGAGTTGACGGATCAGCGCACCATGCAGGAGTGGGTCCTGCGTCCCCTGCTCAAGGGCGTGCCGGGAGTGATTGATGTAAACGGCATGGGCGGATTTGTAAAGCAGTATCAGGTCTTGGTCGATCCGGCCAAACTGCGCAAGTTCGACCTGACGCTGCAACAAATCTACGAGGCGGTGGTGAAGAACAACGCCAATGTCGGCGGCAACGTGCTGGAGCGGCATGCCGAACGCTCGATTGTTCGAGGGCTTGGGCTGATCAGGACCGTGGGTGATATCGAATCCATCATTGTGAAAGAGGTTGGTGGCACGCCGGTGTTCGTCCGGGATGTCGCTGACGTCGGCATCGGCCACGCCGTTCGCCATGGCGCGGTGGTCCTCAATGGGGAGCGAGAAGTCGTAATAGGAACAGTGCTCATGATTCGCGGGGGCAATGCCCGTCAGGTGGTTGAGGCGGTTAAGACGAAGGTAGAGGATTTGCACCAGAGTCATATTCTTCCAGGAGGCACAAGACTGATCCCGTTCTATGATCGCATCGAACTCGTCACTGCGGCCATTAATACGGTGCGCGATGCGTTGATCGAAGGCATTGTGCTGGTAGTCTTCGTCTTCTTTTTCTTTCTGGGCCATGTCCGCAGCGCCATCATTGTCACGGTGACGTTGATCGTCACTCCGCTCGTGACCTTTATCGTGATGGAGCGGTTCGGGCTCTCGGCCAACTTGATGACACTGGGTGGGCTGGCGATCGCCATCGGCGAGATCGCCGACGGGTCCCTGGTCGTCGTGGAAAACGCCTATCGGCATCTCGCTCAACATAGCGGCGCATCGCAGGAAAGCAGGTCCAGTGTCATTCTCCATGCCACGAAGGAAGTCGGCCGACCAATCCTGTTCGGTATTCTGATCATCAGCGTCGTCTTCCTGCCGCTTCTGACGCTCCAGGGAATGGAAGGCAAGATGTTCGCGCCGCTAGCCTACACGCTAGTGATTGCACTCTTGGCCTCGGTCGTGGTGACGCTGACTCTGTCGCCAGTGCTTGTGTCTCTCCTCTTGCGCGGGGACCATCTTGAAGAGACGCGCGTGACGCTCTGGATGAAACAGGGCTATCTGCCGGTGTTGCAATGGACGCTCCGTCACCGCGGCCTCATCCTGACGAGTTCAACAGTAATCGTGTTGTGCAGCCTTGCCCTCGTTCCATTCGTGGGGCGTGAATTCATTCCACTTCTTGAGGAAGGGGCCCTGACACCTCAAGTGGTGAAGTTGCCGAGCGTGTCGCTTCCTGAGTCCATCGAGCTAGAGAAGCAGACTCAGAAGGCCATGTTGGAATTCCCTGAAGTGAAGATGGCGGTAAGCAGGATTGGCCGAGCGGAGATTCCCTACCATCCGGAAGATCTCTACGAGAGTGATCCGATTGTCTCCCTCCACGACCGAAGTACCTGGAAGACAGCGACAACTCAATTAGGATTGACCGACGCGATCCGCCGGAAGTTAGCGGAGATTCCCGGCATCTCCGTGCTCATGAGCCAGCCGATCCAGGAACGGGTGGACGAGTTGATCTCCGGCATCAGGACCGAATGCGCCATCAAGTTGTTCGGAGACGATCTCGACGTGCTCCGCGATAAGGCGCAGGACATTGCGGTCCTGATACAACAGATCAACGGTGTCAAAGATATCAAAGTCGAACAGGTCGCTGGACAGCCCTACCTCATTATCGACATCGATCGGCAGAAAATTGCTCGTTTTGGCATCAACGTGGCCGATGTGCAGGAGATTGTCACCACCGCGATCGGCGGCAAGCCGGCGACGCAGGTCTATGAAGGCGAGCGCCGGTTTCAGCTCACCCTGAGATTTCCAGAACCATACCGGAACAGCGTGGCCGCCATCGGAGAAATCCGTGTGAAGTCTCCTTCCGGTGCGCTCATTCCCCTGAGTGACCTCGCCAAGATTGAAATGCGTGAAGGCCCGGCTCGTATCAGTCGAGAGCATGTGAAGCGCCGCATCTACATCGGGTTCAATGTCGTGGGTCGGGACATCGGTGGGGTGGTGGATGAGGGGCGCGCGAAGATCGCAGCACAGCTCCGCTTACCGGAAGGGTATACCATCGTCTGGGGCGGGGCGTTCGAAAACATGGAGCGGGCCAACGCGCGGTTGATGATCGTGGTCCCGATTACACTGGGCCTCGTGTTCTTTCTTCTGTTCTGGGCCTTCCATTCTCTGCGATACGCGACCATGATCATTATCAACCTGCCGTTCGCGTTGATCGGAGGAGTCGTATCGCTCTGGCTGAGCGGACAGTATCTGAGCGTGCCGGCTTCCATCGGCTTCATCGAGCTATTCGGATTGGCTGTGGGGAACGGAATCGTGCTGGTCTCCTACATCAACCAACTGCGCCATGAAGGACAACAGATCGACGAAGCGATTCTGGCCGGCTGCAGTCTCCGACTCCGCCCTGTCGTGATGACCATGATGACCACGTTGCTTGGACTTCTGCCGCTGGCACTGGCGCAAGGAATTGGGGCGGAGGTTCAGAGGCCGCTCGCCACTGTCGTGATCGGCGGACTCTTCACGTCGACGGCGCTGACGCTGGTTGTACTGCCCGCGCTCTATAGTCTGTTCGCTGGGCAAGAGGTGAGGAAAGAGGAGGCGCCGGAATGGGTGTGAAGGAGGGGGCGGACGGCAGGGGGCAATCCCTGCGCTCGCTGAGGCCCCACATCGGAATGCGCTCCCTCAATGCGCGCGATGAGGGAGCGCCCCCTGCCGTCCGCCGTATGATGGTTGAAGGTCAGAGCTCGTTTCGTGTGCGTAGCTGAGGACCAGCGAGCCGGCCTCTTGGAGAAGGAATTATAGTGCAGCCACGGTTAGGCACTAAACTTGTAGGTGTTTGTTTGGTGAGTTTGCCAGGTTTGTGACCTTTGAGGGCAGGCGAGGCCGAATCGACAGGCCGATCAGTCAGAATGGGGAGAGAGGGGGATTCTTATGAGATATGTGTTAGCGGGGATGACTTTGTTGTGCCTCTTCATCGTTCCGGGGGCTGTTGCACATGCAGCCGGCGGGGAGCAGGAATTTTTCAAAGGGGAGAACCTCTTGAAGAACAAACAGTATGCAGAGGCGCGGGCAGCGTTGGAGGCCGGTATCCTGAAGGATCCATCCAATATCCAGGCCCATTTCAATCTGGCTGAGGCTTGCCGAGCCCTAGAATCCTGGGCCTGTGCGGAGCAACATTACGAGAGCGCATTGGATCTGGATGCCAAATCCGGGGCGAAATCCTATTTACCCAAGACTAAAGCGAAGGTGTGGCGCTTACGGGAGGAAACGACGGCATGGCGGCTCCTGAACGAGGGGAAGGGTCTGATCGCCAGTGGAAAAACGAAGCAGGCGGAGGAAGCTCTGCACAACGCCGAGGAGCTTGGTCTCAACAATGAGCAACAGACACTCTATCAGCAGCTGCAGGCGAAGCTGCCACGATCACGATCTGCCACCACAAGATATCTGACGTCTGCCGGATCGGCGGGAGGTGCGGGGGAGACCGAGACACTCGATACGCAGATGGTTCTAGTACCGGCGGGAAAGTTTATGCGGGGAAGTAATCTCGGAGACGATGAGAAACCCGTTCGGCAGATCTATCTTAATGCCTTCTATATGGACAAATTTGAAGTGACGGTCGGCCAGTACGCCAGGTATCTGCAGGCGACGGAAATGGATGAACCTCCGGACTGGAGCACTATGGATCAAGCACAACATCAGAGACGCCCGGTCGTGAATGTGAGTTGGGAGGATGCGGTCAATTACTGTAAATGGGCCGGCAAGCGTCTACCGACCGAGGCGGAGTGGGAGAAGGCGGCGCGGGGAACCGATGGACGGATCTATCCCTGGGGCAATGAGGCGCCGACTCGGCTCCACGCGAATTACGGAAGAAAGGATTGGGCTGACCATCAGGCCTTATCCCCGGTTGGATCGTTCGAGGCAGGGAAGAGTTCCTACGGGATCTATGACATGGCCGGGAACGCCTGGGAATGGGTGTTTGATTGGTATGAACTTGATTCGTACAAGAAAGGCCCGGAAAAGAACCCCATCGGGCCGGGAAAAGGCGATGAGAAGGTGGTTCGCGGAGGGTCCTGGCTCTACGTGTCTGAATTCCTGCGATCTGCGCACCGATTCAATGCTCAACCCATGAACCGGCACTTCGGCTATGGGTTCCGTTGCGCGAAGACGCCGTAATTCTCTTGGCGGTGGCATTGGTTAAGAGGGGGCCTTGGGTATGTCGGCGTTGCGGGAGCACGTCGTTGCTTCAAGCGACGCGGCTCAAGGATATTTTGCGAAGCAGATCAAGTCGAGATGGTCATAATGATTGGGAAGAATCGTTTCAGCTGTGTAACCGAGGTTCATGAAAAACTGAATGTTTCTCGCTGTGCGCAGCATGGTGCAGGCATAAAACTTGTGGGCATCGGTCGTGGCTCGTTCAATTGCGTGGATGAGGGCCTTTCCCACTCCTTGACGCTGATGAGTGGGACTCACGGAAAGCAACCGGATCACGCATACGCCAGCTACCGTCCAGAAGCGCACGGAACCGGCGATCGCTCCCCCCACTTCTGCCATGAAAATATGTTTCTCTCTGGCATCTTCTTGCAGGCTCTCAAGGGTTTCTGTGGTCCACCCGCTCACCTTGTAGACGCCCGCATATTCGCGGAATGCAGCTTGTTGCACGTGGAGCAGCGAGGGAAAGTCCGCGTCGGTCGCCAGTCGAATATGAACCATCACATGCATCCAGGGGAAGAGGAACCCGCTTCCGTCTTACATAGCGGAAGCAACAGCAATTGGCAAGATATCGGTTTGGTGCGTGGAAAATGGTGATGAGAGACATCATCCCATTGGGATATCCGTACGTTTTCGATTCTCATAACATGAAGGAGGTTCAATGCTGAAGGAAGTCACCGGAGACATTTTACGGACAAAAGCAGAAATGGTGGCACACGGTGTGGCTCCAAATGATGGCTACGCGAATGGCTTGGCACTGAGTCTTCGAGGGCAATGGCCCGCCATGTACAAAGATTTCAGACATTATTGCCAAACGTTTACGCCGAAGACCGGAGAAGTGTGGGCCTGGGCAGGTGCCGGGGGGGTGCGAATTGTCAGCCTCTTTACGCAGGAACCTGCTCCCAGCCACGGAGCCAAGCCTGGAAAGGCGACGATTGAGAACGTCAATCACTGTCTCAAAGCCTTTGTGAAGTTGATCGAGAGCGAGAAAATCAAAAGCGTCGCGCTTCCCAGGCTAGCCACAGGCGTCGGAGGGCTCGACTGGAAGGAGGTGAAGCCGTTGATTGAAAAACATCTCGGCCACTTGTCTATTCCGGTCTACGTGTACACCACGTATCAGCCAGGCGTTCAGGCCACGGAGAGATGAAGTCTCGTTGTCCAGTTGAGGAGGCTTGGTCGGGGCGAATTGGCGCACGGAGAGAGGCTACATGCGACAAGTTCCGCAAGACCTGTATGACCGGCTGGTTGCGCAGCGAAGAGAGCTGCATCGGTATCCGGAGCTCAGTTGGGAAGAAACGCGTACAGCCGGTGTGATCCGTCTATTTCTTCAGAGCTTCGGCATTCAATGCCGCACCAATGTGGCAGGTACCGGCGTCGTCGCGGATATCAGCGGAAAGACCGGAGTACCCTGTGTGGTATTGCGGGCTGATACGGATGCGCTTCCCATTCAAGAAGAAACCGGCCTTGAGTTCGCATCGGTGCACAATGGCGTCATGCATGCCTGCGGCCACGATGGACACACGACGATGTTGCTCGGCGCGGCTGCGCTGCTTTCCCAAGAGAAGGACTTGCCAGCGCCGGTGCGGCTGATTTTTCAGCCTGCGGAAGAAAAAGGGACCGGCGCCATCGCCATGATCAAGGAAGGGGTGCTCGATGGAGCCGGTCTGATCTTCGGTGGGCATCTGGATCGCCATTATCGCCCGGGCACGATTGTGGTGAGCGAAGGGCCGGTCAATGCCTCATCCGATAACTTTATGATTGAAATCATCGGGCAAGGCGCACATGGAGCCAGACCGCACGAAAGCATCGACGCCGTGGTGGTGGGCAGTCTGATGATTATGGCGTTGCAGACCATCGTCTCACGAGAGATCGATCCGGCCCGTCCTTCGGTCGTGTCGGTTGGCCAGTTTCACGCCGGGACTGCGCCGAACGTGATTGCAGGGCAGGCTAAGTTGGAAGGGACCGTGCGTGCTCAAGATCCGGCAGTCCGCCAACAACTGCTCAACTCCGTGCGCCGCATTGCCGAATCCATCGCACAGTTGCACGGTGCGAAGATTCACGTTGCGGTCACAGAAGGAACGCCGCCACTCATCAATCAGCCGGAGTCGGCCAACATGGCGCGCCGCGCCGCGATCGAAGCGGTCGGGGAGGCGAATGTGTTGCCGCTGAAGACGGCGAATATGGGGGCGGAAGATTTCAGCTACTACCTTGAGCAAATTCCTGGCGCCTATGTCCGATTCGGCAGCCAAGTTCCTGGCCGGGAAGGCTATCCGGCACATTCGAGCAAGTTCGACTTCGATGAAGAAGCTCTGGCCGTAGGAGCAGCGTATTACCACGCCATCGCCAAGATCGCCGGCCAGCAACTCGAGAAGAAAGCAACATACGTCTGATCCGTCGCAACGGGAGAGTTGTGATCAGAGTCAGAGAAGCTCGGGAAGAGGATGTGGGCCAGATCCGTGAGATCTTTCTCTCGGTCTACGGCACCGACTATCCACATCGCGAACTCTACGATGAACTTTGGCTGAAGCGCTCCGTCTTCACCGATGATGCCCTCATTCTCGTTGCTGAGGATACGGAAGCCGGTCGTGTCGTCGGGACGGCCTCCGTGCTGTTCGACTTCGGGGCCCATTCCGATCTCGTGGGAGAGTTCGGCCGCCTTGCCGTGCATCCCGAGTATCGCCGGATGCAGGTCGGGAAGTTGCTCATGGACAAGCGGCTGGAGGCCATCAAAAACCGTTTGCATGTGGGTCTCGTTGTCGCGCGTACCGTGCATCCTTATGCCCAGCGCATCAGTCTGTCGCAGGGATTCATCGCCACAGGCTTTCTCCCTTTAAAGCATTTCTTTCGCCACCGTGAGAGCTTTGCGCTGCTGGCTCGGTATTTCGGCGATGCCCTGGCTTTGCGCCGCAACAATCCGCGCATTATTCCCGAGGCCTATGCCTTGGCCAATCTTGTGATGAGCCAGCCGCCGCTCACGCCGGATTTCATCGTCGACGAAGACTCCGCGTCCTATCCCATGGGCGGCGACTATCGCCTCGAACAGTTGCAAGCGGAGGGTTATCCCGCATTACTGCGCATCGAACGGGGTCGAGTACGCAATCGGGAGATTTTCGGACCTATGCGGTTGGACTATGGCTTCTTCAAGCTTCAGGCTCGTCAGACCAATTACTTTCTCGCCCGTTCCGGAGACCACATCGTGGGAGCCGTCGGCTATACGATGGACCCCGTCGAGCACACGGTGCGGGTGTTCGAGCTTATCGCGCTGGCCGATGATGTGGTGCGATTTCTTCTGGCCGAGCTGGAGCGTAAGTGTCGGGAGGAGATGGGAAGCGAGTACATCGAGATCGATGTCAGCGCCTACGCCCCTCGTATGCAGCGGACATTACTGGAACTGAATTTTCTTCCAGTTGCCTATGTGCCGGCCATGGTGTTCTATCAAGTTGAACGGCTCGACATCGTCAAAATGGTGCGCTTGAACCAGTTGCAAGAGTTGGGGCCACTCGGGTTGACCGAGCCGGTTCAGGCCGTGGCTGATGTCGTGATGCGCGGGTTTTCCACGTGTGTCATCGCGCCTCGCATGGCGCAGGCGATCAAAGAGGTGCCGTTGTTTCGGGGAATGAACACCGAACAGGCCACGCGGTTAGCGGGAGTCTGCACCGTGAGGAACATCGAGGCGGGAGACCGGCTCTTTTCCGGGCACGATCCGGGAGACCGGCTCTATCTTATGCTTCAAGGGCACGTCACCATCAGCAGCGGCTCTTCTTCTCGCGTGATCGGTACTGTGCATACCGGCGAGACCTGTGGAGAAGTGTCGCTCCTTTCGGCCAGGCATCACTCCGCCACCGCGACAGCCGTGAACGACATCGAGGTTGCAGAGCTACTCCGGCGTGACCTGGAGGATCTCATTCGGCGTCGCCCCGATATCGGTGTGATCATTTATCGCAACTTGGCCGTAGGACTGGGAGAGAAACTCCTGCGTTCCGGCGGATGGACCCGGGATCCGGAGCGAAGCGAAGCCGACAGCCTGACCCTTACGTCGGAGCGCGCGTTGCATAGGACCTGATGGCCACACCCAGCATCGGTCGTTCTCTCTTGGCCTCAAGGGGCGAGCGGTTTCGGAATCGACTGGTGGCGTGATACCCGTCACGCGGCTTGGCCACCGTACCGGCGGCGCTCGGGATGTGAGGCTCTCCTCGGCTGTGTCGTGACGCGCCGATTATCACGGATCACATCATCGACGATCATTCCACAATTGACACAGCGCCAACCGTGAAAGTCCGCTGGTGAACCAGTCTGCACCGCGAAGCTATCGTCACTGACGGCGAGGCCGTTGCATCGTAGGCAATTCATTGATCATCTCCCAGTAGAATGTCCTTTCCTATCCGAGGACCCTGTTGCGGAGTCTCGGTGGTGGCAGCATGAATCATGCGCTGCATTCGTGAGGCTTGCAGCAAGGCTGTCCCATCTTGGAGGCCCAGCACGTACCGCCTGAGAATCTCGGGAGGGCACTGTCGATAGTTGTCGGTATGGTCACTATTCATCAGCGCATCTCGTAGACCATCTGCTTCCGCGTCCCACTCGTCCACTTCTGGTTCAGTGCGAGCCTGTGCAGATTCCCGTCGGCACCATTCGATGCGAACAGTGATGGGGTGTGTTGCGTGTTTCATGATTCACTCATTAGGTATCCAATCTCACGTCTTGTTTCTCGTGGCAGCAAGTTGAATGCCACGGTAAAGAGTGGCAAAGAACCCTGTCATGATGGTTCTGCTCACTCGGCAGTTTCGTACGTAAGTATAATGAGTTACACGATGGGATCAGGTAGGTGAGGATAAGGTCTATGGATACCTGAGTAATCGAGGTCAGTGCAGGAGGTGTAGGATGGAGACTCTACTGTTTCCTAATGAGACTAGGTAAAGCCCTAGAAGGAATCTCTGGTGCTGAAGAGAGTAGGTTAAGCGTATGGCATCGCAACTCCTGCTTCTACCTCATTGAAGATTCCACGATCACTCCAGCATTTACCTTCCTTTGAGTTTTAAGCGGACACACGACTACGACAACTTACACTCAAGGGTGCTCTTATCAGACAACAGTATTGCCTGCTCTTCGCGTAACGGTTATAAACAGTACAAAGGATCTTCTTCTCAGGCATTTCCCTAGCATGGCAAACAAACCACGGCGTTCAGCTGATTTTCCCAAAGCAGCGATTGAGGCGCTATGGCAGGGCAATGTGATCGAAGCGATCAAGGTGGTTCGCCAGGAACGGAATATTGGTCTGAAAGAGGCGAAGGAAGCGGTCGAGACCTACATCGCTTCAGAGCCGACCCTCAAGAAAAAGATGGACCAAGTCCTTGCCACGGCGAAACAGAGATTTATCCGGTGGCTTATCGGATTCCTGGTGCTTGCCGCAGGAATTGCGTATTTCGTGCTGGGGTGATTCGAGGCAATGAATGAGCTACTCGCTACCGGTCCTTGCGACCATTCTTCCATTCGTTCTGCCGATCCCTTGATGTTCGTCGGTTTGCCCCAGCCATGGACAGAGTGGCGATTTTCACCTTCGGTGTCGATCTCCACCGAATCGTGACGCATCTGGCGGCTCCAATTTTCTTGATAAAGGTATGGATGCCCTCGGTATATAGGCACAAGTAATGCATCATTAAGTATGTCCGTTGCTCTCGCATTCTTTCAGCGGAGCTGGACGTATGGAGTAATAGAATGGCGAAAGACGTTCACCTATTCTGCGTAGTGGCTGACAGCTGCTCAGTCACAGGCAACGACTTCCATGTCGCGAGGGATTAGGATGAGATAAATCCACAGGGGGGCTGCAGTACACGTACTGACTTACAATGGCTGAGAGGGAATGGCCGTGGTATGAAGCCCAGCTTCGGTTAACATCACAAGCGCAGCACCCTTCGCGCTTCCTCAGGCGAGAGGGTGGTGCGTAATTGGAGGCATCTGATGAACGATCAAGACACACAACGAGCGGTCGAAATTCTCAACCGGATTATGGAGCACGAACTAGCGGGAGTCGTACGCTATACGCATTACTCACTCATGATCTACGGCTATAATCGTATTCCTATTGTGTCGTGGTTGAAGAGTAATGCTGACGAAAGCCTTGCCCATGCGCACAAAGCCGGAGAACTGGTCACCTTACTCGGTGGCCACCCGTCGCTGAAAATTGGGACGCTCTTGGAAACCGAGAAGCATGACATCGGGGATATTTTGCGGGAAAGCTTGGAGCACGAGAAGGGCGCCATCGCGGCCTATTACGATTTGCTAAAGATCTCCGAAGGAAAATCCGTCCTGTTGGAAGAATTTGCCCGAGAGATGATCGTGGGTGAAGAACTGCACCTTGATGAGGTGAACAAGATGCTGCGTAAGTCAGGTGATGTTCAGCCATTTCGCTCCTAAGCTTTCAAACAACCGGGGGAGACACTCATGCAGACAACATTGTCCGATCGCATGGCGGGCGATGTGCTTCGTTGATGGAGGTGTCGATGCGGCGATATGGCAAGCTGAAGGCGCGTATTGGTCTTGGTCTGGTCTTGAGCGTGGTGCTGGGGGCGGGGGTGGCGTCCGCCAAGGTGCAAGTCTTGCCAGAGACGAAGTTGCTGGTAGAGGGAAAGAAGGTCACCGGACAAAGCGGTTTGCTGCGCCATCCTGTCGTGAAAGGGCTGCTTGCAGCGTTCGAGCGGGCCGAATCGGGGCTACAAAAAGAAGAGATCGATACCCTTATGCAATTTTATGCTCCCGCTTACGACTACCACGGGTTGAAACAAGCGGATGTCCGACGGGTTTGGGGTGAAGTGTTTGAGCACTACAAGGCCCTCGAGTCGCTCCATTTGTTTTCCGACATCAAGGTACTGAACCTGGATGGAAAACTACGAGTAGAGGTGACCTGTACAGGGGGCTTATACGGGACCGATGAGCAGAGAGGAAAGAGAGTGACTCTCGACAGCTGGTTTCACGAGATCCATTATTTGGTCAAAGATGGTGAGAGTTGGCGGTTTCTTGGCAATGCCGGAGAGGTGCCGGCTGGCGCCCCCTTCTCATCTGCCCCCCATCACCCGCTGTTTTGATTATTCATGAAACCTATGGTAGTGGGCATTAGTCGTGCCTGACATGGCGCTGAATAGGGATGCTGCAAAAAACGCAACGTACACGTTAAGCTGTTAAAGAAGGGTAACAACCGGACGATGGATGTGGCACAGTTCTATGAAACGCAGGCACTGACGTATCTTGAGGATCGAGATCGATCCCGTGTGGGAGTCGAGATTGTTCAGAGTTGGGCAAGATCTCTACCATTTGGTGCTTCCGTCGTCGAAATCGCCTGCGGCGGAGGGTATCCCATTACGAAGGTCCTTGTGGACTCCGGGCTTGCGGTATGGGCGGTCGATACCTCTCCTACATTGCTGAGACAATTTCGATTACGTTTTCCCACAATTCCCACGCAATGCGCGTCGGCCCTTGACAGTCAATACTTTGGGCGGACATTCGAGGCCGTCATCTCGATCGGCCTCGTGTCCTTTCTTCGCGAGGACGAGCAGCTGGCCTTCATCCATCGTGTATCGGAGATCCTCGAACCACGAGGGCATTTTCTTTTCACGGCGCCTGTCGAAACCGGAACCTGGCAGGATGTCACCACCGGTCTCGACTGTTGGTCACTCGGTCGCATTGCGTACACGCGCGCTCTCGAACGCAATGGACTTCGCCTGATCCGCACGCATGTCGATGAAGGGGAAAACAATTACTATGAAGCCGAAAAGATTGGTGGAGTGTCGCTGTGAGCGTGCAATCATAGAGGTTCTAAGATGATCGAGGCGGCGAGTGAACCGGTTCGGTATCAGACTCAACTGACGAGCGGACCCAGTTGAGTCGTAGGATCCATCCCTGGTCCGACCTTGAGTGTGAGGTATGTGGGGGTTGGGCAGCACACACTCATTTATAGAGGAACTGGTCAGGGGAGAATCTAGGTCTCGGTACCCATGCGTCTCACTTAGGTCACTGCGGAAATCAGGAAGACGTGAGCCGATCGTTTCTGCTACACTCTCCCCCACGACGACGAAGGAGGCAAAAGTGGCATACGATCTTCCCAGGAAGGCATTGGAGGCGCTGTCGCAAGGCGATCGCAACAAAGCGGTGGACCAGGTCCAGCTTGAGGGAAACATGAGTCGGGAGGACGCCAGGGAAGTGGTCGCGACCTATATCTTCTCAGACCCCTCTTTGCAAGCGATGATGAGAATGAAGGAAGCCACAGCGGAGACCAAATGGGGCCTCATGCGCTGGTTGATCCTGTTGCAAGCAATTGTCGTCGCGATCGGATACTTCCTCTTTTTCCACAATCAATGGTGAGCGAGCCTCAGGCAGGAAGGTGACTTGACTGTCGCTGTCCCGCTGGTTTGGCTGATCCCTCGCTTGCGGTCTGTGTTCTTTTGCTCTGGCCCCCTCCGGAGACACGAGCATGTTCCTTCCGTGGCTTTTCTTCGTCGTCTCCGCCGCCGCGATTGTCTTTGCAGGGACGAAACTCTCACGCTATGGGGATCAAATTGCTGAACTGACCGGCTTGGGACGATTGTGGATCGGCGCCGTGTTGATGGCCGCTGCTACGTCCCTTCCGGAAGTCTTTACCACGATGAGCGCTGGCTGGATCGATGCTCCGGACCTGGCGGCCGGCAACCTCTTCGGGGCCGGGATGAGTAACATGCTGACGCTTGGGCTTATCGACCTCCTGTACCGTCAGAAGCGAGTTTGGCAGCAGGCGGCCATGGGGCATACGTTGACGGCAACGCTTGCCATGGTGTTGACGGCCCTCGCGGCGTTTTTCGTGCTCTTACGAGTCGAGGTTGTCCATCTTGGCGTGGGCTTTGAGAGTTTGATACTTCTGATCCTCTATGTGCTAGGGATGAGGCTGGTGTTTCGGCAAGAGGACATGGCGCGCCGTCAACTCGAACACAAAGCCGTCGTGGAGGGTATGGCGGAGGAGCCTGGCTCCGATGGAGGGCGACGCGATGCGCTCCGTCATGCCGTCAGAGGGTTCTCCGTCGGCGCCCTCGTCTTGCTGATCGCGGCGCCGGTGTTGGCCTGGTCGGCTGAGCGGATCGCGGAGGAAAGCGGCATGACCGCCACCTTTATCGGAACGTCACTGGTTGCCATCACCACCTCGTTGCCGGAGCTGGTTGTCTCGATTTCTGCGGTTCGACTAGGCGCATTCGATTTGGCGGTCGGCAATCTGTTCGGCAGCAATGCCTTCAACATGGCAGCGTTCTTCTTCGCGGATCTCGCCTATCGCGGGGGAGGGCTTTTAAGCACCGTGAGTTCAACGCATGCGCTCACGGCTTTGTGGGCGATCATTATGATGAACATCGGGTTGATGGGGATCATTTACCGGGCGGAACGACGGTTCAGGCTGATTGAGCCGGATAGCCTGTTGATGATCGTCGTCTACGTCCTGGGGCTCTGGCTTTTCTTTAACGGGTAACCAGCAACCAATCACTCCTCCAAGTACTCCCACCTTCTTTGTGTTGCATTTGACCACCATGGCCCTTTGCTGGCGTGGCATAACGCCACAGTGGACAGCGTAAGGGCGTCAGATAGTCGAATGCTATGCATGGCATGCACCCTGCTGTGTGAACAGTCCTAGAGAAAGGGACAGTATGCGGATTGAGAAGAGACTACCGGTGCCCAGTGAGACGAAGAGCGCAATGGCATGGTATGCCAAACCGACTGAGGCTTTGGCTGGTGAACTCCAGACAGACCTCAACGTTGGTCTGCATGTCGATGAAACGGCACGCCGGCAAGCGCAAGAAGGTCCCAACGAACTGCCCGACGCCCCTCCTCCCTCGTTGCTGAAACTCTTTCTCGCGCAATTCTCAAGTCTCATCGTGTGGGTGCTGATCGGAGCGGCCATTGTGTCCGGGCTGTTGGAAGACTGGATCGATGCGGCGGCGATTCTGGCCATCGTGTTTCTCAATGGTGTGCTGGGGTTTGTACAGGAGTTCCGAGCCGAGCGATCGTTGGCGGCACTGCGCAAGATGTCGGTCGCGACGGCCCGCGTCATTCGCGGCGGTGCGTTGCAGTCCATTCCAGCACGGGAACTGGTCACAGGAGATGTGATCGCCCTCGAAGCGGGTGACCGCATTCCGGCGGATTCGCGCCTGTTCTACACGACGAATTTCCAAGCTCAAGAAGCTTCACTCACTGGCGAATCGACACCTGTGCAAAAACAGGCGGAACGGCTCGAAACCACCGAGGTGCCGCTCGCCGATCAACACAATATGGTCTTTATGGGCACCGTGGCCGTCTCCGGTAAGGCCCGTGGTTTGGTGGTAGCGACTGGTCTCAAGACGGAACTGGGCCGGATTGCCTCCATGATTCAGAAGGCCGCCGAGGCAGAGCGTGACGAAACACCGTTGCAGCGTCGATTGGAACAATTCGGCTATACGCTCCTGTGGCTGGCGCTTGGCGTGGTCACAGTCGTGTTCGCCCTCGGGTATTTCCGGGGGGAACCACTGGTTGAGATGTTCCTCACCTCGGTGAGCCTTGCAGTGGCAGCCGTGCCGGAAGGTCTCCCCGCCGTCGTCACGATTACGCTGGCCATGGGTGTGACCAGGATGGCCAAGCGACATGCGTTGATTCGAAAGCTCCCCGCAGTCGAAACACTCGGTTCAGCCACCGTGATCTGCACCGACAAGACCGGCACCTTGACGAAGAATGAGATGACGGTGACGCGCGTGATGATGGATAACTCCCACTTCGAGGTGATCGGTGAGGGATATGAGCCGGTAGGGGAAATTCGTGAAGTATTAGGCGTGAAGCGTGCAGCGCATTTGGACCTCTCACCTCTCACGCCAGGATTGCGTCAGCTTTTAACGGCGGCCGTGCTGTGCAACGGCGCCACATTGCAGCAAGAGAACGGGACCTGGCAAATCATCGGCGATCCGACGGAAGGCGCGCTGCTCGTGGCGGCGGCGAAGGCCGGCCTCACGAAGGCTGAGTTGGAACGCTGGGCCCCACTGGACAGAGAAGTGCCGTTCGATGCCGAACGGAAGATGATGACGATCGTCCGCCGAACGGAGCAAGGCCGCATGGCGTACTGCAAAGGAGCGCCCGATGTCTTGCTGAAACGTTGCGCGGCACGCCTCACATTAGATGGCCGGACTGAGGCCCTGGACGAAGCGCATCGGCAGCTAATCAGTGAAGCCAACGCCTCGTTGGCACAACAAGCCCTCCGTGTACTGGGTGTTGCCTATCGGCCCCTTGACCAGCCGGCGAGTTCGGACGAAGAGGTCGAGCGCGAGCTGATCTTTCTCGGCCTCATCGCGATGAAGGATCCCTTGCGGGCCGAAGCGGCAGAGGCAGTGCGCCTCTGCCGGGATGCGGGCATTCGCATTTCCATGATCACTGGTGATCACAAGGAGACCGCGATCGCGATTGCGCGGGAATTAGGCCTGCATCGCGCTGACGGGGAGGCGTTGTCCGGGTCGGAGCTAGATCGCTTAACCGACGAGCAATTGACGCAACGTGTCGAGCGCGTGAGTGTGTACGCCCGTGTGTCGGCCGAGCATAAACTCCGGATCGTCCAGGCCTGGAAACGGAACGGGGCCATTGTTGCTATGACCGGTGACGGGGTCAACGACGCCCCGGCGATCAAGGCGGCGGATATCGGCGTGGCGATGGGAATGGCAGGCACCGATGTGACGAAAGAGGCGTCGGACATGGTGGTGACGGACGACAACTTCGCCTCGATCGCCGCTGCGGTCGAGGAGGGCAGAGGCATCTTCGACAACATCAGGAAGACAATTCATTTTCTTTTGTCGTGCAATGTGAGCGAAGTGCTCGTCATGCTGTTCGCGACCCTGTTCGGCTTGCCGCTTCCGCTCCTGCCGATCCACATTCTGTGGATGAATCTCGTGACGGACGGTTTTCCCGCCCTCGCACTGGCAGTCGATCCGAAAGCGCCGGATCTGATGCAGCAGCCGCCGCGACAGACCCAGGCGCGCTTACTGGACGGTGAAAGGTTGTGGATCATCACCAGCGAGGGTCTGATGTTGGCAGTCATCGCCCTGAGCACGTTTTCGTACAGCCTGTTTGTCTGGCACCAGCCGATCGAGCAGGCTCGGACGGTAACGTTTACCGTGATGGTCGTTGCTCAGCTGGTGCATGCCTTCAATTGCCGGAGTGATCGTTGGTCGCTGTTCCATGTGGGGGTGACGACCAACCATGCTCTCATCTGGGCTGTGGCGGCCTCTCTTGCCCTGCAAGTCGGCATTCTGACCATTCCGTTACTGGGGCCCATCTTTAAGGTCGCGCCGCTCCCGATTGAGGATTGGGAACTGATGGTGGCTATGGTCCTTCTCCCGTTGGTTGTCGTGGAGGCGGTCAAGTGGCTTCAACGACGGTGAAGGGTCAAAGCTTCGACTGGAGGAGCACTGCATCTTCTTGGTTAAGACATGACCAATATGTTAACGGGATCTTTCTCGGAAAACTTCTTACTCAAGACTCAGGATAGGCGGCACTCACGTCGACATCAACGCCGCTGGTTTGTCAAACATTTCTTTGCCTGGCTGCAATGGGAGCCGCGGCTCCTCATTCGCTGGGAGTACTACGCCTTCAACGTCCTCAGATTTGCCCAGCTCGCTTGCATCACGATGCTTCTCAAGAAATTTTGAGATAGGTTCTACAATGACAATCACCTCAGTGGCGCTTGACCGGAGCCTACGAACAGGGTGAGAATGCGCCGAAAATCGAAGATCTGCAGCGTGCACTAGTCTAGCTGCGCATTGATTCAGCTTCACTGCGCAAGACACCATTATCCATGGCAACAGATTGCATATGAAGCCCAAGAAAAGACAGGTTCTCTTTGTCGTCGTTTTTATCCTTTTGATTATCGGATTCCTTGAGATAACTTTAGGTCTATTAGCGTTCGTTTCTCCAAGAGTTAATGTGCTCCTCACATCGCCGCATACTCCCCCCTTTGTTGGTGATAACCGCCTCGAACGTCGACCCAATCCCGCCTATCCAGGACACGATCGCCAAGGGTTTCGCAACCTAGCCGTCCCAGCCAAGGCGGATACCATTGCGCTTGGTGATTCCCAAACATATGGTACTGGTGTGAATCCAGCGGACGCGTGGCCGAGACAATTAGAATCATTGACGGGGAAAGTAGTCTATAGCATGGCCTTCGGTGGCTATGGGCCTACTCACAGCCTTGTGCTGTGGGACGAGGCTGTCGCTTTATCGCCGACAACCGTCATAGAGGCTTTCTATATAGGTAATGATCTCTTCGACTCATTCAACCATGTATATAACAACGAACAACTCTCTGAGCTCAAAACTTCCGACCCACGGTTGCAAGCGAGCGTACGAGAAGCGGAGCGCTCTGCGCCCATTGCACAACGTGCATCACTGATGTTCCACATAAGTACACAGCCTGTTGCCGACGCCAAGGAGGCAACGACAGTCACGCGCGACAGTTTCCCTCTCCGGACGTTACTTTCCGAACATTCGAGAGTTTACAGCCTTTTTATGAAAGCGTATGAGCGCGCGCGCATGACAAAGCAACCCAATACTCCTCAGGAAAAATGGGAAAAGGCAAAGGCCTTTGCGAATGCAAACCCAGCATCCTGCGAAGTATTTAGCGACGAGCAGTTTAAGACAATTTTTACAAGCGCGTATCGTCTCGTAGCCCTTGACCTTGACGACCCTAGAATTGCCGAAGGGCTGCAGATTTCATTGAAGGCCATACAGAGGATGCATGAGTTGGCCGCCCTAAAAGGTATCCGATTCTTTGTTGCGCTGATACCTACGAAGGAAGCAGTGTTTCGCCAACTGTGGCAGAACCCTTCTGCGAGTTTTCGCCGAAGTACGGAAAATGAGGAGCGCGTTTGGAGGCTTACAAAGGAATTTCTTGAACGTAACGGCATTGAGTATTTGGATGCGTTGCCGGCATTGCGGGAACAACTTATGGCAGGAGTTCAGCCATATCAGGTTTCGCATGATGGACACCCAAACGAGCACGGACATGCAGCCATTGCCAAACTTGTTGCTGCGCACCTAGCATCGCCGAAAGCATCACAGGTTGAGCAGGATGCTCCACCGAATGTGCGAATGTCTAAATCGGGTCATGAATAAGTCGGGTCATGTTGAGGTGGTCCGGATTTGACAGGTATCTTGAAATGGGGACAGGATCCATAAGGAAGTGTCGGATTGGTGGCTGCAAACACTTTAGGCCCGAGTTCAAGCGTGGAACGGCGCGTAATGCCTAGCGCCAATTTGAATCCACTGCATCATAAAGGTCGTATGGGTGGGACCATGTGTGGGGAGGTGGACGAAGTTGATGATGAGGTCGAAGGGATCGACAAAGTGTGGGGGAGAGATTCGTGAACAATATCCTTGGGATATCTGCATTCTATCATGATAGCGCAGCGTGCCTCGTTCGGGATGGAGAGATCATTGCGGCCGCGCAGGAAGAGCGGTTCACCCGAAAAAAACACGATCCTGGATTTCCTTCTCATGCCGTAGCCTACTGCTTGAGAGAAGGAGGGATCGCCCTGAGTGATGTCCGTTATATCGTTTTCTATGATAAACCGCTTGTGAAATTTGAACGGTTACTCGAAACCTATCTGGCCTTTGCTCCGAAAGGACGCCAGTCGTTTGTGGCGGCCATGCCGGTGTGGCTGAAGGAAAAGTTGTTTCTCCGGAATCTGCTGGCCAAGGAATTCATCGCCCTGGCTCCGGAGATGAAGACGTCCGAACTCCCACCGTTGCTGTTTGGCGAGCACCATGAGTCGCACGCGGCCTCCGCGTTTTATCCGTCGCCCTATGACAAGGCGGTCGTTCTCTGCATGGATGGAGTCGGGGAGTGGGCCACGACGTCGGCTTGGCTCGGTGAAGGCAACTCACTCACACCGCTGTGGGAAATCCCGTTCCCCCATTCCCTGGGGCTCCTCTATTCAGCCTTCACGTACTACACCGGGTTCAAGGTCAATTCTGGCGAGTATAAGGTGATGGGCTTGGCCCCGTATGGCGAACCCAAATATGTCAAGGCGATCTATGACCATGTGCTTGACCTCAAGCCGGACGGAACATTCCGCTTGAACATGGACTATTTCAACTACTGCACCGGATTGACCATGACAGGGGGTAAGTTCGACGAGGTGTTCGGTGGGCCCCCACGGAAGCCTGAAAGTAAGTTGACGCAACGGGAGATGGACCTGGCCCGTTCGATCCAAGAAGTCACCGAAGAAGTGATGCTCCGTGTGACCAGGACCCTGCACCGTGAAACCGGGGTTGACTATCTCTGCATGGCCGGAGGAGTGGCGCTCAACTGTGTGGGAAATGGGCGGATCTTACGAGAGGGTCCCTTCAAGGGTATCTGGATTCAGCCGGCGGCCGGAGATGCGGGTGGAGCGGTGGGTGCTGCGCTGACGGCCTGGCACCAGTACGATGGTCAGCCAAGGCTCACGACGGGCGTTGACCGGATGAAGGGGAGCTATCTGGGGCCGAAACATACCAATGCCGAAATTGAACAATTTCTCAATCAGGCTGATGCCCCCTATGAATTGCTCGATGATGAACAGCTCTTCGATCGCGTGGCCAAGGATCTGGCGGAGGGGAAAGTCGTAGGGTGGTTGCAGGGCCGGATGGAGTTTGGCCCACGGGCATTGGGTGGTCGAAGCATCCTTGGCGATGCCCGAAATACCAAGATGCAGTCGGTGATGAACCTCAAGATCAAATATCGTGAGTCATTCCGACCCTTTGCTCCTTCGGTCTTGCGGGAACGAGTGTCGGATTATTTTCAGATGAACACCGATAGCCCCTACATGTTGCTGGTCGCGCCGGTCACAGAGAAGCGGAGACTTCCCCTGCCTGCCGAACAGACCGGTCTCTGGGGGATCGACCTGTTGAACGTTCCACGGTCAGAAATTCCCGCCGTCACCCATCTGGACTACTCCGCCAGGATTCAAACGGTCCACGAGGAGACTAATCCTCGGTACTATCGGCTGCTCAAGGCCTTTGAAGCGCACACTGGCTATCCTCTGTTGGTTAACACATCCTTCAACGTTCGTGGAGAGCCGATTGTGTCCACACCAGAGGATGCCTATCGATGCTTCATGCGAACGGAGATGGATCTCCTTGTAGTGGAGAACTGTGTGCTCTATAAGACCCAGCAGAAACCGCTGGAGAATGATACGAACTGGCAAAAGGAATTCGATCTCGATTAGGAGATTACACAATGGGTCAACAGAATCATCAAGCCACCAACAAAGAGTTGCGCCAGTTCGGTCTCCTAGTCGGCGGAGTCTTCTCGGTGATTGGATTGTGGCCAGTGGTATTTCGAGGTGAGCCGCCCCGCCTGTGGGCGATGATTCTCGGCAGTCTACTCATTGTCCTCGGTGCGGTTGTTCCGCAGAGCCTAAAACAGGTTCACAGTGGATGGATGAAGATCGGTCACGTTCTCGGAGCGATCAATACGAAAATCATACTCGGGATCATTTATTATCTTCTGATCACGCCGATGGGTCTCGTCATGCGGCTGATGGGCAAAGATTCCATGCATCGAACTCTGGCCAAGGAAACCACAACGTATCGTGTCGTGCGATCTCCGCGGTCACCTCGACATATGCGCAATCAATTTTAAGACTTTTCAAAAGAGGAGCAGGTATGGGTGAATTCCTGGCGGAACTGTGGGCCTTCATGAAAGAGCGGAAGAAGTTCTGGCTGCTGCCGATCTTCCTGGTGTTGCTGCTGTTAGGGACGCTGATCGTTCTCACGCAAGGGTCTGCGGTCGCGCCGTTTATTTACACGTTGTTCTAGCTCTGCAGGAGCTCCCTACCTCTTAAGGGGAAGGGATATGGATCCCTTCCCTCTAGTAATTACTCACCCCGTTCTGGTTAGATTATGGTCGTTGAAAGCGTCATGTTTCTGACTGTCGAGCTCTGTTGCCTGGATGATGTAGTCTCAGCGCTTGATTCCCATAACATTTGAGGTGATGGCCAGGGTTTTTTCAGCGGTGATGACTCGTACGAAGGGTAAGGGGCACGGTCACTCTGTTAGGTAAGAAGCCTGCTCTTCAACTAGCAGCAAGAAGGATTGCAGAATGGAGAAAGATTTGGATTACCGTTGTCTGCGCAGTTTATCCGGGACAACCTGTAAACGGAAAATTTCTACCAGGAGTGCGACGATCAGGGCAACGGACAAAACGAGTGGGCGAGAGGGAGTATTTGTCCAATGCTCTCCGGTGTCGATGGAGGCACAATGGCCCTGACGAGAATGCACAATACGCTCAGTAAGAGCCACGTGATGGCTGATCGTATGGCAACGGTGAACCGCCTGGAAGAGGTGGTCTCGACATCGGATGAGTTCGATCAAGTCGTCTCGCAAGCCTTACCGGTTCTGTTGGATCGGGCCACGGGTTATACGAAGCGGTTCTTACGGGAGACCGGCCAATGGAGCGACGACATCGAACATGAAAAATTCGCGTTGCGCTGGGGCTCTGAATATCTTGAACGGTTTCTAGTCTGTGGACGTAGTGAAGTCCCCTGTCGGCCCTTGTTTCTGTTCGACTCCTTGGTGGCCAAACAGCACAGCAAGCCGGAACCATTTTGTTATCACCCCGACTTGCTGCGGCCGCTCGGTCGATATCTCGATGGGCTCGTCGCGAGGGCGGTCGTCAGTCGTGACGCGCTGATCGCGCTCTATCATCATTCCTATGGATGGGGCGCGGGGGACGTGATTGCGGTGACTGGACTCAATGGGTTGGAAAGCCAGCGTATCTACAAGAATTTTCGACGGTGGCGTGAGAGCGGCTGGCAGCGCACGATGGATGAAGTGGGCCTCACGAAGGCCGAGCTGGCCGAGCTTGGGAATCAGCAGCAGCGGCAACGACAACGATTCAACAGCGACGCCGAGCGGCTGATCCGAGTCGCGCAGGCGCATTACCGAAAAAGTGAGCCGGATCATTATCCGTGTCTCTCACGGTCTCAATGGGGAGACATGTTCACGCAGGGTTATGGCTGCGATTATCGAATTTGGCACCTGGCGCTCTGCCTTGATTGCATGCAAACGGCCTGGGGATTGGGATCCAGCGGATCCTTGACCGGTGAAAAACCACGTCTGGAGTTGCAGGTGAGGCCGTAAGGGGAGCGCTAGTGGGTGCGTAGATGCGGTAGGAAGGTAAGGAGGTTGTTATGGGTCACGAAGAGGAATTGGACGCGTATCGGTCTCAACTCCTTGAATCATTGAACCGCCGGCCCACGATTCGTGGCTGGTCGGATCCTATACAGGTCTATGTCAATGAGCTGCGTGTTGGGGAGCTTGAAGGCGCAGGGGTCAATGCAACACTGCAAGTCCAGTGCGTTGATCACATCGAGACGGTACAGCTTCGCGCCGAAGATGGAACGCTCTTAGGAGGGCTGACGGCCCCCGAGTGTGGATATCGAACGGACCGTGTCCGGATTTCCGCTGATACGGTCGAGCTTTCTGTACACAACATGGCACAAGGGGGAACGCTTAGTGCGCTGTTCACTCCTGCGCCAAGTTTTTGGAGCCGCGCCTGGAAGAGCATTGCCGATGTTGCCGATAGAGTGGTCGCCCGCCGTCCGGAACCGGCACTGGCCTATGGAATGCGAACGGTTGCCTTCACGCAAGCGCTATTGGCACTTGCTGTCGTTGGGTTGGTGACTGACCGTATCACGACTGGAAGGACATCGGTCCGCACGCCATCTCCGGTTGTGCAAACAGCAGCTCTCTCGCCGTCTCCGGTCGCTGACATGGCAAAATTTGAACAACAGCTGGATGAGCTGGCACGGATGCAAACGAAGGTTGATGACGCGCTCGGGTCTCAACAAAAAGGCGTGGTGCAGCTGCAACAGGCCATGGCCAAGCTGTCGTCTACGCAGGAGTCCTTCGAGTCCAACGTGCTGACTGTCAGGGAAGAGATCGAAAAGCGGCTGGAAACAGTCAGTCGTGAGACAGATCGCCAGACACGCCAGATGGCGAGCCGGGGGCGGGTCGAGCAGGAGCAGTTGGAAGCTGCCATCCAGAATCTTACAGCAGACAATCATCGTCTCTCCAAAGAAGTCGTCAGCTTGGAAGAATATAACCAGGCGCTGAAGTCTAAGTTGCAGACGGCAGTGGCGAGTGCATCGAAAGCTGTCGATCCAAGCCCTGAGCGGCTCTTGAAAATGGCTGACAGTCTCCAGGCGACTCAGCAGATGCCGTTTCTCTTCTGGGTGACCTTCAGCGATGGAACCAGTCAGGAAAGCATCGACAAATGGGTTCATGAAATGCAGGGTCACAAGGGAGTCGTCAGCGAAGGTTGGCAGGAAGTACGGATTCTTCCACCGGCAGTCCCACCCGATCGATTTCTGGAGCAGGTCAGAGGAGAGAAAATCGTCAAGGCAGCGCGGATCAGTCAGTAGGAGGATGTTCCACGAGAGAAACCTTTTTTACGGCATCGTTTGTGGCTATGGACCTGTCGAAATCGCTACGGGAGATGATGCGTTCCCGGTGTCCCGTCCGTGAGATGATATCGATGTTCGTTGCTAGTAAAACGCTTGGACTAGGTCGAGTCAGCTGCGGGGTTTTTTCCTGGTGGGTGCAAACCATGAGGCTCACTATTCAGTCAAGCGTCCAGGACTGGACATATTTCGGATCGCTCCGAGAAGTTTTGTCCGTTGAGCCGGACAAGCTGTGGTGAGTAGCATGACGCTCATGAATGACGGACAACCCAGCAACACCAACGGCTCATGTGTCCGATCGAGACTCTGGTGTGTCACCTCCAGCCGATCATTCGACGATCACAATTTCGAACTGGCCCTCACACACAATCACGAACAAGCCGACAACTGACTAAACACAGTCGATCACGAGAGAAAGAAAGGAAGACTCATGAGAATCGCACAAGTGGCTCCATTATGGGAAAGTGTCCCGCCCAAGCTGTATGGGGGTACGGAACGAATTGTTTCGTATATTACCGAAGAGTTGGTTGCCCAGGGACATGACGTCACGCTGTTTGCCAGCGGCGACTCAGAAACAGCCGCGCGGCTTGAAGCCATCTGCCCACAGGCCCTCCGGCTGAATACCGGTATCTTCAACCGAGACGCTCCGATGATGATGTTGCAGGAACGGGGCCTTGGAGCGGCGAGAGGCTTCGACATTATTCATTCACATCTGGATTTCATCGGATTCCCGTTGGCACGCAGGAATACCATTCCGGTTGTGACGACCTTGCACGGTCGTCAGGATCTGCCCGAATTGGAACCGGTATTCCGTGAGTTCCCGGAAATGCCCTTAGTGTCTATTTCAGATGCCCAGCGCAAACCGTTGCCTTGGGCCAACTGGGCGGCGACCATCCATCATGGTCTTCCTCGAAATCTCTATACGTTTCATCCTCAGGCTCAAGGGTATCTGGCCTTTCTGGGGAGGATCTCCCCTGAAAAACGTCCGGACCACGCGATCGAAATCGCCAAACGCACCGGCCTTCCCTTGCGGATTGCGGCAAAGGTCGATCCGGCCGACCAGAACTACTTCGAAGCTGAGATTGAACCGTTGCTCAACCATCCGCTGATTGAGTTCGTTGGAGAGATTTCCGATGCCGAGAAAGACGATTTTCTCGGCAATGCGATGGCGTTGGTGTGTCCCTATGATTGGCCGGAGCCTTTCGGGTTGGTGCTGATCGAAGCCTTGGCCTGCGGAACTCCAGTGTTAGCCTATCGACGTGGATCGATTCCTGAAATCATCGATCACGGCGCCACCGGGTTTATCTGCGAGACGGTCTCCGAAATGGTGGACGCAGTCGGTCAGGTCTCCCTCATCAATCGACAGCGCTGTCGGGCGGCCTTTGATGAGCGGTTTACGGCGGAGCGGATGGCACGCGACTATGTGGCGCTCTATGAACGTCTTCTCGAAGACGGAACCGCGCAAGCCGCACACGCCTTCGCTGTCGAACCACACAAGATTCTTGGACGAGGCTGACATGTCTGATGTACGTACTCATTCGCAAGGGACTGGTTCCACTCCGAGCCGTGCTCGAGGCTGGGAGCTGGTCAAAACTAGAGACTTTGGGTTTTTGTTCGCTGGCCAGACGATCTCTCAGATCGGCGACAGCCTCAACAAAGTGGCGTTGCTCTGGTTCGTATATGATCTCACCGGCTCGGCCCTCAAGATGGCGGTGGTTGGACTGCTCCAAACACTACCCCCCCTGCTGTTTGGGCCGCTCATTGGTGTTTATCTGGATCGCGTTCGAAAGAAGCCGGTGATGATTGGGGTAGATCTTCTCCGAACCCTGATGGTGCTCTTGATCCCGGTGCTCTTTGGCATGGGGGTCTTAACCCTTGATCGGCTCTACATCCTTGTGTTTGCCACGGCAATCTTTTCGACGGTTTTCGGGCCGGCTTTGACTTCTGCTGTTCCTCTCATTGTGCCTAAGGAGCGGCTTATCGCGGCAAATGCATTACTGCAGACGACGACCAACGTCGGGCTTCTTGTGGGTCCTGCCGTCAGTGGCCTCGGGATCGCGCTCATCGGAGCGCAAAACGTACTCTATGTCGATGCGGCCACATTTTTTATCTCTGCGCTTTGCCTGTTCCCCATTCGAGTGCATGAAACGATTGATCGTTTCCGCGTTGCACGCAAAGGGTTGACGGAAGGCATCGCCAGCGATTTGATGGCGGGTTTCCGCTTCGTGTTCGTCGAACAGAAGACCGTCACGCTTCTCATGTTGACGGCCACCCTCTATAGCGTCGGTATCAGCGCCTTCATCTTTCTACTGCCGGTCTTTGCGAAAGACGTGCTGGGTGTGGGGCCCATCCAGCTTGGATGGCTGTGGTCGGCGCTGGGCGTCGGGATGGTGCTCGCGTCTCTCAGTTTGACATCGATTGCGCAGGGTGATGTACCGTGGCGTCTGCGATTCATGTCCGGCGCCTTGGCGGTCGGCGGCATTGCTGTTGCTGCGCTTAGTTTCTTTGATGCTCCTGTCGCCGCTGGAGTCTTGATTGCGGTGATTGGGGGAAGCACCGCCATGTTTACGCCCTTGGTATGGACGATGCTCCAAGAATTGACGCCGGAGCATCTCCTTGGGCGAGTCTTTACGAGCTTCGCCACGGGGGGGATGGCCTCTTCGATGGCTGGAATGGCTGGTTTTGGATGGGCGGCCGATCACATCGGTCCTGCCGCCAGTTTAGGAGGGATCAGTCTCATTCTTCTTCTGACGGCTGCGACCGCGTGGCTCTTCAGCTTTTATAAAGCACACCCCCGAGGATTGGCCGTTTCTCCATCCGGCTCCTTTACCCCGCAACCAAGCACTGCCCAATCATAGAAACCGGACCTCACGGCCTGGTTGAACGACAAGACAGAAGCCTCCGGCTCAACCGGAGGCACGTCAATCGGAGCAGCTCCTTGACGATGGGGGTTCTCTCGCCTAGGTGCAGATGACAGCGCATCATGAGCGAGTTACAATGCCTGAGAACATCTCAGGAGTGATATTCACGAGGAGGACTCGCGCGATGATCACATCGTCGAGAGCGCTGATCGTTCTGGGTATGAATTTGTTGGTGCTGGTGCCGATAGGTGCGGGGTCAGCGTTCTCTGAGACACAAGAAAAAGAAGGTGCGACGGAGGCGAAGCCGCAGCCCGCTCCTGCGCCGAAGGCGGACACGTCGACCGAGCACAAAGAGGTCGTGCCGGAGAAGCATGCACCACGCCCGCAGCACCACCCAGCCGATACCGACAGTCAGCCGGCACCGCACAAGCCATCATCTGAACATAAAACGCCCTCACAGCCTATTCCTTCCATCAAGGCTGATGTGCCGCCTGACTCGGAGATCAAAGAGAAGGAATCAGCCAAGGAGAAAGAATCGGTCCTGGAGAAGGAGACAGTCAAAGAGAAGGATTCAACACATGAGAAGGAGCCGGTCAAGGACAAGCAACCGGCCAAGGAAAAGCATCCGGCCAAAGAAAAGCAGCCGGTCAAAGAAAAGGAGCCAGCCAAAGAGAAAGAATCGGTCAAAGAGAAGGAGCCGGCTAAAGAAAAGGAGCCGGTCAAGGAGAAGGAGCCAGTGAAGGAGAAAGAGACGCCCAAGAAAGCGCTTGGCTCGCTGATCCTGTCTGTCAAACTTGCACTGATGGGAGATTCAAGGCTCTTCCATTACGAGATTGAAGCAGAGGACAATCAACAAACTCTTACATTGACTGGGCGTGTCTCAACTGAAGAAGAAAAAACGGCTGCGACAGAGGTTGCACAGACTGTTCAAGGCGTTAAGACCATCGTGAACAAGCTTACCGTGGAGAAAGATCTGGCAAAAACGTTATTGAAGAAGCAGGACGAAATCCTTACCGCAATGATCAAAGAACGATTCGCCAAGAGCGCCACCTTGAAAGCGGCAAACTTCGAGGTGAAGTCCGAGGACGGTATTGTCCTGCTCAACGGAACTGTACGCTTTCAGGTGATCGCACTCGAAGCTGCCGAGACGGCACGCCAAGTGCCGGGTGTCCGAGCCGTAAACACTGAGAAGATACGGCTGGAAGGTGAAAGCTGATGCAGGGACGTCCCGGTTCCTTGGCGGGCGATCCCACCACAGCGGAGCACGTAAGCACCGGCTCGGTCGAAAATCGTCCTCTCCTTCTGACCCGCGATTTTGGACTTGTCTGGTCAGGCCAACTCATTTCACAAATAGGCGACGGCGTCTCCAAGCTGGCTCTGTTATGGTTCGTCTATGCAGTGACAGGATCACCCCTCAAGACCTCTGTGATCGGTCTGCTGCAGACGATTCCCCCGATTGTTCTCGGCCCTCTCATCGGCGTGTATGTTGATCGTCTTCCGAAAAAGGTGCTCCTGATCACTAGTGATGTGTTGCGCGCGTTGTTGATCGGGTTGATTCCCTGTCTCATCCCCGTGGAGTCCTTTACGGTATCGGTGTTATATGTGCTGGTGTTTCTCCATGCCATCGCCACGGCGGTGTTTGGTCCGGCGCTGACGGCCGCGATCCCCGCATTTGTGCCGAAGAGGCAATTCACGGCGGCCAATGCGCTTCTGCAAGGCACCACCAGTCTGGGTATTATTTTCGGTCCGGCGCTCAGCGGGCTCGGTATTGCCGCGTATGGATCACAAGAGGTTCTATGTCTCAACGCCGCGACCTACATGATTTCAGCTGCGTTTCTTCTACTGGTTCGTTTCCGCAACCCAGTCACAACTGCTCCTTTGTCTACGGTCACGTCAACCATGCTGCAAGATCTGATCGAAGGATTTCGCTACTGCGTCGTCACTCAACCAAGATTGTTGCTTTTGACGAGCATCGCCGCTCTCTATACGTTCGGTACCAGTGCGCTGAATGCGCTTTTCCCAGTATTCGCTCGGAAGATGCTAGGGCTGGGCCCCGTCGAGGTCGGCTATCTCTGGTCGGCGCTCGGCGCCGGATTGTTGGTTACGTCAATTGGACTCCTGTGGGTGACGGAGTGGCGAGTCAAGGATCGAATGCGTCTGATCATGGCCACCAGTGTGTTGAGCGGTGCAGCGCTCTGTGCGTTGACCGTGACACCTGATCCGTATCTCGCCGGGTTCCTCATGGGAGTGATCGGTTGTGGAATGGGTGCGTTTACCCCGATTGCGTGGGGCATCATTCAAGAGCTCGCGCCAAGGCACATGATCGGTCGAGTGTTAGGCCTCTATGGAACCGGGGCTATGACTGCCGCCATCGGAGGAATCTCCGCATTCGGATGGATCACGGAACACCAGGGTCCTGAAACTGGCCTGCTAGGGATTGCGCTGGTTCTCTTGCTGACAGGCCTGGGGGCTATCCGAATGAGTCGAGCGGGCGCAGGGTAGAAAAGGGAGCGCTTCATGAACGATGTCATCAAATTGAAGGATCAATATTACATCCGCGCCTCATCCTCATTGGCGGATGGCCGTACGGAAGTGTTGAAGCAGGGGGAGACCTTCGCGGTCTTCGATCGGTACGGCGACATTCACCAAGTCCTCCCGGGCCCGCAAGGGCTCTATCATGAAGGGACACGGTTCCTCTCCCGATTCGAGCTTTCGCTTGGGGCGCAGCGTCCGATGCTGCTCAGCGCCATGGTGAAAGAGGATAATGCGCTCGTGCGGATCGATCTTACCAACCCTGACCTGATGCTGGACGAGCAACGGCTTGTGCCGCGCGGCACGCTCCATCTGTGCCGTACGCGGTTTCTCTGGGAAGGGACCTGTTATGAGCGCATCCGTGTGCATAACTACGGGACTCGGACCTTTCCCCTTGTGCTTACGATCGCCATGGATACGGATTTCGCTGATCTCTTTGAAGCGAGGGGCCGACAGCGACCTCGTCGAGGATGGCGGCTCAACACCATTCGATCGAAGACAGGGCTGGTTCTGGGGTACAAAGGACTTGATGAGACCATCCGGCGAACCTCTATCAGGTGCTCTCCGACGCCGAAGCGGGTGACGCTTGAGGGATTGAAGATCGAGGCGAACATCCCCTCGCATGCCGAGATGACGTGGGAGATCTCGATTTCCTGTGACATCAAGCCACGGCGGGGTCGGGTGTGTCTCTCCTACGACCGTGCCAACCGCGAGGCCGACCGCGCGTTACAGAAAGCCAAAGCTTCCGATGCCCATGTCTACACATCGAACGAGCAATTCAATCACTGGTTGAACCGGTCGATGGCCGATCTCCACATGTTAATTTCGGAGACTCCGCAGGGATTCTATCCCTACGCCGGAGTGCCCTGGTTCAGCGTGCCGTTTGGCCGAGATGGCATTATCACCGCGCTGCAGATGCTCTGGGTGAATCCGGCCGTCGCGCGGGGCGTGCTGGGGTTTTTGGCAGCGACACAAGCTACGGAAGTTCGGCCAGAGCAGGATGCGGAGCCTGGAAAAATTTTGCACGAGACGCGTCAAGGGGAGATGGCGGCGCTCGGTGAAATTCCCTTCGGCAAGTACTACGGCAGTGTCGACGCCACGCCGCTGTTCATTGTCCTGGCCGGCGCATACTACGAACGGAGCGGCGATCGCCGGTTTCTTACGACACTCTGGCCGCATATTCAACTCGCTCTCCAGTGGATCGATCAGTACGGCGATCCCACCGGCATGGGGTTCACAACCTATGCTCGGCAGACGGCCAGTGGGCTGGTGCACCAGGGATGGAAAGATTCCCACGACGCCGTCTTTCATGCCGATGGGATGGCAGCAGATGGACCGATTGCGCTGTGCGAGGTCCAGGCCTACGTGTATCGAGCTAAACGAGCGGCAGCAGACTTGGCTCGACTGCTGGGGGATTTCGATCATGCCGACCGGTTGCTGAAAGAAGCGGACTCGCTGAGAGAGCGATTCGAGCGAGCTTTCTGGTGCAAGGAGCTCGATTCCTATGCCTTGGCCCTGGACGGGAAGGGACAGCCGTGCCGTGTCCGTTCTTCGAATGCAGGCCATTGCCTCTACGGAGGCATTGCCGAACAGGGGCGTGGCATGAGGACAGCACGGGCATTGCTGACCGAAGACTTTTTCGGCGGGTGGGGCATCCGAACAATCGCCACATCGGAGATCCGGTACAATCCCATGTCCTACCATAACGGGTCGGTGTGGCCTCATGACAACGCCATGATTGCAGCCGGTATGGCGGCGTATGGCGACAAGCAAGGCGCCATGAAAGTCTTGACCGGTATCTTCGATGCCAGCCTGTTCATCGAGCTCCATCGGTTGCCGGAATTATTCTGTGGATTCACCCGACGGCCAGGCGAAGGACCCACTCTTTATCCGACCGCCTGCTCGCCGCAAGCCTGGGCGGCCGGCGCGGGCTTCCTGCTGCTGCAAGCCTGCCTGGGCCTACAGATCGATGCGTCTCGCCGTCTCGTGAGTTTCGTCCGTCCCGTGCTTCCTCCGTTCCTCGAGCGAGTCGAGATTCGGAACCTCTCGGTCGGAACCGCGCGTCTCGATCTCGTGCTCGATCGTCATGAGAACGAAGTGGCGGTAAGAGTAACCCGCCGAACCGGCGAGGTGGAGGTCGTGCTCACCATATAGCCGAATACTCACCGGTAGGTTTGGAGCCTTCTCACTCGTATCTCAACGCTTCGATCGGGCTCAGCTTCGACGCTTTGTTTGCCGGATAGAGGCCGAAAAACAGCCCGACGACGAGGGAAAACAGAAACGCAGCGATCACGACTTCGGTATTGATGATGGTCGGCCAACCGATTATGGCCGTCAGCAGTCTGGCGATGCCGATTCCAGTTCCCACGCCGAGCAGGCCGCCGATTGCCGTCATGATGATCGCTTCGATAAGAAACTGCAGTAAGATGTGCGCGCGTTTGGCACCGACAGCCATGCGCAATCCGATTTCCCTCGTCCGTTCCGTCACCGACACAAGCAGGATGTTCATAATGCCGATGCCGCCGACGATCAGCGAAATCGAGGCGATGCTCATCAACATGAACATCATGGTCTGGCTTGTGCCGGCGATCGTCTTCGCGATGTCCTCCATCGTGCGGATCGTGAAGTCGTCTTCTTCTGTTTGGTGCAGTCGATGCTTCGCGCGCAACAGATCCTTGATGTCGTCCGCGACTGCGGGGATTTCGTGCCTGGTGTGAGTCGCGACGAGGATGATCCCGACAGTTCCCAGAAATTTCGTCCCCAAGACCTTGCGTTCAGCAGTCGAGAAGGGGAGCACCACAAAATCATCTTGGTCCTGGCCCGTGATGGATTGGCCTTTTGGCGCCAGGACCCCGATGACCCGAAGCGAGACGTTCCTGATGCGAATCTCGCTTCCTACCACCTCTTCCCCCGCCTCAAATAGGTTTTGGACTGCGGTTTTCCCCAAGACAACGACTTTAGCGGCTGAATCCATGTCCGACTGCGTAAAAAAGTTTCCTTCGGCAATGGGCCAACTCCGAATATCGGGAAAGACAGGAGTTGTTCCGAAGACGACCGTACTCCAGTTCCTATTTTCCCGGATGATTTGAAGGACCGATCGAGTGCCATACATCACCGTCGTGACGCCGCCGACCTTTTTTTCGATATCCTCCGCATCGTCAACCGTGA
>SWDO01000004.1:139003-196849 GCA_005116895.1 Nitrospira sp. | reverse complement strand
GAGGTTGATGACATCGCCGGGGACGATTTCTTCAATCGGTACTTCGATGAGTCGGCCATCCCGCCAGACCTCAGTCTTGACCCGAACGAGTGAGAGCAATGCGGCAACCGCCTTTGCGGCACCGTGCTCTTGCCAGAATCCGAGCAACGCACTGATCAAAATAATGGTGAGGATGATGAGTGCGTCGGTTCGATCGGCGAGGAATAACGACACAATTGCTGCAAATAGTAGGATAAGGATAATCGGACTGCGAAATTGCGAGAGCAGAGCGAACAGGGGGCGAATATCCTGGTGTGGCTTGAGCCGGGCAGAGGCATATCGTGCTTGGCGTTCTTGTGCCTCCTCGGTACGAAGGCCCTCAGGTCTTGATTGAATGCGGCCGAGGAGCTCATCCGCCGATGTGCTCCAGAAATCCGTCTCACGACTATTCATAGTGTAGGGCTTCGATTGGGTTCTTTGGGATCAGTGGTCATGATGCGCTCGTGACCCGGGTGGTCTCGGTATGAGTATGAATCCTACGATTGCGACGGTTTACGATGAACTTCCGGCCCTCCTCCGCCGACAAGAGTGCCAGTGCCCCGAACACGAGTGGGCCGAAGATCCAGAGAGGTAAAGGACTGGTTCCAAAGATCGCGTTGCCCCAGGGGGTATAGAGGATCAATACCAGGACGACGAGTTCGATTGCGATTCCCCAGAGAAGCAATGGATTGGTGAACCAGCCGAGTCGAGCGAGCGACACTCGGTCTGAGCGGCAGGCGAACACGTTTGCCACCTGGGCGACGACGATAGCGGCGAAGGTGGTGGCGGTTGCTTGTTTGTAGAGCGGATCGGACCAGTCGAGCGGCATGCCCCAGGTCCATCCCTGTGTCAGGAGCAATAAAAAGAATGAACCCATGGCGATCCCTGCCTCGATCAGGCCCAAAAAGACATAGGCGCGCAGGAGAAGCGAAAGATTCATCAATCGTTCCGTGCGCGGGCGCGGTGGTCTTGCCATCATGTCGGCATCGGGCTTTTCGGCGCCCAGAGCCAGGGCTGGAACCATATCGGTCCCCAGATCCACTGCGAGGATTTGTGGGACCGTGAGGGCGAGTGGAACCCCGAACAAGCCGAACGCCAGATAAGGGACGACTTCAGGCACGTTGCTCGCCAGCACGTACGTGGAAAATTTTCGGATGTTAGCGTAGACGGCGCGGCCTTCTTCAATGGCGTTGACGATGGTTGCGAAATTGTCGTCGAGCAAAATCATGTCCGCCGTTTCTTTTGCCACGTCGCTTCCGGCGATCCCCATCGCAATGCCGATATCGGCTTTCTTGATGGCCGGCGCGTCGTTGACACCGTCGCCGGTGACTGCAACCACGTCGCCCATCGCTTTGAGCGTGGAGACGATCCGCATCTTGTGCCGAGGCGCCATGCGCGCAAAGACCGGCTCGGGCTCGCCGGGATTAGTAGGCGTGAGAAGACGACGCAGCGCGTCGTCGCTCATCGTTTCGACCTGATGTCCTTCGATAACGGGGCAGTATCCGTCGGGCTCGGCGGGGGCTTCTTTCGGTGCCAGCCCAATCTGGCGGGCGATGGCCAGGGCCGTGAGCGGATGGTCTCCGGTGATCATGATGGCGCGGACGCCGGCTTGGCGGCAGCGCGCAATGGCTTCCGGTACTTCGTGGCGCGGCGGGTCTATCATGGCGACCAGGCCGAGGAAGGTCAGGTTCTGTTCTACCTGCTCGATGTCCAGCTTCTCGATACCTTGTTCAATGTCACGCATGGCCACAGCCAGGACCCGATAGGCTTGGTGCGCAAAGGTACGGCTTTGTTCCATGATTCGCTGGCGGTCTTCTTGACTCATCGGTGATCGAACACCCTGGTGCCGTATCTGATTGCAGAGGGGCATCATCGATTCCGGTGCTCCCTTCACGAACGCCACGAGTTGGCCCTCACGCCAATGGAGGGTGGCCATGCGTTTCCGGTCCGCGTCGAACGGGAGCTCGCCCATCCGGGGCAACGGGTCATGGTGGAGAAGTCCGTGACCCAGTGCGAACTCAACCAGGGCCACTTCGGTCGGATCCCCTGTCACGGTGGGACGGCCGCCGGTTTTCCGCACGCGCTTGGCGTTGTGGCAGTGGATGATCGCGTCGAAGAGCGGCGCATACTCCCCAGCCTCGATTGCGCTGGTCACGCGTCCGGCGATCACTAAACAGCTTTCCTGCACCTCGATGTCGAGATGGTCCATGTAGAAACGAGCCACGCGCATCCGGTTCTCGGTCAGCGTCCCCGTCTTATCCGTGCAGATCACGGTGGTGCAGCCCAAGGTTTCCACGGATGTCAGCTGCTTAATAAGCGCGTGGCGTTTGGCCATGCGTTGGCTGCCCAGGGCCAAGGCCAGTGTCACCGTGGGGAGGAGTCCTTCCGGCACGTTGGCCACAATGATGCCAATCCCAAAGATCGCGCTGATCCAGAAACCCAAGCCCATGGAGATGCCGATGGCGAAAAAGGTTCCACCCATCGCGAGCGACAGCAGCGCGACCACGTGGGTGACTTTCACGATTTCTTTCTGCAGAGGGCTGAGGCCTGTCTCCACTCCCGTGGAGAGGCGGGCGATCTTGCCGAATTCCGTCTGCATGCCTGTGGCGAACACCACCGCCCGCCCTCTGCCGGAGAGCACGGGGGTGCCGGCAAAGACGAGATTGGGAATGTCCAGGAGATGTCCATCGGCCACCGGCTCCGCTGTTCGCCGCTTCGGTTGGGACTCGCCTGTGAGAGAAGAAACATCGACCCGCATGTCGGTCGCTTCGATGAGCCGGGCGTCGGCAGGGATTTGTTCTCCTTCCTCAATCAGGAGCACGTCACCCGGTACGATCTCGCTCCGCGACACGTCGTGTGGTTGGCTGCTTCGCAGCACCCACGCCCGGCTAGGGAGAAGGCAATGGAGGGCATGTACCGCGCGCTCCGCTTTATATTCCTGAAAGAAGGCAAAGATGGCGTTGATGACAATGACACCGAGGATCGCCCAGCCGAGCGTGGCCATCCCTTCGCCGGGCTTCATGAATTCTGCCGTGAACGCGAGGGCGGCGGCGATCCAGAGCAAAATGGCCAGGAAGTGGGTGAACTGGTGGAGGAATCCTCGAATCAATGAGTAGTGACCAGGCTCGACGAGAACATTCGGTCCATATCGAGCCAATCGCCGTTGAGCTTCATCGGAAGACAGACCACCGTTGCTGGTTTCCAGTCGCTTCAGCACATCTTCGGTCGGAAGCTGGTGAATGTCGTGATGGCTGAACTCAGGCACGGGCGCCTCGCACGATCAGTACTGAACAGGGAGCATGTCTCAGCAGGCTTTCGGAGACGCTACCGAGGTAGAGTCTCTCGCTCTTCGTCAAATCGCGAGATCCGATGACCAAGAGCTCGTCTCGATTGGCTTCGATATGTTTGACGATAGTTTCGATGACATGGTTCATCTGGACCTGCGTCACGACCAGAAAGCCATCTTTAATGAACGCATTCCGTACGCTGTTGACCAACGCGGCGGCCCGCTCCATGACCGGCTTCGTCAAGTCGGCCAGTTGTGATTCGGATAAGTACCGGGCGGCAAAGTCCGTGACGGGGCTCTCCACTGAAGAGAGAATCGTGACGGTGGCGGTTTCCGGAAGAAGATAGGATCGCAGAAACTTCGCAGCGGCTCGTGACGGTTTGGAGTCGTCGATGGCGAGTGTGACATGGAGAAGTTTGTGCGTCGGTTGTTTTACCACCCACACAGAACAGGGAGCCATCGAGGTAACTTGGCGCGAAATACTTCCCAATAAGAACCCTTGAATATCGCTGAGTCCGCGCGATCCCATGATGATCAGATCCGCCTTCACGCGACGCGCTTCTCTGGCGATGGTCTTCGCCAGTGGGCCATGAGCCAAGATGGTTTGGATGGTTGAGCGTGGCGCCGTGGCTGCCTGACCAAGGGCGACGTGAGCCGATCGTGCCGCATCCCTGAGCAGACTATCTCCTGCCTTTTCCATGGCCGCCAGAACTCGGCGCTCCCGGACGGGATTCTTCCCGGCGAGCGATTGGAGAGCCCGCTTGTCGATGACATGCAGGAGTACGACCTGTTCAGGCTCTCGGCTGGCAAGAGCTTCGAGTGCCTGGACCCCCCACTGCGAGTGTTCCGACCCATCGACCGCACAGACAATCCGCATAACTGATTCCTTTCGTTCGGGACGGACCGGATGTCGAGATGATCTCGGGTATCAGAACTGCATTGGATGTGCCTGTGAGATGGAGAGAAGCGAGAGAAGAATTGTTCATCTTCCGGGGAGTTATGAAGAGAACCGATGTGTAGGTTCAGAGAGAGGTTGAGGCATTTTGCAGCAGAGGGAGAAATGTGACTGTGGTGAATAGCGTCAGCTCGAGCTTCTAGACGGCTCAAATTGATCAGGATCGAGTCCGATACACAGAGTGGCACCTAGTCTTCGCTAGTCAGAGAATCGGAGCTTGGTCATTCGGATCGCCGAGGACTGACACCTGGTAGCGACGAGGGGGAAAATCCTATCGGAAGGACCTAAGGAGGGACGATGAAAAAGACGAAAAAGGCGAAGAGGGGTACGGTCGTTAAAGCCAAAGACTTTGAGTCCATGACCGTCAGTCAGGTCATGGAGAAGAAAGTCCAGTCCGTTCGTCTGAGAACGAAGGGAGATGTGATTGCGTCGCTCATGATTGAGGGCTTTGGCTCCGTCCCAGTCGTCGAGAATGGGCGCAAGCTGGCTGGTATCGTCAGCGAACATGATTTGCTGGCGGCCGTCGACGATGGTCATCGGCTTGGTGCGGTTTCGGCAAAAGATGTCATGACTTCCAACCCCTACTCAGTCAGGCCGGAAACGACGCTTGGAACGTTGGTCCATGTGCTGCGGGCAAGCGACCTGGTTCGCGTCCCTGTTGTGGATGACAAGGATAAATTGGTCGGTATCATCGCGAGACGCGATGTCTTGCGAACCTATCTCGCCACTGGCGACAAACGATAACAGTGAGGAGCGTATGAGACAAACCGAATTCTTCCTGAAGGCCTGCGATCCGAAGACCTTGACGGTGGGACAGCTGATGCAGGACGCCGTCACACGATGCAGCTCGCGTACTGACGCCTCGACGATCGCCCACATGATGACCCATCGGAACTTCGGGAGTCTTCCGGTCGTGGACGAGGATGGCACATTGGTCGGGATCGTGACCGAATATGATCTCCTCCAGGCCATGCTGGAGGGGCGTGATCTTCGAAAGGTTCTTGCGACTGAGATCATGTCGGTCCATCCCGTCACCGTGACGGAGGATCAAACACTCGGCCAAGTGGCCGATCTATTCCAGGATCGTTATTTGACTCGCGTTCCGGTGGTTAGGAATAACAAGCTGGTGGGGATTTTGGCCAGACGGGATTTGCTGTTCGGTTATATGAAGGCATCCCAGCACTGGTCCTGACTTTAAGAAGTGTGCAACTGAGGTGTCAATTCAAACGTCTGAGAACGCATCTGATACTCGTGTCGACAATTATCCTTCTTTCCGCTGGCTCTGAGGCGGAATCGGCTCGAAAGTATCGGGATCTCTGCAGCATCGTCTATCCAAGCGATGCGACCATAGAATGGGAGTGCCGAACGCTCCGTGCGGGCGAATCGTTGGAGAAGCTTTTCGGCGAGCACTGGATCGACGTGGTTCGGTTCAACCGCATCGACCGGCGCCATGCAGAGGCTGGGCGGTCCATCAAAGTCCCCAAACAGCTTTATGATCTGCAAGCATTTACGCCACTACCCCTTTCTTATCCGACTGCAGAATTGGACGAACAGTTCGTCCTGATTGATCTCTCTGAACAATTTCTCGGGGCCTATGAATATGGATCTCTTCGCTTTGCCATGCCCATTGCCTCTGGAGAGGTCAAGAATCCAACACCGGTGGGAGAATTTCGTCTGACTGCTGCGCATCGGGCCCATGAATCCTGTCTCTATATGATTGAAGGTACGAACCGACCGTACCCCATGAACTATGCACTCAGGTTTTATATTAATCGCGAAGGTGTGTCCTACTGGATTCACGGACGTGACGTACCTGGGTATCCCGCTTCTCACGGTTGTATCGGGCTCTATGATGAACTGATGCAGAAAGAGGAGTACGGCATTCCTAACGAGCCTGAACTGAATGACGCCAAACGGCTTTTCGAGTGGGTCTTAGGCGGCGAAGCGGAGGATGATCGACTGATCCAGCTGCCGCAAGGTCCAAGAGTGTACATCACAGGCCGAACGCCGAGATAATGGCTGTCTGCGCTAAGCGCGAAGGTGGCACCGAAGGCAATCATGGATAAGCGCAACGTCAGCTTTCTCTCCTTGTCCCAGTTTATCCATCATCACCTGCTCTGGTTTTTGATCGGCGCCTACACCCTCTCTGCCATCTGGCCAACCGCCGGCCTCTGGATTCGAAACGTCAGTTTCGGTGATCTTCGAATCGTCAATGAGAACCTGCAGATTTCTCTCCTCCTGCTCTTGCTGGCCACCTTGATGTTCAATGCAGGGTTGGGGGTCAAGACTGCGCACCTCAGATCATTGACCAAGAAGGTAGGGGTCTTGTTTGCGGGGCTCACCGCGAATCTCGTCATCCCCATGGCCTATATCTTTCTGGTCACCCTTATCATGCGGCTGTGGTATGAGCCGGAGGAAGCCCAACACATCCTCGTTGGGTTGGCGTTGGTGGCGTCTATGCCGATAGCCGGGGCCTCCACCGCCTGGGCACAAAACTCAAATGGAAATCTAGCGCTGAGCTTAGGGTTAGTCCTCGCCTCGACCATCCTCAGCCCTATCCTGACGCCTATCGCCCTGTATACGTTCGGGGAGATGGCTACGGAGGAATATGAGGCTGTCATACACACACTCGCTGCGTATGGATCAGGAGCGTTCCTGGGGCTCTGGATCGTATTGCCCTCTCTGCTGGGCCTTGCGGTGCGCTTCGTGGCGCCTGAAGCCCAACTAATGGCCATTATGCCGTTCATCAAACTGATCAATGCAGTTGTCTTGTTGCTGTTGAACTATTCGAACGGATCGGTATCACTTCCTCAAGCCATCGCGGACCGAGATTATGACTTTCTGGCGGTGACGCTGGCCATCACTGCGGGCCTCTGTGTCACGGCCTTTTCCTCTGGTTATGGGTTGAGTCGATTGTTCAAGGTCGATGATGCTGATCGCGTCTCGCTCATGTATGGATTGGGGATGAATAACAACGGGACCGGGCTGGTCTTGGCCTCTCTTGTGCTTGGCTCGTATCCACGAGTCATGGTCCCCATCATCCTGTACAACCTGGTGCAGCATCTCGTGGCAGGAGGCGTGCATGAAGTGACAGGCCGGACCATTGGGAAGCAATAGATAGAAGGACACTGAGGGAACTAACAGATCAGAAACTTTCATTGCCTTCGGCTTCAGCGGGAGATTCCGACTAAGGCACCCGCATGGGTCAGACCTCCGCCATCTGTTGAACATGGCTTCCAGTGCCGTATTTTTCTTCGAATAGGAGTGGCAGGGATCAGGCAGGAACCCCAAATAAAGCTCCAACCCCAGCGGTCACGGCCATAGCCAAGGCGCCCCAAATGGTTACCCGCACGGCAGCGGTCATCACGGAAGCACCTCCAACGCGCGCCGCCAGGGAACCCAAGAGTGCAAGAAATACGATCGAGCTTCCAGAAACAGCCCACATCAGCGCAGAGACAGGCGCCAACAGAACTACCAGGAGAGGGAGGGCAGCGCCAACGGAAAATGTGACAGCCGAAGCCAGTGCGGCTTGAACCGGTCGTGCGGTGACGATGTCGGATATGCCCAGCTCGTCACGCCCATGCGCGCCGAGTGCATCATGTGCCATCAGCTGGGTTGCGACGTTGGATGCGAGTTCTGCATCGAGCCCACGTGCAACGTAAATCGCGGTCATTTCCCGGTGTTCTTGCACCGGGTTTGCTGCTAACTCTTTGCGCTCCCGATCTAGATCCGCGCGCTCGGTGTCGGCTTGCGAACTCACCGAAACATACTCACCAGCAGCCATTGCCATGGCACCAGCCACAAGACCCGCCACGCCCGCGGTCATAATACTCGTTGAACTCGCGCCTGCCGCCGCGACGCCTAAGACGAGACTCGCCGTGGAAACAATACCGTCATTGGCGCCAAGAACAGCCGCACGGAGCCATCCAATGCGGCGTATGTTATGTGTTTCAAAGTGCGGCATGGCAACGGTTTACGAGTCAGTCAGTGGTGGCCAGCACTGGAAACCTCGCGAGGTAGTCTCACGGGTCTAGTAGGGACAAGTCTACTGCAAAGTCGTAGATGGGTCCATCGATCCGGAGATGATACAGGGAGTGCATGTGAGAGGGGAGAGAGCAGAGCGAACGATGGAACCTAAGGGATCAGACCTCTCTTGTTACTCACGGAAAGAATGGACGGGTTAGAACGTGGTGATTGAACAACACACGGAGCACGAATGCTAAATGATGATCTCGCAGGGTTGTAGAAAGACTGTCAGCGGGATTTCGCGGTCATCATGTCCTTGAATATGTTGGGCGCGAAGCTCCTTGAGCGCGGCCACAATCTGTGGCAGAAACGTGGCCTCATATCCAAGTGCGACCATGAAGAGTGTATTGGTCTGAGCGTTGTGATCGGCTGAGTGGTTGGCATCGGGGACGGTCCCAGTTACACCACTACCTCCCACGCCTGAGATGATAGTGTATCCTTTGATACCCACCTTCTTAAACATGGCCAAGATCTCGCTCTCTAACCTCTTCCCACAGACAATGTGAAGCATCTTCATGAGAGTTCCCTTCGACGTTGTGATTGTGGTCAGAGAAATCGTGTAGGTAGCGTATCACAGGGGGAAATCCCTCACAAATGCTGTGTCATATCGCGCGGTGGAGCAGCACTAGATGCTCCCATTTCCCTAGAGGGCTGCTAAAAATCTACATCTAGAAACTCGCAACAAATAAGGGCTTTTGGAACCTCTTGAGTCTATACCCTTCATTCTAAGAAATCGCAGGTCAGTCATCTCCCCGATTCCCTCTGCACAGCCTCAACTCAAGGAGACGGCTATACTTCTACCTAGCCCTTTGCTACGAAAAGAAACGGCAATTATGTCCAACATTGAATATGCCCTCGCTCCAATATTGGGATATGCCATCATAATTTTCGGAGTTTTATTGTCAGCGGTCTTGTACATGTTGTTATACGCTCTGATAATTCGGTACTCGCTGGATGAGCAACATTTGCGAGTGAAGCTCTTTGGCATGTTCTGTATCAGTTCCATTCCATATCATGAAATAAAGGACGTCCAGGTAGTTCCTTGGTGGAGAGCATATTGGAAACCAGATTGGCATGACTATTTCTTGACTCACACGTGGGTTGGTTATGAATTTCGGCGTACACGGGTATTGATTACAACCAATAGATCCTGGTTCCCCTATGTGATAATTGCACCAGCAGACTCTGCTGCCTTCGCAGCCGCTCTTTCCGCCAGAATTCAAAGGACGGTGTAGTACTCTACTCAGAGTCATCTGCTACCTCGCTACTACCAGGACAGGACCATCTGGGTCGCGCTTGGGAGGGGAGCAAGTCCGCTATACTTTCGTCTATGCACTTTGCTCCAAGAATTGTTAGCCGCCATCGTATGAGCCGCTCCAAGACGACCACCATCTTCGCGCTCGGTTTCGTAACCTGGGCTGCCGGTGCAATGGCAATCGCGGTCTATGGTTTCGACCAATACGAACCTGCGTGGGGTCGTGGGCCGTCGTATCAACTCGGCCTCTGGATCATCATGGTTGCTGCTATTCTTGTCGCTATTGGTTTCTCTCTTGGCACCAAACCCATTGCGGTGCCCCTGCCATGGTGGAAGCCCTTCGCATGTAGCGGCGCATTTACCTTGGTTTTCGGTGCCCTCACCTATCTTACTAGTTATCTAGGTCGGCTTGGATTAGAGCAAGACTTACGCCTTCTCTTTCTTGGCTTGCTCACGTTCGTTTCATCTTTCGGTGCTGCCAAGCTGCTTGCACGGCACTCTTCGTCGGTTAACAAGACGTGCTCACCTGCATAATAGTTTTACTCCTTAATATCGTCCGGCTTTGCTACCACGCTGCTACCAGGACAGGACAAACTCCCCCCATCTAGGCCCATCTCACCTACCTCCTGAGTTATGGTTTCTTGCGGGGTTAGGTTGTCTGAGGTGGGACTAGAGAAAATTTCGCTCGTCGAGGACCGCCGTGAAGGACGATGGATGTACTATAGGCTGAGCGCCCAAGCGATTGAAGAGCTGGAGGAGTTGGTGGGTTCTCTCAAGAAAGCAGCAAGGTCGGCAGTTTCTTCGAAACGTTGCTGCTGATTTTTAGCACTTATAAATCAACATTTCTTGATTGGAGGTTGATCATGAATGACGCACAGACGCTCAAAGACGAAATCAAGACCAGATACGGTCAGGCGGCTCTGCAGGCGCAGAAACAGGAGCGGCGTTCCTGCTGCGGGACTGGGACTGTCTTGCAGGCGGGGCAGCTCGATCCTATCACCGGCAATCTTTACAGCGACCGCGAAGCGGCCACACTGCCTCATGATGCCGTGGCGGCGTCGCTCGGCTGCGGGAATCCGACGGCGTTGGCACAGATCGCCCCTGGCGAAACGGTGTTGGATTTGGGATCGGGCGGTGGCATCGATGTGCTGCTCTCCGCACAGCGGGTCGGGCCGACCGGTAAGGTCTACGGTCTGGACATGACCGACGAAATGTTAGCGCTCGCGCGGGCCAATCAGGCCAAGGCTGGAGTGACGAATGTGGAATTCTTGAAGGGCGACATCGAACATATTCCCTTGCCCGATAACACGGTCGATCTCATCATTTCGAACTGCGTGATCAACTTGTCACCCGACAAGGATCTGGTACTGGCGGAAGCCTTTCGGGTATTGAAGCCAGGAGGGCGGCTGGCGGTGTCGGACATTGTTGTCCGGGGGGAGATCCCGCAAGCAGTCCGGCGTAATATCGAACTGTGGGCCGGGTGTGTCGCTGGCGCGTTAGAGGAAAAAGAGTACCTCACGAAGCTTGAGCGAGCCGGGTTCGAACAAGTCTCGATCGAGCCGACCAGGGTCTATACGGCTGCCGATGCGCGCGAGCTATTCGAGGGAACCGATCTTGACCTCAATACCATCGCGCCGCTCGTCGACGGCAAGTTCCTCAGCGGGTTTGTCCGGGCGACGAAGCCTGAGGCCAGTCCCGTGGCCTGTTGCTCGACTATCTGCTGCTCATGAAACAGCGCGTCTTGTTCCTCTGTACGGGGAATTCGGCTCGCAGCCAGATAGCGGAAGGGCTGCTTCGTCATCTGGCTGGGGATCGGTATGACGCCTTGAGCGCCGGCACGCATCCCGTCGGTTTGAACCCCGGAGCTGTGGCGGCCATGCGGGAGTTGGGCATCGATATTTCCGCTCAGCGGTCAAAGCGGATGGACGAGTTCGTTGACCAGGCGTTCGACTATGTCATTACCGTATGCGATCGGGCCAAGGAGTCGTGCCCGCGTTGGCCCCATACGGGGCGGTTGCTTCATTGGAGCTTTGACGATCCCGCTATCGTAACTGGATCTCCTGGACAACAACGTCAGGCCTTTCGAATGGTGCGGGATCACATCAAAGCCCACCTCGAAGAATTCCTCTCGACCAGTTTTAGGAATTCACGCCAGAGATCTTCTTAAGCGCGCAACCGCTGAGAACCCTCGCCATAGGGCCACAATATTGCTTGCTCCCAGATAGAGACTTCGCTATACAGGGCGGGTCGACAGCCTCAACCTCAGTCAGGAAGGAATACGAATTATGAATGGAAAGCCGGTTGGAGCGTTGCTGGGTGGACTCGTTGGTCTATTGGTGATGGGTGGTTGCGCATCGGAGCAGGCCTTAGTGGAAACAACATCAGCAAGCCCACCCGTGTCGTCGGCTCCCTCTGAGGCTGCCCCCATTGGGCCGTCGGATTCCCTGAAGGCGTGCCTAACGAAGATATCGAGCGATTCCAGCGAAGGGGCGAGGATGGTCGCCGAACAAAGCTGTCAGGATAGTGAAAAGCTCCATCAAGGTATCGTAGGAACAGCCCTCGCGAAAAGCGCCAACCGTGTCTCCGCCGGGACGCAAGGTGATTCGATGAATGCCTGCATAGCGCTCATTCCCACAAGTTCGACGGTTGGTCAACGGATGCTGGCGGAAGAAACCTGTGCGCGCGATCAATTGACGCATCATTAACAAACGAACCAAGACGGTCAAGAGCCAGGCAGATCGAAGTGATCCTCATGGTTCCGTGATGATGTGCCTGCTCGGTTTCTCTTCATCTTCACTCCATTTCGCCACAGCCTGCGCCATTTCTTCCAGCCGCTGAGCGGCACGGCCAAAGACGCTGTCGGACGGGTAGGTCCCATCAAGGTCTCGTTCGCCGGCTGCAACGCCCGTGAGCAGTTCCAGCGCTTCTTCGATTGTCTTCACGGCATACACGGAGAAGTGTCCTGATTCCACAGCCTCGACGACGTCGCGCCGAAGGGCCAAATGCTTGGTGTTGCGAGCGGGGACGATCACGCCTTGTTTGCCGGTCAACCCTCTGCGGGAACAGGACTCGAAGAACCCCTCGATCTTTTCGTTCGCGCCCCCAATCGGCTGGATCTCACCCAACTGGTTGACGGAACCGGTCACGGCCAGCCATTGATGGATCGGCAGATCGGCGAGGCTGGAGAGAATCGCGGCGAGTTCGGCCACCGCAGCGCTGTCCCCTTCCACTTCCGAGTAGGTTTGCTCGAATGTCAACGAGGCGCTCATGGCGAAGGGGTGGGATCCGGCAAATTTCCCGGCAAGAAATCCAGCCAGTGTCATGACTCCTTTGCTATGGATCATCCCGGCGAGTTCCGCCTCGCGCTGAATGTCGATCACGCCCTTGGTCCCGATGTAGGTCCGAGCCGTAATGCGCGTGGGACGTCCGAACGAATAGTCGCCGAGCTGATGGACTGAGAGGCCGTTGACCTGGCCGACGACGTCGCCGTCGAGGTCGATCATCAATGTGCCTTCTTTGATCTCATCCTGGATCCAGTGTTCTTCCAAATTCGAGCGATGGCGCTTATGTGAGACGGCGGTATCGACATCCGCGCGAGACACGAAGGAATGGCCTTCTTTCCTAGCCCAGTATCCCGCCTCGCGGATGAGATCGCTCACGAGGCTGAACCGCAACGACAGTCGGTCATGTCGATCGGCGAAGCGAAGCCCCTGCCTGATGATTCCAGCGACCGCATCGACGCCGAAGTGCGGGAGCCCTTCCTCGCGGCAGAGTTTGGCGATGAACCGGGCATATTGGCGATCCTGCTGCTCGCTTCTCTCCACCTCGGTGTCGAAGTCCACCTTCACCTTGAAGAGCTTGCTGAAGTCTTCTTCGTACGCTTGCAGGAGATGGTAGAGAATGGGCGGCCCGACCATAATGACTTTTACATTCACCGGGATCGGTTCCGGCCTCAGCCCCGCCGTCGAGAATCCGTAGAATTCTCCGGGGTCTTCGATCTTCACCTCTCCTGTCTTGATCACGCGCTTTAACGCCTCCCAGGAAAACGGTTGGCGCAGCATGTCCAAGGCATTCACGATCAAGTAGCCACCGCTGGCCAGCAGCACGGCACCCGCGTGGATCTCCGTGAAATCGGTGTACATCACCCCCATGTGCGCCCGCCGTTCGATCTTCCCGATCAGGTTCGTATAGGTCGGGTGAGATTCGTCGATCACGGGGGCGCCGTCCGTCGGGTCGTGCTGTACGATGAGATTGACGAGAAAGCGCGATATGTCCGGACGTTTGAATTCCAAACCTGGGATGGCGAGGGTGGGTCCCTCGCGAGGAAGAAAATCCTTGTAGTGGTGCACGATGTCGTCACGAACACGCTCTAAAAACGTCGAGAGTGCCGGGATGTCTTGATAGGCCCGCCGCATGGTTTCGTAGCGGCCCTCCAAGACATTGGTGACCAGCTGACGGTCGAGGTGGCGCTGCTGGTGTTCAGCTTCCTTCTCAAGGCCGTGGATGCGGACATGGAACTCGCGGATTTCTCCTTCAAGGGTCTTGCGTCGTTCATTCAGGTCCCGCTGCTCCTCCTCGGTCATCGCCTCAATGTCGGCGTCCGCCATGGGCTTGCCGGCCTTGAGCGGCACAATCCCGAAACCCACTGAGGTCTCTTCAAAGCCGAATCCACGAGTCCGGCTGAATTCCGTTAATTCATGGAAGAGCGATTTTTTCTTCGTATCGATGTCGTCGTGCAGTTTGGCCTTGGTATCAAGATATTTCTTGCTCTCAAACGCCATGGGAATATCGCGTCGCAATCCATCGATGAACCCAGCCGTTTCTCGTTTAAACGAGGCCCCCTGTCCTGCCGGAAGAGCCAAACAGATCGGTCGAGAAGGGTCCTGGAAGTTATTGACATAACACCAGTCAGACGGAGCGAGCGCAGCCTGGGCCATGCGCTTGACCATCTGCCGAACGAGAGTGCCCTTTCCCGTACCGACTGGACCCGAGACGTAGAGGTTAAATCCGGGACTCTTCATGTTCAGCCCGAATTCCATGGCCTCGACAGCCCGTTCCTGTCCAATGATGTCAGTGAGGGGCTCCAGCTCGCCGGTATCCTCGAAACCAAGCTGCCCAGGGTCGATCACAGGGGCGAGCATCGAGACAGGAACTTTGAATTTGTCCATTGTCATCTAGAGCACCTTCGCTATGGGTGGCAGGAGAGTGACAACTGTGGCCTGTGGACCTTTGTCACCCTGTTCAAGGCCGAAGACGACTTCAGTACCATCCTCGAGTTTCTTGAACGTGAGCCCCTGCAGGGCATTGGCATGAAAATACACCTCGCCGCCTCCTTCTTTAAGGATGAAGCCGTATCGTTCCTTGGGGAAGAGCTTGCAGATCACGCCGCGATGGGGCGGCACGGGCGGCAGGCGCACCTCGGTTTTCGCTCGTTTTTTACGATACTTGCGGAGTTCGATGCTGATTGCTTGAAACGCAGACCGAATGGCCTCCTCAAACGTCTTGTCTTCTTTTCTGGCCGTCAGCGTGTGGCGTCCCGGCAGGGTGACAACAACGAGCGCTTCCGCGACATTTGCGAGTTTCTTGTGGTGCCGGTTCTTGATCAGCGTGACTCGACCGTGAATCAAATCGTCATGTCCTCGTCGGAGGTCATCCATTCGAGCTTCAATCTCTGTCTTCCAACGGGGGGTCATGGCAACGTTGCGGCTTTGTATTTCCAGTTCCATTGTGCCTCCACATCGTAATAGTTCAGTCTCTTTCACCGACCGGAGATCGCAAACGATATGCCGACAGGACAAGGGCTAAGGGGTATCGGTAAATCAGCAAGGGCTGGGTGTTTTATGACCCCAGTCATTCCGACCGATTCCAATATGGGGCATTTGTCCACAGTGCCACTCTGACCGGTGGAGCTCAATGCGACAGCGTGCGTTCATTCAGCGGCCTTCCCAAGCATTTGAAAGAGCGATGTCGGGTACGTGAATTGCGATCGTTCTCAGCATGCCGATGTTACGCAGACCAGCCCTGGAGCGCTATCTCCAGACCCGCTTTGGCCCAACGGCGCGATTGTTGTCCTACGGAGTCATCGGGAAAGAGAGTTCCAAGGGAGAGCAAAAACGGTATGGGTATGGCACACCCGTCAAATTGACGTTCCGAGTCGGGCGGCTGGTTCAGTCCGCAGTGCTCGAAACGATGAAGCCGGGTCCGTTCGGGCACGAACATATGGCCGATCGCGCCCAGGCGATACTGTGGGACTACGACTCCTATGGACGTCTATCACACCATGTGAAGGCCCTCGATGTGGGCGCCTTCGACGCCAACCAGGCGCTCTTTTCCCTCGCGGAGGCACGTGAGTTTTTCGTGCTGAATGAATGGACCGATGGCGCAAGCTATCATGCGGATCTTGCACGACTGGCAAAAGGCGGGAGATTACGAAAGTTAGACCGGCAACGGACCGTCGCGTTGGCTCGTTACTTGGCTCAAATCCATGCCAAGAAACGGCGAGACGCTGATCTTTACAAGCGTCGGTTGCGTGAATTAATCGGTCACGGCGAATGCATCATGGGGTTGACCGATAGCTATCCCAAGCGTTGTGGCTTTATCACAGGCGATCTGTTGCGAACGGTGGAGGAGGCCTGCAACCAATGGCGGTGGCGCCTTCATGACAAGGTCAATCGTCTTTCTCAGGTTCATGGGGATTTTCATCCCTACAATGTGCTGTTTCGTACCGGGGCGGATTTTGCGGTGTTGGATCGATCACGAGGGGAATGGGGCGAGCCGGCGGACGACGTGACCGCGATGACGATCAACTATCTCCTGAACTCATTGATCAGCCGGGGCAAGCTCCAGGGGTCGTTCGAGATCTTGTTCCGATTGTTTTGGGACACCTATGTAGAGGTCAGCGGCGACAAAGAGGTTACGGAAACGGCTGCGCCGTTCTTCGCCTTTCGCGGCCTGGTCGTGGCCAGCCCGCTCTGGTATCCCAATCTGTCGATCGATATCCGGCGCAGTCTCTTCCGGTTTATTGAAAACGTACTTGATGTGCCGCGCTTTGAGCCGGAACGGGTGAATGAGTATTGTGGACTCTAGAGTCCGTTACTCGCTAGCGGTTTGCCTCAGCTGATAGAACGAACGTCCATGTCTCTCTTTCTGGCTGACCCATGACGATTGAGGCCACATCAAAGGCTTTCGCCATCTGGCTCACAGGGCTGCCTGCGTCCGGAAAGAGTACGATTGCAGCCGCGCTGAAGCCAAAGCTGGAAGAGATTGGTCCTGTCGAAGTACTCGAATCGGATACGGTCCGCAGAATGTTGACACCTCATCCAACGTACAGTGTTGCAGAACGGGATCTGTTCTATCGTTCGCTCGCGTTCATGGGTGCAAGACTGGTCGCTCATGGCGTCACCGTTCTCTTCGATGCGACAGGCAACAAGCGGGCGTATCGAGACTTTGCCCGCAGCCTGATTCCTCAGTTCATCGAGGTCGCCGTGGAGTGTCCGTTGGAGCTGGCTATGCGACGTGACTACAAGGGGACCTATCAGCGAGGCCAACAGGGAGAGTCCTCGACCGTGCCGGGGCTGCAAGATCCCTACGAAGCGCCGGTCCACCCTGAAGTGGCCATAGACGCGACTGCGCTCTCCGCGAACGACGCAGCGAGGAAAGTGCTGGAAGTTGTGAAAGAGAAATTTAACCCACGGCATTCCTGAGCGCTTCTACGGCAACCACCCCTATGTAGCTGCGCGAGCAATCGTCCAACGCTGCTTGATGAGGCTCTCTCCCGGTCGCTATAGTGTTGCACCATGCGGAAGACACCTGCGTCTCGTCGCAGAGGGGGGGAGAGTCCCCTTTCTGACACGAAGGAAAGCCCCATCATCATTCCTACTCCTGCCTCGGCGGCCCTGGTTGCCGCATTTCGTGCCTTTACCGTCAACGATTTGTACACGATGGCCCCTAAAGAGACGGTGCTCAGGGGATATGACTATTACCGGCAGCAACGGCTTCAGCACTATGTCTGGGGTAAGGACGGCGCCACGCTCACGGCGCAGGTGCAGGGAACCAGCCTGTACGAAGTCATCTTTTCTCTCGACGAGGGGTTTCTCTCTTCGTTCTGTGACTGTCCGGCCTGGGATTTTGATCGGCTATGCAAGCATATCCTGTGTGTCTGCTTTGCCACCAAACATCTGCTGTCGCCCGAGACGTTCCCATTGTCCGATCGGCAACAAGCCCACCTAGCCGCGCTCCGAATTGAGTTGCTCGGCGACCTCGTCCAGACAGGTTCCATCAAGGGGACGGTCCCCTCACGGGATGGGGACGGTCTCCCTGAGTCGGGTTATGAAATCGTGATCGACACCGGCCAGCCGTATCCGCAACTTGTGATCCATCGGAACGGTGTGCGGGTTCCTGCAGGGTGGACCCCCGCGTTACCGCCAGAGCTGCGGCCACTCCTGAATCCGTCCTGGTTTTCCTCAGGGTATGGGGATGAGCCCTTAGAGCGCTATCTCCGTATCTCCAAGCGCCGGTTCCCGATCGTGCTGAAAGCCGGCCTGGAGTCTATCGCCCTCGAATGGGCTCCGTCGGTCACCTGTCGGAGCAAGACCGAGATCGCTCTTGCCGGTGATGAAGTGAGGATTCGCGCGGTCTGCATCGCCGACGGAACGGCGCTCGACAGAATCGTCCGCATTCGCGGCTTCGTGGTCGACGTGAGTGGCCGCCGCTTGCTCTGCTTGGAGGACGAAAGCGGATGGGCTTCGTATCGTGCGTTACGCAACGGTTTCCAAGGTTTCAACGCTGATGACCATGCGAGCGGACCAGCTGGGACATTGTGCGCGGTGACCTTGCCGGACGGCCAGGGCCATGGGCGATGGCAGGGCCTTCACCATGAAGTGGAATTCACTGTCTCACGAGAGGAATTCCAGTCCGCTCAAATTGATTTGATCCGCAAACAGGCCGACAAGACCTTCCGTGATGTTCTGCTGCGTGTGGATGGGGAAGAGGCACCAGTTCATTCTTCCGACCCAGTGTCGGTAGGCGATGAGGTGTCATACGCGTTGATTCTGGCGCCGCTCCCAGCCGAGGCCGCCGCGCCGACCACCGCATGGATGCTACAGATGGAATGCCGGCGCGGTGACGCCAGATTTGCTCCGAGCGCCTCGACCTTTGCCTTCATCCGGGCGTTGGGGCAGGGCCGCGCCGTGTCCGCACCGTTGCGCACGCAGAAACGCAGAGGCCGACTCTACGATCTGTTCTTCACGTTGCTCACAGTGGGCGAAGCCAAGGAACGAGATCGCCGCATCAAGACGGCGTTGGATCAGAGCGATTGGGCGAGGAGCATCCGTCTTGAGGCCGCTCAATGGCTGAGGCACCATCTGTCGGTGTACACCAGTCAAGATGTGCGGCTGCAGGTCCAAGGAGGGCGGTGGGCATTGCAAGCAATCGACAAACCTCGCGAAGTGTTGCTGTACCAGATTCCATTCGAGGTTTTCGGTCTGGACGCGTTTCGCGGCATGCCCTCGTACGACGCGATGATGATCGACCCGCTCGTGCTGTTTCAGCAGTTGCCGGAGCTTTTGGAAAAGCTGACGGCGGCCGGGATTGCATTGCTGTACGAAGACAAACCGCTCCGGCCCGTTCGGTGGGATTGCACTGTCCAAGTTGGGCGTCAGGATCGAGAGGGGACCGGGATCAACTGGTTCGAGATCCGGCCGGAGATTCGCTGCGACGGGGTGGTGATTGACGAGACGGAATGGCGGGCGGCCGTCCGGCAGGGCGGCATGATCGACACTGGGCACGGTTTGCGGGTCTTGGATGGGCAGACTATGGAGCGGTTGCGCGCGATCATCGGCCTTACAGGTGATGCGCCGGAGGATCGGAAAGCAGCGCACGTCGTGCGTGTGCCTCGGTTGCAGATCTTCGATTGGCTGGCGCTGCGCGAGCAGGGTATTCCTGTGTCGCTGCCAGCCGAGGACGAGGCGGTGTTGGCGCGCTTGCTGGGATTTGAGCGGATCGAGCCGCCGCCATTGCCGGAGGCCCTGCACGCGAAGGTGCGCCCCTACCAGCAGGACGGCTACGCCTGGCTGGCATTTCTCTACGAGCATCGATTCGGTGCCTGTTTGGCCGACGATATGGGATTGGGCAAGACCCTCCAAACCATTTGCCTGTTGGCCGCGATCAAGGAGGGACGCATCAAGACGGCTCACGGGGTGAAGGGCCCTCATCTGGTCGTCGTGCCGACAAGTCTGCTCTTCAACTGGGAACAGGAGCTGGCGCGCTTCGCGCCCGGGTTGAAGGTTCATGCGTATAGCGGTCGCGAACGGACATTCGACGCCGGAGACGGCGAGGTGGTACTCACGACCTATGGGTTGGCCCGCCGGGATATCGACACCTTAGCGCGGATGGCGTTCCATGTGATCGTGTTCGACGAAGCCCAGGCGGTGAAAAATATTCAGGCGGACACGACAGGCGCGGTCCGTCGGCTCCAGGGACGCTTCAAGATCGCCCTGACTGGTACGCCACTTGAAAACCATTTGGGCGAGTATTTCTCCGTGATCGACCTGTGCGTGCCGGGACTCCTGGGCGAGTACGATCACTTCAAGACCGACCTGAAACGTGTCGCGGGTCGCGCGCTCGATCGGATACTGCGTCGGACGCGGCCCTTTATTCTGCGGCGAACCAAGGCTGAGATCCTCCAGGACCTCCCGCCGAAAATCGAGCACGAGGTCTTCCTTGAGTTGACGGATCGCCAAAAGGCGCTCTATCAACAGACCGTCGATCAGGTTCGCTCAACGATCGACGACGCCTATCGCACCAAGACCTCCGGGCAGGCCCAGTTTATCGCGCTCACGGCTATTCTCAAACTGCGGCAGGTCTGTCTTTCGCCTCGCCTTCTCACGAGTCAGGCCAATGAGACGTCGCCTAAGCTCGGCTTCCTGGTGGAGCGGCTCCAGGTCTTGCGCGATGAGGGGCACAGCGCCCTCGTATTTTCACAGTTCACAAGTTTTCTGGATCTTGCCCAGGAAGCATGCACTCGGCACGGACTGTCCTACCACCGGTTGGATGGGTCTACGGCGTCGGCTGCGCGCAAGGCCCGGGTGACCGCGTTTCAGACCAGTGAACAGCCGAGCGTGTTTCTTTTGAGTCTCAAAGCGGGAGGGCAGGGGCTGAATCTCACACGAGCGAGCTATGTCTTTCATCTGGACCCCTGGTGGAATCCGGCGGTGGAACGCCAGGCGTCGGACCGTGCGCATCGCATCGGGCAACGGCAGACGGTCACGATTGAGCGGATTCTCATGCGCCACAGCATTGAGGAGAAGATGGTGGCGCTCAAACAGCGCAAGCTTGAGTTGTACGACGCGGTCATGGCCGGCGTGGTGCGTGGCTCCGGGCAAGGCGTCCTGACGAAAGCCGATTTCGACTTCCTGCTCTCGCCGAGTACGTGACCTCGCGGATTGTCGCTCTTCCAGCTCAGAGAGCTGGCGACTGCTCCTGTTCTGATCCTGCCGATTTCACGCCGTTTTCAGGTATTGTTGGAACCACCTGCTCGCATGTTCAGCCACCTGTTCCAGGGTACCAGGCTCTTCGAAGAGGTGTGTGGCGCCGGGGACGAGGACCAACTTCCTTTCACAGGTCAACAAATCGTACGCGGCCTGATTCATTTCAATCACTGGTTCATCGTGGCCACCGACGATCAACAGGGTCGGAGCGGTGACCGACGGCAGATAGGGTTCAGCCAGGTCCGGTCGTCCGCCTCGTGACACCACGGCCTTGATGTTTGAGGGCTCTCTCGCTGCGGCTTGCAGAGCGGCTCCGGCGCCGGTGCTAGCCCCGAAATAACCGATCTTCAGATGCTGTGCCCGAGGTTCTGCTTCCAGCCAGCCTTTCGCGAGTAACAGCCGATCCGCCAGCAGATTGATATCGAACACGTTGCGCCGATCATCGGCTTCCACTTCGGTCAATAAATCCAGCAGCAACGTGGCAAACCCGTCTCGTTGTAACTGGCGGGCGACGAACATATTCCGGGGGCTGAATCGCCCGCTGCCGCTGCCATGCGCAAAGACAACGATACCGCGCGGATCAATTGAGAGTCCGAGGATACCCTCCAAAGTCACTTCCCCTCGTGTGATCCTTACGCTGTGCTCGTGTTGGGAGGTCATGGTTGAAGCTATTTCTTGGCAGGGCTGCAGGGAGCGGGACGGCTGAGTCCAGGTGGTAATTTGGTCTGTTCGTCGATGCAGGCAACATTGAGTTGTGCCTGGGTGAGACCGATGACCGACGAGAGGTTGGCGCTCGTGAAGTTCGCGCGATGCAAGTCCGCTGAGTCCAGTCGAGCGCCACTCAAATTGACGGAAAGAAATATGGCATCTTGCAGATTCGTGTCCTGAAGATTGGCATGGGTCATATTGGAGTGGCTGAAATTCGCCCCGCGAAGATCTGCGCCGACCAAATTGACCGATTCCAGATGGGTCCTGTTGAATTGTGCCAGCTGGAAAGAGGATTTCGGAGCGTAGAGTTCGCTCAGATCGCCGTTCATGAAGTTGGTGCGCAATCCCGTGGCTCCGATAAGGACCGCGCGGTTGAGGTTTGCGTCCATGAGATTGGTCTCATCAAAGACGGCATGATAAAGAATAGCCATTCGGAGCTTCGCCGAGTGCAAATCCGCCTTGCCTAGAGCAGCTTCTTCGAGGTTGGCTCCTTCCAAGTCGGCGTCCTGCAGGTCTGCGCCATGCAGGTTGGCGTACCGGAGATCTGCGCCGCGAAGAATCGCTCCCTTCAGGTTTGCATCACGCAAATTTGCTTCGTCCAGATAGGCGCTTTCCATGTCGGCTTCAATCAGGCGGGCCCCTTCCAATTGCGCACGGTCCAGCAGCGTGCCCTGAAGGTTGGCACGAGAGAGATTTGCGTTGGTCAGGACGGTGCGACGCAGGTCGGCGCCCGTCAGATCAGCATTCACCAGGACGGCGCCTTTTAATGTCGCTCCGTAAAAATACGCCTCGGCGAAGTTGCTGTCGGTCAAGTCGGCAGCGGTGAGATCAGCACCCTCCAATTGCGCTCGCTCGAACGAGGCTTCGCGTAGTTTGGCACCGACCAGGACAGCGTCGAAGAGCGCAGCTTCATCGCCGATGGCTCGGGAGAGATTTGCGCCAGTGAGCCGGGCACGGCGCAGATCGGCTCCGGAGAGATTACTGTCTTCTAGGAGGGCTTTGGTGAGGTCAGCCCCGGCAAGGCTAGCCTGAGCCAGATTGACCTGAGACAGCTTCGCTTGACGCAGGACCGTACCCTCCAGATCGGCCCGTTCGAGATTCGCTCCCGCGAGTGCTGCCCGGCTCAGATCCGCTTGGCAGAGCTCCATCCTCTTGGCATCAGGGTTGCCCCGATACTCCACCCATCGTTCATGCGAACGCACGAGCGTCTGCAATGTCTTGGTAGAGACGGACTTCTGCTTGTAAGCGCTCTTGCAGAGGGGAACCGCGAGCGACGTCGTGTTAGAAGCAGGTGAGCCTGCCGCCCAGGCCCATGAGGCAGGGAGTCCGATGAGGATGATCATTCCCACAAAGACGGTCGGTATGGAGAAGCGCTTCATCTTGTGTCTCCTTCGATGTTAAACCCTACAGTCGACTGTCTGGGCTAGGCGTTGCAGAGCCGTGGAAATCCGAGTGTCATAGGCCGGCACGGCCTCAAGGGACCGCAGCGGCTCGGGAAGTTGTCCCAACTGCGCAGCCGCATGGCGCCGCAGTTCGGCCAAGCTAGGTGATGGAGCGGGGCGGCAGCCATTCTTCATGACAGGATGGAGCAGCGATTCGCCGGGTAGTTGGTCGTCGAGTGTCGTGACGATGTCGTGGTCCAAATGCCCGTCGTTCGCATAATACCGATAGACTTGTTTGCGGCCAGGCCAGGTGGCTTTGCCTTCCGATCGCTTGCGGCATGGCTGGCCCGCATACTCTTGGAGCTTGTAGGCGCAGTCCAGTGAAGGTGCGTCGGATGAGGTCGTCGTAGCCGTTCCGACGGCGAAACTGTCGATCGGCGCGACGACTTGGATTAAATCTCTCAAGCGATATTCGTCAAGGTTGCCGCTGGCGAGAATCTGTGCCTGAGGCAAGCCTCCTTGATCGAGTATACATCGAACCTTTCGGGCATGATCGGCCAGATCACCGCTGTCTAATCGCACTCCCTTAACGATGATACCCTGGGCCTTCAGGGTCTTGGCCAACACCACCACTTTGCTCGCTGCCGTTTCTGTATCGTAGGTGTCGATCAGAAGGACGACGTTGTCCGGCTGACTGTGGGCAAAATGCTCGAAGGCAAGAGTCTCGTCCGCGTGGGCCTGTACGAACGAATGGGCCATGGTGCCATACAGAGGAATTCCATAGGTCATACCAGCCAGCACGGTCGCGGTTCCGACGAAGCCGGCTAGATAGCTCGCTCGCGCGGCGAAGAGCCCGGCTTCGGCCCCATGCGCCCGGCGCAGCCCAAAATCGATGAGCGGCTTTCCTCTTGCGACCAGCACCGCACGCGCCGCTTTTGAGGCCACCATGGTCTGAAAGTTCAACAGGTTCATCACACGGCTTTCCACGAGTTGGGCCTGGGGAAGCGGCGCGACGATTCTGAGGACCGGCTCATGAGGGAAGAACAGGGTTCCTTCGGGCATTGCATCCACATCCCCGCTGAATTTCAGTGTTTCCAGGTAGTGAAGGAGTCTCGAGCTGAACCGCCCCGATTGATCTAACCAAGCCAGTTCTTCCTTTGTAAAATGTAAACGTGAGAGAGAGTCCAGCACCTGTTCGAGACCGGCTGCGACAAAGAAATTCCGGTGGGCGGGCAGTTTGCGGACAAAGAACTCAAACACAGCGGTTCCGTCCATTCCTTGTTCCAGGTAAGCCTGAGCCATCGTCAGCTCATAGAGATCGGTCAGTAGAGCACTGGCCGAAGGATTCATGATTGGAGCATCTTCCATTGAATAGGTATGGCTCCCAGGCGGATCATCTCCGCTTCGGCACGACGACCATCGTCAGGACGAAGATTGACCGCCTTGATGCCGTCTACCAACAAGCAGACGTTATAACCCAGCATCCGAGCGTCCTTGACCGAATTCAGCACACAATAGTCGGTTGCCAATCCACCGATGAACAGCCGCTGCACACTCAGAGCCCGCAGATGCCGATCCAGTGCGGTATGCTGGAATGCCGAATAGGCCTCTTGGTCACGGTCGATGGCCTTGTAAATAATGACGGCTGATGAGGGGACTGAAAACGACGGCGGTGGTAGAGAACCGGGGGAATTCGCGACGCAATGGGCCGGCCATGACCCACCCTGGGACCGGAAGGAGCAATGGTTGGATGGGTGCCAGTCGCGGGTCAAAAAAATAGGAAGACTGCGACTCTGAAACCGCTGAACATAGTTCATGAGGACAAGAAGAATATCATCACCACCGCTGATCTCAAGCGCTCCACCTGGCAGGAAATCATTCTGAATATCGGCGACGAGCAACGCATCACGGGCTGTGAGGGATATCATGAGCGAATCGCCATCAACCTTGGGAATCTGATGATCTGTTGATTTCCAAACAGTCATTCAACAGATCGTCAGATTATCAGATGGCTCACTGTCCCTGTTGTGACAACAAGCGGATGTACGCCACGGCGTCTTGCATTTCTCCGTCGGTGAGCTGGCCGCGCCAAGAATGCATCGGGCTGAAGACCACACCGTGCTCGATCGTTCGCAGTAACTCTTCATCGGATTTCAGGAACGACCGGAAGCGCTGAAAATCAGCCGGTAGGACTTTCAAGGAAGCGGCGGCAGGGCCGTCTCCTCGACCGGTAAGACCGTGGCAGTCCAGACAGTGGTGCTGATAGATCGCTTTCCCGCGTGTGATGTCCGGCGGATAGTCTTGGGCGTACAAAGGAGATAGCACCAGGTCAATCGGAACGAGAAGGGTCCATAGTCCCACGATGAAGAATAGATTCTCTGTGTATTGTGATTGCATGATCCACCTAGTCCTGCAGCGTGTTCAAAAAGGCCGTCGTTCTCACCCGCCCACCCCAGCGCGCCAAGACGCGCATTTCACCGAGTAAGCCCGCAGCGAGAGAGGGGCCGAGGAGGTACATACCAAGCTTCGCTTGAACCGCTCGCTTCGATCACATGCGAGCGGATAGGTACCTTGCCTTCGCCTTCGGTACGTTGAGGGCCTGAACGATGCGAGAACGCCGTTGGCGGACTTTTTCAACACGCTGCTAACTCTTCTTCGTGGTGTGAGCGATAAAGGAACTAAACAGCTGCTGCAGCTTCTTGCTTCCACAGGCCGGGCATGTCACCTCACCTGCTGCATGCTCTTTCAATGTTACCACGATCAACGATTCCTTCCCGCAATCGAGGCACGTATAGTCGTACATCGGCATGGTGTACACCCTTTCGACAATCAGCCAACAATCATGAGTGGATAGGTCCCCTGGTGCAACAGCGCATGTGACACGCTGCCGAGCACCATGCGGGTGATGCCGCGACGTCCACGGGATCCCGCGAGAATAAGGTCGGGATTCAAGGCCTTGGCTTCCTGAAGAATTCCCTCGACCGGGGTACTCAACCTAGTCGCCACGCGGGTTTGATAGCCCAATGGTCTGAGCTTGGCGGCTATCTCGTCGAGGAAGTCCTTCGCCTTGCCAAGGGAATGGGTTTCCATATGCTCAGCCGAGACCGCATCCACCGGCCAGGGTGGCCTGGTATGGGGGAGGACGGTGAAGAGGGTGACCGTGGGCGGTTCACGAAAGGGTTTCTGTTGAAGGAAGGAGAGGGCATGGTCGGCATCATAGCTCCCTTGCAGGGGAAGCAAGATATGATGAAGCGTTTTTAAGGGGCCAGGAAGGATCAATTTCGCGCCAGGCCCGAATGTCAGCACTCGGTGGGAGACACTTCCAACGAGCCGTTCCTTGATTGGTCCAAGGCCTCGGGCACCCAACAGAATGAGATGTATCTTTTGTTGTTCAGCCAAGGCCACGATCTGATCCACCGGAGATCCGACGACCAAATGTCTCGTCACCGGTCCGGCATCTAATGGCAGCAAGGACACGATGCGATCCAACAAGCGAGTCCCGTCGTCGCGCATGTTGCGCTCGACCGATTCGTACAGTTCTTGTGCCACTTCCGGTATCATCATGGGATAAGCTGGACTCGGGACATCGAGTACGTGCACAAGGTGCAGTTCCTCGGCACGAGCCAGGTACTTCAAGGCGCGCACGGCTTCATAGGAATTGTCGGAACCGTCGACTGCGAGCAAGAGTTTCATAGCATCACCTTTCGACTGTGGCCTTGCTGATCCGCTCCAACATGAATCACATGGGTAGTAAGGCCGTCGCGATCATCAGATAAATTCCCACGCTCAGAATGTCTTGGACAACGGTCGCCACCGGTCCGCTGGCCAGGGCTGGATCTGCTCCGAGACGCGCCAGTCCTATCGGCAGGAGACTGGCCATAATGGTGGCGACAACTGCAGTCACCCCCAGTGAGGCTCCCACGACCACTGCTATCGCCGGATGCCCGTTCCAGAGCCATAATCCTCCACTTGCGACAACTGCGACGATCGCTCCGATGGATGCGCCGATCACTGATTCTCTCGCTAATTGCTCCCACACCGAGACTTCTCCATAGGCTAACCGACGAACTAAGATGGTTTCAGTTTGGGTCCCGACGGCATCGGCCATATACACCACCAAGGGAAGAAAGAACGCGAGAGCCACTTCACGCCTCAGCGAGGCTTCAAAGGCCGAGGCCACGCCACTGGCCAAGAACCCTCCACCCAGACCGACCATCAACCATGGCAGACGCGCGCGCACGGCGTTGAGCGTTTGTTGCACGGTGAGTGACAGATGGAGATGATCTATTCGGCTTACACCGCCCATCCGTAAGAAGTTGTCCACATGTTCCTCATGCAGCAGAGCCAAGAGCTTTCCGATCGGAATGGCGCCCAACAGCCGACGACGGCTGTCGATGACAGCGACATCCGCGTCATGACGTTCGACCGCACGCAGCGCTATGGTCTCAGCCGCATCGCCAGGGAGAACTTCGATTGGAGGGGAGCCTTCGAGTTCGGCCAAGTAGGTCTGTTCCTTCGCCTGGAGCAGTCGCTCGATCGGAACCTGGCCGACCAGTCCAGCCTGATCATCAACAAGATAGATATGGCCCACCTCGTCCCATGTATGGTTTCGAAGTGCCGCGATCATCTCCCCCACTGTGCGGTGTCTGTCGCTCCTGGGAATGTCCAGGGTCATCAGGTCTGCCGCAGTCGCCATCCCGCTCCTTCTGGTCGATCTTTACTGACAGTCTGCAGGGCAGAAGAAGATAAAATAGATCACGATTGCCAGGCCCAACCCCACTGCTCCGAACAGGAACCACTGTGCGCGTGTCATTGTTCCCCCCACTACTGAAGATGGTCTTCAGCAAGTCCAATGCCGTCATAGGCGTGAAACGTGAAACGTGAAATGTGAAAGGAATCCGGGGCGGTTTAGAGGCACTTGTTCCTCGCCTCTCACTGTTCGCTTCTCACGCTTCACATCCTGTGGCGCCTTCTGCCACAGCAGGCGGACGACCTCTGTAGCAGAGAGCCCCTGTTTCCGGAGACGGTCCTATCAGCCAGTAGCGGATCACGAAAGCAACCAACTGCAAAGCTGTGGTTTCTTCAACCTCTTCACCAGCGCCGGAAGCTCTTCGTGGATGGCATCGCCCTTGCTCAATTATTGGCCAGGAGGATCGTTCATGGGGAAGGAGACACATCTCTTCGAGACCATACTGGTTCCGGTTGATTTTTCCCCCTGTTCAGATGAAGCATTTCGGGTCGCCTGTCAGCTCGCTCGACTGTGTGGGGCGACAGTGCTTGTTCTGCACGTGATCGACACCAGTGCGCTTGCCGCATTCAATCGATTGGGTTTGCTGGCTGTTCCATCCGATGCCGCGCCACAGCGCCGCCGGTTACGCCATCATGCCCGTCTAAAAGTGAGGCAGTTGTTGGAGTCGAAGATAGCCATGGATGTGAAGATCACACGCCTGATCGTGGAGGGGGTGCCCTTTGTCGAGATCGCCAAAGTTGCGCGCACGGGGGATATCGATCTGGTCGTGATAGGAAGCTACGGCGGCCGGTCCGGCAGTGTGGACAGGATTTTCTTTGGCAGTACAGCGGAAAAAGTCGTTCGCACGGCCGGTTGTCCCGTCTTGACCGTGCCGCTTGAGGCATCCGCGCCACAGCGGAAGTCCACGCGTTGATCAATGGTTCATTGGCAGATGGAGGATCTCATGACGATTAGGGCAAGTCTGGTGCGGTGGCGCAGGTTGGGAATGGTTCTCTCCATGGTCTGTTTGGCCTGGATGTATGGGTCGATTCTCCTGGCGCAATCCGAACAAGTGGTGGACGTGACGATCAAGGATTTTCGTTTTGTGACGAAGCAGAGTCCGTTGCGCTTGGGGTTTCCCACCGTCATTAAGGTACGGAATGATGACGCGGAGCGACATGATTTCGGCTCGACCATGTTTGAAGGGATTCCGACACAGATTGAAAAGGACGGCGTGATCGTCTATGGCCGCGGGGTGGGGGGAGTCTATCTTGATCCGAAACAGGACGCCACGATTCGATTTGACATGACGCGACCAGGCCGGCATGTCTTTCGATGTTCGATTCACCCGACGATGAGCGGAGAGTTACTTCTATTAAGTGCGGAGGCAGTGTGAGTGTGCCAGCAGGGGGGCTGAGAATTCTCTTGGCCACTGATGGGTCACAGGGATCAGCGGCGGCGGAGGCCTATGCCTGTGCGCTCGCCCACTCGTGGGGTGCCTCGCTGACCGTGATGAGCGTTCTGGAGTTTCCACCTGGGATGAACCCAGACTATGCGGTGAATCGATTGTACTTGGATGAGTTGATGCAGGAGGCAACAACAAGGTTGGTGGACTTAAAAGTGCGCGCGGGAGGCTTGGGGCTAGCAGTCCAATCACGCATCGCCACAGGAATCCCGAGTGAAGAAGTGCTGGCCGTCGCACGGGCTGAAGACGCGGATCTGGTCGTGGTCGGAACGAAAGGGAAGACTGGTCTCGAGCACATCTTGCTGGGAAGCACGGCTGAGCGAATCATTCGTAGGGCACCCTGTCCCGTGTTGACTGTCCCGGCGGCAAAACAGCGCGCAGGGGAAGGTCTGAAGGCCACAGTCACAAGAATGCTCGTACCGGTCGACTTCTCAGATTGCTCACTTGACGCACTGGAGTATGGAGCGCTGATTGCACAACGATCGAAAACCTCGGTGAAACTCTTTCATGTGCTAGAGCCGGTGTCGTACGGGTTAGACTTTACGCTGCCCCATATGGCTCAGCGGGAATCGAGCAAGATCGCTATTACGAAGCGGCTATCGGATTTCGTCTCCGCGCTCACTTCCCTCGGCCTTGTATCCGACTTCTTGATTTCGGGCGGGCTGCCGGCTGATTCCATCCTTGATGCGGCTCGAGCCCAATCGGTTGATGTGATTGTGATGGGGACGCATGGCCGCCGGGGGGTGTCTCATGCGTTGTTCGGCAGTGTCGCGGAGTCCGTCCTTCGGAGATCCTCGTGTCCTGTTCTCACAGTACGGAGCCCGAAGTTACCGCCAGACCATCGTCGGGTTCTCTCAGGACAATCGATGCCGACCAATGTGTAACCCAGGAGCAAGTCATGCGAACGCGAAAAACAGCAACCAGTAAAGCGAAAGGCCGAGTCGTCTCCAAGACAAGACGAGCCGAGAAGCCCATTGAATTACCGGATGGCATGTGGGAACGGATCGCGCAGAAAGCGTACGAATTGTGGGAACAGCGCGGCCGTCAAGAAGGGAGCGCGTTTCGAGACTGGCTTGATGCGGAGGAAATCGTCATGGAAGAAATACATGAATCCCGCGAGTGAACAAGCAACGGGATTCTGGACTCCACGGCCTGCGGCTCTGGATGCGATTCTCGCGCGGCTCGAATCGCTGTCGCTCAAGCCGGAATTCGCCCTGCAGCGAGAGATAGCGCTGGCACGGGCGTTGAGACCCTACCTGGGGGGCATCGCGGGCAGACTCGTCGCACCGCTCGCTCAAGAAACCGAATTCGCCAATCTGTTCCTTCTCTGCGATTTCTATCCTGAAGACGGGCAATTGACGCTGATCGAACAGTTACGGGATGTAATCACCGAACACATCCCCAATGAGGAACGGCAGTGGCTCGATCCCTTGAAACATTCCTATTTCGATCTGATGGAACTGACGTCTTTGCCGAGGCCAGGGGAAGATCTCACCGTGCGGTCGCTCGGAGATCGAACCACATTGGTGGTTCCCTGCCATGAATCCCTCAAAGGTCTTGCGGCAGGCCGGGTGTTACTGACCCGCCTCGTTGGCACTCCGGATGGTGGGGAATCAGGCAAGGCAGTGTGGGCCGGCTGCGGAATCGTCTTGTCTCAGACCGATGCCAAGGCGCTGATCGAGATGACTGCGGAATGGCGCAGAGAAATGGAGTTGACCACCGGATCCTTTGCATTAGGGGAGTGGAGGGAGTTTACCAAGCGTTTCGGGTACATGTTCCTCTGGGCATTCGCACAGCTCCGCACGGACGCGTTGGTAGATGCCGTCGCCCATATTCGCTATCGCCGTCCCGATGGCCAGCCCTATCTCTATGCTGTGGCTCTGTACGACCACCATGAGTATCGGTTCTTTGTCGATGGATTGTCCGAGATGAGCGAGCTTAAGCCGGAGCAGACGGCGCCACAGGTTAGAAGGCAAGGCCAGACCGACGATGTTCCTCCGGCTTGCATATGGGCGCAGCGCGATGAGAGCGGCGTGACCGGCTCTATTGTCGCGAAGGTGACACTCACGTCGTCCCAGCTCATCGTGGAATGCGATAGTCCAGCACGGCTTGACCAGATCAAACATCGACTGGCTGCCTCGTTTGGATTTTCACTACATTTCCGATGTGAGACGCTCGTACCGCCCGCGCGGCAACTCTCGGTAGCCGAACTCATGTCCGATGAATCGCCGCCGTTAGTCGTGACATCGGAAGAAGACCGTGCGCTGCTCAACCAGTTTCTTGAAAAAGCCTACTTGGAGTGGTCGGATCAGCCTCACCTCGCGCTTGGCGGGCACACGCCGCGACATGCCGCCGCATCTGCCGCTATGAGCGGCAAGGTCGGTGCCTTAATCAATGAGATGGCCCAGCATGATCCAGGCCGTCAGCGATGTGGCCGACCAGCGTTCGATTACAATCGTCTTCGCGCTCATGTGGGCTTGGACGAACTGCCAGAGTAATTCGAGCTGTACCACTTGCCTCTTGACGAGATGGCGTATACAACCATTCGCAGATGATGGCCGATGGGGAATAGCCTAAGGAGAAGCCGATGACAGTAGAGCGTCCAACCGTCGGTATCTTAGTCGGTGGCGGGCCGGCTCCCGGAATCAATAGTGTGATCAGCGCCGCCACGATCCGGAGTATTCTTGGGGGTTCGGACGCACTTGGAATCATCGATGGGTTCAAATGGCTCATGGAAGGGGGGACGGGACAGGTACGGCCGCTCTCGATCGAGGATGTGAGCCGAATCCATTTTCGGGGCGGGTCCTATCTGGGCACGTCTCGTGCGAACCCGACGAAAAGTACCGAGCTGCTCAAGAACGTGTTGTTCGCTCTGTCGAGACTCAATGTCACCCGGATGGTGACGATCGGTGGGGATGATACCGCGTTTTCGGCCATGAAATTGGAGGAACATTCCGGCGGCCGTCTTCAAGTCATTCATGTTCCCAAGACCATCGACAATGATCTCGACCTTCCTTATGGCATTCCGACGTTCGGGTTTCAAACGGCTCGTCACGTTGGGGCCGAGATCGTCAAAAATCTGATGGTCGACGCCCGCACCACCGCACATTGGTACTTGGTCGTGACCATGGGGCGCAAGGCCGGCCATCTCGCCTTGGGTATCGGAAAGGCCGCTGGTGCGACGCTGACGATTATTCCAGAGGAATTTCGCGAGCGGCCGGTCAAATTACAACGGGTCGTCGATCTTCTCATCGGAGCCGTGATCAAACGTCTGGAACATGGTCGGTCCGACGGGGTTGTGGTGCTGGCCGAAGGACTGATCGAAATCATTGATTCTCGTGATCTTGGTGGGTTAGAGCATGTCGAACGAGACGAACACGGCCATTTGCGAATGAGCGAGATAGACATCGGTGATGTGCTGCGGCGTGAACTGATGAAGCAGCTTCACCAGCTGGGGCTTGCCATCAGCCTGGTGACGAAGAACGTCGGATATGAGCTCCGTTGTGCCGATCCCATTCCATACGATATCGAGTACACACGCGATCTCGGCTATTGCGCCGCTCAGTACTTACTCGATGGCGGGACATCGGCCATGGTCTCAATTCAAAACGGACGGTTTACCCCCATTCCATTCAAGCAGATGGTGGATTCCTCCACTGGGCGGACCAAGGTGAGGATGGTGGATATCGAATCCCAGTCCTATCAGATCGCCCGGCAATACATGATTCGACTCACGGAAGCCGACGTGAACAATCAGGACGCGCTGGGCCGCTATGCCGACTTGGCCGGCCTGTCTCCAGAGGCGTTTCGAGAACGGTTTGGTACAGTCCGTTGAACAACAGGGATACATCTCGTCGAACAAAAGGATATCCGACATGAAGATTCTTGCGACAACTGATGGGTCGAAACATGGGAAGTGGGCGATCGAATGGTTGGCGGAGATGCCGTTCGCGGTGCAGCCGGTCGTTCGTGTGCTGCATATCATCGATCTGGCAAGCGTTCGGGCTCCCTTTATGATCCAGCCGGCGATCGTCGGGACCGGACGATACATTCAGTCCGAAGTCAAGCGGATGGAGGCAGCGGCCAAGTCCACGAAGAAAGAGTCGGAGGGTTTGCTATCAACGCTTGGCTTGAGCGGGACCGTGACGACCGACCAGGGCGCGGTGGCAGCGACGATCATGAAGCATGCGCAGCGTGGGGTCGGACTGCTGTCGATCGGGTCCCGAGGCTTGGATGCCTTAGACCGCTTTATGCTGGGCAGTATCTCGAATCATGCCATTCACCATGCGCCTTGTTCTGTCCTGGTGGTGAAAGAGAGTCCTCGGCCTGTACGGCATCTGGTTCTAGCAATTGATGGTTCGTCAGCCTCAGATAAGGCGGTTAAGTTCCTGATTCGCAACGTCAACCCGACACCCGATGGTCTGGATCGCGAACCAGTCGTGGTGACCGTGATACATGCCGTGCCCTATTTTAAGTATCCAGAAGTAAAAGAAGCCGGGAAAGCGCTGCTCCAGCGCTATGGTGCTAAGCTCTCGAAATCAGGCTTCCAGATCCGTGAAGTCTTGAGGCTGGGGAAGCCGGCAGACGAGATTCTGACAGTGGCCAAACAGGAGAAGGCGGATCTGATTGTGACCGGAGCGAAGGGGCTGGGCGCAATCCGCCGAGTGCTGCTTGGCAGCGTCTCTACCCGTGTGGTGCAGCATGCCCACTGTGGAGTGCTCGTGGTCCGCTGAAGATCAAAAGTAGGGGGTGGCTCATGGTTGGAGGAACAGGCTTGACGGAAAGGAAGAAGGCGCAATAGACTGACACCCTCTCGGATCAACAAGAGAGGGAACCGTATGACCGCATTAATGAAGATCGATCAAGAGTCGCTCCCGGATCGTTTAGTGACGGGGCTTTCAAAAATCGGGTTGGCGATGAAAAGCCGTGCCTGGAGACGAAAGGGACGGGCAGGGATTGGTCCCTTGCAAATCCAAGTACTGACGTTTCTTCGATCTCGACCGAATCATTCGGCTACCGTTTCAACGATTGCCCGAGAACTCTCCGTGAAACTGCCGACGGCTTCTGAAGTCATCCGAACGCTTGAGGGGAAGCGATTGGTCCGCCGGCGCCGTCGGGAAATCGACAACCGTGTCGTGACGGTTCACCTCACCGCCCTCGGGGCGAAGGCAGGCCATGTGGAAAACCGATGGCCGGAGATTCTGGCGTCCGCGACCAAGAATTTGTCGGTACAAGAGCAGGTCGCGCTTCTGAGTTCGCTGGTGAAACTGATTCGCGCGCTTCAATTGCAAGGAGAAATTCCTGTTGCGCGCATGTGCGTCTCCTGCGAGCATTTCCGTCCGCATGCCTATGCGGAGTCGGATAAGCCTCATCACTGCGACTTCTACCATGTGGCATTTGGTGATCAGGCATTTCGCCTTGATTGTCCCGAGTACGTGGAAGGTCCCGCGGAAGATCCGAGCAAGAAAGCCGATTCTCACAAAGCTGAGACCATGGCCCAAGGCTTAGCTGCCGGGTGACGATCTATCATGGGGCAGCCTCTGTAACGGCTGCTCTGTTCGGCTGAGGTAGAGTGCTCCGTCCGCCTCGACCTGCCTCATTAAGTCTTCCAACGCTCCCTGTAACGCGGTTTCGATGGGGTTACGGTCCGACGCCGTAACCCACCGCACCGATGATCCCGCTGCAGTGTGTTCGGCACGATAGGACTTCATAACCCCGGCGGCTTCGCTCATCTCTGCTTGCAACACGATTCGATACTGATAGAGGCCGCTGCGGGAGGTCAGCGTCAATTTCGTGGCTACGCGAAGTGTCAGGTCGGCTGGGTCAGGCGAGACCGACGTGAAGGTACCTCGTTGTTGCAGGTATCGCAAGACTGCCTGTTTTAGGTTGAGATGCGGCCATTCCAGCAAGGCGATGCCTGGCCGATGGTCCGCGCCTTCCATCGCAATCGGGCTGACAACGGCTTGAAGCGTTCGAGGGATCGTGATGGACGACACGCTGATGGGGAGAGGCGTCACCTGGATCCGATGGACGCATCCCGCCCCTGTGACACAGAGGGCGAGCAGGAGCATTATGGACCGTATCGAGTGGGTCATCGGCAATCAAAGGATAGGCCTCGAACACTCCTCACTGTGTCATGATCTGAGCGATTAATGAGTCGAGCTGGGAGAGGGCTCTGACAGGATCTCCAAGTCGTTCAACGCTCGAGCAGCCTGTTCTCGATAGGTACGTTCCGTGGGGTTCGTGTAGGTATCGACCACACGTTGATAGGAGGCACGGGCTTTCTCCGGTTGCTGCTTGATCGCGAAATATTGTCCCAACGCGATCCAGTTCTGAGCCGCCGTTCCGCGAGCTGTTTTCATGAGTGCGAACTCCCGTTCGAGCTGCGATGTCCCCTGCAACTGGCCTTGCTTCCTAACGGTGTCCGCCATCTGATCGGCCATGGCTTCGATCTGCTCATTTTCGTGAACCGCTGCGGCCACTCGATTGGCCTTGAGGTGCGTATAGAAATTCTCAACGTGGTCCTTCATGACATCCGCTCGCCGTTGATATGGGTCTGCGGCACAACCAGACATGATCAATACGAACAAGGCGATGACGCCTGCCGTTCGGTAGAAGACATGGTGACCGGAGATCTTCATATGGTTCCTCGGTGGATAAGAGTCCTCGTATATCTATCCCGAGGGAGTGTAGCATACCCCCAGCAGTGCGAATACTCACTGGACTGGATGGCACGAAGCCCCTTGAACCTCTGACGACGGCTGCGCTATCTTAGTCGCCGGTTTACTAGCGACGAACATCTCGGCGGGGGTAAGGGTGGGCCTTCGAACAACGGGGAGGATGATATGGGAACAAGCTTAAAAGGGACCAAGAGTCACGACAATCTGAAACATGCGTTTGCCGGCGAATCACAGGCCAACCGCCGGTATCTGTATTTCGCGCGGAGGGCGGATATTGAAGGCTATCCGGACGTCGGTGGGCTCTTCCGGGACACCTCGGAGGCTGAAACCGGCCATGCCTTTGGTCACCTGGACTTTTTGAAAGAGGTCGGAGATCCGGCGACGGGTGTGCCGATGGGCAACACGGACGCGAACCTCAAGTCCGCCATTGAGGGCGAGACCTACGAATATACGCAGATGTATCCTGGGATGGCGAAGACCGCCCGCGACGAAGGATTTCCTGAGTTGGCGGAATGGTTTGAGACTTTGGCGAAAGCCGAACGATCCCATGCCAATCGGTTTCAGAAGGGATTGGATACGCTGAAGAGCTAACGCGCGCGTATCGGCTCACGTTCAGCGGTCAGTTTTCGGCGACGTGACTGGTATCCGTCGGCGAAGGCTGGCCGCTGATCGTTTTTGGAGAGAGGAATGAAAGGTCTCAGTCTTCTTACCCCGATCGACTCCACGGAGTTGGAGAAGGAAACGCTGCGGATCTACGAGGTCTGTGACGGCTGCCGGCGCTGCTTCAATCTCTGTCCCTCGTTCAACACACTCTTAGATCGGATTGATGTGTGCGAGAGTGACGTGGCCAAGCTGACCCCGGCTGATCATCATCAAGTCGTCGATGAATGTTACTACTGCAAGCTCTGCTTCAACCATTGTCCCTATACTCCACCGCATCACTATGCAATCGACTTCCCGCATTTGATGGTCGCCTGGAAAAAGCGTCTTGCGGTGGAGCGTGGCGTTCGGTGGCGAGATCGCCTGTTGATCATGACGGATGTGATCGGAAGACTTGGCAGTGCCACCGCCTCGCTCACGAACAGGTTGTTGGGCAGCCGGGTGGTGCGCCGTGTTCTTGAACGAGTCATGGGGATTCATCGGGACCGTCAGCTGTTGCACTTCTCTCAAGAGACATTTCCACGCTGGTTCGGCCGGCGAGCCAAAACGGCCATCGTAGATCCACCCGTCCGCAAGGTCGCCCTCTTTGCCAGTTGCCTCGTGAACTTTCAGGCAACCGACGTCGGCAAGGCGACCGTGCAAGTGCTGGAGAAGAACGGAGTCCAGGTGGTGGTTCCAGAGCAGCGCTGTTGCGGGATGCCCAGTTTCGATATCGGGGATACTCAGGCAATTCAACAGGCTGCTCGAAGCAACGTTGCGTCATTGTATCCGTTGGTCGCCGAAGGGTACGATGTGGTGGTCCCGACTGCCAGTTGCAGCTTGATGTTGAAACGCGAATACCCGGAACTCTCTCGCGATGAGAAGACGAAACGGGTCGCGGAGCGGACCTTCGATGTCTGTGAATATCTGATGGCCATGAAAAAAACCGGCCAGTTGGCGACCGATTTCACGCAGAAGCCAGGGCGAGTCGCCTATCAGATTCCCTGCCACCTCAGGGATCAAAATATCGGGTTTAAATCCAGAGAACTCATGGAGTGCGCCGGTGCTCAGGTCGAGGTGATCGAACAGTGTTCGGGGCATGACGGCGCCTGGTCGGCGAAGACGGAGTTTTTCCAACTTTCGATGAAGATTGCCGGGAAGGCCGTGCGAGCGATTGAGCAGACACCAGCGGATCTTGTCGCGTCGGACTGTCCCCTGGCCGGCTTACAGTTAGATCAGGCCGGCGCGTCGGCCCATGCCGGAGGACGGAGCACTCTACATCCGATTCAGATTGTCCGTGATGCCTATGGGTTGCCACGACAACCATGAGGCTGGAGTCAGCTTCACGCTGGACGAATCATGAGAGAGGGGACAATCAATGAAAGCCATCGCTCCAGCAGATATCATTCCGCACCAGGAGTACGAGCGGCAGCGTGAGGCCTTTCGAGCGAACATCATTGCACTGAAGCAGCGGCGGCGCATGTCGGTTGGCCCCTGTATCACAATGGTATTCGAGAATCGTGCAACGGTGCAGTTTCAAATTCAGGAGATGATCCGCGTCGAGCGGATTTTCGATCCGGTTAAGGTTCAGGATGAACTGGACGTGTACAATGCCCTTCTACCGACTCCGGGCGAGTTGAGCGCGACCCTGTTGATAGAAATCACCCAGGACGCGATGATCAAGGAACGGCTCGATCAGTTCATGGGGCTCGATCATGGAGAAAAAGTAGCCATTGTTGCCGGAGGCGAGGAAGTATTCGGCGAATTTGAAGGCGGCCGGAGCCATGAGACGAAAATCAGCGCGGTCCATTTCGTGAAGTTTCGACCGACTGCATCCATGACTAAGACCTTTGCAGACCTCAGCCAACCTGTGACGATTCGTGTCGCCCATGGCGACTATCGAGAAGCAGTGCCTGTGTCCGGCACGATGCGCGAAGAGTGGCTTGCCGATTTAAGAGGCGGTGCGTAGCACCAGAAAACCATGCCCCCTGTCTTATTGACGAAACGGATTGAATTCGCCGCCTCCCATCGCTATGGACGTCCGGAATGGGATGATGAGAAGAATCGCACGGTATTTGGGCGTTGCTACAACCCTCCCGCGCACGGGCATAACTACCTGCTTGAACTCACCGTCTCCGGCGACATCGATCCCACGACCGGCATGGTCGTCAATCTGTTCGATCTCAAACGGGTGCTCCTGGACGTGATCGAGGAATTTGATCACAAGAACCTGAATCTCGACATGCCCTACTTCAAGGATCGGATTCCGACCTCCGAAAATTTCGCGCATGTGCTGTGGACGACGTTAGCGGCTCAACGGGATATCGGTGCCCTCCATACCCTTCGGCTCTGTGAGGATGAAGATCTCTATGCCGAGGTCACCGCAGCCGACGGGTCTGACACCGCCGCAGTCGCAAAACGATATTCGTTCAACGCGATCCACGAGAGCCATCAGGGGCGAGACTGGGACTGCTACGTGACGGTTCACGGGACGATCGATCCGGTGACGGGCATGGTGACCGACATTGGCGCGCTTGACCGGCTGGTGCAGGACCGGGTCATCAAGCTATTTGATCGGCAGGATCTCCGCCAGGTGCTTGGCTCCAAAACGGTGAGGGGAGAAGTTCTCGCCAAGACCATCTGGGACCGCCTCGCTGGACATCTCTCAGGCGGAACGCTCCATAATATTCGCCTGGTTTCGTCCCGCGATCTAGCGTACGAAGTATCACCCTAGGGGACGGTGTCTGCTCGTCGCTGGGTGGCATCGGCGTAACCTTCACTTTTCTATCGGCAGCTGGCAGCTCTCCCACTTCCTGTTGTCACATCGCAGGGTTCCACCTTCAGAGATTTCAGTTCCTCCACCTCAAGCTGCTCCTGTCACCCAGGAAGATTCATAATTATTCACGAGATAGCTTCTTGCCCGAGACGGTCCTAACGAGGCATATCTTGTGCTTTGTTGTCGACGCGTCTCCGTGATCTGGTCCCATTAGGGACTTTCTTGAAGGTCACACGAGTATCGATATATCAGTAGGCGTGTGTGCTGGCCTACTGAAGTAACACCAACGGTGGATTGTTTACTTGTTGAGAGAAATTGCAGGGTGGTCAGTCTTGATCTTTTGTATGCACGCTCGACCGGGTTTGCCTGGGAAAGGGGAGCTATGTGTAACTTACGAGTGCCGAAGCCGATTGCGTTAATGATAACGGGTCTCTTGCTTGCCATGGCCTTGCCTGCGGATGCGCAGGATTTGGGCAAGGGGCATCGTGAACTATATGGTCCTCGCTTTGCTCCGTCTCCAACATTCGAAGTCAAGCCAAGGCCTCGGTCGAGGCTCAATTGGGTTCGAGATTGGAATGAAATTGCGCTCGATGCGAATGCGCTTGATCACACGCCTGTTGCAGCAGGGGACACCCGGATATTTGGAGAACAGTTGGGGCCAGGGCGTACGAGCAGGGCATTGGCGATCGTCCATATCGCCATATTCGACGCGGTCAATGCGATTGTCGGCGGATATGACAGTTACACGGACCTCCCTCGTGTCCCTCCAATCACTTCTATACGTGCAGCGATTGCGCAGGCGGCGCACGATACGCTGGCGGCATTGTATCCATCGCAGAAGGCGAAGTTTGCCGAAGAGCTCGCCGCTGACCTCAACAAGATTCCGGAAGGGCGTGCCAAAGCGGATGGCGTGGCTTTGGGCCACAGGGCGGCTGCAGCGATTCTTGCCCAGCGGGCAAGTGACGGTTCCGATAAGCCTGAACCCGTTGTGGGGGTTGACTATCTTCCGAAGAACGGGCCGGGCTTCTGGCGGCCGGATCCGGTCAGCCAGATTCCGATCGCGCTGGGCTGGAAATGGGGCAAAGTCTTGCCGTTCGTGCTCAAGTCGGCCGACCAATTCCCGCTCCCACCGCCCCCAGCGCTGGGCAGTCCCGAATATGCATCCGCCTTCAACGAAGTGAAGTCAATGGGCGGCGATGGGGTGAACACGCCGACGCAGCGCACTGCGGAGAAGACGAAGATCGGCATTTTCTGGGGCTATGACGGAACGCCGGGTCTCGGGACGCCACCGAGGCTATACAACCAGATTGCGCTGCGCATCGCCGAGCAGCGGGGTTCCGACATGGTCGAACTGGCCCGCCTACTGGCGCTGGTGAACGTGGCGATGGCGGACGCGGGGTATGCTTGTTGGGATTCGAAATACAGGTATGAATTCTGGCGGCCGGTCGCAGGTATCCGCGAGGCTGAAGGAGACGGCAACGCAGCCACCGTCGGCGATCCGAGCTTTTCTCCACTCGGAGCGCCGGCGAGCAATCTAATCGGACCGAATTTCACGCCACCCTTTCCGGCCTATCCGTCAGGCCATGCCACGTTTGGGGGAGCGTTGTTTGAGATGCTTCGGCGGTTTTATGGGACCGACCGTATTCGGTTCTCCATTGTCTCGGACGAGTTCAACGGTGAGACACTCGACAATCAAGGCCAGGTACGGCCTCTCGTCCGACGCCACTACTCCTCGCTTTCCGAAGCAGAGGAAGAAAACGGCCAGAGTCGTATTTATCTCGGGATCCACTGGGCGTTCGATAAGACTGCCGGTATCACACAGGGCCGTCAAGTTGCGGGCTATGTCTTCAAAAATGCGTTCACGCCGCTCCGCGATGGGCGACCTCGGCCACGGAGCGAACGGTAAAGGGTAGGAGACCTGTAGGACTGCGGCTGATCATCGAGTCTTGAGTGGATCGCCCTGGGGTGACTCACCACCGATGCAACGATGAGTAGACGGGACAGGGGCTGTCCCGTCTATGGTTGACCTGTCTGGAGTTTGCTCATCGGGACGTGCCAGACAAGAATGATGAGTGCAATGGGATCGCTGTTTATCGGCATTGTGGGGTCGCTGCTGTTACTGATCAGCGTCTTCGCGTTCAGCCAGAGGAATTGGAAGGGCGGCCCCTTATGGCTGCTGGTCGGTGTGGGATTTATCGCGCCCTTGGCTTATTGATTGGACATGTGCTGTCGTCGAATTTGTTGCCCTGATGCTTTGACGGGTGAACCAAGACGGCTGTGACTAATGCTTTGCCTTGTGATGGGACTCGCCTCTTGATGCGGCTCCGCTCTTGGTATTGAGCGGAGTAAAGCGGGCGGCATAGGCCTGCTGTTCCGGTAGCCTGAGGAAGACCAGAATTCCGGTATCTGGATGAATCGTAAACGTTCCGTTCCCCTTCAGCTGGTTGTCACCGGACGGCTCCAGTTCAATCTGGATCGTGGCTTTCTCAAACCCGTGCTGGATCGTGGCCTTAGCTTTCGCTCCATCGGAAGGGATACCCTTGTCGGAATGATCGGTCACATAGAGCAGCAGCTCTCCGTCCTTGGCGACCAACTCAAGATGATACGGGCCTGCGGCAAGTGATTGCCCGCCGTGAAGTGCCTTCACGGGTTCTGCGTGTTTCGCTGAATGGGCCCAGACCGGCGCCGCCCCGAGCAGCGTGGCGCAGAGAGTCAGGTTCACCAGCAGATGTTTCATGATCGATACTCCCTAGAAGCCAGGATTCATATCTAACTTGACCATCAATGCTTCGGTGAATGGTGATGGTGATGGGGGCCGGCATCATCCGCGTGAGACGGGGATTTTTCCGCCTGTTCGCTCTTGGGTTTCAACGGCGTGAAGCGGGCGGCATAGCCGTCTTGATTCGGCAGCTTCATGAAGACGACGACCACGGTATTGGGGGCCAACGAAAAGGTGCCGGAACCTCTGAGCATATTGTTCCCCACCGGGTGCATGTTCACCTGCGTCCTGGTTGGCCCGTTCTCGATGTTGGCTTTGGCTAAACCGCCGTCGACGCTGATGGGGTTGTCGGCGTGGTCCGTGACGTAGACCGTCAGGTCGCCATCCTTCGCGATCAGCTCCATATGAAATGGACCGGTCATGCGCAATTGCCCGCCATGGGGTGCCTGGACAGATTCAAAATATTCGTCGGTATGGGCACCGGCCGAGAGGGACAGGGTCAGGGTCATGCCACACACCAAACCAACAATCGTCTTGTTCATGCTCTGCTCGCCTCCTAACTCATCGACCGTTCAGTGCTGCCTGATCCAGTGGTTGTGGAAGAGTCTCCGGGTTCACTGACTCACGATGCAGCAGCGGACCTACTTGAGTAAATGGTCTGAAATGAGTGCGGCGAGTTCGGCCGGCTCGACGACTCCTTCGCGTGTCAGTAGTAATTTACCATGCGCGAAGAAATGTGTGGTGGGGTATGTTTCAAACGTGTGGGTCTTCTTGATCTCACGACAGCGGCCCGGCACATGCATCTTGGCCTTCCCGATTTTGATCTCAGGAAATTTCGCAGCAGTCGCTTCAAGAATGGGATCGTAGGCCTTGCAGGGCTCGCAGGTGGCAAGGCCGTACACGACGACCGCACCGGCGCTGTCGGTGAATTCTTTGTAGTTGGCGTCGCTGACGTCGAGAACAGTGCCAGTCATAAGCTACCTAAAGTTGAAAGTCTGAAAGTCAGGAAGCCAACACGTGACGACTTTCCAACTTTCAGACTTTCTGACTATAGAATTAGTTCAGCTTGGACAGCGCGTCAAGGATGTCCTTGTCTTCGCGTGCCGTCTTGATCTCCTGCACCTTCGCGTAGGCGACCTTGCCGTTCTTATCGATGATCACAGTCGCGCGCTTCGAGCAGTTCAGCGGCTCGAAATACAGACCATACGACTTTGCGGTCGTCCGGTGGACGTCCGACAACAAGCGGTGCTTCAGGTCCAGCGAATCTGCCCAGGCTTTGTGGGAAAAAAAGCTGTCGCAGCTGATGCCGAACAATTCCGCATTGGCGGACTGGAACTTGGGGAAGTCATCGGTCAGGCACTTGTTTTCACCCTGGCACACAGGGCTCCAATCCAACGGATAGAAGCAGAGCACGACGTTCTTCTTGCCTTTGTACTCGCTCAACTTCACGTCCTTTTGGTCCTGATCCTTTAGATTGAAGTCCGGTGCTGTATCGCCCACCTTAATTTCTGATGCTACATCGCTCATTGCAAACCTCCTTATTAGGACATCTATATATGGGTGATGGCTGTACTGAGGTCTCGGATTGGCAGGACCCCACATGAACCATAAACTTTGTACCCTGTGCTTGAAAGGGATGTCAACGGCCCGATAGGCCTAGTATTGGATGTGAATTGATAACATGTTGAGTTATCAAGGGACTTACGAGGATTGAAGTTCTCGGAATCCCAGCATCCGTCCGGCAGGCGCAGCGGTGCGGTAGTTCCTGACATGAAGGGTACGACCGAGCAGAGGAAGGCTGAGCGCTGTTCCAACTTTAGGAGAATGCCCCAGCCGCAGCAATTCGCCGGCCGACTCAGTCAACAGGTCTTTCGCTGTGCTGTCGGAAAGTCCTTTTGCCGTCAACATTTCAACTTCGTCCAACCCAAATTTGCTGAGTCCGAGTGAGTAGGACCACACCCGGTCCGGGTGAGTGGTGTCGTCATGGACGATGGACACATGGTCATCCAGAAGAAAACTTCCGAGTGTACGAGGCTGCCAGTCCGAGGGATTGGCGTACGCTTGCCGAATGACGTCATAGGCCGTGCCTTGCGATAAGAGGGTCAGACAACGGGCCAATCGTGTAGCCAGGAGGACGGTATCTGGCATATCACGAGGGGAGGTGACGGACGGTGCAACGGCACCCATGAGGTCATGTTCCCAGGTCAATTGTTTCATCACTTCAGCCACATGACTCATCGGGAGTGGCAGGACTACATGTGCGGACCAAGGGCCGTGGGTTGCCTGCCAGGATTCAGGCGAGCCGTCTTCATGGTGGATGGCCAAGGGGACGCCATATTCCCGGTCGTAGAGTGCCTGAACCTCGTCGGTTGATGGAGCCGTACCCCGATAGCCGATGAAGTAGAGAGGGGGGCGCGTGGCAGAAGGCTTAGGAGACTTTTTCCGAATCCTCATATGGGTACCTGTGACAATTACTTTCCGGATTTCTTCGCCTTGCGGCGGTCGTCCGGGTTCAGGAGTCGCTTTCGCAGACGGAGGTTCTGCGGCGTGATTTCGACCAGCTCATCGCCCCCAATGTATTCCAACGCGAATTCCAGGGTCATTTCGCGCGGAGGGGTGAGCACCAAGGCTTCATCAGAACCGGACGCCCGCATATTCGACAGATGCTTTTCCTTGCACACGTTCACATCGAGATCCTCGTCTCGGCTGTTTTGGCCGATGACCATCCCCCGGTACACCTCTACCCCTGGGCCGATGAACATGGCTCCACGTTCTTGGGTCATGAAAATAGCATAGCCCGTACTGGCACCGTCTTCATATGCGACGAGTGAGCCATGCGGGGCGACAATCAAGTCTCGCTCTTCTGCCGGTTCGTAGGCCGCAAAGACGTGATGCATAATGACGGTTCCACGGGTCTTCGCCAGCAGCACGTTCTTGAGGCCCATGATGCCTCGCGTTGGAATATGGTATTCCAAATGCATTTCACTGGTGCCGACGTCGGAATGAATGAGCCGCATGTGCCGCATTTCGCCGCGGCGCTTTCCGATCTCTTCGATGACCGTTCCCTGATACGTCTCCGGCACCTGAATGGTCAGCTCCTCGTACGGCTCCATGACGGCGCCGCCTTCACGATGGAGGATGACCTCTGGTTGCGAGACTTGAAGCTCGTACCCTTCCCGTCGCATCTGTTCGATCAACACGCCGAGATGGAGTTCGCCGCGACCTGCCACGAGGAAGCGATCCGCGCTATCAGTCTCATTGACGCGCAACGAGACATTGGTCTCCAGCTCTTTGAAGAGCCGCTCGCGCAAGTGGCGCGAGGTCAGGAACTTCCCTTCCCGTCCGGCGAAGGGGCTGTTGTTGACCGAAAACGTCATCTGAACCGTCGGCTCATCGATTGTCACGCGCGGGAGGGCGACGGGATGGTCGGCATCTGCGATGGTATCCCCGATACTCACGTCATCCAGCCCCGCCACTGCAACGATTTCTCCGGCCGAAACCTGTTCGGTATCGGCCCGTTCAAGGCCCGAATAGACGGCGAGGTCGGACACCTTTCCGGGAATCTGTGCGCCGTCCTTGCCGAGCACCATGACACTCTGCCGCCGGGCAATTGAACCAGACTGAATCTTGCCGATCCCCATCTTACCTTTGTAGGAGTCTTGCACAAGGGCGAGCACGAGGATTTGGAGCGGGGCTTCGGCGTTGATCGCTGGGGCAGGAATCTTCTCCAGCACGGTATCGAGTAGTGGGACGATGTCGGTTCCCGGTTTGTTGACATCCAGCGTGGCGATTCCTTTAATGGCCGACGTGTAGACGATCGGGAAATCAAGTTGCTCGTCGGTGGCGCCCAGATGAACGAACAGGTCGAAGGTGCGGTTGACGACGTCGTCGATGACCGCATCGGGCCGGTCGATCTTATTGATGACGACAATGGCTTTGTGTCCCAGCGCCAAGGCTTTCCGCAACACAAAGGTCGTTTGCGGCATGGGGCCTTCTTTGGCATCGACCAAGATCAACACACCATCGACCATCCGGAGCGTCCGTTCCACCTCACCGCCGAAATCGGCATGGCCCGGCGTATCGACGATGTTAATTTTTACCCCGTTGTAGATGACGCTGGCGTTTTTGGCCCGAATTGTGATTCCACGCTCCCGTTCCTGGTCCATCGAATCCATGATGCGTTCGCCCATATCGTCGATCTTGCGATGGACGTGAGTTTGGCGGAGCACCGCATCGACCAAGGTCGTTTTGCCGTGATCGACGTGGGCAATGATGGCGATATTGCGGATATCGCTTCGACGGTTCTGAGGGGCGCGTACTGTGGACATGGTGACGGTGCTTCCTTAATGACAAAAAAGACGCCCCGATAGTGAGGCGCAAACTTTGCAGTATACGCGAACTGCGTTCTTCCACACAAGCTAGGGCCGCGAAATAAAATGGAGGGGAGCTTTAGAAGTCGGGAACGCTGGAAGACCACAGGGCGGTCTCTGTGATGCCGTGTGAGAACGGTTTCGGAGTGGATGGGAAAGGCCAAGTCTCTGATCGGCATCTCGCTTGAGTTTTCGGAGGGCGCATTGTAAGGTTTTGCTGACCTCGGCTTCACCTCTACAAGGCTCCATTCACCATGCCGAATGATCGCCGCTTTATCGAAAGAATAGAACAGCCACGCCGCCGCTGGCGTTGGTGGCAGGTCGCTCTGATCGGTGTGGTGGCCTGTAGTATCGTCGGAGCGACGACGGTCGCAGGAATCATCTGGTATTTTTCCCGAGACCTTCCCTCGCTCGATCTGCTCCAAAACTATCAACCGAGTTTGGTCACCACCGTCTATTCCGATGATCGGCAACCCATTGGCCAGTTCTTTATCGAGCGCCGCATTCTCACGCCGCTTCCAGAAATTCCCAAAACGCTGACGCAGGCGGTGATTGCGACGGAAGATGCGAGGTTTTTTGAGCATCCGGGTCTGGATTTTATCGGAATGCTGCGAGCGGCCTGGACGAACATTCGGCACGGGGGGAGGAAGGTTGAAGGAGCCAGCACCATCACGCAACAACTGGCTCGTGCGCTCTTTCTGTCGTCCGAACGGTCCTATGAACGGAAAATTCGCGAACTCGTCTTGGCCTACAAGATGGAAGTGGTCTCCGGGAAGGAACAGATTCTTGAAACCTATCTGAATCAAATTTATTTCGGGCAAGGCGCCTACGGAGTCGGTTCGGCGGCGCAATCATATTTTGGAAAAGATATCAGGGGCCTGACCCTTGCCGAATCCGCATTCTTAGGCGGTCTACCGAAGTCGCCTAGCCGGTTTTCTCCGTTCAGCGCCTATGAATCGGCGAAGAAACGCCAAGAGCATGTGCTCGCCAGAATGGAGGAGGTTGGGTTTATTACCGCAGCGGAACGGGAAGCGGCCGCTCGCGAAAAACTGAATTTCCATCGGCCTGGGAGCGAGCATCTGGCGCCCTACTTCGTCGAATACGTCCGTCAACTGCTCATGGCGAAGTACGGGGAGTCGATGGTGTACAAGGGCGGGCTTCAAATTTACACGACCTTGAATGTGGAAATGCAAAAAGCGGCGGAGTCGGCATTTTTGAACGGGGTTCGCGAGCTTGATAAACGAGAGGGGTGGCGAGGGCCTCGGCGAACCGTCGATGTCGCGACGTTCCAACCTTCGGAACTTGCCTCCGGGGATCAGCTGCTCAAACCCGGGTATCTCGGAGAAGGGGTCGTTCTAAGAGTTGCGAAAGATCATTATGTGGTTCAAGTCGGCGCGTTCGCCGCGAAGCTGGCGTTTGACGACATGGCCTGGGCCAAGCGGATGCTCAAGGGGCCGGATCCCACCGTGGATTTCGTGGTGAATCCAAATCTCAAATTACTCCTGAAGCCTGGGGATGTCATCGAAATCGGAGTGAAACGACTCACGAAGGATGGCGTGCAACTCACATTGGAGCAGACGCCGGTCGTCGAGGGAGGCCTGATTGCGATCGATCCCAAGGGGGGTGCGATTCGTGCAATGGTGGGCGGGTATGATTTCTCCCGGAGTGAGTATAACCGCGCGGTGCAGGCCCACCGGCAACCGGGGTCCGCGTTCAAACCACTCATTTATGCGACCGCGATGAGTCAAGGGTTGAGCCCTGCCACACAGATCCTTGATGCCCCGGTCGTCTATGAGCAGGCAGAGGACGAAAAGATCTGGAGGCCGGAGAACTACGGCCGCAAGTTTCATGGCATGGTGAGCCTTCGGGATGCGCTGGCGCAGTCACATAATCTTGCCACGGTTCGGTTGTTGGACAAGATCGGCGTGAAAAACGTGATTGAGTTCTCGCGTACGGTCGGGATTACGAGTCCGCTTCCTGCCGATCTTTCCCTCGGGCTTGGCACCTCGTCGGTTGGCTTGCTGGAGTTGACCTCAGTCTATGGGGTGTTTTTGAACCAGGGAAATCGGGTGGAGCCCTTTGCCGTTAAATCGGTCAAAGACAATACGGGGAAGGTTCTTGAAGTGACCGAGCCTGAGCCCCATGAAGTCATCGCCAAAGAAGCCGCTTATTTGATTACCAACATGATGGAAGACGTCGTGCAGCGGGGAACCGGGCAGGCGGCGAAAGTACTGGGGCGTCCGATCGCCGGCAAAACCGGCACGACGAACGACTACATCAATGCGTGGTTTATCGGTGGAACGCCGAACTTGGTCACCGGTGTGTATGTCGGCTTTGACGACCGTCGCTCGCTCGGAGAGAGTGAAACGGGGGCCCGTTCAGCCTTGCCGATTTGGATCGCGTTCATGAAAGAGGCGCTCAAGCAGCTTCCTGTCGTGCCGTTCGAGATTCCAGACGGGGTAACCTTTGTGAAGGTTGATTCCTCGACAGGGCTTCTGGAGTCGGAACAAGACGGAGAAGACCACAAAGGAACAGTTGAGCTCTTTACGAAGGGGAGTGAGCCGGCTCAGGCAGGGCAGCGTCGACAGGATCCGACGGATTTCTATAAGTTGGACCAGATTCCCGAGGGACAACCAACAGGGGACGGGAATTTGTAACGCTGGAGACTAGGTCTTCGTGTCCTGATATTCCTCGTGCCACGCCATCTGAATCATTTCTAGGATTTTCTCATTCGATTTCTTCGGATCGTCCTTAAATTCAGGCAGGGCCACGATCCAGGTATGCATCTCGGTGAAGCGCACGGTGAGCGGATCTGTCTCAGGGTGTTGTTCGACCAGCCGTATGGCGATCTCTTCGGCATCTTGCCACTTCAAGTCCATCGGTACTCCTCCACGATCACGATACCTCCGATACTTTCTTTCCTTGCAGACTTTGCTTGAGTGAATGATCGAGCATCATGACATTCAACTGCTTCGCGGTCTGTTCGAGTTCCGCCATACGCGCACGGATGACACGAGAATCTGTTCCGTTCTTCGCGGTGGATAGCTGAGATAATGACGTCCGAATACCGTCAGCTTCTTCCTCCGTAATTAGATGCCCAGCTTCTACGAGCGATTTGTCAGTGGTCTTAATCAACGCTTCGGCGTCCAGCCTGGCTTCGATCAACTTTCTGGCAGTCACATCCTCTGTCGCAAACTTGAACGAGTCTTCAATCATCCGTTCCACTTCCGTGTCGGACAATCCGTAGGAGGGTTTGACCTCGATCGACTGGCTTTTGGCCGTCCGCATGTCCGTTGCCGTGACGTTCAAGATGCCATTGGCATCGATCAAAAAGGTCACCTCGATACGCGGAACGCCGGCGGGGAGAGGCGGTACTTTCAGACGAAATTGCGCTAAGCTCCTGTTATCTTTCACGAGTTCGCGCTCACCTTGCAGAATGTGAATGTCTACTCCGGTCTGACCATCGACATAGGTCGTGAACATCTCCTTGGCGCTTGCGGGGATGGTCGTATTTCGGCGGATCAGGCTGCTCATGACCCCACCCATCGTTTCTATGCCGAGAGACAAGGGTGTGACGTCCAATAGCAACATGTCTGTCGTGCCACCGCTGAGAATATCGGCTTGCACCGCAGCTCCAAGCGCGACGACTTCATCTGGGTTCAAGTGGCAATGTGGTTGCTTTCCAAAGAGCGCTTCGACTCGTTGCCGGACCAATGGCATCCGGGTAGACCCGCCCACGAGCACGACTTCATCAATGTCTTTTGGAGTAAGCCCGGCGTCTTTTAACGCGATGCGACAGGGCGCTAAGGTGCGTTCGATGATCCCTGCCACGAGAGACTCGAGCTGATCACGCGTCAGCTCTCTGGTAAAGCGTCCTTTGTCCTCCGGTAGCTCGATGGTGATCTCGGTCTTGAGCTCATCGGACAGGCGGATCTTAGCCCGCTCCGCTTCCAACCGGACAGTCTGCATGTGATCGGGGTAGCGGCCGACGTCGATTCCGTAACGATCTCTTATATCTCCAATGAAGAGATCGACCAACACGCGATCGAGATCGTCTCCGCCAAGGTGGGTGTCGCCGCTGGTCGCCAGCACTTCAAAGATGCCGTCTTTCAACTTCAGGATTGAGATATCGAATGTCCCACCACCGAAGTCATAGACGGCGATGGTCCCTTGCGTTTTTTGTTGAAGTCCGTAGGCCAGCGACGCAGCGGTCGGCTCATTGATGATGCGCAACACTTCCAGCCCGGCAATGAGGCCTGCATCTTTGGTAGCCTGCCGTTGGCTGTCGTTGAAGTAGGCCGGCACCGTGATGACGGCCTTGGTGATACTTTCGCCGAGGGAGGCTTCCGCACGCAGCTTCAGTTCCTTAAGGATCATGGCGGAGACTTGTGGTGGGGAATAGCTCTTCTGGCCAAGCCGGATCCGAATGACACCACCGGTCTCAGTGACATGGTAGGGGAAATAGACTAGCTCGTCCTGGACATCGGCCAGCCCCTTACCCATGAATCGCTTCACGGAGTAGACCGTCCGTTCTGGATTGCGGGTTAAATGCTCTTTCGCCGAATCTCCGACGATCAAGCCATTGTCCGTCAAGGCGACGACCGAGGGCACCATGGTCCGACCGTTACGGTCTGGGACGACGCAGGGCTGCCCATCCTTCATGTACGCAACCAGCGAATTGGTGGTGCCGAGATCGATACCGACTATTCGTGCCATATCAAAGATGAGGATGTTGGGAAAGAGTTGCTTAGGCGATTGTTGCTGCCAGATCATTCACGATATTGTTGACGTATGTGCGATTAGAAAGGAGATCGCGCATCTCTTTCAGAATTCTGTCCCGTTCCACTCTCGCCAGGCTCGTAGCTTCTCCCGCGTCTTGTAGCTTGTCCCAGTCGGCGAACAACTGCCGAAGTTGAGCTTCCATCCCTTCCTTGCGCCGCTCCAGCGCCTCTTGCTCAGTCTGGAGGGTGGCACGGAGCCGGTGCCCCTGATCTGAATCACGTTCCGATGCCCGATACTCTTCCAGGGTATCTTGTAGGTCCAGGATCTCTTCAAAGAGATCGGCCGGCGGGGAGGTTCGAATGTCTTTGACCGAGCCGGTTTCCAAGGCCAAGAGGTATTCTGCTCGTTGAATGGAGTCACGGAGTGTGCGATAGGCGGTATTGAGAACTGCGGCATTGCTGAGGCTGATCGTCTGTTCGTCCGCGCTCTTGGTCTGATAAAAATCTGGATGGAATGTCCGGCTTAGCTCGTAGAACTTGGCCTCTAGTTTCTTCGGGTCGAGCATGAGGCGCCGTGGAAACCCGAGGCAAGTGAAATAGTCGGTTTCTTTTGAAACCGGCTGGACTTTCACACACCGGTCACAGAAGTATTCTCCTGTTACTTCTGACTGACAGTGCCAGCACATGCTCCGGGCCATCTGCAGCTGGCGACGAGTATCGGGATGGGGAGGTGATTGCTGGTTATCCATGAGCAATAATGGGCATGGTGTATATTCTCATGCCCGGTCGGTATCTTGAGTGAGCGGCGAATTAAGCCGAGAACGATTCTCCGCAGCCACAGGTTTTATTGGCGTTCGGGTTCAAAAACTTGAAGTTCCCGCCCATCATGTCTTTTTGATAATCCAATTGGGTGCCTTGGAGATAGATGGCGCTTTTCGCGTCGACGATCACTCTCACACCATCGATCTCATGGACTTGATCGTATTGTCCGATCTTGTCATCGAAGTTAATTGTGTAACTGAGGCCCGAACACCCGCCGCCTTTCACGCCAAGGCGAAGGCCACCTTCTTCAATGCCCTGTACGTTGATGAGCCGCTTCACTTCTTTTACGGCTGCGTCGGTGAGCGAGATGATCGGAGTTGGAGTCTCGACATTCGTGGTGTCCATGAGGCGCTCCCTTCGTGGCTGTTACTTGGTGCCGGTTGGTTGCCCGTCTGTCTTCTTTTGATAATCGGCCAACGCGGCTTTGATGGCATCTTCCGCCAGAACCGAGCAGTGAATTTTTACAGGAGGGAGATTCAACTCCTGTACGATGTCCGTATTCTTGATCTTTTGGGCTTCCTCGATCGTCTTTCCCTTGAGCCATTCGGTGGCCAGGCTGGAGCTGGCGATCGCTGACCCGCAGCCGAAGGTCTTGAACTTCGCATCAACGATTGTATCGTTCTGGACCTTGATCTGCAGCTTCATCACGTCACCGCACTCCGGGGCTCCCACCATCCCGGTGCCCACGTCTGCATCGTCCTTCTTAAAGCTGCCCATGTTGCGGGGATTGTTGAAATGATCGACGACTTTATCGCTGTATGCCATGGTGTCCTCCGAAATATACGTTGTGTTTCAGTTAGTGCGCGGCCCACTGAACGGATTTCAGGTCCACGCCTTCTTTGGCCATCTCATAAAGAGGGGACATTTCCCGCAACTTGGTGACGACCTCAATAACCTTTTTGATCGTATAGTCAATCTCATCGTCGGTATTGAAACGGCCCAAGCCGAAACGAATCGAGGAGTGAGCGAGCTCTGTCCCCACGCCAAGTGCGCGCAACACATACGAGGGTTCCAGGGTGGCCGATGTGCAGGCCGAACCGGACGAAAGCGCGATGTCTTTCATGCCCATGAGCAGTGACTCGCCTTCGACGTAGGCAAAGGAGATATTGAGATTACCTGGTAGGCGGTTCGTCGGGTGGCCGTTGAGATAGCTTTCTTCCAAGGCCGCCATGATATCGGTCTGGAGACGGTCTCGCATCTTGATCAGCCGCGCCGTTTCCGTCACCATCTCCTGTTCACACAGTTCACAGGCTTTCCCAAAGCCGACGATCAACGGTACCGGCAAGGTCCCGGACCGCATGCCGCGTTCATGCCCGCCTCCGTCTATTTGGGCTGCGATTCGAACGCGGGGATTTCTTTTCCTCACATAGAGGGCACCGACTCCCTTGGGGCCGTAGATTTTGTGGGAGGTGAATGACATGAGATCAATGCCCATGGCCTGGACATCGACGGGAATCTTGCCGACGCCCTGCGTGGCATCGCAATGAAACAGAACCCCTTTTGCTTTGGCGATCTTGCCGATCTCCTGGATAGGGTTAATCGTGCCGATTTCGTTATTGGCCAGCATGATCGAGATCAGGATGGTCTTGTCGGTGATGGCATTCTGCACGTCTTGCGGGTTGACCATGCCGTATTTGTCGACCGGCAGATAGGTCACAGTCGCCAGCCCTTTGGCCTCCAGAGACTTGGCGGTATCGAGCACGGCCCGATGTTCCGTGGATGATGTGATAATGTGCGTACCTTTCTCCTTATACATCTCCAAGACACCCTTCAGTGCCAGGTTGTCTGATTCAGTGGCACCACTGGTGAAGACGATTTCTTTTGCGTCGGCCTTGATGAGCTTCGCAATCTGTTTCCGGGCTTGTTCCACCCCTTCTTCCGCGGCCCAGCCAAACGCATGGTTGCGGCTGGCGGCGTTGCCGAACTTTTCCACGAAATATGGGAGCATCGACTCCAGCACTCGTGGGTCCATGGGGCTTGTGGAGTGGTTATCGAGGAAAATGGGAAGTTTCATCGTTCGACTCCTTGTGCCGCAGGAGACTGAATCGTAATAAGAGGCGTGCCCCCCATCATGTCTCCCAACGTCATGTTGTTCAGTAACTGATAGATGCTGTCTTGGATTTTCAGGAGCGGCGTGCGGATGTTGCAGTGTTCGCGCTGCATGCAGAAGTCGCCATCTTTTTCGTGCGAGCAGTCGGTGATGGCAAGCGGGCCTTCGATGCTTTCGATGATTTGTGCAATCGTGATCTGTCTGGCACTTCGTGCCAGGAGATACCCTCCCTTCGGACCATTGTGGCTTTCGATGAGGCCCTGCTTTGAGAGAACCTGCAGGACCTTTGCCAACAATTCCAGGGGAATATTATATTCCTCGGCAATCTCTTTCGTATTCACCACGCGGCCTGGCGTCACATCGCCGAATTGGACTGACGCAATGTGCTGCAGCGCCATGAGCGCGTAATCAGCTTTTTTTGATATCTTCAACATTGCTATTGCCGATTCCTTAGATCGGAGACTATAATGATCTCCGATCAATATGGTCGTACTAAGAGTAGCATGCAGGTTTCTCTGGTGTCAATACACAGCCAGAGTTCTTATGATCACGCAGAAAGGAATAGGCACATGGGTGGCACAAACCCCTATATTGAACGGGCCGAATATGAACTTCCCAAAGTTTCCTATACCATTACCTTTATCCAGCCGGATGGAAGCTCAACCGCGGTTGCAGTCGATCCTGCAAAGATTCCCTATGGTCCCACTGGGCTGCCAGGGAGCATTTTAGATATTGCAATGGGTCATGGCATGGATTTGGAGCACGTGTGTGGCGGGGTCTGCGCCTGTTCGACCTGTCACGTCATGGTGAAGCAGGGATTAGATACCTGCAATGAAGGTACGGATGATGAGTATGATCAGTTGGATGAGGCTCCCATGACGACACTACAATCTCGCCTGGGATGCCAATGCGTGCCGAACGGGACCAAGGATATCGTCGTCGAAATTCCAGCCGTCAATAAAAATCTTGTGCGGGAGGGGCATTCATTGGCGTGATTTCCCACACGCGACTCATTCAACACTTCGGCGTGTTCTGAGTGAACAGTGCCGACCGACCATTCTAATCGTACGTCTCTATCTTCACGTCCTTTCGGTCGTACCCTTCTTTTGTAAAATAGGCACGCAGGGGACGGACAAACGCTTTAGTTCCACAAATCATGGGCGCGACTTTGGGCTGTCCGTTGACTAGCGGCGTGAGCATGGACAAGGTCTTTTCCACAGCCTCCGACTCCCCGTTCTGAGCGACCAGCGGAAGATAGCGGAACGAGGGATATTGCATGGCCATCGTGAGCCATTCCTGATGGAATAAGACTTCGTCATCGCCGGGCGCCACGGCAATCAATAGAACGGGAGTTTGGATTTTCGAGAAAAACATCTGCTTGAGGAGGCACCGTATCGGAGCAAGACCCGTGTAGCGCGCAATCAGCAGCAGCTCTCGATCAAGTGGGTGAGGGAGGACGAAATTCCCATAGGGGCCTGACAGGGGAACCTCATCGCCAGACCTCAACTCATAGAGATAATTGGAAGCCAGCCCACCAGGAACACGATCAAATACTAGCGTTAACTCCCCATACGGAGACGAAGGATCGGCTATGGAGTATGCACGGTTGAGCGGGGGCTTTGGTCCCACCGGCAGTTTGAGGGAGACCCACTGTCCCGGTTGAAAGGAAATCTTCCTCGTCTTGGGTTTGACGACGAGTTGGCGAACGTGGGGCGTGAGATCGGTGACCGCAAGTACCGTGGCCGGTTGCGTGAGTTCCGCCATAATCGATTCGCGGCTCCGTCATAGCAGAAGCCGTCAAGAGATGGAAGTGGCAAGGCGATGTACAAGGATTTTCACAGCATGGTATAGATGACTAGGTTGTCGTGTGTGAAGAAGGGACGGCATGGTCATGAGTCAGGTTCGCGTTCGGTTTGCCCCCAGTCCGACGGGGTTTCTCCATATCGGAGGAGTGCGTACGGCTCTGTTCAATTGGCTCTTCGCACGCCAGCAACAGGGTGTGTTCATTCTGCGCATCGAGGATACTGATCAAAGTCGGTCAACCGATGAATCGATTCAGGCGATCATCGATGGCATGAAATGGGTCGGACTTGATTGGGATGAAGGGCCATTCCGCCAAACAGAGCGGATGGACCTGTATCGAGCCCACGCCATGAAGTTACTGGAGACCGGGCAGGCCTACTGGTGTGTGTGTAAGGCTGAAGAGTTGGAGGCTCGGCGAAAAGAAGCCGAGGCCAAGGGGTTGTCGCCTCGCTACGACGGGCGCTGTCGCAATGTAAAGCTCGCCAGCCTGCCTGGCGATGCCGCGCTGCGATTCAAGGCCCCGCAAGAAGGCCAGACGGTGATCGAGGATCTCATCAAGGGCAAGGTCGTCTTCGACAATGCCGTCGTGGACGATGTGATCATTCTCAGGTCCAACGGGTATCCCACCTACAACTTTTCAGTCGTGGTCGATGATGCCTTGATGGGCATTACACATGTGGTCCGAGGGGACGATCATTTGACAAACACGCCGCGCCAGATTCCCATTTTCGAGGCGTTAGGGTTTCCCGTCCCGCGTTTCGGACATCTGCCGATGATTTTAGGAGCAGATAAGACTCGGCTCTCCAAACGCCACGGGGCGACCTCGATTATGGCTTACAAAGATATGGGCTATCTTCCCGATGCCATGGTCAATTATCTGGTCCGCCTCGGCTGGTCGCACGGGGATCAAGAGCTCTTTACTCGCCAGGAGCTGATCGGAAAGTTTTCGTGGAATCATGTGCAAACGTCGGCGGCGGTTTTCAATCCGGACAAGTTACTTTGGATGAACGCCGAATATATCAAGACGAGTCCACCGAGCGAGGTTGCGCAAGCGCTCGTGCCACACTTGGAACAGGCGGGTTTGAAGGACGAACTGCGCACGATGTCAAACGAATGGCTCGCACAGTTAGTGGTCTTAGTGAAAGAACGGGCCAAAACGTTGGTCGATATGGTCGATTGGGTCAGGCCCTATTTTGGACAAGGGGCCACGTTCGACGTGGAAGCAGCCAAGAAATTCCTCACCCCAACGACCGCGCCGTTGCTTCAGAAGCTTCTGACACGATTCGAGGCGCTTCCTGGCTTTTCCAAGCTGGTGTGGGAAGACAGTTTCAAAAAACTCGTCGAAGAAGAAGGTATCAAGATGGGTGCGTTAGCCCAGCCAGTTCGCGTCGCCTTGACTGGACGGACGGCAAGCCCGGGGCTCTTTGAAGTCATGGAGGTTCTCGGACGCGAACGTACCCTCGTTCGGCTGAAGGCAGGAATTGAGCGCGCGAAAATCTGCCAGGCTTGACGGATTGAGCGGTCCTATATTACGTTGAACGCCGGTTGGGGGATCGTCTAGCGGTAGGACGTCAGTCTCTGGATCTGACTACCTAGGTTCGATTCCTAGTCCCCCAGCCAAAAATTCTTTCTTACTGTTCCCGCAACACGCAGTGCCACCGTACCGCGCTGGGGGATCGTCTAGCGGTAGGACGCCGGCCTTTGGAGCCGGCTACCTAGGTTCGATTCCTAGTCCCCCAGCCATTTTCTATAAACCAACGGTCGTAGGTATATGTGGTGAAACAGTAGGCGTGTCGCTAATGGATGAAAGGAGGGAGATCAAGCGAGTGGGGTGTACACCGATCACAGGTCAGAAAATGGATCACATCGACACCCTTTTACTCTCCCTCATAGTTCTTGTTCCTGCGCCACGCACTGTACGAAATAGTTAGTATAACGGTCGCGCTCCTCCTGTGC
>SWDO01000004.1:125013-138903 GCA_005116895.1 Nitrospira sp. | reverse complement strand
AAGACGTAGACAAGGTGTCAGGCCTTGTGAACTCAGCGCCGGTTGGTTCCCCTGCCGGTGGTCATTTCATCGACGCCATGTCGATCACAAATCGAAACTTCACATCGCCTCGGAGGACTCGTTCGTAGGCTTCGTTGACCTGTTGGATGGGAATCACCTCAACATCCGACTCGATCTGATGTTGTGCGCAGAAGTCGAGCATTTTTTGTGTTTCTTTGATCCCGCCGATGAGCGAGCCGGCCAAACACCTCCGTTTGAAAATGAGCGAGAAGGCCTGAATAGGAGTCGGCGTTTCGGGTGCGCCTACGAGAATCATGGTGCCGTCCGTCTTCAGGAGATTTAAATAGGCGTTGTAATCGTGCGGAGCAGAAACTGTATCAAGGATGTAGTGGAAGTATCCTTGAAGCTTGGTAAAGGCCTGAGGGTCTGCTGTGACGACAAAGTTCGCAGCACCCAGCCGTTTCGCGTCCTCCCGTTTCTTCTCCGATGTGCTTAATACCGTGACCTCGGTTCCCATCGCCCTGGCAATTTTCACCGCCATGTGGCCAAGCCCACCGAGGCCGACGACGGCCAGTTTGTGATAACGCCCGACACCCCATTGGCGCAGGGGTGAGTAGGTCGTGATGCCGGCGCAGAGCAGCGGGGCCGCTCCCGCTGGGGAGAGTGTCGTGGGAATTCGGAGGACATAGTTTGCGTCCACGACAATCTGGGTTGAGTAGCCGCCCTGAGTGATCTGGCCGGTTTTATCCTGGCCACTGTAGGTCCAGACTGTTCCGCGGTCGCAGTATTGCTCCAGACCTTCGCGGCAAGACGTGCACGTTCGACAGGAATCCACGAAGCAGCCGACGCCGGCTCGATCACCAACCTTGAAGGCTGTCACCGCAGTGCCGACTTGCGCCACGGTTCCGATGATCTCGTGTCCTGGTACCATTGGGAAGAGGGAGATGCCCCACTCGTCACGGGCCTGGTGGATATCTGAGTGGCAGATGCCGCAGTGCGAGATCGCGATCAGGATGTCGTGGGGACCGACTTCGCGTCGTTCAAAGGAAAAAGGTTGTAGGCTCTCTTTAGCGGCCATCGCCGCGTAGCCGTTAGTCGCAAGCATGGAATGTTCTCCTTCGAGAGGTGAGCCGACAATTTGACCTTAGCAAGTTCAACGGGACTTGCCAACAGCAAAGGCAGCCTATTGTTGGTGTCACCGATAGCAGCGGCTCCTTGGGTGACGTTGGACTGCGGGGAACGGTGGAAATTTGGGGGCTTAGGTGCAGTCGCTCGCCTTGCCGTCGTCGGTCGATTCAGGAATGCCAGTGTCCGTAGTGAGTGGCGAACCGGGAATGCGGTACTGTTCTGCTGCCCATGTTCCCAAGTCCGTGACCTGACAACGTTCAGAGCAGAATGGTCGCCAGGTGTTTTCTTCCCACGTGGTTGGTTGGCGACAGGTTGGGCACAGCATGAAAATCGTTTAGCGCTGAGGGGCTTGCTGGGTTTTCTCGATTTTGGCCCATGCATCCTTGAGAGAGACAGTTCGGTTGAAAATGAGTATCTCGGATGAGGAATCAGGGTCCACGCAGAAGTATCCCTGCCGTTCGAATTGGAAGCGGGACCCGGGCGCAGCTGAACGGAGGCTTGGTTCAACCACACAGCCGCTGAGGAGTTCAAGTGATTGAGGATTCAAGGATCGAGTCCAGTCCTGATCAGCCGGAAGCTTAGCCTGGTCAGGAAGAAAAAGCGGATGATAGAGCCGGATGGCTGCTTGGACTGCATGTGGCGCAGACACCCAATGAATAGTGGCTTTCACCTTGCGCTGTTCCTGCGACGATCCGCTTCTGGTCTCTGCATCGTACGTGCAGTGCAGCTCGGTGACCGCACCGGTCTGAGGGTCCTTGGTCGCGCTCACACACTTGATGATGTATCCATAGCGCAGCCGGACTTCCCGTCCCGGAGCGAGGCGGTAGAACTGTTTGGGTGGGTCCTCGCGGAAATCGTCTTGTTCAATGTAGAGCGTTCGTGAGAAGGGGACTTTTCTGGTTCCCGCCGATGCATCCTCAGGATTGTTCACGGCATCAAGCTCTTCAACGACGCCTTCCGGATAGTTGTCGAGCACCACTTTGAGCGGTCGGAGCACCGCCATCACGCGCGGTGACCGTTTGTTCAGGTCTTCTCGGATGAAGTGTTCAAGCAGTTGCATCTCGACGATGGCGTCCCGCTTGGCCACACCGATATGCTCGCAAAAGGCCCGGATCGCTTCAGGTGTTACACCTCGTCGGCGGAGGCCTTTCAAGGTGGGGAGGCGCGGATCATCCCAGCCGGTCACCAGCTTCTTCTCGACCAATTCGAGCAGCTTCCGCTTGCTCATCACCGTGGAGGTGAGATTCAGTCTGGCGAATTCGATCTGCTGTGGGCGATGCGGGGCATCAGTTTCAGCCACGACCCAATCGTACAAGGGGCGGTGATCTTCAAATTCCAACGTGCAAATGGAGTGGGTGATGCCTTCAATGGCGTCGGACAACGGATGCGCGAAATCATACGAGGGATAGATGCCCCATGCGGTGCCGGTTCGATAATGCGTGGCATGTCGGATGCGATACAGAATCGGGTCCCGTAGATTGATGTTGGGCGAGCCCATATCGATCTTTGCGCGTAAGACATGCACCCCGTCGGCAAACTCTCCCGCGCGCATGCGCGCCAACAGATCCAAGTTGTCTTCGATGGACCGAGTTCGAAAGGGACTGTCTCGGCCTCGTTCGGTGAGGGTGCCGCGATACTCACGGATTTCATCGGCCGTGAGACTGTCAACGTAGGCCTTCCCTTTTCTGATCAAGGTTACTGCGAACGCATAGAGTTGGTCAAAATAGTCCGAGGCGTAGAACATCTTGTCATGCCAATCAACTCCCAACCATCGGACGTCTTCCTGAATGGCTTGGACATATTCAGGGTCTTCAGTCGTTGGATTGGTGTCGTCGAATCTCAGGTGGCACATCCCGCCCGGGGTGTCCTGTGCTATCCCGAAATTGAGCGCGATGGATTTGGCATGCCCGATATGGAGGTACCCATTGGGTTCAGGGGGAAATCGTGTGACAACTCGCCCACCATGCTTGCCGGTGGCACGATCGGTCGCCACAAGATCCCGAATGAAATTCGATGAATGGGAGGACTCTGGTGTCATCATGAAATCTTGTGCGAATGGCCTGGCCTGGTCATAGTTTCAAATCAAGCCCCAAAGGGAGTTCTACCATAGACGGGTCGACGGGAGGAATGGGGGGACGGCTAAGCAGAAGGTTCTGGGGTAAAGCGGTCTGACGCCTGCATGACATGGAAGTCCTTTTGAGCGATGAGATGCCCATCCATTCGCAAGCGGAATTCATACCGACCAGGTGCGGGAAAGATGAGCAGCGGAATGTTGATCCCGAAATCAGAAATCTGAAGGCGATCGCTGATCTCGATGTTGGGAAGCGCGGCTCGGCAGATGAGTTGTTCGGAATTGAGGTAGATTAACTCAATATCAAAATGGTACAGGCCTTCCGCATCGGTGAGGCAGAAATAGAGGCCCATTTGCTGATGTTGGAAGGGGAAGGCTGCTGTCTGCAGATGTGTGAAGATTCCGATCAAACTCTTCTTTTTCGTGAAGCTGTCTTCGATGACTTGGTCGCAGACGAGAAATGCTTGGACGGTGGGTGTGGGGATATCGGTCATAGGCACATTTTATGAGAAACAGGAGGAAGGGTACAACGGTCCCCACTTTTTCGCAGAAATGGGCAGAAGGATGTTGTGTCCAAGGGGAGGGCTGGAAGGATGAAGGGTAGGTACGAGTCGAGAGATGAGGGAATGACCAAATGCAGTCAACCGAGGACAGCTGGACCACCTTGGGCTTCGATGATTTCCTGAAACAGGGTTGTCTGGGAGCCGATCCGGCAGTAGTGAGAGGTGATTTCCACCGGTATGCCCTTATGCGAGTGCAATCTCCCGCAGATGAGGTCGACTCTGGAATCCGATGCCATCCGTGCCTCGAACACGTGGTGACCAGATTGTACATCTCTCAGACGAACAGCGGGCATATCGGACGGCGACAGACCTTGTCCGAGCCGCACATCGACGGCGAACTGTCCGCGGGCATTCAACGTGAGGACGTTTCGGCGTAGGTGCGCAATGCGGGTACCGCGCTCGTCATACAGATCGAGCGTGGCGAGAAGTAGGCCCTGCTCCGATTTGGTTTCAATGACCAGTTGCTCTTTCCCATGAATCGTGACCACACCGTTGGTGCGACGAAAAACGTTGGATCCGATCCGCAGTTCGAGTCCTGGCCTGGAGAGTACTCCCGCCGTTGCCGTACGACCAAAGGATTCGGTCCTGCGGAGCGCCGCCGGATCATCCATGCGAGCCTCAAGTCATAGTTATTCCAGGTCCTGTGGAGCTTCGCGACCCCACACGGAGTATTACTAAAACACTCAGGAGGCTAGGCTTTTTGAGCAACTCTGTCAAGGGTATGCGGCTCGAGAACAGAAGCATATTATGGCCATGTGCATTAGGCCCACATGGCCACCCATTTAAAGAGATCTTTACTCAACAGAGCGGCGTTTCGTTGCAAACGGAAAACCGCTTATGCTACGGTCCGTGCTTCGGGTAGTTTCCGGATGGTCCCATCGTCTAGCCTGGCCTAGGACGGAGCCCTCTCAAGGCTTAAACACGGGTTCGAATCCCGTTGGGACCACCAAAGCCGCACTTCGTGAGGGCCGGTCCATTATTGGAAGCAGCGTCGCAACTGCGACGACTGGATAAGCACCTCGAGTAGTTGTGTTCTTCATCCAAATCTCGCTCGTGCGTGCCGAAACCTCTTTATCGTGTTATCGAACTTGACGGTGGCCGGATAAAGGCCTCCATTAGCTCTCGGTTAGGATACCGTCTTTCGCGCCCGTTGCCGATCCGCTACGTGCTGATGCAGCGGGACGATTCATTTCACGTTCCGAATTCAGAAAGACTGAACATGCATGTCCCGCAAGCTTGTGAGAACTGACGGAACCAACCAACCTTTCATTGACGCTCCTATTCATGGTTGTGTATAACGAAAGCGTTTGTGAATTTCTTTAGAGGATCGCTATGTATGCACGTGAATTTCATGATGGTGCAAAAGACGGCTTGGAAGCGCTCGAGCCGCTGGACCCAGACAAGATTGCCTCGTTCAGCGATCTGCTCGAAGCAATGGGCAAGACCGCGTTCGGAGGGCGACATCTCGGCCACGCGTTCGATGTGTTGTGGGAGATGATCGAGGACCCTGACTGCCATGTTGTGATGACCTTGTCCGGTGCAATGACAATTGCCAAGATGGGGAAGATCATCACGAAGATGATCGATGAAGGCATGGTGCAATGCATCATTTCGACCGGGGCGTTAATGGCGCATGGCCTCAGTGAGTCGGTCGGCAAGACGCATTATCGCCACGATTCTGCGATGAGCGACGAAGAGCTCTTTCGGAAAGGGTACAATCGCGTCTACGACACACTTGAGATGGAATCGAATTTGAATTATGTCGAGCACGTCGTTGCGCAAACATTGAAGCGCCTCGATCAGGATCAGCCACTGTCGTCGGCTGTCCTCACGCGGGAGATTGGGAAGACGCTGGCGGAGGAGTTAGATAGCGACGGAATTCTGAAAAGCGCTTATCTAAAAAAGGTGCCGGTCTATATCCCGGCGTTCACTGATTCGGAAGTAGGGCTGGACATGGGAACTTGGGCGATGGCTCGGGAGGTCGATCGAGCCCGATCGCAGGTCGAGTCCGGGAGAGATTTGGACATTTTACGAGCGATTCATCAGTCGTATCCCTCCTTCAATCCGTACCTCGATCTCAACAGCTATGCCGACCATGTCCTTTCCGCTAAACGACTTGGAATTTTCACGATCGGCGGAGGGGTTCCTCGGAACTGGGCGCAACAGGTCGGTCCATATATTGAAATCGGTAATCTTCGGTTGGGTTTGAACGTGAAGCCCCCTCGCTTTCATTACGGGGTGCGAATTTGTCCTGAACCGGATTATTGGGGAGGGCTCAGCGGCTGTACGTATCAAGAGGGGCTGTCCTGGGGAAAATTTGTGACTCCGAAAGACGGTGGGCGATTCGCCGAAGTCTTAAGCGATGCCACGGTTGTCTGGCCATTGTTGATGATGGGGATTCTGGAGCGAAAGAAGGCTGGTTCGGTGCGCCGCTCATGAATCGAATAATAGGTCGACGATCGGTTCAGCTGTTCGTGTGCGGTATTCTTCTGTGGTCTTCCTCGGTCCTGGCCGGGCCTTCACCTGAAACCGACGTGCGGATCAGGGGGGCGGCCAACGCACCTGTGACCTTGATCGAATATAGTGATTTCACATGCGGGTATTGCGTGAAATTTTTCAAACAGACGTGGCCACGGATTCAAGCGCGTTATGTCGACACGGGAAAAGTTCGATTTATCTACCGCGATTTTCCACGCGGGGATCAAGGTGCCGGGGTAGATGCCGCGATGGCTGCCCGATGTGCTGGGGTACAAGGGCACTATTGGGCGATGCATGATCGATTGTTTGCCGAAGGGGGCCACTTGGGCAAGCAAGTGTATCTCCGCCATGCTGTGGCGCTTAGTTTGGATCAGCCTGCGTTTGAACGGTGCGTGAACGAGGGGCGGTACACAAAGGCGATTTTTGAAGACCGTCAGGAAGCCAACCAATGGGGGTTTCACGGAACTCCTGGGTTCGTCCTTGTGCGAACAGCCAGTGAGCCGACGGACAAAGAGCCGGCGGTCGCGATCCCTGGAGCTTTTCCATTCGAGATGTTCGCAGAGGAAATCGATCGGCTTCTGGCGGGTGAGAAAAAGTAGCTGAACTGCGCCGGAGCAGCGTGAATCTTTGCGCGTGCTGTTGACATCCGCACGCAGGTACGATAGTCCTCTTCGACAATAAAGGTAGGGTGCCTCTATGGATTCAATGCAATCGTTCTGGCCCGTTTCCCATCGCGCTGATGACTTCTGGGTCTGTATGTCGTGCCTGACCGAAGTCTTCTATAGAAAAGTTCCGATGCCGGAGTGTCCGTCGTGTCACGGAGTATCGACCTACGAGGGCTTTACCTTGGAGGCGATCCGCGATTGGGGCACGGAAGAACTGATCGGCAAGGCCGTTGCCGCACAAGAAGCAGCCCCAGTTGCTCAACCTGCCGCTGAAGCCGCTGCGCCGGTTGAAGCAGTGGACTAACACCAACCTCGTCACAGACTCCAGCGAGTCCTCCAGTGCAAGCATCCCGTCCGTTCCTCGTGCATGGCCAATGGAAGTCAGGCGAGCGCTTGGCCCCGGTCGTTGATCCGTTCACCGGAAAACTCATCGCCCAGGTCACCCAAGCGACGGAATCGGATGTCGATGAGGCCATCGCGTCTACGTGCAGTGCGGCGACCGCCATGGGCCAGCTGCCGGCGCACGCCAGATACAATATTCTCCAGCAGATCGCAGCCCTGCTCTATCGACGGCGAGATGAGGTCGCGCAGACCATCACGGCGGAGGCCGGTAAGCCGATCACCGACGCGAAGCGGGAAGTCAGCCGGGCAATCCAAACCTTCACGGTCGCCGCCGAAGAGGCACGTCGCATTCCCGGGGAGGTCGTCCCGCTGGATTGGACGCCCGGTTCCGATACGCACCTTGGCATGCTCCGCCGATTTCCGATCGGCCCAATTCTCGGCATTACCCCCTTCAACTTTCCGCTGAACCTCGTGGTCCACAAAGTGGCGCCGGCACTCGCTGCCGGGAATCCGATTTTGATCAAGCCGGCGCCTCAAACTCCGTTGACGGCGTTGCTTCTTGGAGAGATCGGGCTCGAAGCGGGACTTCCTCCGGGCGGGCTCAACGTGGTGCCCTGCGACAATGCCCTTGCCGAGCGGATGGTGGTCGATCCGCGATTCACGTTGCTGAGTTTCACCGGAAGTGCCTCGGTGGGATGGATGCTGAAGGCAAAATGTGGGAAGAAAAAAGTCACGCTCGAACTTGGGGGGAACGCCGGTGTGATCATCGAGCCTGATGCCGATCTTGAACTGGCGGCCCAGCGTTGCGCGGCAGGCGGATTTGGGTATGCCGGCCAGACGTGCATTTCGGTGCAACGGGTGTACGTGCATCATTCGGTCGCCGATGTGTTTACGACCAAGTTGCTTATGTATGTCGCTCGATTGAAGGTGGGAGATCCTGCCGACGAAACGACTACCGTCGGTCCCCTCATCGATCATGCGGCTGCTCAGCGCGTGGAGGGCTGGATCGGGGAAGCGGTTGCGGAGGGGGCGCGTGTATTGCTGGGAGGAAAGCGGAGGGGCTCGCTTGTCGAGGCGACGGTGTTGTCGAATGTGAAGCCCGATATGAAAGTCTCGTGTCAGGAGGTGTTTGGGCCGGTCGTGACCGTGACGCCGTATCGTCAGCTCAGCGAGGCCATGGCGCTACTCAATCAATCGGCCTATGGATTGCAAGCCGGTCTGTTTACGCAGGACATCAACAAGATTTTTTACGCCTTTCGACATCTGGAAGTCGGTGCGGTTTTGGCGAATGAAATTCCCACGTTTCGTGCCGATCATATGCCCTATGGCGGAGTGAAAGACTCGGGATTGGGACGCGAAGGGGTGCGTGCCGCGATCGAAGATATGACCGAGCCGCGCATGCTCATCCTGAACTTGAAGGAACCGCCCAGTTCAACCGAAAAAAGTGTCTAGAAGATATTGCGAAGCCAGTCCAATCTTGCTACAACAAGCGCCTGATACAGCAGTTGATCTGGTCCGGTTTGTTTGTCTGGCTGGCCGATTGAGAACACGTCACCAAACAACCTTCGAACAACCAGAGAGAGGCCGATTACCAGACGAAAGGGGAAATGATGGTACCGAAGCATATGTTTTTAACGAGAGGAGTGGGGGTCCACAAGGAAAAGCTGACCTCCTTCGAGGAGGCATTGCGCAGCGCTGGTGTGGCCTACTGCAACCTCGTCAGCGTGTCGTCCATTCTCCCGCCCCATTGCAAGGTTGTTCCCAGAAAGCGTGGGGAGCAACTGTTGAAGCCTGGAGAGATTACGTTTTGTGTGATGGCCCGATCCGAAACCAACGAACGCAATCAGCTGGTGTCAGCCTCCGTCGGTCTTGCGAAGCCCACCGATCTCGGCACGTATGGCTATCTGTCCGAGCACCATGCCCATGGTGAGACGGACGAGGAGACCGGAGAGTATACCGAAGATCTGGCCGCGCAGATGCTGGCGACGACGTTAGGCGTCGAGTTCGACCCGAATGTGGCTTGGAAAGAGCGTGAACAAGTGTTCAAGATGGGTGGGAAAATCGTAAAGACCCAGAATATCACCCAGTCGGCCGTCGGGAAGAAGGGGAAGTGGACGACGGTCATCGCGTTGGCGGTCTTCATCCCACCGGAAAATGTGCCCACCCGGTCTCGCAAGTAGGGGCGTGTGTTGGTCTTGGATGCATGCATACCGATTCAGCTGTTGGTCTCATCAAGAGAAGCATGCCCATGACGCTTCCCGTCGGTTGGGAGGGGCCCGACCATAACTTTCTGGGCATCGACGAACCCTGGTGTCATCCGGACCACGCGGGCGTCTACGTGCTGCCTGCTCCCTACGAGCACACCTCCAGCTATATCCGCGGATCGGACCACGGCCCCTCCGCCATTTTGGAAGCCTCGTCCCAGGTTGAATTCTACGACGAACAACTCGGGACTGAACCGTTTCGAGAATGGGGCGGGATAGCGACGGCTTCACCGCTCGATCTCAAAGGGAGCGTCGACCGCGCGGCCGTCGACGCCATTGAAGCGTTTGTCTCCCCGCATGTCGGAACCGGACGGTTTCTCATCACGCTGACAGGTGAACACACCGGCGCCTTGGGAGCGATCCGGGCCCATGCGAAGCGGTACCCGCAGATAACCGTGGTGCAGATCGATGCCCATGGAGACCTACGCGAGGCCTATCAAGGCAATCCGTTCAGCCATGCCAGCGTCATGGCGCGGGTCGTGGACGATGGATTACCTCTGGTGCAGGTAGGCATCCGATCGATCAGCCGGGAAGAGGTCTCTCGTGTTGAGGCCACGGACCGAATCAAGACGTTTTATGCGGCGACGATCCTTGATCCATCCGGTCCGTACGAAGGCAAAGCCTCGAACTGGATACCAGATGTGGTCGCGGCCTGCCGAACGCCCGTGTACCTCACATTCGACTGTGATGGGCTGGATGCGTCCATCATGCCCGCCTTGGGCACTCCTGAGCCGGGTGGGCTTGGGTGGTACGAGACCCTCAACCTCATCACCGCGTTGGCCAACGGGCCTGGCATCGTCGGGATGGATGTCAGCGAGATCGCTCCCATTGAAGGATTCGTGGCGCCGCAATTTTCCATTGCACGGTTGATCTATCGCATACTCGGACGGATCAAGGCCGGTCGTCGTGTCCATTAGCAGTCACTATCACACGTCATTCGCCCCATCTTTGCGTGGCTCGAACTATCCGCATCAATAAGTTCTTTACAGAACAGGGGATCTGTTCCCGGCGCGAAGCTGACCGCTTGGTCGAGTCAGGGGTCATCACGATCAATGGCCGGGTAGCCAAACTCGGCGACCAGGTTGAGTCAAGCGACGTCATTGCCCGCGAGGGCCGTGTTATCCCCTGGGGGAAACCGACTCTCTATATCAAGTATCATAAGCCGGTCGGCGTGACGACGACGAGCGAATCGCATGTCGCCCGCAATATCATTGCGGAGATTGGGCACCCAGAACGGATTTTCCCCATCGGACGGCTGGATAAAGATTCGTCTGGCCTCATCTTGCTGACGAACGATGGGAACATTGTGAACGAGATTCTCCGCGCCGAATTCGGACACGAGCGGGAGTACCTCGTGCAAGTCGATCGTCCGTTCGACCAAGCATTCCTGGATCGTATGGCCTGCGGAGTCGTCATTCTCGGAAGCGTCACGAGGCCCTGTCAGATGACGCGTGTCGGGCGTGATCAGTTTCGTATCATCCTGACCGAGGGACGGAACCGGCAGATCAGGCGCATGTGTCACGCGCTTGGCTATCGCGTGACCACGCTGCACCGGACGAGGATTATGCATATAACCGTCAAAGGACTGCGCGTCGGTGAGTGGAAAGAGCTCAAGAGTCAGGAGCGAGAACAACTCATGCAGGCTGTGGGGCGATCTCAGATATGATGGATCTGGTCTTGAAGTCAGTCACGAACGCCGCTGGCGGGCCTTTCGATAGCCTGTTTTTAGCCGAGTAGTTCTTGCCGGGCGGTCCGGACGAGAGCAAGGACGGCCGGGTGCTTCAGCCGTCGTTCCACCGTGATCGCATAGAAATGTTGCTTGAGCGTCTCAAGCCGTCCGAGCACCTGCACTCGGTATTGGCGGCAGATTTCCTTCTCGATCACCGACGCGCCAGGGAAGATGCCATATCCGTCCTGGCCGAACGCCTTCAAGGTTGCGCTGTCGTCGAACTCTCCCACAATGTTGGGCCGCAGCCCACGGTTGATCAGCCATTGGTCGAGCAGCCGTCGAAGCACGGCGTTGGGCGTTGGGAGGAGCAAGGGGGCGCTGTTTAACGACTGTGGAAATTCCCGACGATATTGTGCCGTCAGCTTCGCCGTTGCAAACAGTGTGATTCCTGTTTCGCCCAAGGGATGGCTGTAGGCGTGCTCCTTGATGGTTGATGGGGGTGGTGTGTCGGCGATCACCAGATCCAATCGATGGGCCGTCAGATCGGTCAAGAGTTGGAGCAGTTTGTCTTCTTGGCAGATCAAACGGGTCGGTCGGTACAGTTTCAGTGCCGACTTGAGGAGTTGGGTCGCCAACGGTTTTGGAACGGCGTCCGCGATGCCGACGACCAGTCTGGCAGGATGCCCATTCACCTGCCCTTTGACCGTGTTCATCAGCTCCTGCCCGGTCGAAAAGATGTCTTCGGCGTACTTGAATACCAGATGTCCCATCTCCGTCAACGCCAACCGTCGCCCTGTTCGGATGAACAACTTTTCGCCCAAAGTATTTTCCAACTGCCCGATCTGTCCGCTGATCGTGGGTTGAGCCAAGCGGAGTTCTTCGCATGCTTTCGTCATGGTGCCGTGCTTCGCGACGGACCAGAAATACAAGAGATGATGATAGTTCAACCACTCCATGCGGCCCCCTTCGGTTGAGTTGGAGGCACTACTATACATAGGAATTACCGATATCTCCAATCCGCTTTATCTATTTTCAAAAAAGAAGGGGAGATTGCTACTGTTGGCGCCGTCCGCCCAATGTATACGAGAGGAGCATCCTTCATGATCGCTCTGGTATTGGCCCTTGTGACTCTCCTGCCAATGACCGCACTGGCGGAACAGATTCATGATTCCAGCCCATTGAACGTCCAGTCGACGCGCACCGCTCCACTGAGCATTGGCGAAGTTCTGGCTCGCATTGAGTTGACGCATCCACTGCTTCGGGCGGTGGGGGCCGAGCGAACGAAGGCGCGGGCGAAAATCCTCAAGGCGCTCGGGGCCTGGGAGCCGCAGATCAAAAACTATACACAAACCGAACGTTATACGACGTGGAATCTCACGACGGCGTTCGACATTCCGAGTCAACATAACACGGGCTATGCCGACAGCACGGTCCAGGTCGGGCATCCCTGGGGCTTCACGGTCGAAGGCGGGCTTCGCAGCGGCTTCGGGGATAAAGGTAACGCCAGGATTGCTTATCCTCCTGATGTACTGGGCACCTATCAGCAGCAGCATTTCTACTACGGCGGGTCGTTTCACCTGCTTCGAGGCTTCATGGTCAACGAGGAGAACGCTCAGTTTCAACAGGCCGAACTCGCGGGGCCGCAAGCAGAGATTAAGGTGGCGCAGAAGCGGCAAGATCTCTACCTGGCCGGGGCCGTGCAGTACTGGGATTGGCAAGTCGCCGTCAGGCAAGCCGAGATGGTCAAGCGTGCCTTGGCTGTTGCCGAAGAGCGCGTGATCCAGGTCGAAGGGTTGGCCAAGGGCGGGAAAGTCGCGCCGCTCGATGTCGTCGAGGTGAGCCAAGAGGTGCAGAAGCGGCGAGAGGGAAGCGGAGCAGCAACAATTGGTCTTCAAACAGCTGTACGCCGAGCAACAAGTCAGTATCGACGTGGACAACTGGCTCTCAGCCCAAGTGCGGGCCAGAGACCGGGTGAAGGCCGCGACGGAAGCGCTGCGATTGGCCAAGACGCTGGAAGAGGGTGAGCGAACACGTTTCAACATGGGAGCGAGCAGTGTGTTGTTCGTCAATCTGCGGGAACGCAATGTCGTAGATACAGCCTACAAGCTCTACCAGGCGCAGTATGATTACACATTGTCACGCGGAGGCATGTTGTGGGCCAAGGGCGCGTTGGCCAAGCCGTGGCCAGAAAGCGAGTTGGCCAAGTACGGGGACCCGCTGACGGCGGCGGGCATGAGCGGCTTCAAACGACCGGGACGCGATTAATTCAGCAACAAAGGAGCATCCTTCCTTGATCCTTCTCTTGCTGTTCTCGTTGATGATAGTGCCGACGACCGCACTGGCGGACCCTGTGCTCGACTCGAGTGTCCTGCAAGCGCAGTCAACTCGCACCGCTCCTCTGACCATTGAAGAGGTGCTGGCCAGGATTGAGTTGACCCATCCATTGCTACGCGCGACAGGACTGGAGCGGGCGCAGGCTCGAGCCAAAGTCCTGAAAGCCTTGGCTGCGTGGGAGCCGAAGGTTCGGAACGAGGTTGAGTTCGACCGGTATCAAACGTTCAATCTGACGAACGTCAGCGGCGCACCGAATCACTTAAGTTCCGGCTATAACGATCTCTTTGTCAAGCTCGGGCACCCCTGGGGGTGGGAGCTCTTCGTCGGTATCCGTAACGTCTTTGGGGATGCTGCGACGCTCCAGGGAGACAACTTT
>SWDO01000004.1:117154-124913 GCA_005116895.1 Nitrospira sp. | reverse complement strand
GTCAACGAAGAGAACGCCCAGTTTCAACAGGCTGAACTCGCGGGGCCGCAAGCGGAGATCAAGGTGGCGCAGAAACGGCAAGATCTCTATCTCGCGGGGGCCGTGCAATACTGGGACTGGCAGGTTGCCGTCAAGCAAGCCGATGTGGTGAAGCGTGCGCTGGCCGTCGCGGATGAGCGCTATCGCATGGTGGAGGGGAGATCAAAAGCCGGCGCGGTCGCTCCGATCGACGTGGTCGAAGCCAAAGAAGAAGTTCAACGACGTCGAGAAGCCGCAATTGCCGCGCAGCGGAAGGTTGAGTATGAGCAATATAAGCTGGCGCTGTTTCTCTGGGAAAACGGCGAACCTGTGACACCGCGCCCTGAATGGGCGCCGGAATTTACAGGGGAAACGCCGTTGCCGAGTGACGAGGACGTGGCGGCCTTCAAGGTGGAAGCGACGGAGGATCGGCCGGAAGTGCGAGATCTCTACATTGAAGCCAAAATGAACAATGTCGAACTGAAACTGGCGAAGAATGGTCTGCTTCCCAAGCTCACGGTTGAGGGGGGGCCGGCGATCGGCTCTATCTATTGGGTGGGAGGTGTCGGCTACCGAGTGGCTACTTTGTTCAGTATGCCGTTGTTCAATCGGACTGCTCGAGGGAAGGCCCTTCACGCGGAAGCGCAGCAGGAACGATTGGTATGGAAACAAGCCTATGCCGAGCGACAAGTTCAGATCGATGTTGATAACTGGCTGTCCGCCCAAGTGCGGGCGAGAAGGCTGCGACAGAAGCTCTGCGCTTGGCCAAGACGTTGGAAGAGGGCGAACGAGCCCGGTTTAATATGGGAGCCACGAGCGTGCTCTTCGTCAACCTGCGCGAGCGTACGGTGGTGGCAGCGGCCTATGAGCTCTACCGCGCCCAGGCCGACTATGTCGTGTCTCGCGGAGGAATGCTGTGGGCCAGAGGGGCGTTGTCGAAAGCGGTGCCTGACAACATACTAGCTAAATACGGTAATCAATTACACGCGGCAGGGTCCTCAGGCCGTAAACTGCCGGGACGTGACTAAGCTGTGCATAGAGTCGGTGGTAGACGATAGTTCATTCGGTGGGTTGGAAATACACTCTCGAACATGATCTAGTTGGTGAGGGGTATAGGGGGCCGATGATTCACATTTTGACTTATTACTGGGGGTGGTCATGAAAGAACCTCATGGCGAAGGTTCCAAGGGCCTGTTCGAAGCGCTGATGAAGCAGCTGTCCGTGGCCATGAAGGCTGAGAAAAAAATCATGAGTTTGATTTTTTCTTATGCGCTGGCCGTCGGGTTCTTTTCTCTCATCATCCCGCTGACCGTGCAGGAATTGGTTAGCACCTTTTCCTATGCCGTTCAGCCGGTCATGATCTGGACGTTGACCGGCATTATGTTGTCGGTGCTGTTGTTTGTCGGCCTGTTCAAGACATTCCACTTCTACGCTGTGGATGTCGTGCAACGCCGGATCTTTGCCCGAGTCACCGTTGCGATGGTTGATCAGCTTCCTCGGAATCGTTTTAAAGGCACACGGCCGGAAATTGCGAATTACTTCATTGAAACGGTTTTCATGCAACGTGCCTTATCCACGTTGCTCATCGACCTGATCAATGTCGTGGTGGGTGGTACGGTCGGCATGATTATGCTGGTCGTGTACCATCCCTATTTTCTTATGTACGATATTCTGCTCATGGCTGGGTTCGGGATCACGTTTTTCGTGCTCTCGCGTGGTGCCCTCCGGACGACCCTCGCCATGTCTCATGCGAAATACGACGTCTTCAATTTTGTTCAAGAGGTTTCAAAGAATGCGTTGCAGCTGAAGGCCACTGACAGCCGCCCGTTTCTCATGCACAAAACGAACGAGCTTGTTAGTCGGTACGTTGAAACTCGGAAGGCGCGGTTTGCGGTTCTCGTGCGGCAATATATTGGGTCCGTGGGCGGACAAGCTATTGCACAAGCTGGAGCGCTTGGCATCGCAGCCTCACTCATGGCGTCAGGGCAGTTGACTCTAGGACAGTTAGTCGCCGTTCAAGCGGTCGTGAGCGCACTCGTCATCAATTTCGACTCCCTGATTAAGAACATGGGATATGTGTACTATTTCTTCGCCTCCCTGACCCACCTTGATGAGGTCTTTAGTCAGGAGCAGGATCAGATCTCAACCGAATCAACGGTGGCGTTGCCCAAACACTTGGCTCAAGGAGTTCGGGTGACCTGCAAAGGTGTGAGTTTAGTTCACAGCGGGGTATCCGTATTTGATGGATTCAACCTAGATGTTGCACCGGGTGAGAAGCTCGGTATCTACGCTCGGACCACGGGGGCCAAAACAGCTCTGGCTAGAGTGTTAGGTGGCCTCGAAGTTCCAACGAATGGCGTCGTTCAGTACAATGGTGTCGACCTCAGGTATATCGATGGCAATGCGATCAACCAATGCCGCAGTGTCATGATCGACTCTCAATTGTCGTTGGTGAGGGGAACGGTCGAAGAAAATATCGTCATGGGACGTTCCTATGTCACGTATGACGATCTCAACTGGGCGCTCCGCTTCACCGAACTTGAAGAAGATGTCGAAGCGTTGCCACGCGGAGCCAAGTCCGATATCTCTACGCTGGGTGAATCCCTTTCGCCGACTCACATTGTGCAGATCCTCCTGGCTAGAGCCATTTTGGGACGTCCGCAAGTCCTAATATTCGATGGCCTCATTCACTCGCTCGAGCCGTCGTTGCGTGAGCGTATCTTGCGTCGACTGTGTTCGAAAGATGAAGCCTGGTCCGTGATTTTCGTGTCGACGGATCCCAATCTTACGGATCATGCGGATCGTCGCATCATGCTGCATCACGCTCATGCGTAAGCAATTGGAACGGCAAATCAACACCGGAAAATTAATGGAGGCTCCATGGCTAGCCTAGGTCGCGATCTCGAAAACAGTGGGGAACGTGCGCTGGTCCGGCGAGGGGTCGGTTTAGCGGCGATCACCATCGAACAGGGGCAGGCATTGGCCAAGATGCCATGCTGGGAAGCGGTACAGATTCCTCGCGGAATGTTCACGGCTTCTCGCGCTATTCTGACGATCCTGTTGCTCTTTCTGATCATCCTCGAATTCGTGCCCTGGACACAAACGATCCAGGCGTCTGGGAAAGTGTCCGCCTATACGCCCTATGATCGACCACAAAAGATTGAGTCTCGGATTACAGGCCGTATCAAGTCTTGGCATATTTATGAGGGTGTCAAAGTCAAAAAAGGCGAACTTGTCGGCGAGTTGGAGGATTACGATCCAACCTTTATGGCGCCCGAGATTCTCCCCCTCTTCGAACAGCGCAAGGTAGCCTTGGAACAGACGCGTCAGGCAGCTATGTCCAGGGCTGATCAGCTGACGAAAAGGATCGGGGAGATGAAAAAGCTGGTGCAGGCTGCCGTGCCCTCGGCTGAGGCCCGCGTGGTAGAGGCAGATAATAGAGTGCGTGAGGCTCAGCAGAAAGTCGAGCAGTATAAGATTGATGTGCATACGGCACAACTCAATGTCGACCGTCATCGGCAGCTTGTCCGAGACGGACTGGTTTCCCAGCGGGAACTTGAACTTACAATTCAGACTGAAATCGGCACCAAGGCTGGTTTGCAGGCAGCACAGGCCGCTTTGTTGGGTGCCGAGCAGGGGCGGTCTGCCTTGAGCTTCGGTCGTGATCAAATCACTGCCGACGTGCAACAACGGCTCATGGATGCAATTGCATCACGCGACTCCGCCGTGGCGGAAGCCGCCAAGGCTACAGAGCAATTGGCGGATATCTCCTATCGCCAACAGGGAGTTCAACAACGTATCGAGGCCGCAAAGCTGTTTGCACCGATGGATGGTACCGTTGTCAAAATGGCTAGAGTCGGAATTAACGAAACAGTTAAGCAGGGAGATGAGCTGGTTACCATTTCTCCATTAGCGTCGGATCCCGCTATTGAAATGACGGCAGAAGGATTGGATTCTCCACTTTTGAAGCCTGGGCGAAAGGTTCGGATCCTCTTTTTTGGCGTCCCGGCCATCCCATTGCCGGCCTGGCCTGGATTGATGGCAGGCACTCGCGGGGGCGTGATCAAGGTCGTTGACCAGATTGACGATGGAAAAGGCAACTACCGGTTCTGGGTCGTTCCTGATCCAGAAGATCCTCAACCATGGCCCGAGCAGACTCAGGTGAGGCAGGGAACCAAGGTATTGGGCTGGGTGATCATGAATCGTGTCCCTCTGTGGTACGAATTGTGGCGGCGCTTTAACTTCTTCCCGCCAGACTACCTGGAACGGTCACCGAGTGTGTTTGAGATGTTTGCGCCTAAGGTGGCAGCACCGGGCGGTAAATAGTCGATCGTGCCGCACCATCGGTGCGGCACCTCACCTCTCTTTCTTGAAGATGGCTCAGGGCATTTCCCCTGGGCCATCTTTGTAATGAGCAATCGCTGTACGATTTGTCTCCATCAATTCTCCGGTGCATGGTCATTTCTCCAACGCACTGTGACCGGAAGCCATGGGTCCTGTGCCGATTTCGTTCTGTGTGGAAACCGCGAATTCCTGTTAGCGCCGTACCACGCTCAATTGTTCGAAAGGGTCATTGTTACACTTCCAATCTCCTTGACCTCAATAGTTGGACTCGCTAAGGTGCCACTACTTTTTCTCTGGAAAGAGACTGCATGGTGGAGATAGAAGGAGAGGGAGATGATGACCAGAATACTGCAGGCAGCGAACCGCTCTAGGCAACGAGCGAGCCGAGAGGTCAAGAAGCGCAAGCCGCTTGTCGGGGTCTTGGGGGGGAGTAAATCAGATTTTCCCATTTTGGAAAAGGCCGGAGTGATTTTGGATGAGCTCCATATTCCCTATGAGCTACTCGTGGTTTCTGCACATCGAACGCCTGACCGCCTCTTCGAGTATGCCGCCAGTGCTCCAGGGCGCGGGATCAAAGTCATCATTGCGGGGGCTGGAGGAGCGGCTCATCTTCCCGGCATGCTGGCAGCAAAGACTCATCTTCCGGTTATCGGTGTCCCGATTCCTACAGAAAACCTTCGCGGTCTCGATTCCTTGTTGTCAATCGTTCAGATGCCCAAAGGGATTCCCGTGGCTACCATGGCGATCGGAGGCGCCGAAAATGCCGGCCTCCTCGCAGGACAGATTTTGGCGGGAAGCCATCCTGAAATTGCCCAAAACATTAAGCGCTATCGGGCGGCTCAAACGAAGAGCGTTCTCAATTCTCCCGAGGCCAAGGGCACAGGTCTTGGTAACCTCGGAGCGGACAAGATGAGCCGACGACCGTGACGGAACGAGTCCTTGAGCCTGGCTCCACGCTCGGAGTATTGGGTGGGGGACAATTGGGGGCAATGTTCACTGAGGCTGCCCACCGCATGGGCTATCAGGTGGCTGTCTGGGATCCAGATGTGGACGCGCCAGCTCATCGGCTTGCCACCCACTCATGTCCTGCGCCATTCTCAGATCTTGGCGCCCGCGACCGATTTGCCAGTCTCGTCGATGCTGTCACTTTGGAATGGGAAAATGTGCCGGCTGAGCTCTGTGAATGGCTGGCGATGCGTTGCCCGATGCGACCTACGGGAGCTGTGCTCAAAATCCTCCAAGACCGGATTGAACAGAAGCAATATTTATTGTTACGACAGCTCTCTGTCCCCGGGTTCGCCATCGTCGAATCGGCATCTCAACTAGTCTCAGCTGTCCACCATCTCGGCCTTCCCGCTGTCTGTAAGACAGCAACGAGTGGGTACGACGGGAAAGGTCAGTGGCTACTTCGAACGCCCTCGGATGTCCAGGCGCTTGAACACATCTTGGGAACAGTCAAGTCCGGTCAACGATGGATTCTCGAACAGTTCATTGCATATGTCCGAGAGCTCTCGGTGCTCGTCGTGCGAAGCGAGTGTGGGGCGTCCTGTGTATATCCAGTGGTCGAGAATCGGCATGAGCTGGGCATCCTACGAGAATCGCGGGTGCCTGCTGCTATTCCACTTGACGTTGCTGAGCAGGCAACAGAGCTTTCGAAGCGAGCCGTCATGGCGTTACAGGGTGTAGGTGTATTTTGTGTGGAACTCTTTCAGGCCAACGATGGGTCCCTGCTGATTAACGAGATTGCACCTCGTCCTCACAACTCGGGTCACTATACGTTGGACGTCTGTACGGTATCCCAATTCGAGCAACAGGTACGAGTGACCTGTGGGCTTCCATTGGGAGAAACAAGACTTTTGAGCCCTGCGGTTATGGTCAATCTTATTGGTGAGGAAATGAGAGCGGTCACATCCAGTGAAGGATCCTACGGACTCCATTCAACTCCAGGGGCTGTGCTTCATCTGTACGGAAAGCGGATGATTCGTCTTGGGAGGAAGATGGGGCATGTGACCTTTACCGCTCTTCAAGTGGCGACAGCAGCAGAATTGGCGAACCAATTCATCAAACGGGTCCCAAAGCCCGCCTAAGTTCGTTCCCATACATCAAGTACATGGGGTGAAAAGCTTTTCGGCAGCCAGCAGGCTCCTGCCGTTCGATTTTGTTAATGGCTGGTCCGAAAAGGATCGGGAGGAAGATCACAACCCTCGTAAATAACATGGTTGGCTGGGAATCCTAGGGTATGACACTTGCTGGCTCCCACGTCCTGTTGCAAGCGGGAGGCACGAAAAGCATGGGACACAATTTGGTCCAAACAGGTACCAGTCAGGCGTCGGCTAGACTCTGTCGGTTGCTCTCGAATCCAAGCTCCCGGTTCCTGGTTGTCCAGGGCCTCGTTACCATCATCCTCTCGTATGAATTGCTCTTCGGTGCCGAATCAGTCGTGAGTCGAGTGATGAGCAACAGTCTGGTGGTAGGGCTATGGTTGGGAATCCTTGTCATCGCGATGTTGCCTCAAGCTGTACTGGGAGCGGGCTGGTTCAGTGCAGGACTTGTTGCAGCAGATACGCTGCTCGTGACAACGGTCATCTATCTTTCCGGAAACGCCCGATCAGATCTGTACATTGCCTATTTTGTTCTTATGTTGGTGGCAGCGTCAGTCAGGCGGCTCAGTCATCTACTTGGCCTCTCATTGCTCTTGAGTGCTGGGTATGCGGTTGTGCTCTATGAGGGGGTACTGCAAACCGGAGTCATGGCTACCGGACAGCTGCTGGGCATCCCGGTTCTTCTCGTCATGGCGGTGTTCTACGGGGTCGCGCTAGAAAGCACGACCGTTGCTCAGGAAGAAAAGGCCTCGCTCCAGAAAGATGTAGAGCAGCTGAAGAAGACAGAGGAAGACTTAGAGACCGCCAAAACTCAGCTTGAAGCCAGAATTAAATTTCTGAAAGAGGACCTTGCAAAGGCGAATGTCGGTCTCCGCGAGGGGCATGTTGTCAGGAAGGGACTTGAGCGACAACTTCATGAGGCACAGAAGATGGAAGCCGTCGGTCGAGTCACGGCCAGAATTGCCGGTGAATTCGGGGCGTTGTTTGCTGTCATTGGAAAGCAGACCGGTGTGATGTTATCGGGTCTGCAGCCGAATGACCCTGTCAGGTCTTCTGCCGACGAGCTCTTTAGAGTCGGTGAAAGGGCCGCCACGCTCACGGCTCAGCTCATTGCACTGGAGTGTGAGAGCCGGCACGTTGGACACATCTGGTCCGTCCAAGCGGTATTCGCTGATTTGCACAGTATGATCGTGAGTCTATTACCTGACCATATTGAGCTGGTCGTCAAGGTGGATGAGCAGGTGGCCTATGCCGAGGTGGATAGAGAAGGCTTGGAAACCGTTCTTCTTCAATTG
>SWDO01000004.1:108770-117145 GCA_005116895.1 Nitrospira sp. | reverse complement strand
ACTGCGGCCTTCTAGACGTCGAGAGCCGACCAGGGCACGGGACTGTTGTCCGAGTCCTGTTCCCTGCGGCCCCGGCGCAGGAGGTACGGGACGAGATGACTCCTAAAGCGATGTTAGCCAAAGGAGATGAAACGATCCTGCTTGTGGAGGAAAGCGAAATTGAGCGGAAGCTGGCACGGTCCATCTTACAGCGCCATCGCTATCGAGTCTTGGAGGCGGCCTCATCGGTCGAGGCGCTTATGCTCACTCAACACTATAAGGGGATTGTTCATCTCGCAGTGAGTCCCTTAGTGATGCGTGAAATCGGAGGGCGTGAACTTGCCCGCCGACTTCTGAGCCAGCATCCAACGATGAAGACGCTGTTTGTCTCGGGCTACGATGATGAAACGATTCAGCACCATCGGATCAATCAGCGGTTTGTCCTACAGCATCCCTACCGCCAGTCCGGATTAGTCGAGAAGGTTAGAGAGATGTTGGATGCGGCATGAGTAGCCACGACGTCCCTCCCAGAACCGGCCTCATCAGGACCAGGTCGACCGGCCCGGCGAAAAATAACGCACATCCTTCCGTTTGAAAAGACCGATCAGTGCCATGCCTGCGATGAATCCACCGATATGAGCGAAAAAGGCGACGCCCCCTCCTGTCGTGCCCACGCTCATGCCTCCGCTGATCAGCTGCGTGATAAACCACATGCCGAGAACGATGCCCGCTGGCACTCGGGTCATCCCAATCGCTGGCAGCAAGACCAGCACGTGAGCGCGTGGAAATAAGAGCAGATAGGCACCAAGCACAGCCGAGATGGCCCCGCTGGCACCCACCATTGGGATTTGGGAGGAAGGGTCAGTTACGGCATGGCTCAGCGCGGCCAGGATACCGGATAGGAGATAGAAGACGACGAACTTCGCATGACCCATCGCATCTTCAATGTTATTGCCGAAAATCCAGAGGTAAAGCATGTTCCCGAGTAAGTGCATCCAGCCTCCATGAAGAAACATGCTGGTTACCAGGCTGAGGGACGCCGGAAGGGCAACGGCTTCCTCGGGAAGCGAAGCCTGGCCGAATACAATGGCAGGGATGGCACCGTATTGAAATGCGAAGAGCTCGGCGGCCTCATGGGGAAGATTCCCCTGATAGAGAAACACGGCGGCACAGATGCCGATAAAGATCATCGTGACGATGGGAGTCCGTTGAGTAGGATTATCGTCGTGGAGAGGAATCATGAGGGTTTGTGGCTATGGTGCTTGACGATGACCTTGGATGACACGAGGCAATCTGGAATCAATCGGAGGAGTCCCATCTTTCTCCAACGGAACGGAAAACCCGGCTGCATGGGTATGGCCTCCGCCACCAAACGAGGCGGCAATGGTCCCAACATCGGTCCCGTCGGCACTGGAACGCATACTAAAATAGCGACGACCATCGCGGTCATGCCAGATCAGGCAAAAGGGATGATGCGGCGAGAGCCGTTCGCCAATTTGGCTGGTCAGAATCGCGCTTTGCACGGCGGGAACGACGATCCCCTGGAATTCAACCAGAGCGGCTTGTGCCGCGAGTTTGCCGACCAGTTCCTGTTCATACCGCAAGATGGCTCGGCCTTCCTGCTCGAGGGTCGACTGCGTAAAGCGATCCCATACAGTGAAGTCAAAGGTGTAGGAAGCCAAGGCCGCGTTGATTTCGCGACTGTTCGGCAAAGCCCAGGTCCATAAGTCCTTGTCCTGAATATATTGAAGCAGCCAGGGAGCCGGCGTGCGGTGAGCCCATTCCCAGCTTAGGACGGCGCCGGACTTTGTTTGATCGAAGTATGCGTTTGAAAAGCCGTCCAAGATCCGCTCGGCGGTGATATGGTGATCGAGAATGAGCAGTTCCTTGGTCTCGGAGGCCATGGCTTCCAGGATCGGTCGAGCGTAGCTGAAATCGACGATCACGACACGGCGATCCTTGAGATTGGGAGGGGGCGGGTGGCCGTGTTTGACTGGAAAAAAACTCGCACTCGGAAACTTTTTCCAGAGAGCCCAGGCTGCCCCGAACCCATCGGAACATTCGGCATGGTACAGGACAATGTCCGGAGAACCCTGAAATGGAGGTGCAGAAGATACGTTACCCATACGAGTTGGGAGAGAATAGCATGCTCCGGTCAGGACTAAAAGACATCTGTCGCGTTCATATCGACCCGCACGGCATGGCTCACAACTCGTTCAGGTGGCTGATCAATTGGCGAAGTCGACCGGCGTTGCGTCGATTAAAAGTGAACACGAGTCGAGGGAGATCACGCAGGGCCGGTTCGTCTAATTCTTCCGCGAGTGGGCCACGAAGTTCGAACGTGCCGTCCGATAGGAGATCGGAGAATCGGTCCCGGAGCTGTTCGAGTTGCTCAGGCGTAATGGCCTGCTTGAGGCGCATGACGAGCTCTCGTCCCACAAAGCGCATGGAATGATAGCGGCGATAGAATCTGAGGATCTGGCTCACGGCTGCATCTGCGGTCGTGACGATTGAGAAGAGACTCATGTCCTCTTCATTGATGAGCTTACGCTTCAGCAGTTGCCTCGTCACAAAGGCCGACCAATCGTCCCAATAGTCGCAGCCTGGGGCTTGAAGACAGATGATCGGTTGCGGATCACTCTTGCCGGTTTGGGCGAGCGTGAGGATTTCAAAACCTTCGTCATGTGTGCCGAACCCACCAGGGAAGAGCGCGATGGCGTTGGCTTCCTTTTGAAACATCAACTTGCGGGTGAAAAAGTATTTGAAGGTAATGAGCTTTGGGTCATCGGCGATCGTGGAGTTCGGACCTTGTTCGAAGGGCAGCATAATGTTGACGCCGAAGCTGTTCTCGCGTCCGGCGCCCTCTTGGGCGGCACGCATGATCCCATCTGCCCCACCGGTGATGACCATGAACCCTTCGCGGACGATGGCTTGGGAGAATTGGTGGGCGAGTTGATAATTAGGATCGGTGGAGGGGGTGCGTGCTGAGCCAAAAATGCTGACTTTCTGCCGGTTCCGATAGCCATTGAAGACGCCGAATGCATGACGCAGTTCTTTGACGGCGCGGTTCACGATTTTCACATCTAAGAGATCTAAGTGTGCGTCATGGAGTTTCAACATGCCCGTCAGGAGCTCTCGCATGAGTGCGGCATGCAGGTCATCCTCTGGGCTATCCAGAAGGGTGCTGACCTGATGAAGAATCTCATCTCGCGATAAAACGGGGCGGGATCGACCCTGCGAAGACTTACCGGTTGTACTCATAGCTACCCTTTCCATTGAGTGAGACATAAAATTGTACCAATGGATCAGACGTTGGTCAAAGAATGCCGGGGATCTGGTGTGGTCTAGGAGGACTCGAACGTCTTAGGGAGATTGGCCAGTACCCAGGATTTGATTCTGGACTGGTCTGCGGGAGAGAGATCGACGAATTGTATCTCTATACCCCGAGGCGCGGCTATGAGGGGACCGGAGGTGCCAGATACCGGCTCAACTTGCGTGGTATTCAAAATATTCCCTCGGATAGTCAAAGGACTCATCATCTCAGAGAGGCAAAAGCTCAATAGGACTCTGGTTCCTGGCAGTAACAGCGAGGGAGACTCCACCGAAGCACCGGCATGACTGAGCTGTGAGATGGCGACCTGATGCTCCTCTCCCACACCCTCTCCCTCTAGGACACTGATGGTGGCTGAGATCTTTGTCGAGCATCGTTTTGGAGAAAGGATCAGGTCTCTCGCGGTGAGGACACCGACCGGTTGATTTTGTTTCGTGACGATGAGGATCGGTGTCCCGGTGGACATCATGAGCGCTGACGCCTCGTCCATCGCGCGATCGTACTCGATAAATTGGACCGGTCGTGTCATGATGGCACGGACCTCGATGTCATCCGGTTCGAGGCCCTGTGCGACGACCTTTTTGACGATGTCGGTCGGAGTCATGAGTCCGAAACGAGACTCGGTATCCTTGACCAAGAGGCAGGGCATGCGTTCGCGTTCCAAAAGTGACGCGGCTTCAGTGACCGAGACGTCTCCCGGCACTTGGACTACGCCGGGTGTCATCATATGTGCAACCAGTATGGTCTGGTGATCCGTGGCTTTTGGCTCTTGACTGTCCGTGTCTGCCATTCCTCAGCGAGGTCCTTTTTTCTCACGAATCTGCCCCCCTCCTGGCCGCAATGTATGCCAAGTATAGCAGAAGGTCCATGGGGGCCGTGAGAGGTTGAAAGCCTTGTCATTCAATGGTTTGCCGGCATACACTAGGAATGCATTGTGACTGTCGGCAAGAGAGAAATGATGGCGTCGAGTGGGCCTTATCATAGGGAGTTCATTCGTCGGCTCGGGACCATTCCAGTGCATGGGTTAGGGCTTTCCGTCGATATACATGCTCCGGACCTTGCTAGCTTGCGGCGAAGTCTACAAAAACGTCAAGTGCCGCCTGCCTACCTTGAAGTGTTCCGTACGACATCGATGGCTTTGGCATCCACCAGGAAAGAGGCCGGCGACAGTCTACTGACATATCATGGCGAAGGGTTGTGGGTCACGCAACCCGAGATGGCCGATTCGACGGCGTTCGGACAAGAAATCTCCGAGGCTGCAGAACAACTGGTAATCTTGCAGAGTGCCTGGCTGAATCATGAGTGTGCGACAAAATATCTCGCCGGCTATCACTACGGGACCTACCTTCCCCCGCTCTATACGCCGTTAAGTGCAAACGTGGTGGCTGATAATACACGATTGATCCAACGTCTGCTTGATCAACGATGTCGCTTGGCCAATGGGAGCACACCGTTGGTGCTGCTTGAAATGCCGCCCCTCACGTACTTTGTCGCAGGGACGATGTCCATCCCAAGATTTTTTCAGGTTGTCAGCGAACAAGCTCCCTGTGGGCTGGTCTTGGACGTGGGCCATCTCTGGACGGTGTTTCGATATTCCGATGCGCATCGGACCATGTCACTCACACGATTTATCGAAATATTTCTCAACGAGTTTCCCATGGACCGTGTGGTTGAGATTCATGTGGCGGGTCTGGCCATTCATGAATCACACCGAGCCCTCGCTTCACAACTAAGGGGTGGCATGGGCGGTGATGCGCTTCCTGCCTGGATCGATGCCCATGCCGCTCCTATTCCGACCGTCTTGTTCGAGATGCTCGATCAGATTCTCTGCCATCCACAGCTCACCAGCTTGAAAGGTCTTGCCCTGGAGGTGGATACGAAACCGGTTGACTTGATCGTGGATGAATTCGCGGAGTTCTCCCGGCGCTATGGGGCACTGTTCCGCCGGCTCAGCAACAGCGAGCAGGTCGAGCCGGATTGCGAGGCCCTCGCACTGTCGGAAGGGCTGATGTTGACATCGAGCACACAAAGTCTTACTGAGGCCTACGATCGATATGCGCGAGTTGTGGCGGGAACAATGGAGCCAGCGGGAGCAGAATGGAGCCAAGACACCGCCAACATCCAAGAGTTGGATCTCTATCATTCCGTCTATCTCCCGTATGAAATTCTTCACTGGGGAGGAAAGGTAGAGGATATGTTTGTAGAATCCTGTCGTGGACTCAGAGCGCGGGATGTGTCGCTCGATAGATTTGTAGCGTTCTGGTTCCGTGAGCCACGGACTCTCGTCGGTACGTACGATTTCTTCCTGCTGAAGGTTGACCGGTTTGTAGAGTTTGTCCAGGAGGTGGTGCCAGAGTTGCACAGCATTGCCGAAAGAGAAGCCGAGGACCTTCGCCGAGCGTACCGCTTTGCCAACGAACCCGGTATTCTAGTGTACGAGAGCTGATATGAGTTTTTGGCTGAATCTCCCACGTCCGATCATTGGATTGTCTCCAATGGATGGTGTCACCGATGCGTGCTTCCGATCTGTCGTCGCACAGCAAGGGAAGCCGGATGTCAGCTTTACAGAATTTACGCATGTCCTTGATATCTGTCATGGACCGGAGAAGTGCTTGGAGACGCTTCGGTACAGCGAGGGGGAGCGTCCCATCGTGGCGCAGCTCTATGGGAAAGACCCGGAGCGTTTCTATGTGGCGGCACAGGTGGTGTGCGAGCTGGGCTTTGATGGGCTGGACATCAACATGGGATGCCCGTCGAAGAGCGTGGCGTCGTCGGGATCAGGCGCCGGGCTGATCCGCACGCCGGAACTGGCACGCGCAATCATGCAGGCAGCCAAACGGGGCATCGAGGATTGGGCCGACGGACAGACGCTTGAACAAGCAGGGTTGAAGCCGGTGCGCATTGCCATGTTTGAACGTCTCAATCAACAGCGCGGCAACACGAGCCCTCCCACACGGCGGCGCCTGCCGCTGTCCGTGAAGACGCGGATTGGGTACGATTCGGTCACGGTTGAAGACTGGGTCGAACAACTGTTACTGGAAGCACCGGCTGTGCTCTCGCTCCATGGACGAACGCTCCAGCAGATGTATCGCGGCACGGCGGATTGGTCGGCCATTGCCCGCGCTGCCGCACTCGCGCGGGGAACCACGACATTGGTATTGGGAAATGGGGACATTCAGCGTCTTGACGACATCGCCGGACGAGTGTGTGACACCGGAGTCGATGGAGTGTTGGTCGGGCGAGGAGTGCTTGGCGCGCCGTGGTTCTTTCACGCAAAGGAACGGGCTCGCATAGGAGTCGGTGGTGTGCGCGATCCTGAGGTTGGATCGGATGTCTGTGCGCGTCCGCTGCACGAACGGTTCGCGGTCTTAGTCGAACATGCCCGTCAGTTCACGCAGTTCTTTGGCGCACAGCAATTTCACCGCATGCGCAAGCATCTGGGCTGGTACTGTAAAGGTTTTCCACATGCCGCCGCACTTCGCGCACAGATGGTGCGGGTCTCATCTGTCGAAGAGCTCCGTGCCCTCCTCGCAAAGTTTCACGATCAGCCGGAAGCCATCACGGACCTGCCCCAAGCCGAATCAGCCGAAGAACCGACCCTGCTGGTCTCACGATGCAGCTAGTGCTGGCGTCGAGTTCGCCGCGTCGCCGGGAGCTCCTGGCACTGCTAGACCTTTCCTTCGAGGTGTGCCTGTCAGAGTTCGACGAACACCCCACGGTCGGGCTGTCGCCCATTGAACAGGTCAGGCGCTTTGCGCTTGAAAAAGCACGATCCGTGGCACTTGTGAGGCCGCAAGCCCTCGTGCTCGGCAGCGATACCGTGATCGACCTTGATGGCCAACTGCTTGGGAAGCCGGTCGATCTTACAGACGCACGCGCCATGCTGGCACGTCTGGCTGGCCGTTCCCATCAGGTCCATACGGCCCTCGCCTTATGCGATCAGGCGCGGCATATTGAATCAGTGGAGGTGGCCACGGCGGAAGTCTGGATGAAAGCGGACTTCGAGCACGCGTATGAACGGTATCTTGCATCGGAGGAGTCGTTAGGCAAAGCCGGAGCCTATGCGATCCAAGGACTCGGTGGAGATCTAGTGGAGCGGATCACCGGCGACTATACGACCGTGGTAGGATTACCGCTGAAGCTTGTGGCGCATCTGCTTCCGTCAGCGGGTTATCCGCTTCTCGTGAACGTCGAGGACCTGTATCGACGTCAACCCTATGCGAACTGGAATCGGTTCAGCTCCTAATTGCAAAGGCATGAGGGTTCACCTACAATGCACTCCATTCATCGGATTGTGCCGAATACGTTGGGTCTCGCCATAGCGGCGAGATAAAAGGAAGGCATGACTGTTCGCAAACGGATTGCGTCGCTGGCGGGCTTGCTCGGAGTCCTTGTAGCAGGGAACAGTGGCGTGTGGGCGATTGAGGTCAATCTCTCGCCCGACGAGGCGCACAAAGCGCTGGAGATCGGGCGAATTCCTATGGAAAAGGCTAATTCGCCGGAAGACGTCAAGAAAGTCCTTCAGCAAGCGTCCTTAGCGACTCGCGTGGGGGCCGACCCGGAGAAAGAGCCCTGCGGCGCGAGCGCGGTCCTTCGTACCAAGCGGTATCGCCTGGAAGCCTTTGGTCGCCAAGAGGCGGCAGAATCGAAGAAGCGGAAGACAGACGTGCGCATGCCCGAGGAGTTCATCCAGAAAGTGATGGACATGCCCAACATGGAAATGGAAGTGCAGCTGTGCGGCGATGATGAGTATTTTGCCGAGGGCGCATTGATTGAGTTGCAGCAAGGATCGAAGCGGATCAAGCCGATCGATATCGGCAAGGCCGAGCGGGGGAGAAAAAACGAAACGAGTGGCCCAGTCTTCCGATCCCGGTTTACCGCAGTGTTTGCCTATGAACAGTTCGACCCCAACGCCGCATCGGTGTTCGTCGTCAATCTGCAAGACGGACAAGAGATCAGAATTCCCGCCGAATTGTCTAAAGTGAAGTAGGTCCCGTTCATCCCCAGGCTTTCTTGCCTCGTTTCAGCAACGTTTTGAACAGCGGTTTCATGTCCTTGCGGACGT
>SWDO01000004.1:62747-108670 GCA_005116895.1 Nitrospira sp. | reverse complement strand
TTGCAAACGCAGTACACCTACGAGCCCTTCGGCATGACCACCCAGACGGGCGCGGCCAGCACGAGCAGCTACAAATATACGGGCCGTGAGGATGACGGCAGCGGGCTTATGTACTACCGGGCACGCTATTATCAGCCGAGATTGCAGCGGTTTCTTGCCGAGGATCCACTCGGTATCGGTGATGACGATGTAAACTTGTATGCGTACGCTAGAAATAGCCCTACCATTCTAGTTGACCCGCTTGGGGAAGCAGGTCAACAAAAGGGAGAAAGAGGGCAGGCGTCTAAGCCTGATGGTACTCCAAGCCCATTCAAGAAACTACGGCCAGATCCTAACGATCCAAGTAAAGTCATTCGCAAAGACCCACATTCAGGAAAAGAGGTACGAATTCCAAAGCCGCCAGGATTTGATGAATACTGGAAGAAAAAACATGGAAAGCTTCCTCCTATCCGATGCCTAGGGCCACTTCTTATTGTCGACCCTGAAACGGTGCTGTGTGCGATAAATCCTATGTTATGTCCATGCACCGATGAGAGTTGCCTATAGTGGCGTGATCCTGCGGAAAGTAAGGCGTGATGTTAAGAAGGGTATCTAAAGTGAAGAAACATCCGCTCCTTGGAATATGGGAGCATGTCTATTCCCCCACCAAGTGGATCGTCTCTATGTCAAATAGCAAGTTAATGGTTGATGGTGTTGATAGTTCTAATTGGGAGAAGTACAAGATCTCTCATCTTTCATGGACAAACACAGCGGTAAGGTTCACAAGCCTATACCCTTCAACCGGTCGTGTTGTTTCGAACACATACACCGCTTTATCAAATCGGAAAATGAAAGCCATGTTGTGTTATGAGGTAACCGAGATCTGGTCTCGATCAACACCACGCACCGCTTCAGAGAACCACCCATCCACTCTTGACGCACGATCAAGACAAGCCTGGCTCGTTGGGAACTGGCACAATCCAGAGGGGGATGACTCCCGTGTCGTATGCAGGATCAGTCTCACCAACAATCGCTGGGGTATCTGCGCCGAGGATATCGGAGATGGTGAGCGATTACGTGTAACAGCAGTTAGATGGAATGGTCGCTCACTATCGTTTCGAACGATGATGCCGTCCACTGGTCAAGTTTGTTATCGGATCCTTAAATCAATTTCTCCAAATAAATTAAAGGTTGTTTTGCAATTTAAAGAACCGGAAATTTGGGAAAGACTCGAAAATTGCGAGAAGGCTCCTGCCAAATAATACCGATGACAACGTGGCCTCAGAGCTGACGAGTCTGACCTACAAACAGGGGGCAACTACGCTCGGCGATTTGACCTACACCTACGATGCGGCCGGAAATCGGATTAAGACCGGCGGAACTTTCGCACGTTCAAACTTGCCACCTGCATTAACAACTACCATCTACAATGCGAACAACCAGCAGACGACATTCGGCACGAGCACCGAGACCTATGACCTGAACGGGAATCTCGCTACGACTACGGATACGGGCGTCACCACGACTTATACGTGGACCGCGAGGAACCAGCTCACGGGGATCAGCAGAACGGGGCTCACGGCGTCGTTGACGTATGACAGCTTCGGCAGAAGAACTAGTAAAACGATCAATGGTACCACGACCAATTTTGTCTACGACCGGCTCAATCCCGTGCAAGAAAAGAACGGTGCAACTGTCACGGCGAACCTCCTCACGGGCCTCGGCATCGACGAATTCTTCACCAGAACCGACGGAGTTGGAGTGCGTGCGTTGTTACCCGACGCCCTTGGTTCGACCGTTGCCTTAGGAGACGGCACCGGCACGCTGCAAACACAGTACACCTATGAGCCCTTTGGGCTCACGACCCAGACTGGGGCAACCAGCACCAGCAGCTACAAGTTCACTGGGCGGGAAGATGATGGAACGGGGCTCATGTATTACCGGGCTCGGTATTATCAGTCGCGATTCCAGCGGTTTATTGCTGAAGATGCGATTGGATTTTTGGGCGGTGATGCGAATCTTTACGCCTATGTCGCAAATAATCCCACTCGACGTATTGATCCCCTTGGGTTATCGCCTGAGGAATGTAAAAACGACGACTTTTTCAAGTTCTGGTATCTTCTCTGCTTTATTGATCCGAATTGCGAATTTCCTGATACGCCACCGAATCCGCCCTATATCCCGATAGTTGGAGGGCAAACCGGAAGTGGAAACCTAAACCAGGGCGACTTACAGAGGCTCTCAACACCTGAGGCCAATAAGATCGCACAACAGAACGGTTACAAAAATGCTGAGGATATGAAAGCAGCCTCTACTACTCGAGAGAGTGGAGGGCTATTCAACTTGTCAGTCAACAAATCAACTGGCCAGATTGTGCTCACACCCGTACGTCCGGGGAGTAGGCCCAACATTCCCACAGATGTGTTTCGAAAATGATAGGGGAAGATATGTCCTCAAGAGCTCCGGTTATACGGACCGAATTTTTTATTGAGGGGGATGAACTCGACCCGGATGAGTTTACTCGGCTCCTCGAAATACGGCCATATAGAACCGGCAAGAAAGGCGAACTATCATCACACCCAGCAGCGGCGAGACAGGGAGTAAAAAACCCTTCGACCTTTTGGTTTATTGAAGTCGAGCAGAATTCTTACGACATGGATGAAGGCGTTCAAACCTTGCTAGCTCAGGTCTGGCCACATCGCGACAAAATCAAGGAATACCTCAAGACTCGACCAACAGTGACGGTGGGAATGAATACAACTATCCATATAGACAAAGATCGACCGGTTTATGAAATCAGTCTTGACAGTATTAAGAAGCTGGCAGAGTTGGAGTGTCGATTCATGCTAAACGACATTTATCCCCTCGATTAAGTAGCAGAAGTACTGTCTCACACGGTCGTTTCTGGTCTACTCTTGTGTTGCTGCATGGCCCCCTCAACATTACGGTGAACACCCAGGGCCAACCCATCACGATCAAAGACCCGCTCAACAACCAAACCACGTTCACCTATGAACTGGGCGATCTCATCGCGGTCAAAGATCTGCTGAATCGGGAGACCAAACGGATGCTGGATGCCGCGAGAGGGCAAATTGGGGCTGGGTCTTGTGCATTGCGACAGTAGATTACTCAACATGGCTCGCCCATCGCGTCTTAAATTTCCAGGAGCCCTCTGCTCCGTCACTACCCGAGGCAATGTCTGGGTCGACAGCGTCACTGGCACCGTGATTGGACGACCTTGCTGGCCCTACACGCCCACTTGATCGATCGGTGTAGCTGACCGCATCTTCATCCCCAGGCCTTCTTGCCTCGTTTCAGCAACGTTTTGAACAGCGGTTTCATGTCCTTGCGGACGTTGCGGCAGCGTTGGCGCTGGCGTTCAACCATGCGTCCTGCGACGAATCCCGCACGGACACTCGTCGAGTATTTGAGGAACTGTCGGACATGACGTTCGGCTTGGATCGCATCCTGATGGAGGCCCAGGAGGTCCTGGACCGCACGCGTGGACTTGATAAACCGGCTGGCTGGTTTCCCTACTGAGCTGCGAGCAAGTTCCGCTGCGTAGCGGGCGCGTTTAGCCTTGATGCGGATCTTGTGCAGTGCGGTATCCGATGAGGAAGGAGTGAGTCGGCTGATCGCTTTGCGCAACTTCGTGAATTCCCGTCTGGCGAGGTCGCGCACGGTCAGAGGAGACTCCATGACCGAGGGGGCCTGAGTCGCTTGTTGAAGCCGCCGGATCAGTTCCACGTAGCGAGCGCCTGTGAGTTCGCTGATTACCATCTGCTGAACGGCCGCTCGTTGCGTGTGTAGATGGGAGATGAATGGTGCCAGCAGCTTGCGATCTCGCGCATCTAAATTGGCAGATTCTTCCGTGAAATGGGCGATCTGGACGTCGAGATCGCGGGCCGGGCCCAGCAGCTCGCTGAGCCATATGAGCTCCTGTTCCAGTGTCGTGACCCATGCGGGAAGGAGGATCGGCCGGGTTGTGTGGAGTACCGCGCGCAGACGCCTGGTCGCGACGCGCAGCTGATGCAGGCTCTCAGGCTCGGTGCCGAGTCTCGTGCCGGGATCATGAGCCAGAAGCCACCCGACATGCTGCGTGAGAGCCCACTGTAAATAAGCGACCATCGGCGCTTTTGGTTTAGGCTGCGCGGCTGGGGTAGGAGCCGGCAGAGAGAGGGCACGAAACAATTTTGGACGCCCATCATGATCGGACGCCCCGGCCTCGCGCATCTGCTGTTCAAGGGCACGAAGCGAGGCCTCGTCGCCCTGGCGCTCTTCGATTTCAAGTTCGCAAAAGCGTTGGATAATACCGCCGTTCTTCTCAACTGCCACTGTGTCCAGGGCAATCTCCGCGACGGGCACTCGGCCATGATGCACCAAGAAGCCCCGTCGCCAGACACGCAAGGTCACGACCGGCACCAGTTTGCGATGGCTGAGATAGAGCATCAGCAGCTGGCGCAAGGAGTCTGGTGGATTGGCTTGGGTGCCAGCCACTTCTATCTCCTGCCGATCATCGCCCAACGGAATCTTCAGCTGCCAGGCCTTCTTCCCCCGTTCGATTCGATAGCGCAAGGTGATCCGTGCGTGGGCCAGATCATAGGCCGTGGTGTCGTAATAGGTGGAGATCACTAGTTTCCGAGGCAGCGACACCCCGGGCAGCCGAGGCAGGTGGAAAGCTGGCGCAACGGCGAGCTTCCGTTCGCGTTCTCGTTGTGACGAGATTGGGGAGGGGTGACCATCAGGAGCGAGATGTGTGTCCAATCGAGACAACGTGGAATCCTCACAGCAGAACCGGCGTCTGTAAGTATCAACGCAGGAGAGAGGGAAATACAACTCCCGGTGGGTCGTCAGGAAATGCCGGGGGAGATCGCCCGTGCGAACGGGCGATGTGGAAGAGAGGGGGCGAGGGGCTGCCTATCCGAGCAGGCAGCGGGTTCATGAAAGGCAGGGTCGTTAGAACTCGTCGAGGGAGACGGGACGAAGAAAGTCCCGAACCGACAGCAATCCGATGAGTGCACCGGCTTTCGTGACTCCCAGGTGGAGAGTGCGTTGCTTGTCCATGAGATCAGCGGCTTCCGTCAACGGCCGCCGCTCTTCGATGCCTGGTACCGGACTGCTCATGATGTCTTCCACCGGCACGAAGTACGCGGCTTTCTCCGCGCCCACAAACTTCTTGACGACATCCGACTCGGTCACAATGCCGATGATCTGCGCTTGGCGGACCACCAGCACACTTTCCACGTTACAGGCCTTCATCAATTTCGCCGCCTCCACGACCGACGTGCCCACATCCACCGTGACTGGTTCTTTCTGCATTAAGTTGCCCACAGTAACCATAACTGATCCTCCTTATTATTTGTAGTTGCGTCAACCCTATCGCGGGCATATTGCGTCGGCGTTAGGTGGACATTACAGGCCCGTAAACTTTTCAGAAACATCTTCTCAAGGTACTCATGCGTCGGCAGTACGATCTATGGCAGTGATCATTTGAAGATTGCGAATCGAGGTGTCGTGGCAGGCTCCACCGCGTGCGTGCTTATGGAGGGATTTCCGAAGAAAGAATGCGTAGAAAGGCATTCACTGATTCCGGACACGATATGGGTGAATCGAGGGAGCAGGAAAATGTTCTCGCTCATCTGTTCGAAGACAAGGAGGAAGGCACTATGCTTGCTAAACTGCGGGTGGGGTTCTTGCTCGTGAAGTCCCTTATGATTTGCGCGGGCATCATCTTGATGAGCATCTGTGGCATCTTCATCAGATTAAGGTTGGCTCGGTGAAATGATTACCCGCACCCAGTGATCACGATGCACAACGTCGAACGCTGAAACGTGTCGGCGCCGAGTGTGGCTTCGTTCTGCAACGACACGCAGCACGAAGACGTCGATTTCTATTCTCGCAACACGAGTTGATCTAAGCAAAGGAGATGGAATGCATGGTTGCCGAGCTTCGAGCGTGGAGAACATCAGTGCGAAGAGGTGACGGTCGCTGCGAGAGGATGTCGAGGCTTATCGGTTTGCCGAGAGCGAAATGTTATCTTGACGCGGGCCGGTGGGGCTTGTTCCCCATCGGCTCGCGTATGTCTGCACACCCATTCTCTTTGAACCTCCTGCTGCTCACAATCGACGCGAGTCGCTTCGTCTACTCGCGACCTACGTTAAACGCCGCGTACATCATTCCCAGAATGGCACTTATCAGAAGTACCTCGATAACCCATGTCGTCATGGCCTCTCACCCCCTTCCTTGCTGATGTGTATTTGGCAGTCATACCTGGCAACCCCACTGATCAACATGGTGGGAGTCTACGGAAGAACTGTTTCGCGGCCATTACAGAGATGCTAAATCTGTGTGAAAGGATGGTGTGATGGTCGTAACGGGAGGATTCTGCGGGAGGTATGACCAAAGCAGGATGTGGTTCCTGCTCCTATTCGTTCGCACTGACCGCTGCGTGCCTGGCCAGGTGGGTAGCTGTGAACACGATCTGGCAAGAGTAGGCGAGTACAGTTATTCGAATTCTTCCCATCCGCTCAAACGACTGCCGAAGACCAGCGTTCGCTTTGTGGTGGAAACGAGAATGAGCCCATTGTCGTTCTCCACACCCACGATGCGTTCGTGCACGTCCAACAACTTCGATGCGAAGCCGCCGAGCAGTGGCGTGAATCCAACCACACGCTCATTGGTGATGAAGACTGCTCCATAGTCGTTGCTGTGAAAGCGAGTCACTTTTTCCCGCACACCTAATGCTTCTTCGAGCCACAGACCGTTGACGCCCCGAAATCCGTATAGATGTCGATCCGTCCTGATGAGACTGAAGCTTGGGAGGATTGTCCGCTCGAGAACCTTTTCATTCACGTCCAGTTCTTTCTTGCTCCAGGTCAGGGCACGGCTTGAAAACCCTAACAGCCGACGAGACGTCACCACGATGCCATTGATCCCTTTCGTGCCTGAGCTGATGATCACTTCCTGTGCACCCAAGGGTATTTCCCGCCGGCCGCTCAATTGACTGGTCGCGACGGCTTGACCTGACTCCAGCCACACCGTTACTTCAGGTGGGAGCTCTGCTCGGGTGATATTCTGTGAAAGAAGCCAGCTCAAAGAAAGGCAAACGATGAAACATAGTTGATTTGCTGGAGACGCGGTTCCAAGAGCATTCATGTTTCGTCCAAACACATTAACATACGAAGCATCACGGCTGATTACTCTATCCGGTCTGAGAAGGTTATGTCAGGCCAAGCGATTTTCAAGGCACACACGGAATTGAAGATTGACTGTCAGTAGTCTCTCGGCGTAAATGGCTGTCACTCCAGAATCAGTTGGAAATAATCGGCAAGCTGGCTCTTGCGCCACGAATGTTCCTTGAAACCAACGCACTGGTTTCACGAACACCAGTAGTTGCTAGCCGTATGTACGGCACGAGATCGAAATGTTACAGACTTGTAACGCTGCTGCAACGGTGTTGTGATGGGATATAGGATAGACTCCCATGGTTTGTCGGGTAGTAGGCTGATCGGATTCCTGGTGGTATCCGCTGGTTGTGTAACGGTGTGTGCTTTGTAAGACCATGGCCACGTGTCCTCTCTGAATATGATCAATCTCTCCTGCAGCATGGTAAAGAACAGGTGTAAGAGACTATTCGTCAGCAAGGAGCTTCCATGATCGATGAGTCTGCTGGGTCGGGAGAATCAGCAGCCGAGCCAGAGCAAAGTATCGATGAGTCGCGCCATCTCCTGAATCGAGAACTCAGCTGGCTGCGATTCAATCTGCGGGTCCTCGAAGAAGCCGAGGATAAGCGGCACCCCCTCTTGGAACGAGTGAAGTTTCTGGCGATCTTCGCCACGAATCTGGATGAGTTTTTCATGATTCGAGTCTCAGGTCTCCATCGTCAGGTGGCTGGTGGAGTCGTCGGAACGACGTCCGACGGGATGACACCATCAGAGCAAATACTGGCGATCAACCGAGAGCTGATGGTCCACTATGAACGATACGATAGGTGCTGGAAGCAGGATGTGTTGCCCGGGTTGGCAGAATCAGGTATTCGCATTCTACGTTATGTCGAGTTGGGGCAGCGGGAACGAGAGGCGATCCAAGGGTACTTTCAGCGAGAAATATTTCCAGTGCTGACTCCGCTCGCCTTTGACCCGACCCATCCGTTCCCTCATATCTCGAGTCTGAGCTTTAATCTTGCCGTGTTGGTAAAGGACCCCGAGCGAGGTGACTGTTTCGCGCGCGTCAAAGTGCCTGATGTCTTCCCGCGACTGGTGCCGATCCCCACCGACGAAGATGTTGCGCGCCAACAGATGGGTTTGGGCGGAGTTGGAGGAGTGCAGCAATTTGTCTGGCTGGAAGAGGTGATTGCACACAACCTGGACAATCTCTTTCCCGGTCTGGAGGTTGTCGCATCCTATCCATTCCGTGTGACGCGAGATGCCGATGTTGCGATTGAGGTAGACGAAGCATCGGATCTCATCGAGGCGGTGGAAGCACAGCTCGATCAGCGACAGTATACGTCAGCCGTTCGATTGGAATTGGATGCGGCGACACCCAGTCCCATCCGCGAAATCCTGACACGAAACCTTCAACTCCCGTTGTACCTCGTCTATGCAGGACACAGCCCGAGCGGGATGGCTGGGATTCGTGAACTGCACGCACTTGAGCGTCCTGATCTAAAAGATCAGCCGTTTGTTCCGGCCGTCCCTTCCTGCGTGAGTAAATCAGGCAGCCTGTTGGCTGCCATCCGTCAGCAGGACGTGCTGTTGTATCATCCTTATGACAGTTTCATGCCGGTCGTGGAGTTTCTGCGAGAAGCCGCAAACGACCCAGACGTCCTCGCCATTAAGCAGACCCTCTATCGCGTCAATCCAAAATCACCCATTGTCGATGCGCTGCTGGAAGCTCGCGTCAACGGTAAACAAGTTGCGGTCCTGGTTGAGCTCAAGGCCCGATTCGACGAAGAAAATAACATTGAGTGGGCCCGGAAGCTTGAAGACGAAGGTGTGCACGTTGTGTACGGTGTGCGCGGGCTCAAGACGCATGCGAAGGTCTGTCTCATCGTCCGGCGCGAACCGGAGGGAATCCGTCGCTATGTCCACCTCGGCACAGGAAACTATAACGTGGTCACCAGTCGTATCTATACCGATGTGAGCTATTTCACCTGTGATTCTACCATTAGTCGTGATGTATCCGATCTGTTCAACTCACTAACTGGGTACTCCCGAAAAAACATTTATTCCAAGTTGCTCGTTGCACCGACAACACTCAGGCAGCAACTACTCGATCGGATCGAGCGCGAGACCTGCCGCCACCGGCAGTATGGTGATGGGTATATCGCCTTCAAGATGAATGCATTGGTCGATGCGCGGTGTATCCAGGCTCTGTACCTTGCATCGCAAGCCGGAGTCAACATTGACCTTCAGGTGCGGGGTATTTGTTGTCTCAAGCCGGGTCTTCCAGGGATCAGTGAGACCATCACCGTCACGTCAGTGGTTGGGCGTTTTCTGGAACACGCACGGATCTACTATTTTCGTCACGGTGGGCAGAACGAGGTGTTGATGGGGAGCGCTGATCTGATGCCTCGAAATCTGGATCACCGGGTGGAAGTGATCTTCCCTGTAGAAGATCCTCAGTGGCGCGAGGTCATCATCAATGACATTCTCGGCATGGGGCTGCGGGACAATGTGCAGGCAAGACGGTTGCTTCCTGACGGGACGTATGAGCGTAAGCAGCCGGCAAACGGTGAAGCAGCTGTGAATTCTCAGGAATGGTTCTTGACTCACTGGAAGTCCCGGCCATAAAGAGCAGCGTGACAAGCCTTGCCTAATTTCAGGCAGCCTATGGAACCATCAACATCATCTAACACGAGTGACGTATGCGAGGAGATTGCTCTCGACCGCGGCCTCATGGTTAGGCATTTCCGACAGATAGTACTCTGGCCACTTCAGTTAATGCCGATCCGTGACGATCTGCCGATCCAGAAACACTGCGACTTTATTCAGACGCAGGGGTTCAATAATCTCTGGCGAGAGGTGGAAGATGAGTTTACCGGCGACCCATCGCAGTTTCAGGAACGGCACTACGGCGAATTCATCACCTTCCTCCCCTCCATCCAGCGATTTCTCTACGGCGAAGGCACAGGCCGCGGGACAGGTGTCAACCAGGAATCGCCCATTCGTGTGTTCCGCCGCACTGATATCGCGCAGGTGCGGATGACCTACCCCGATCCCAGATCTGTGCCGGTCATATTCGAGGTCGCGCATATTGATTTGTACTTTTTCTACGACATTGACATCGTCATCCTGGCCATGGAGATCTTTGCCGATGACCTCCCTCTGGCCTGTGTCGAGGACACCATGCTTCGTTTTGCCAGAGGATATCCCACGTATTGGGAATCTGAAGGACAGGGTGGTCATTGCCTGAAAAAGGCTGAATGGCTGGCCAGGGATGGCACGGTGCTGGCCTCCTCCGACTACGAACACAAGGAGAAATACTTGTCATGTGTGTGTCAGTACCGGGCGCCGTGCATCGCCTCGCACTGGGAGTTTCTGCTCGAACCGTTGGTGCTCCATCATTCTGGTAAGACGGGCCTCATCCGCTATCGGCAGATCGAATCTCACCTCTTGCCGCTGATGGCCTATTTGACGATTGATAATCCGGCTGCGCTGACCCGGGGGAACTTCATACGGCTGGGGTTAGCCGCCGCGCCTGATCCATCGGACTCTCTGCCCTATTCCGAACGACACTTATGCGACTTTGAAGACCGGTACTTTTATGATCGCTACTGGAGCGAACAAGACCCCAAGCGCCCGGGAACCCGCTTCATCTGCAGCGGACGTGTGTTGACGCAAGTGAGTGACTGTAGCGACCGGTTTTTAGCCGTCCGAAAAACTGGTCTTGAACAGTTCCGGCACGAGTATTTTGTCCTCTTTTTGATCGCCCATTTTCATAAGGCCGCCATGCTCATGTTGTCCGACCGTCTCGTTGATGCCCTCAACCGGCTAGAACCAGGAAATCTAGAATCGGTCAGAAATTTCAGGCACATGATTCAGCAGATCCTCGGCATGTTCCTGCGTTTTACTCATCGGTATTGGTTCCAGGACGTCTCGGAACATACCCAGGTGAAGGAATTGTTTCGGATGACGAATAGGCATCTCGGAACAGCCCAGCTCTACACCGAGGTTCGGGAAGCGATTGAAGATATGAGTCAGTATCTGGATAGTGATGTGCTGCGCCGACAGGGAGAAACTATGGTGCGTCTGACCGTCGTGACTACGGTTGGGTTGATCGGTATGGCAACGACGGGCTTTCTGGGCATGAATTTAATCGCCGAGGCTGATAGCCCATTCATCAGAAAGCTCTTCATGTTTCTGTGCGTCCTGATCCCAACGACAGCCGTGACCGTGTACACGGTGCTGAAATCTCGGCGTCTGTCAGAATTCCTGGAGAAGGTCTCCGATGAGCGCGCCTTGGTGAGAGTCAAGTTTGCAGCATTCCTTAACGTATGGAGAACCAAGCATGACCGGTTACATTGAAACGGTGACGTGCAAGGTAGATGAGATATCAAGAATGAGGGATGAATATAATCTCTGTGCATCGAGTTGGCACGGAGGCTAACGCAGCGAGGATCCCCCGCATATCTTTTCAGTGCTGGCCAGCCGGCACGATACCGCATACCGATCGCCCAACAGCGATCTGCCGTTCCGCGTCGATCAGGGTGATGGACCGTCCATCATCATTTTAACATTCCAGCTCTTAGCCACTGAGAGCTACCAGGTTAGCAGACACACACGCCACATCTCAGGACCTCTGCAACAATCTTTAACGAGGCCGTTACCAGTTGTTGATCGCGTTGTAATGGTCCGATGCGACAGTCATCACCGGTAAAGGACCGTGGTAGGTGAGATGTCAATGCTACATTCATTCACGCTCAGGCAGGAGGAGATTCTATGTCGATCATCGATGATGAGGGTGTGAGCAATACGTCTGGTAACGAACACTTCCAAGACATTGTGGACACGCGCCTATCCCGACGCAACTTCTTGACAGGCGGTCTCGCGACGGCTGCGGCGGTCTCGTTGGGCGGTGTCGAAGCGCTGCTGAACGCTGTCCCTGCCGCAGCCCAGGAGACCGAAGAAGCGGAAGACACGGATGTGGGGAGAGAAGGACGTTGGGGTCAACGACCGATGCTCGGATTCGACAGTGTGGCGGTCTCTTCTGCCGATAAGGTCGTGGTACCGAAAGGGTACACAGCCGAAGTTCTCATCGCCTGGGGTGATCCTGTCTCGAATGGGCCAGCGTTCAAACAGGATGCCAGCAATACGGCTGAGGAACAGGCGCGTCAGTGGGGCATGCACAATGATGGGATCGTGTATTTCCCAATTGTCAGGTCGCAGCGCGGCTTGATTGTTCAGAACAATGAATATACAGACGATGGCCTCCTCTTTCCGGACGGTGTCAACAATTGGACGGCGGAGAAAACCAAGAAATCCCTGAATGCTCACGGTGTATCGATTATCGAAGTAGCCAAGCGGACCGGTTTTCACTTTGACTTAGGACGCCGTCGAGGTAAGTGGGATGTCGTGAGACCGTCTCGCTTTGCACGCCGCATTACGGGTATGACCCCGATCGACATCGGTGGCCCTGCAGCCGGGGATCCTCGGCTGACCACCAGCGACGATCCGACCGGCACGCGTGTGCGCGGCACCCTCAACAACTGTGCCATGGGCTATACCCCCTGGGGGACCTATTTGGCCTGTGAGGAGAATTTCAACGGCTATTTCCGAAAGAACGGCTCGCAAACGACAATGGAGAAACGCTACGGTATTACCGCAGCGGGGTTCGGCTACCTCTGGCACACGACCGACAAGCGATTTCGCGTTGATGAAGAACCCAATGAGCCCAATCGGTTCGGCTGGGTGGTGGAGATTGATCCGTTCAAGCCGCATTCGACCCCGGTGAAACGCACGGCGCTTGGCCGACTTAAGCACGAGGGTGCCTGGGTACAGGAGGCCCGAAACGGCCGTGTCGTGGTCTACATGGGCGACGATGAGCGCAATGAGTACATCTATCGCTATGTGTCGAACCTGCCTTGGCGTCAGGCGCGTGCACAGGGGATCAACCCTCTTGACGACGGGATTCTCTACGTCGCCAAGTTCCATGCGGATGGTACGGGCGAATGGCTACCGCTCACGCCGGACAATCCACGTCTCGCGGGATGGTCCTTGAACGACATTCTGATCAATACCCGCGGAGCCGCCGATGCCGCCGGTGCGACCATGATGGATCGTCCCGAATGGATCGATACGTTCCCAAAGGATTTGACGGCCATCGCGACTCTGACCAACAACAGCCGACGGGGCACTACACCAGAGTCGGTCAACAATCCAGACGGATCTACCGCAGCTGGCTCCGCCCGTCCGCCGGTGGACGCGGCCAATCCGCGCGCTGCCAACAACTATGGCCACATCATCCGCTGGTACTATCGCCAGGACTGGACGGAACTCACGTTTGGTTGGGATATCTTCGCCCTCTGCGGCGATCCCGCAAACCCGGCTCACGGTTCCACGATTTTCGGCGACAAGTACGGATCGCCGGACGGCATCTATGTCGATCCAAGTGGATTGATCTGGATTCAGACCGATGTGTCAACCTCCACAATCAACGCCGGTGCCTATGTCGGTTTCGGCAACAACCAGATGTTGGCGGCGCATCCTGAAACCAGAGAGACCCGGCGATTCCTCGTCGGTCCGAGTCAGTGCGAAATTACCGGTGTGTTCATGACGCCGGACCGGCGTACCATGTTCGTCGGAATCCAGCATCCGGGCGAGCGTCCGGATGATCTGCCAGGCGATCCGGCGAATCCCAAGCAGTTCAGCTCCTGGCCTGACGGCCCGAACGGCGGGCGACCCCGGTCGTCCCTGGTCGTGGTGACCAAAGACGACGGTGGGAGGATCGGCAGCTGAGAGTTCTATAAGGGTGGTGGGCCCTTGGACCGAAGGTCTGAGGGCCCACTCTGCAACGAGGATGAGATGCCGTCTCGACGATCTATCCCAACAGTACAGTGGAGAGGAGAGACGTTCGGATATCAGTCTCCATCTCGTGAACAGCAAGCGCCCGTGTCTCGGTCACCCAACTCTCCAATGGCCTTGCGCCGACAGATGGTGGTCAGCAACTTAGTCAAGTACGTGAAGGAAATTCAGAAGCTTGATGATGGGTATGCGTTGCGGTTTCACCGGCCGGATGACTCGGAAAATCTGATTGGAATAATTGCAGACTACATCGTGTTTGAAAGTCTGAACTCTCCGCAACTCACGTTTGCGATCGTTCAGGGACCAAGGGCCAACGCCTTTTGGTTACAGGTACGCGGTCTGACATCCGACAATCACGATGTCACATTGCCGTCAATCTCATCAAATCTTGCCGTGCCTTCTTTGGCCTGAGCTCCAGCGTGAATGGCAACTGTTATTTGCCAGGAGTTTACGCCTATGTGAAAAGTTTGGAGGTGGCCTTGTGGAGGCAGTTTTACGGTTGACTGATCAATAATTATTGATGTACTTAAAGAGTCAGGACAGCGACCCGGACGAAAACAAGGGAGAAGGCCGTGCGTCTCTTTCATGCGCTGTCGGATGAGGTGCGAGTGCGAATTCTAGAGCAACTTCGGAACGACGAGCAGCGGAAACGCATTGCTGCTTCGTCACATTGTTGAATCACCAGAGGATATTCATCATGGACATCGCAATGGCATCAGGCCCGCCAGTTCAGTCTCTAGAGAAGCGGCTGAATCTGTTCGAGCGGTATCTCACGATCTGGGTGGCGCTCTGCATGATCGGGGGAGTGCTGCTGGGGAAATCCGCTCCCGGCGTCGTCACATGGCTGCGTAGTTGGGAATTCGGGGAGGGCAGCCATGTGAATGCCGCGATCGCGGTACTCATCTGGTTCATGATCATTCCGATGATGATGAAGATCGATGTCGCATCCATTCGCAATGTGGGCAAGAGACCGACCGGATTGCTGGTGACTCTCTTCGTGAATTGGATCGTCAAACCGTTTTCGATGGCCTTCTTCAGCTGGGTGTTTTTTCGACTCGTGTTCTCTGCCTGGATTGCTCCGAGCGAGGCGGATCAATACATTGCCGGAACCATTATTTTGGCTGCGGCGCCCTGTACCGCCATGGTGTTCGTCTGGAGCTATCTGACCGATGGTGATCCCGCCTACACGCTTGTCCAAGTCTCCGTGAACGATTTGATTATGCTGCTGCTCTTTGCCCCGATCGTCGGATTCTTGGTCACTGGTGCTTCGGCGTTGACGGTTCCACTTCCGGTCTTGCTCTATTCCGTCTTGGCTTTCATCGTCATTCCACTCATCATCGGCGTGGTCTTGCGGCATTGGTTCATTGCACAACAGGGCAAAGCTCGGTTTGAAGATCGTGTGCTCCCTCGATTCGCTCCGATCACTATTATCGCCCTCCTCGCGATGCTGGTGTTATTGTTCGCGTTCCAAGCCGACAATATCACCGGCAAGACATGGCATGTGGCGCTCATCGCCGTCCCCATTCTGATCCAGGTTTATTTCAATGCCTCATTGGCCTATGGCTTGATGAAGTGGCTCAAGGTGCCACATGCGGTGGCGGCGCCGGGGGCATTGATCGGTGCGAGCAATTTCTTCGAGTTGGCGGTTGCAACGGCCATCGCCTTGTTTGGGCCGGAGTCGGGCGCAGCGCTGGCAACCGTTGTGGGAGTGCTGGTGGAAGTGCCGGTCATGCTCTCTGTCTGTGCCTTCTGCAATCGGACGCGGACTTGGTTTCCAGTGGAGCAGCCGGCATGAAACCTACCGTCCTCTTCTTATGTACAGGCAACTCTTGCCGCAGTCAGATGGCGGAGGGATGGCTACGCCACTTGGCCGAAAGCCAGTTTGAGGTTTTGAGTGCGGGGACCAACCCGGTCGATGTGAATCCGCGAGCTGTTGAGGTGATGGGAGAGCTGGGAATCAATATCTCTCGCCATCGCTCGAAGCACGTTGCCGAATTCCAAGGACGACATCTCCACTACGTCATTACAGTCTGTGATCACGCCCACGCATCGTGCCCGGCGGATCCCAGAGGGGATGTCCAGTTACATTGGAGTTTTGATGATCCTGCCGATGCACAAGGCTCTGATTCTGATCGCCTGCAAGTCTTCCGTCGAGTACGTGATGAGATTGCCGAGCAGGTCAAAAAGTGGCTGCGACCGGTGGATCAATCATCGGAATCTGGTTCACCGTCCTCCCCCCAAGGTTCATGACCAGAGGAGACGGCGAAGAGGCGGAGGGACGAGCGAGGTTCGTTATGTCCTTCGCAATGTTGTCGACATCGCGACAATGCAGGCGAATTGACTATACTTGAGGGTGATCCAATAATTTGTATCCAAGCGTCTTGACCGAGACAATCGAGTCATTGAGGAGCGGCACTTTCAGTTTCAATCGCCGAACATGGACGTCAACGGTTCGCGTTGTCCCATAATAGTCGTAACCCCACACTTCATTGAGCAGTACCTCCCGCGTCAGTACTCGTCCAGGGTGACGTAAGAGATGCTCCAGCAGTCCAAACTCCTTCGCTGTGAGCAGCACTTCTTTCCCTCTGACCGTCACTTCATGGCGCGTCAGGTCCATGTGGAGAGAATCGTACACTAAGGACGTTGGTTTGTGATCGTTTGTCCGTTCCAGCCGACGGAAGAGGGATTTGACCCGAGCCACCAATGTCTTGGGGCTGAAAGGTTTGGTGACGTAATCATCGGCTCCGAGCTCCAGTCCGACAACCGTATCGGACTCTTCGTTCTTCGCCGTGAGCATGATGATCGGCAACAGTGCGGTCTCAGGCTTGTGCCGGAGTGTTTTGCATACCTCCAATCCGTTCAGGTGAGGCAACATGAGATCGAGAATCACCAGATCAGGATGCTCAGACGCCACGAGCTTCAACGCTTCAAGACCGGTTGTGGCGAGGCAGGCATGAAATCCGTCCTTCTCAAGATAGTGCTTGAGCAACTGCGCAATATCCTGTTCGTCTTCGACGATGAGAATTTTCTTGGGACGTGGTGAACTCACGGAATCTCCCCCAGCATTCTTCCTTAAGCCTGCACGAGCAAGCATACGCTCTCTACATTACAGGCTTGTTACAAATGGAAAGATGGAAAGTCGAGGGTATTGAGGGTTGTGAACCGACAATTTCAGGAGGTCGGTTCGTTCAAGCGGATGGTATAGAGGTAATGGTACAGACCCTTACGCGTTAAAAGCTCTGTGTGAGTACCTTCCTCGACCAATTTCCCCTTATCCAGGACCAGAATTCGGTCGGCCCGCTGGATGGTCGACAGTCGGTGGGCAACGACAAAGGTCGTGCGACCTGCCATGAGGCGATGGAGTGCTTCTTGAACCAGCCGTTCCGATTCGGTATCGAGCGATGAGGTGGCTTCGTCCAATAGTAAAATGCGAGGATTCTTTATGATGGCTCGAGCAATCGCAATGCGTTGGCGTTGTCCGCCTGAGAGATTGACCCCCTTCTCGCCGACCAGGGTTTGGTATCCATCGGGCAAGCCAAGGATGAAGTCGTGTGCATGAGCGGCTTTGCTCGCTTCCGATACTGCGGCTTCGTCCGCGTCCCTCTTTCCGTAGCGAATATTGTCAAGGATGGTTCCTCCAAACAGGATGGTCTCCTGTGGGACCAGTGCAATCTGTCGATACCAACTTTCAAGGGTCACATCACGCAGATCGTTGCCGTCGATGGTGAGGCGTCCTTCTATCGGATCGTAGAACCGGTGAAGCAGATTCATCATCGTGGTTTTCCCGGCGCCGGTTGGGCCGACGAAAGCGACCAATTCGCCAGGCTTGGCTTCAAACGACAGGTCGAATAACACCGGATGTTGAGGGTCGTAACCGAAGCTGACCCTCTCGACTCGGACGTGTCCTTCGACTGTGGAGAGACTCTGCGCCGTGGGTTGATCCGCAATTTCCGGTTGTGCGTCCAGAATCTCAAAGACCCGTTGCAGGGCTCCCTGCGCCTCTTTGAGCTGCGTAAAAATGCGAGCTCCTGCGCTAAATGGACCGATGAGGATGCCAGCAAAGAGGACGAAGGCGAACAGCTCCCCTGGCGTGACAGCCCCGTCGATGACTTGTTGACCGCCGTACCACAGCACCGCTGCTGCCGCGGAAAAAGTGACCAGGCTGATCACAGGAATAAACACGGCCATGATGCCTGCCCGATGCAGTGTGAGACGAAGCATCTCGTTCACTTGGGTGGCGAAGCGGGTTTCTTCCCGCTGTATCTGCACGAAGGATTTAACGATCCGAATGCCGGAAATCACTTCTTCGATGAGGGTGCTGAGCGCGGCTGTGTGGTCTTGAATCGAGGTGGAAAGGGATTTCAGTCTGCGGCCGAATATTTTAGCGACCAAGACCAGCAAGGGGAGCAGGATCAGGATCAGGAGGCAGAGGCGCCAATTCATCATCAACAGAAATGTCATGCCGCCAAGGAAGGTCACGAGTTGCTTGACTGTGTCGATCGGGGTTTCTGTGACGATGGATTGAATGACCGCGACGTCGTTCATGACTCGCGACAGCAACTCCCCGGTGCGGCGCCGTGCGAAAAAACTGACCGTCAACGTCTGCAGGTGGCCAAAGAGATGTTGACGAAAGTCGGCGAGAATGTGCTGAGAAATCCAGGCTGTCAGGTAGCTGTGGCCCATCGAACAGAGCCCCTGCAGAATCACCAGGCTCATGAACAGGCCGATCGACCGAGCCATCTGGTCGGCATCGTGCTGAACCGTAATGACATCCCAGAGCGTGCCGGCCAGCCGAACTAAGGCGAGATTGATGAGCGCAACCCCGCTCACGAAGAGCCCGGCCAGCATCAGCCGTGGCAAATACGGGCGTATGAACGGCAGGAATCGCTTGAAGATCGACATCGTGGTCAGGCGGTGTCTCGGCACGAAATCGTGCCCTCGCTCACGGCAACGCTGAACGAGTACGCTGACGAGGGTGAGAGGAAACGACTAGAGTTGAGCGATCGACTCGATTAGATTCTTATTGATCGCAATAAAATCCGAGCGCTCCTTATCGTCGATAACCACGTCGGTCAGGCTGATAAAGAGACGGGCTTCTTCGTTGATCGCATCGGAGACGCGATGCCGCATCGGAGGGACGAGGAAGTCGCCCACGTAGGTACAATTGACCGTTCGTACGCGGATGCGGACTTTCCTCCCTTCGGCCACGGTTCCCTCCTCCGGCTACGCCGGTAGAACTTAGCTTTTTCGGCGAAGAAACTTCTGGCGCTGGCGCAGCTTCTTATACTTGTGCTTGCGCATCTTCTTTCGCCGTTTCTTCAGGACGCTTGACATGTTCTGTATCTCCTAAGGAGGGGGAGTCTAAAAGCTTTCCGCTGAAAATGCAAGATCACGGCGCCTTTTCCCCTTATGCTATACTGCGCCACCATGTACCTTGAAAGGATTGGTTTTTTACGGCCTCCAGCCATCGTGTGGCTGATGGTGCTTGCTGTCGCGATCGTTGGGTGCCCGTCGAAGACCATCCGATACCCAGCAGAGCATGAGCGACTCCTCCGTATCGATCAAGCGGTGGAATCCTTGCGGAGTGCCTATCAACGAAAGAATCAGTCCGAGTTCCATGCCCTGCTGTTGCCGATGGAGCAGCTGGACGAACTGAAACGGCAGGTCGAAATGGACTTCACTGCCTTTTCCGCCATCTCCCTCGAGTTCAAGATCGAACGGGTCGTGCTTGAAAAGGACGATATCAACGTCCTCCTCCATTGGCAAGGGACGTGGAAACGAGACGCCACTGACATGGGGGTCCGACAACGAGGCCTCGCACGGCTGCAATGGGTCGGTACGCAGTCGATTCTCCTGCGCGGCGCGCAAGGAGATGTGCCTTTCGGAATGAAGACAAAACAGCTGTTGGCGGAACCTCCCTCATCGCAGACCCTCCCACGATAACGATGCCGCGAAGCGCCCTGGAAGCAGATTTTCTCGTCATCGGCAGCGGAGTTGCTGGGCTTCGCGCTGCCCTGGACCTCTGTCAAATCGGTCGAGTGATCGTGCTCACCAAGGGCCATCCCTTACAAAGCAATTCCATCTTTGCGCAAGGCGGGGTGGCTGTGGCCTTGAGTGAAGAGGATGATGTCGCCATCCATTTGACCGATACCGTGAAGGCCGGACACGGCCTGTGTCGTCGTGAAGCGGTTCGTGTGTTGGTGGAGGAGGGACCGGATCGGATTCAAGAGCTCATCCGCTGGGGCGCGAAATTCGACAAAGCGGGTGGGAAATTTGCCTTTGCACGTGAAGCGGCCCACAGCCGCAGCCGAATTCTCCGTGCGAGAGGCGATGCGACAGGGAACGAAATGGTGCGGGTGCTGATCGCGCAGGCTATGCGACACAAGCGGATCGTCCGGCTGGATTACCATTTCACCGTTGATCTCGTGGTTGAGGATGGCCGATGTTGCGGAGCGGTGGTGCTTGATGAGCATTCAGGGGAACAATTCATTATTCCTGCAAAAGCCGTGGTTCTATCGACAGGGGGGGCGGGACAGATTTTTGCTCGCACCACCAATCCACCGAATGCGACCGGCGACGGTATGGCCATGGCATTTCGTGCAGGAGCGCAACTCCAGGACATGGAATTCGTCCAGTTTCACCCGACCTCGCTGTATCTGCCCTCAAGCCCGCCTTTTTTGTTGTCAGAAGCCATGCGAGGAGAGGGCGGTCAGCTGCGCAATAATAGGGGAGAGACCTTCATGTCACAGTATCACCCGCTCGGCGCCTTGGCCCCGAGGGATATCGTTGCGCGGGCGATTTGGGCGGAAATGGCGGCGACGCGTGCTCGGCATGTCTACCTTGATGTGACTCACTTGGGGGCGAGTTTTGTCAAACGGCGATTCCCGACGATCTATGCGACCTGTCTCCGTCACGATATCGATATCACGGAAGAATGGATTCCGGTCTCTCCAAGCGCCCATTACATGATGGGGGGGGTGGCGACCGACCTCAATGGGGCTACGACCTTGCCGGGTCTTTTTGCGGCGGGCGAGGTTGCCTGTAGCGGTGTGCACGGCGCCAACAGGCTGGCCAGTAATTCATTGCTTGAGGGATTGGTGTTTGGGATGCGGGCCGGTGTGGCCGCTGTCGCTTGGGCCTCACGCCGTTCGATACCTGATGTGACTCATCATGTGGAGCGCCTGAGGAGTGCTCGGTTGGAACGATTGGAGGATGCCGAAAAAGTACGCAGTTCGCTTCGCCGGATCATGTGGGGGCAAGTGGGGCTTATCCGTTCTCGGGAGTCGCTCGTTCGTGCCACGGCCCAGCTTGCGCGGTGGGAACAGATGGTGTCCCAATCCTTTTCGGGGAGGGCCGATCTGGAGGTCAAGAATATGGTGCAAGTGGCGCATTGCGTGGCCGAAGCTGCGCTCTGGAGAGAAAATAGCGTGGGCGCCCATTACCGATCCGATTTTCCTGGATCCAAACGACCAGGCTGGAAACAGCATAGTCAATTATCTTTGGGGAGCCGAACTACTGGCCGGACTGAATCGAAGACACGGGGGCGGGTTGTGGCATTGCGTATTCCGAAGAGGGGATGACGTGTCCGGTCACGGCAAGGTCACGGGCGAGGAAGAGTCGATAGTATCGCAAGACCTTGCGGACATAGAGGCGGGTTTCGGTAATTGGCGGAAGAGCTCGGTAACGATCGACGACATGCTCCCCGGCGTTATAGGCAGCGAGCGCCAGTGGAAGGTTGCCACGGAATCGATCGAGCAACTGGCGTAAATACTTCGTCCCTCCTCCGATATTGTCCTCGGGGTCATAGAGGTCACGGACCTCTAATCTCACTGCCGTTTGCGGCATCAATTGCATCAATCCGATGGCTCCGGCTCGTGAGACCGCACGAGGGTCGAAATCCGATTCAGCCTTAATGATGGCACGGATAAGCGCAGGGTGTAGTTGATGCTGCTGTGAGAATCGACGGATCACCGGTTCCAATTCCGCCTCTGAGAGAACGGGATGGAGCCGATTCGGGTGGAGGTCGATCCGGCGGTATCGAGTGTCAGAGGGAACATTGGTAAGCGATATGGTCCCCTTGGCATCGACATATTGGTACATTTCTGCACGACTATCACTTGGAACAGCCAGCAGGATGCTGCCGCTCAATGCGACGAGAAGAGTCATGACAGGCCGGTACGCTGAGGCGTGATGTAGTGTGTTTGGTTTTGGCATGGTCACACGATAGCAGTCTGTCACTGCCTGTCAAGAAAATGCAGATCTTGTGTTTGGGGGCAGAAGAATGATGCAAGAAAACGGGAAGATGAGGGTTTATCAAGTATGAAGCATATTCCCGTATCGGCCTCGCATCGCTGTGAATTGTTCCCTTAGCTTCAGGGTCAGTGGACCTGGTTTTCCGTCGCCGACAGCTCGACTGTTGATGGAAGTCACCGGCATGATTTCCATGCTAGTGTTCGTGAGGAAGCATTCGTCGGCCTTGAACAAGTCGTCAACGGTATAGCGACCTTCGTCGGTGTGGATGTCGAGCTCTCTGGCCAACTGAATCACGATCATTCTGGTGATGCCATCGAGCAAGCCGCATTCCAGAGCTGGCGTTCGCAATGTGCCGTTCAGGACAAGGAACACATTGCTGATGGTGCATTCAGTCAGATGCTGCTCCCAATTAAGGAGGATACTGTCGAATGCGCCTGCTGCGATGGCTTCACGTTTAGCCTGGATGTTGTTCAGGAAGTTTGTGGACTTGATCTGTGGTGACAACGCGCTCGGCAAATTCCGTTTCGTGGACGCCACGATCACCTGAACGCCCGTTTCATAGAGATGGGACGCTGGGGGCACGAGAGGTTTGGCCATCACGACAACGGTCGGTGACGAACAGAGTGCCGGGTCCAATCCGATGTCTCCCGCTCCTCGCGACACGGTGATTCGTAGATAGGCATCCCGCTGATCGGTTCCAACCTCGTTGCGGATCATGGCTTCTTGTAGAATGTCCGCCAAGCGCTTCATGGAAATCGGGATCGTCAGTCCGATTGCTTCTGCGGAACGGAACAGCCGTGACAGATGCTGGTCTTGCATAAAGATATGAGGGCCATAGGAGCGCAGCGTTTCATACACTCCATCTCCGTAGAGAAACCCATGATCGAAGACGGAGATCACGGCGTCTTCGTCTTTCACGAACTTGTTATTCAAGTAAATCCACATGGGGCTATGAAAAGGCGCTGAAGAAAGCCTGGGCTTTATGGATGGTTTCTTCATATTCGCGTGTGGGGTTGGAATCGGCCACAATTCCTGCTCCGACCTGGAGATAGCCCTGGCCGTTCTTCATGACAAGCGTACGTATCAGGATATTGAAATCGAGGTCCCCGCTCCAGCTGAGGTAACCCATTGAACCGGTGTAGGGACCGCGGCGCACCGGCTCCAACTCCTCAATGATCTCCATGCAGCGGATCTTAGGTACCCCGGTAATCGTCCCGCCTGGAAACATGGCTTTCAACAGATCAAAACCAGTCGCGTGATCTTTGAGGGTGCCGGCCACATGGGAGACCAGATGGGTGACATGGGAATATTGCTCCAAGGTCATCAATTCATCCACCTGGACGCTCCCGAAATGACAGACTCGCCCGAGGTCATTCCGCTCAAGGTCAACCAGCATGACATGTTCCGCGCATTCCTTTTCATTGACCCGCAACTCATGGATCAGTCGCTGATCGTCGTCGGTGTTTGTTCCACGAGGCCTCGTTCCCGCGATCGGTCGCGTATCGGCTCGATGTCCTTCCAGTCGAACGAGCCGTTCCGGTGAGGAGCTGATGAGGCGAATTGCGTCAAACCGGAGTATTCCCGAGAAGGGGGACGGGTTCAACGTGCGTAAGCGGCTATAGGCAGACAGATCGGTTTGAAGGTCTCCGAGAGAGGAGAATGCCGAACCGGTCACGTTGAACCGATGAGAGAGGTTGGCTTGATAGATGTCACCGGCTGAGATGTATTCCTGGCAACGGCGCACGTTCCGACTATAGATTGCCTGCTCCTGTTCCGGTGTAAATGTCAGGCGACCGAGATGATTCCCGTGCGCGTCTACCATATAAGGTCTGGTCAATCGAGCTTCAAACTCGGCTAGTCGATCCCTTCCCTCGCGAAATAGCTTTTCCCGGGGCTCCCCCAAAAATCGGTCAAGCGGCGGACAAAACATGAGCACCAGCTGGTTCTGCTCATGATCGATTGCCCCGACAAGATCGAAAAATGCGAACTCCAGCTCAGGGCAGGCAAGATCATCTAAGGCCAAGGACGGCAACTTTTCGAACTGGCGTGTGAGATCATAACTCAAATAGCCGACTGCGCCGCCGAAAAATGGCGGAGCCTCGGGAGGACGAACGATCCGCTGACGGTTTAAGAGATGCATCACATATTGAAACGGAGATGTGCCTGGATCTATGCGGCCTTGAATCGATCGGCACACACAGGTATTTCCTTTTCCGCGCAGTGTTTCATAGGGATCAACGCCAAAGTATGAATACCGTCCCATGGTGTTATCACCGGTACCGCTTTCAAAGAGAAACGAAGGGCATCGAGCTGATGCGATCTTCGAGTACAGTTCGAACGGGCTTGCCGAGGGAGCGGGGCGTGTCAGAATAAGAGGCGAAGGAGAGCTGTGCAGGAATGGGATCGATGAGGGAAAGGTTGTAGGCATAGGCAACGCATTCTCAACACGAACGGGAGATCACTATACCGTATCTACCGCAGTGATTTCTGCGCGCATAGCTCTCTAACCGCTTGACATTGCTAGCACGGTTTTGTTTAAATTGCGAACCCCATCACGGGCAGAGTTCTGCTCACGTGCTCTCGCCTTCCGTGGGTTTGGGATGGCCCCTTCACAAGATCCTTTATACGCGGGGCTTGGTCAAGCCGTTCGAATTGGAACGGAACTGCTGGCTGCGCTAATTGTCGGCGGTGGGCTTGGATGGGCGATTGATGCCTATCTGCTTGAGTCGGCTCCGTGGGGGCTTGTTGTGGGATTGGTCTTTGGGTTGGCGGCAGGTATCAGAAGCGTCTACCGATCCGTACAACGATGGCAAGTAGCAGTAGACAACTCGAATAATAGGGAATAGTCAAGGATCGTCATGGAAGAAAGTCCGCTTCATCAATTTGAACTTCAACGCTGGGTCCCGATTTCGATCGGTGGATTGGATCTCTCCATCAATAAAGCCGTCGTGTTTATGTGGGTCGTCATTGCCGTGGCAGCGGTGCTCATGGTCATGGCTGGATCGTCGCGCAAGCTCGTACCAGGCAAGCTCCAGAGCTTGGCGGAGATGATGGTGGATTTCATTCGCACCATGATCATGGAAACCATGGGCAAAGAAGGTATGCGATTTTTCCCGCTCGTCGCCACGCTCTTTGTGTTTATTCTCTTCTCCAACTACATCGGACTCATTCCTGGGGCCTATACCGTGACGAGCCAGATCATTGTGACGGCGGCCTTCTCCTTTCTGGTGTATGGAATTAGCTTGGTGGTGGGGTTCTCCTTGCATGGGGTAAAGTTTCTGGGCATTCTTGTCCCGCCTGGTACGCCTGGGTGGCTGGTGCCCCTCATGATCCCAATCGAGATCATCAGCCAGATTGCACGGCCCATTTCCTTGGCCGTGCGGCTTTTCGCGAATATGACCGCTGGCCACGTCATGCTCGCCGTGCTATTTGGTCTCACGATCAGCGGGGGATTGCTGGTTGGGTGGCTGCCCTTTGTGTTTACAGTTGCAATCTACTTGTTGGAATTCGGCATTGCGTTCATTCAAGCGTATATTTTTACGATATTGACCTGCGTCTACTTGGGCGATGCGTTTCATTTACATGGCCATGAAGAGCACGCGCATTAGCGCATGCAAGTTTAGCCAAGGGAGGAGTAAGACATAATGGATTCAGCAGCAGCAGGGTTGATCGGTATGGGATGCGCCGCAGCGGGGTTTGCCGGGGCCGGTGTGGGGATTGGCTACATCTTCGGGAAGATGATTGAAGTGGTGGCACGGCAGCCTGAAGCAGAAGCTCGCGTCACGAAGTATATGTGGATCGGGTTCGCGTTGGTGGAAGCCATTGCGCTGTATGGCTTGGTTATCGCCTTCATCATCATGGGTTTTCGGAAGTAGGGAGCGTCAACCGTTATTCGAGAACCGTTCATCGAGAGATCCCTCTCGTTTCACGATTCACGTTTAACGTTTCACGAACACGCATATGCCACAGTTTGAACCTGACTTTTTTTCTTCGTTGATCTTCTGGGAAGTTATTTCGTTTGGGATTCTCTTGTTCGTGCTCTACAAGTACGCCTTCCCCGGCATTTTGAGTGCTTTGGAAGAGCGTGAAAAGAAAATTAAGGACAGTCTCGATCAGGCGGAGCAGCATCGATCCGAGGCCGAGCGACGGCTCAAGGAATATGAAGCCAAGCTCAATGCGGCGGGGAAGGAAGCGGAGGCCATCCTCGTAGCGGCAAAGGAACGTGCTCAACGGTTGCTCGATGAAAACGAGCAGCGGTTGACTGCGGAAGCGGAGCGTATCAAGGGTGATGCGACACGCCAGATCGATCAAGAACGTCGCAAAGCCCTACAAGACATTCGAGCCCAGACGACAGAACTCGCTCTGATGGTAGCGGAAAAAGTGGTACAGCGGAGCTTAACAGAAGCTGATCAGCGAAGATTCGCGGACGAAGCTCTTGAGGCCCTTTCGAAATCACAGCCACGCTAAGTTGCCGTGATCTGCGGGTGGAGTCATCGCAAGGTGACTCCACCCGGCCGGTAGCCTTCCAGATCCACCGTCACAAATTTGAATCCCAACGTTTTCAGCCTGGCACTGATTTCTGCACAGCGATCTGATTCCATCAGCCGAGGAATTTCGTCTTGTGCCAATTCAATCCGTGCGATCTCACCGTGACTGCGCACTCGAAAATGGCGGAACCCTTCACGATGGAGCACGGCTTCCGCTCCTTCAACTCGGCTTAATTGTTCGCTGGTGATCACGATCCCACGCGGAATTCGTGACGAAAGACAGGCAGCGGCTGGTTTGTCCCAATTCGAAAGCCCTAGCTCCTTGGCAAAAATTCGGATATCGGCTTTTGACAGTTCAGCCTCAACGAGCGGGCTGCGCACCCCCCATTCCCGAGCGGCTTTAATACCGGGTCGGTCATCACCCAGATCATCCATGTTGGTTCCATCGACGACATAGGCAACAGCCCGCGATTGCCGCACATTCCCAAGAAGTTGATACAGGTCGGTCTTGCAGTGAAAACAACGATTGGCGTCATTCATCACGAAGTCATCTATGGCGAGCTGATCTGTCTGCACGGTTTCATGACGGGCACCAATCTCCTGAGCGATCCGTTTGGCGGCTTCCAACTCAAGGGATGGAAATGTCGGTGAGATGGCCGTGATGCCGACCGCCTTCTCGTGGAGTTGGTCGTGCGCGACTTTCAGAACGAAGGTGCTGTCGATTCCACCGGAATAGGCCACCACGACCGAGCCCATCTCCGTTAGGAGGGTTCGGAGCCGATCGAGCTTCTGTTGCATAAGGGTTGGTTGCATAGGGTGCGCTGTTCTTGGGCCTAATGGCGAACTTTTGCCTTCGTGATATTGCCGACCACGACGAGCGCGTAGTGCTGAGGGTCCAGGTACTGTTTGGCCACGCGCTGCACGTCTTCTTTCGTCACTCGTTCAATCCATTTTGGGTACTGACTAAAATAGTCGAACCCCAACCCAAAAAACTCCACTTGTGCCAAGACTTGCGCCAGCTTCGACGTAGAATCTAGCCGCAAGGGGAAGCTGCCCATTAAAAATGCTTTGGCATCGGCCAATTCCTGATCGCTGACCGGGGCCTCCCGAATCGCCTTCATTTCAGCCAAGACGCCGCTGATCGCTTGATTGGTGGTTTCTGTCCGAGTCTGCAGGTTGATCCAGAAAGACCCCGGTAGTGCCCGTGCGTCGTAATGACTGGTAATACCATACGCAAGCCCCTGCTTGTCTCGAATGGTATCCATGAGCCGTGATGAAAATCCTCCAGCTCCTAACACATGATTCATGACGGTGACGGCGTAATAATCAGGGTTGGTCCGACTGATTCCAGGGTGACCGATGACAATCGTCGATTGAGTGAGGTCCTTTTCGATAAGCTGCACGATTTTCTTGTCGATGGCAGCCGGCTTCTTGGCCGTTCTGGGTTGGACCACCCCTTTCTTCCAGGATCCGAAATATGTCTGGATGAGTGTCGTTGCTTGATCCACTGTTACGTCACCAACGATAGTGAGGATGACTTGGTTGGGAAGATACTCTTTGGCGTAGAAGTTCTGCACATCCGCCAAGGTAACCTTGCCCAAGGTTTCCTCCGTCCCGTTCACCGGCCAACGATAGGGATGATTCTGAAAGACCAACTGATTGAAGGCCTTCATGGCGACATGCCCAGGATCGTCATTATCGCTAGTAATTTCCCCAAGGATTTGAGATCGGACCCGTTCAAATTCTTGCTTGGGGAAAGCCGGGCGCTGAAGAATATCAGCCAACAGGATGAACCCGAGATCGATATCTTTTTTGAGTGTGCGTGCAGATGCGGTTGTATAGTCTTCGCCTGCCTGGACCGCCAGCGAGCCACCGACAAAGTCAATCTGTTCGGCCAGTTGCCTTGAGGATCTGGTTGTTGTCCCTTCATCCAAGAGGCTGGCCACCAAATTTGCCACACCCGCTTTTTCTGGAGGATCCTGCGCAGCGCCGGTCTTGATCAGGGCATGGATTTCAACGATGGGAAGGAAATGCTGTTCCAGGACGAGTACCGTCATGCCGTTGGGAGCGATGAATCTCGTCGGTGTAATGTCGGCGGCAAGCCCTATCGTCGGGATACACATCACGAGTACGGCACACTGGACTAGTCCCAACAAGGAAGGCACTGATCTTCGTTGGATGGATTGTGGGTCAGGCCCCTGGCCTCTCTTGTTTCTAGATTCCTTACCCATGATCGCCTCTATGATTTTCCTTCTTGAGCTGTTGCGGGGCTTGGTTCTGGGGGTTTCGGGGGCAAAGGAATGAGAATGCCGACGGTCCGATTGTCTTGGGTGAGATATTGCTTCGCAACCCGCTGGATGTCCTTCGCCGTCACTGTGCGGATGCGTTCCACGAATTGATCGACCCGCCGCCAGCCGGCGCCGACTGATTCTGCTTGTCCCATCAACATGGCATGGCGAAAATTTGAATCTTGCTCGAAGACGCGCGCCGCCTCAACTTGGTTCTTGGCTCGCTGAAGCTCCTGCTCGGACGGCGGTTCATTCTGGAGCCGCACGATCTCACGCTGGATGGCTTCTTCGACCCCTTCAACCTTTGCGCCTGGATTCACCAATGAGTAGAAATAGAACAAGCCGGGATCCGTCTGCAGCACACTATAATCGGCTCCGACGGCCAACGAATTCTTCTGGTCATAGACCAGGCTTTGGTAGAGGCGGGAACTTTTCCCGTGAGACAAGATCGATTCAAGGATGTCGAGCGAATAGGAGTCTTCGCTCGAATAGTTGGGTACACGAAACCCCATCATGACAAACGGCACCTGGGCTTCGCGTTTCAAGAGAAAACGGCGCTCGCCTCGCTGTTCCGGTTCTGGCGCCAGAGTTTGCTTGGGTGAGGGACCTCTGGGAATCGGTTCAAACAGGCGCTTGATCGTTGGAAGTAGAGAGTCGGACTTGATATCGCCCACAACCACGAGGGTTGCATTGTTGGGAGAATAAAATGTGTCGTAGTGGCGTTGCAAGTCTTCGAGAGACATCGCATCGAGATCCGCAAACCATCCGATGACCGGCCAATGGTAGGGATGGCTGAGGAAGGCTTGGGCAAACAGCGCTTCAACCAGGGCGCCCTGCGGGTCATCTTCGGATCTGAGGCGGCGTTCTTCTTTCACGACGTCGCGCTCGGTCTGAAATTCGCTGTGATCGAGAAGGAGGCCCTGCATCCGATCGGCCTCCAGTTCAAGAGCCAGTCCGACACGATCCGCTGCCACGTTCTCAAAATAGGCGGTAAAGTCTTGTCCGGTAAACGCGTTGTCGATACCGCCGTTCTTTCTAACGATCCGTGAAAATGAGCCTTTCGGATACCGTGCCGTGCCCTTGAACATCATGTGCTCAAGCATGTGCGAGAGTCCGGCCCGTCCCATGACCTCGTTTCGAGAACCGACTTTGTACCAGACCTGCACCGTGGCTACCGGAGCTTTGGGAACCTCAACCAGCAGCACTTTCATGCCGTTTGAGAGGATGTATTCGCTCGGCTCTGCTCCGAGCGCGATCGAGATCGAGCCGAAGGCGAGTAACGCCGTTAGGAGGTGGATGCGCCAATGATAGTGAATAGTCCGCATGATCATGATGGGGTGGATTGCTATGCTAGCAACGAGTTTCAATAGGTGTCAAGGTAAGGGAAGGTCGGTTGCTGGGGAGTTCTCCAAGTTGGCCGCAAGCGCCGAGCACATCCTGTCCTCGGCTCTTTCGAACAAATGCATCAAGGCCGGCGTCGCGGAGGATGGATTGAAAACGAAGCACCGCCTGTTCGGACGGGCGATGAAAAGGGCTGCCTGGAAATTCATTGAATGGAATCAAATTGACTTTGCATCGCATGGCTCTGAGCAATTGTATCAGTCGGCGGGCATCCGACGCATGATCGTTGACGTCGGCGAGCAGCACATATTCGAAGGTCAGCCGTTGGCGAGGGGCGAGCGGATAGCGGCGACAGGCAGCCAGGAGTGATTTCAGTGAAGCAATCTCGCTGGCGGCAGGCATCAGCGCTCGTCGCTGTTCTTCAGTGGTGGCATTGAGCGAGATGGCGAGGTTCACGCCGAGCGCCGCGACCTCCGGTAGGCGAGATGCCAACCCCGCTGTGGACACCGTCAGGCGTCTACGCGACCACCCAAGACCCCACGGTTTGTTGGTCAACGCAGTCACGGCCGCCTTGAGGCTCTCCACATTGGCCAGAGGTTCTCCCATCCCCATGAACACGAGATTTGTAATGTGTTCATCGGAGCTCAGCAGGTCTTGCGCGGTCAGGATCTGATCGATGATTTCATGAAGCTTGAGGTTGCGTTTCAGTCCCATTCTCCCAGTCAGGCAGAATCCGCAATCCAGCATACACCCGACTTGAGTTGACACGCAGAGCGTCAGCCGATCCTCATCCGGAATCAGGACGGCCTCGATCGTCAGGCCATCGTCGAGCATCAAGAGCAATTTGCGGGTTCCGTCCTGGGACGATAAGATCGTGGTCTGTGCCGAGCGCCCGACCTTCGTGGATGGAGAGAGCGTCATGCGATCATGCATGGGGAGATCCGTCATGTCGGTGAGCGTCCGCGCGCGCCGTTGATAGAGCCATCGTAAGATTTGCTGTGCGCGATAGTCCGGCCAGTCTTGCGCGCGGACAAACTTGACCATCTGGGGTTCGGTGAGACCCAAGAGCGTTGTCACGATACCGGAAGCGATTATCTGCGAGTCGGCCATATCATCCTCAACACGAGGAGCCTATCATAGCGGAAGTCATGCCGCATACGGCCAGACCCATCATCGGGTCCGGAAACTTCTTTCATTGCAGACAGCTCTGTATATAATGAACTCGGATGAGTGTCGTCAGGTCATCATGATGAAGATTTCCACCAAGTATCGTTCTATTCATAGCTGCGGCCTTGTGGTCGCGTCCATCCTGGTGCTTGCCCTCGGAGGGGTTTTCTCATACGACGGGTATGCGGCACAGGTTGAGGTCTCCGAACAATCGACGGTCACTGGTTGTACGACAGCGGAGGAGTGTTTTGTGGCGGCGGCCTGGCCAAAAGAGCGACTCGGTCAGGCGCTGACGAAAGATCAAGTGGTGGCGCTCAAGCTGGAACGTCTCCGAAAGGTGATGGAAGGATTTCCCGGAACGCAGTGGGCCAAGCGTGCCGGGTTGCTGTCCGGGGTGATATTGATCGATCGAAATCCCGCTGCCAGTCTGCCATACCTTCGGGCAGCCCAGCGGGATTTTCTCGTGCTCGACGATTACATCCGATTCTGGATCGGAGAGGCCTTGCTGCGTCTCGGGGAGGCCAAGGAGGCGGCCAGTATGTTTGAGGGGGTGCCACAAGCGGTCCCCGATTCTAATCTTCTCAATCAGGTCGCGCTCCGCGCCGGGGAAGCGTGGTATCAGGCGTCTAGCTGTCCCGAGGCCGTGTCCTGGTTCGCGAAGGTCCTCAATGTCAATGACAAGGATCCTCAAGTCGCTCAGGCTTGGTTACGGTCGGCGTCTTGTTCTCTCCGAGAGAATAAATTGGCGGAAGGACAAGAAACGCTGAAACAGCTGTGGATGAAGTTTCCTCACACGAAAGAGGCCAAGGAAGCCGAGACTTTGCTTGGGGGCAATATCGGCGGGGTACCATGGACCGCGGCGCCCGACACGTATTATGAGCGCGCTCAGGCTTTTCTAGGGCAGTCGCTCCACACGGAGGCCATCGAGGAGCTGAAAAAGTTTCTGGCGCGAGATCCGACCTCCTCTCACCGTGGGGAGGCCAGGCTGAAATTGGGCATTGCCCAAGTTCGTTTAAAGCTGTACGACCAGGCACGCGAGACCTTTCATGCGTTGACGGCTGAGCGAGAGCCTCGCGCGGATGAGGCCACTGTCTGGTTGGCGAGGGTCTATCTCAGGCAGGGACTCGGGGAGAAGCTCTTAGATCTTTGTCGGACACTCCCGAGGCGAACGGTCACTCCAGAGCAGAAAGGGCAGATCAATCTATTTGCCGGGATCTGGCTGGAGGATGAGGCACGGTTCGATGAGGCAATCGCGAGGTATCGGCAGGTGGCCAAGTTGGGAGAACCGGCTTCTCAACGAACTGAAGCACAATGGCGGGAAGGATGGGTGCTGTACCGAACGGCTCGTTATCAGGAGGCGATCAGCGTGTGGCAGCAGATCGTCGATCTGAAGGACAGCGATCTAGAGCCACAAGCCCTCTATTGGATTGCGCGTTCCTACGGTCATGTGGAAAGTGTGAAGTCAAAGGAGATATTTAGTCTGCTCTGTCAGCGGTTTCCGCACACCTATTACTGCCAGTTAGCACGCGAACAGAGTGATGTGTCGGTTCCAGGGCAGACGAAACAGGAAAGCTCAGTCGTCGCGATCTCGTCCACTCCGTCTGCTGCTGAAGTCACTCAGGCGCCGGTCCAGGACAGTCAGGCAAGTAGCCGGATGCAGATCGAGCTCCACCCGGCGTACCGGCGGGCGGTAGAACTCAGAACGCTCGGTCTTGAGCAAGATGCCGCGAGAGAGCTCGGCGCGTTGACGGATCGATATAGCCGTGACTCCGAGGTGTTGGCGGCATTATCCATCATGTTGAATGAGGTCGGTGCTTACCATCATGCCTTGCGTCTGGTGCGGTCTCGATTCCGTGAAAAGTTAGAGCGAACCGGTGGAGTGGTCGCAGATGGACTGTGGAGCGTAGCCTATCCCGCGGGATTGATTCCTACGATCAAAATGTCGGGAGCGAACGGGGTTGATCCGTTTCTGGTTGCGGCTATCATTCGGGAAGAGAGTCAATATGATCGGAGAGCCGTCTCTCGTGTCGGAGCGATCGGATTGATGCAGGTCATGCCGGCCACCGCCAATGCCGTGGCTCAACAGCACCGTCTTCCAAGCCTCTCCCGAGAAGATTTGTTTGATCAAGAGACAAATATCCGGATCGGGGCTCGGTATGTCGAGCAATTGTTTACGCAGTTTTCCGGCAATATCGTGCAGACGATCGCTGCGTACAATGCCGGCCCGATTGTGGTGGGAACCTGGGCGGCAACCTATCGGGGGCGGAGTGAGGATGAATTTGTCGAGCTGATCCACTATCAGGAGACCAGGCAATACGTCAAACGGGTCTTGCGGAGCTATAAGGAATATCTGCGTCTGGCTGGAATCCAAAAAGTCGTTTCTTGACAAGATCTTGTGAACTTTTTATAGTGCGCCACAATCCGTAGGGGCCATAACGAAGAGGGGCTGATTATGTCGTTGGATCGACTTGATGCATTGGAAACCAGAATTCGTGACCTGGTGAAGCTTGTCCAAGAGTACAAGCGAAAGAATGCGCTCTTAGAGGAAGAGCTCAAGGCGGCTCGCCAGCGGTTGGCTTCACAGGATGATACGAGTCGCCAATGGGAGAAGGAACGGATGGATATCAAGGCGCGGATCGAAAAAGTCATGAATGAGATGGAGTTGCTTGAAGGTGTCGAAGATCCTAAGGAGGTGGCCATTGACTAAGACCATTGATGTTGAAATTTATGGTCAACGGTACGCGATCACGGGAGGTGGCGATGATGCCTATGTCCGGCGGCTGGCCAATTTTGTCGACGATCATATGAAACATCTGGCGGAAGGGATGAAGACGACGACCCCCTCGAAGTTAGCGGTGCTGACGGCGATCAACCTTGCTCATCAGCTGTTTGAGTCCGAGAAAAAGCGGGTCCAAGGGGAAGCTGATGTCGAACGGCGGATGGTGACGTTGATGGAATCGATCGATGAGCAGATGCCGACATCGCTCTTTCGATAGCGGAGATTCGCCTTGCTTTCAAAGAGTCCCTTTGTTATCGTGTACATAAGTGAGTGTGTGGATGAGTAGGGAAGAGTGATATCGCCGATTGTTGATCGCTTGGAAACGAGTGCTACGAAAACCAGAAGAGAACGTTTACTTGATGGGATACGAAGTGTTCATTCGGTGGATGCTCATGGTATGGGTCGTGCGCGGGCGACGTCATGTGGGCGCCCAGCGGCCAGTTTCTGAAATTGAAGCGCCCCGGCGAATACCTGCCGGACAGAACGAGTATCTACCCTCCATGCTTGTTTCGATAGCTGACTCTCTCCATTGGCTGAAGTCTGAAAGCAGACGGCTAAGGAAGAAGGGCAGAGAAAGAAACTTCCTGAGTATGGCATCGTATCCTGACAATCTCTTGCGGTTCCAGGCGGGACGACTCGCGGTCTCCTAAGACTCTTCCATCTCTTCACCTCACATCGTCATTCGCGTTCATTCCGTTCAGTCTGAGGCGGGATCCCCGCATCAGGTTGAGCCCATTGGATCTGATTGTTTTCAAGAAGGGGGTGACTCCCATTTCTACTGCAACTGTTGTGTACATTGTCCTTTCAGTGATCTTCGGGGCCGTGGTTGGCGCTGGGATATTTGATTTTCTGCGACGACGGATGATGGGCGTCAAGCAGGCTGAGGCGGAAGCCTTGGCTAAGCAGGTTGTGCAGAACGCACAACGAGAGGCTGAGACTGTTGTCAAAGAAGCCAAGTTTGAAGCCAAGGATCTGGTCTTCAAGGCAAAGTCCGAATTCGAGCAAGAGCAGAAAACCAAACTTGCGGAACTCTCGACGGTGGAGAAGCGTCTGATCCAACGAGAAGGAGGGCTTGACGGAAAGGTTGCTGCCCTCGAAAAGAGAGAAAATGAGTCACGCAAGCGCGAGGTGGATTTCGCGAAACGAGAAGAGGGGCTGGCGGTCAAAGAGTCTGCTTGCGCCAAGGTTGAACGCGAACATCGCGACGCGCTGGAACGGGTCGCTGGGATGACGGCCGATGAAGCCAAGAAACAATTGATCCTCGAAATGGAATCGCAAGCGAGGCTCGATGCCGTAGGTCTTGCCAAGCGAACGATTGAGGAGGCCCGTGAGAACGCCGAACGTGAGGCGCGGGAAATCATCACCAGCTCGATTCAACGCGTCGTTCGTGACTATGTCGCGGAATCCACGATCTCGGTGGTTCCCATCGCCAATGATGCGATGAAAGGTCGAATCATCGGTCGGGAAGGGCGCAATATCCGTGCGCTTGAAGCGGCGACAGGCATTGATCTGATCATCGACGAAACCCCTGAAGCCGTGATTATCTCTGGATTCGATCCATTGCGGCGCGAGATTGCCAAAGTGTCGCTGGAGCGTCTGATGCACGATGGGCGCATCCATCCCACGCGCATCGAAGAAATCGTCGAAAAGGTCAAGGTCGACATCGACAAGCTGATGTATGAAGAAGCAGAGAAAATTATTTTCGAACTGGGTCTTTCAGACTTTCATCCTGAGTTGATCAAGGTCTTGGGGCGTCTCAAGTATCGCACGAGCTACGGGCAAAATAACCTCTATCATGCCCGTGAGGCCTCGTACATTTGCGGCATCATGGCGTCAGAATTGGGTCTCGATGTCCGACTGGCTCGGCGCGGCGCCTTGCTCCATGACATCGGCAAGGCGGTCAGCCATGAAGAAGAGGGACCGCATGCCATGTTGGGGGCCGAGATCGCCAAGAAGTACGGCGAATCTCCGAAGATCGTCAACGCGATCGCCGCGCATCACGAGCAGGTCGAGCCGATTTGCCCGGAGAGTGTGTTGGTGGCGGCAGCCGAAGCGTTGTCGGCGGCGCGTCCTGGCGCGCGGCGGGAAGCGCTGGAGTCTTACGTGAAGCGGTTGGAAAAGCTGGAGTCCCTGGCGACCGGGCATAAGGGAGTACAGAAAGCGTACGCGATCCAAGCGGGCCGTGAAATTCGCGTCATTGTGAGGCAAGAGGACATCACCGATGCCGAGTCGTTTCAGCTGTCTCGTGAACTGGCGAAGAAGATCGAGCAGGAGTTGACCTATCCGGGACAGATCAAGGTCACCGTCATTCGAGAAAGCCGATACGTGGAATACGCCAAATGAAGGTCCTTTGTCTCGGGGACATCATGGGGGAGCCTGGCCGTCGGGCTGTCGCTCGGGCGGTGCCTCGGCTGGTCGCGCAGCATCGTATAGATGCGGTCATCGCCAATGGTGAAAATCTGGCAGGAGGCTTCGGGGTGACGCCGGAGTTAGCCGAGGAACTGTTCGACACCGGCATCTCGGTGATCACCACCGGAAATCATGCCTGGGATAAGAAAGAGGCGATCGATTACTTTGCTCGTGAGCCCCGCTTGTTGCGGCCGGCGAATTATCCGGCTGGCGTTCCTGGAAATGGGAGCGTCGTCATCGAGACCGCAGGCGGCGAGCGGCTGGCCATCTTACAGCTGATGGGTCGGGTCTATATGCCGACGATCGATTGCCCGTTTCAGACGGCTAAACGTGAGTTGTCACGGTTGAAGCGAGAGACGTCCGCGATTATCGTCGAGATGCATGCGGAAGCCACGTCTGAAAAGATGGCCATGGGGCATTTTCTGGATGGGGAGGTGGTCGCTGTCGTCGGGACGCATACGCATGTGCAGACGGCCGATGAACAAATCCTTCCGAAGGGCACGGCGTACATCACGGATATCGGCATGACGGGACCGCTCCATTCGGTGATCGGAGTCAAGAAAGAATTGGCGATCGAAAAGTTTTTGACCGCAATGCCACGGCGGTTTGAAGTCGCATCAGGACCGTCCGTATTTTGTGCGGTTCTGCTTGAGCTCGATCCCCGCCTGGGCAAGGTGATCGCGTTTGAACGCATTCGCAGCATCGATTAGCAGGCTGTTGAAAAATCCGCCGTTGGCGTTTTCGCACCGCTCAAGGCCTCAGCGTACCACCTGGGCAAACGTCTGTTCGCACAGGCGATGGGTGGGCGGGTGAAAACAGCATACGCTTGAGTCTTTTGCTTGCTGCGGCCTTGCTAGACAGACTTTGTGAACAGCCTGCCGGCGAGCTTCAAAGGAGAGGACTCACGACTACGTACTCTCGCCCGCCCCTTTTTGGATCCGAGTTGACATCGAGACAAGTCCTCACCGTCTCGGAACTGACTGCCATGGTTCGGGCTTCCCTCGAAACGGAATTTGCCGAGGTGTGGCTTGAAGGGGAAATTTCGAACCTGCGCGCACCAGGGTCCGGGCATCTCTACTGTACCCTCAAGGACCAGACGAGTCAGATTCGTGCGGTGATCTTCCGTTCGGCGGCCGTTCGGTTGAGGTTCGGCCTGGAGGAGGGGCTGCAGGTCGTCGTGAAAGGGCGACTCTCCGTCTACGAGCCTCGTGGAGAGTACCAGGTCATACTTGATCATCTCGAACCCAAGGGGCGAGGCGCTCTTCAGTTGGCGTTTGAGCAACTCAAGCGTCGCCTGGAGGATGAGGGGCTCTTCGATGTGGAAGGTAAACAATCGCTACCCGCATTCCCTCGGACGGTCGGAATCGTGACCTCGCCGACCGGGGCGGCGGTTCGAGACCTGATCACTGTGTTGCGCCGTCGCTGTCCTACCTTGAGTATTATCATCGCGCCCGTACCGGTGCAGGGGGCCGGATCAGCTGAACAGATTGCAGCCGCCATTCAGGCATTGAATCAGCTCGGAGTTGTCGACGTCATCATCGTCGGGCGGGGTGGTGGCTCATCGGAAGATCTGTGGAGTTTCAACGAAGAACTCGTCGTGCGGGCCATTGCCACGTCACGGGTGCCAATTGTGTCGGCCGTTGGGCATGAGACCGATGTGACACTGGCCGACTTTGCGGCGGACGTACGGGCTGCAACTCCGTCCGCTGCCGCCGAACTCGTTGCTCCGATGTTGACCGAGATCGTTGAGCGGCTGGGCATGCTCACCGCCCGCTGTCAGCAAGCCATGAGCGCACAATGCCTGGAACAGCATCAGCGACTTGATCTTCTGCTCGCCCATACGGGCAACATCCGTTTTCGAATTCTCAAAGAAGCTCAGCGGGTGGATGGCGCGGTGGCAAGCATGCGAGAAGCAGTCCGCGCCCATCTCAAGCACGCGATGGTGAATGCGCAAACATGGACACAAGCGCTACGATCGAAGAGTCCGGCGTTCCACGTGGGTCGGGATCTGCTGATCGTTCCACAGTTGCGATCGCGTGTGATCGCTGCCATGAATCATCGCCTCGAACAGAAGGCCCAGTACATCCATGCGTATCAGGGCCGATTGAACGGGCTGAGCCCGCTCGCGATTCTGGATCGGGGGTACGGGATCCTTGAGACGATGCCTGGCGGCCAGATCATTCGCGATGCCGGACAGGTTTCCGTCGGGGAGGAGATCCTGGCACGTTTGGCCAGGGGTCAGATCCGATGTACGGTGGAGGAGGTCAGATTGGATCCGTCAGTTTAAAAGCCCGCTGGGACTTCGTTATAATGGGCCGAAGGTTGGCGTGAAAGGAGAATGGTTGTGGCTGGGGTGAAGTTCGAACAAGCGATGGCCAGATTGGAAGCCATTGTGGGTGAGTTAGAGAATGGAGATCTGCCACTGGATGAATCCTTGAAGATTTTCGAGGAAGGCATCCGGCTGTCGAGGAATTGCTTAAAGGTATTGGAGGACGCTGAACGGAAAGTCGAGGTGCTCGTCCAGGATAAGAATGGAAAAAAACAACTACGCGCCTTCACCTCCGATGACATTGATGTCCAGGGTTCCGCTGAAGATTCATAACAGGTTGCTCTTCTGCGCATCATCCCTTTTCTCATCTTTCCCCCGTTGCGATTCTCATGACTATGAACAGACGACGCGATAGGGATCGTTGTGACCATGTGCTGGCGGCTCGGGGATTAGTGCAGAGTCGAGACGCCGCGATCCGGATGATTCTCGCGGGAAAGGTCCGAAGTAACGGAGCGATCGTCGACAAACCGTCCAGAGTGATTCCAGTCGATGCGGTCATCGAGATGATCGGCGAGACCCAGCCGTTCGTCAGCCGAGGGGGCGAAAAACTGGAGGCAGCGCTGGACGCCTATTCGATCGCTCCCCAAGGACTGATTTGTCTCGATGTGGGGTGCTCGACCGGAGGGTTCACCGACTGTTTGCTCAAACGGGGGGCTGCGAAGGTCTACGCGGTTGACGTGGGCTACGGTCAATTTGATTGGCGGCTCCGACAAGACCCACGTGTCGTGCTGAGTGAGCGGACCAACATTCGCTATCTGCCTCCTTCTGCCATCCCTGAGCCAGTTGATCTGGTCGTCATTGATGTGTCGTTTATTTCATTGACGAAGGTGCTTCCGCCCATCCTGCCGTTTCTCCGTGCTCCAGCCCGTGTTATCGCCTTGATCAAACCGCAGTTTGAAGTCGGCAAGGGCCAAGTCGGTCGGGGCGGCATCGTGCGTGATGACGCACAGCGAGAGGAAGCTGTTCAGAGAATCGTCCAATTCGCAGCGGATAAGGGGCTAAAGACCATGGGGACCGTCGCGTCGCCAATCAAAGGGAAAAAAGGCAACCAGGAAATATTAGCAATCTTTGAGTACGATACCCCGTTTCATGGTATGTAAAGTCTGTCGTAATTGCTGAGCGTTCATTCAGGAGGGCCAATGAAAGTACTCGTCACGGGTGGCGCAGGGTTTATCGGGTCTCATGTGGTGGACCGACTCGTTGAAGAGGGGCATCAAGTTGTCATTGTCGACAATCTGGCCACCGGCAAGCGGAAGAATGTCAACCGTGCGGCGAGTCTCTACAAGACCGACATTACGAGCTGGCGTCTTGAACGGGTGTTTCGCAATGAACGGCCCAACATTGTTCTCCACCTTGCGGCGCAGATCAGTGTCCCTCGTTCGATAGACGATCCGGTGTTCGATGCGCAGATCAATGTCTTGGGAACCATGAACGTGTTGCAGCAAGCCGTTCGGTATGGCTGCCGAAAGGTCGTGTTCTCCTCTTCCGGTGGTGCGATCTATGGTGAACAGGAGACGGTTCCAGCCTCGGAATCTCACGCCACCAACCCGCTCTCGCCCTATGGCATCAGTAAGTTATGCGGCGAACATTACTTATCCTACTTCCAGCGGGTCAGCGGGATTCCGGTCGTCAGCCTCCGATATGCCAACGTGTATGGACCGAGACAGGATCCCGAAGGAGAGGCAGGGGTCATTGCCATCTTCATTCAAAAGATGTTGAACAACGAACAGCCCATCATTCATGGAAACGGCCGTCAAACGCGTGATTTCGTATTCGTGGACGACGTGGCCGAAGCCAACCTGGCCGCCATGGGGCAGGATGCGCATGGAGTGTATAACGTCGGAACCGGAGCCGAGACATCCGTCAATGAGTTGTTCCGGATGCTCGCCGGCCTGACGGCGTCGAGCGTCAAGGAAGTGCATGGCCCAGCCAAAGTCGGTGAGCAGATTCGCAGTGTGGTGGATCCGTCAAGGATCAAACAAGAACTTGGGTGGGAGGTCAAGGTGGACCTTGCCGAAGGGCTGAAGCAGACGGTAGAATTTTTCCAAGGGAAGAGCCGCTAGCCTGCCGGCCTACAGGCAGGACGACCACCCGCCAACTGGTAGGCCCTCAGACGAAGCTGCCGACTCGCGACTACCAGTGTCTTACAGAGCTTACCCGATCAGTATCGCGGGACGCTCCCATCAACTTGGATTGACCAGGCATCGATGCCGCCAATCAAATTCTTCACGTTCGAGAATCCCTGCTGGAGGAGAAAGCCTGTGGCGTCTCCGCTTCGCATCCCATGATGGCAGTAGGCGATAATTTCGGTATTTTTATCCAACTGGGACAGTGAATTGGGTAACGTGCCAAGTGGAATGAGGAGAGAGTTATCCAGCTTCGCGAGCTGGTTTTCCCAAGGCTCCCGTACATCCAACAGCACCAGCTTATCCCCTTTATCGATTCGTGATTTCAGTTCTTTCGGCGTAATGACAAAACTCATGTGATGTCCTCCTCGTAGCTGGATCAAATCATAAGCGACTGAGGAAAAGGCTGTCAAATGCGGTTCGCGGCGCACGTGATGGCGTGTCCTGTTTCTTTGTCCCATGGCTCACAGGATTTCGAACGTCCATCGTCCCCGTCGGTCTGGAAGTGTAAGCGCGTGGGTGAGATGGTTGATGAAGACTGATCGTGGAATCTCTTCCGCGCCGAACCGGCTGACATGGGGAGAGAACTGCTGGCAATCGATGAGGCGAAAGTTCCAGGCCTGAAGTTGCGTGACGAGCTTCACAAGCGCCACTTTGGATGCCTCATCGACTTTGGTGAACATCGACTCGGCAAAGAAGGCGCTACCAAGCGAGATACCATAGAGTCCTCCGACCAGGCGATCATCTTGCCATGTTTCCACCGAATGGGCGTAGCCGAGTTCGTGCAAGTGTGTATAGGCATCCAGCATGTCTCCCGTGATCCAGGTGCCTCCCTCGGGATACTGCGGGCGCGGTCCTGCGCATTGTGCCATGACTTCTCGGAAACACGTGTCGAGGGTGAGGGTAAACGCGTTTGAACGAAGGGTTCGCTTGAGACTGCGTGAGATATGGAGTTTGTCAGGGAACAATACGGCGCGAGGATCTGGCGACCACCAGAGAATCGGTTGATCGTCGTTGTACCAAGGGAAGATCCCGTGACGGTAGGCCTGGAGTAACCGCTCCGGACAAAGATCACCTCCTACGGCGAGTAGCCCTTCCGGCGATGCCTGATCAACCGGGGGGAAACGAAGATCGTGTAGTTTTAAACGGATCATCGCCGCGTACGATACGTGAAGCGGAGCAAAAAGACTATGTCAGGAGAAGACTGCGGGCTTCTAGCATGCCCAAGACCGTGCTAAACTGCATCAATAGTATGAATACATCGGAGGTTGCACCATGGGAACTACACGCAAGACGATCACTGTCACGGAGCAACAGGATCAATGGATCAAGGCCCAGATCGAACGTGGCAAGTTCACGAACGACAGCGAATATATCCGCGATTTGATCCGACGCGATCAGGACAACGCCAAATTTCAGACGTTGAAGGACGCCATTCAGGAGGGGTTGGATAGCGGCGTCAGTGACCGTACGGTGCCGCAGATTATGGAGGAAGTCGAAACGCGGCTGAAGGCGAATGGCCAGTTATAGTCTCTCGTCGAAGGCCGTTGCCGATCTCGAGGACATCTACGAATACACGATCATTCATTTTGGACTGGAACAGGCGCGGGTCTATCTCCTCGGTTTGCATGGGCGGTTCCAGATGCTGGCGGAGCAGCCGACGCAGGGGCGGAAGGCCGATGAACTGGCACCGGGATTGCGGCGGGTTGAGTATCAATCCCACGTAGTCTTTTACATCCCGAAGGACCACGGTGTTCTGATCGTGCGTGTGCTGCACCAACGCATGGGCGTCACGAGGCATGTGTAGCCACAGGCGAGTGAAGCGTTGGCACGCCAAGCATGGACATGCACTTCCCTTCGAGGAGCAACCCTCAGGATTTGCAACTGGTGCTTCCGCAGCTCACCCGCGATCAGATTCAGAAGCTGATCGTGAACACAGGGATAATGGGAAAGTGTCTATCACTGGCACGACTCAATCCGCCAGATGGTTTCCATGTCCTCTTGAGACCGTAATTGCGCCTAAAGCGACATACACTAAAATCGGCATAATCCGGCGCAATTCAGTGTAAGGCGGTATCTGTGAGAAGCCCTTCTGGCGATGCCTGATCAACCGGGGGAAAGCGAAGATTGTGTTGTTGTAATCGAACCATTGCCGCGTACGATACGTGAAGCAACGAGAAAAGGCCATGCTGGAAGAAAGATGAAAGAGGCGTCGTCGTTTAGACTCAATCTTCCAGTCAGAATCAGCTATCAACCCGTTCCGGTAGTACACGACTGCTATCGGACAGAGCGGCCATCAGCGATTTTCCTGAACGCTCAAGCCATTGTTGCCCTCACTGATAGACCATCCAATACGAGCGCATCCCGTCACGCTCAGCAAGGGTCCGGCAGTGTACCTCCGTCTGGCATGGACGCTCGCGTGAACCCTGGGCTGTCAAATCGTTACCGCGCGTATAATCCACAACGTATTCCTTGGGGGACGTGGAGCAGCCACTCAGCGACAGGATCAGCCACAGCAACGCGCCGAGTGCGAGAGCACCTTTGCACCCATTGTGAAGCCCATGACCCTCTTGGGATTGCACGAATATGAACATCGTTGCCTCCTTTCCGTGCGAGTGAATAAGAACTTGATCTTGACCAATGAGCCAGTGCGTCAGACTTCTATCCTGCCCTAACCTTCATGAGATCTAATCCCGTATTGATGGTAGTCTTTCGACCCAACGCGGAAGCACACGACCGACCGTTACCAGAAGGGGGGATTACACCGATCCGCATAAGAACCCGTGATACATGGTCGATGGCCCGTAACGCATTGCACCACCGTCGATGATGGGATACTGTTCACGACCATTAAAGGTGTGTGACGTGGATAGGAAATGGCAGATCCGGTTCTTATGCGGAACGGCTTAAACATTTTTAGTCTCTCAAGGAACGACATACCGAGAACTCATGAATCTGTGCGCTCGACGACGGATATTCCTTGGGATCAGCTTGGCTTCCGCCGTCGTGCTTATGGTCGGTGGCAGGGTTGCAGTCGATGCAATTGAGATCGGAGTCGCTCACAAAGCCAAAACACTGTGCTCGGGTGTGTTCGTGTCTGGACGCGATCCCACAGCCGTCCTTACCGAGCTTCAGGCTGACGATCTTGCCATCCTGCAGCACATCCACGCGTCCATTGATTCTGCTCAGCATTCGGTGACAGCCAGCGTGCCTGGGGGCGTTGCTCGTCGTGCCGTGTATCGGGAAGGGCTTGGTTGTGCGCTCGTCCTCGACGGGTTGACGCCGCCGACACTGTTAGGCCGTTACCAAAGGACCATCGCAGCGTCTGGCTTCGTACAGCATGACACCGGCGAACTCGAGGCCGCAGTGGCACGCGCGTTTTCAGAGCCCGATCCCGAGCGGCCTCGTCGAACGCTGGCAGTGGTCGTTATGTATCGAGGCAGCATCGTCGCGGAACGATACGCAAGCGGAATCGGGCCGGATACTCCGATGGCCGGATGGTCGATGACCAAGAGCGTGATGAACGCCCTCGCCGGCATTCTGGTCATGCAAGGCCGCCTGGCGCTTGACGCGCCCGTCCCAATGCCAGAGTGGCAGCAGAAGGGCGACGCCAGGGCATCCATCACCCTCGATCACCTGCTCCGAATGAGCAGCGGCTTGCGCTTTGAGGAAGCGATGGCGAGCCCGCGGTCGGATCTGATGCGTATGTTGTTTGAGGTAGGCGACGCTGCTGCGTTCGCGGCGAGAATGGAACTGGTCGTTCCCCCGGGCACGAGATGGCAGTATTCCAGCGGCACAAGCAACATCCTCGCGCGTGTGATACGCAATGTGCTGCGCGATGAGGCTGAGTACCTGGCCTTCCCGCGCCACGTCCTGTTTGAGCGACTCGGCATGTCGAGCGCCGTGCTGGAGACCGACGCCAGTGGAACGTTTGTGGGCTCCTCGTACATGTACGCGACGGCCCGAGACTGGGCGCGATTAGGGACGCTTTACCTGCAAGATGGTGTGTGGAACAACGAGCGAGTACTTCCGGAAGGATGGGTGGCGTACACGACATCGCCCGCACCGGCGGACGACATGAAGCGCTACGGCGCGCATTTCTGGCTGCAGGTCCCCGATGAATATGGCGGCGCGGACGCTCGCCTCCCAGCGCCTGCTTTTCACGCGGTGGGGCACGAAGCGCAGTTCGTTACGATCGTGCCGTCTCGTGGTGCCGTCATCGTTCGCCTGGGACGCACGCGATATCCGGATGCATGGGACCATCCAGCCTTTGTCCGGGATGTGCTTGCGGGGCTTGATCGGTTCGATCATGAATAATGTGGGCTAAGGACGTTTCTCTCTCCCTCCGTCGCACGGCGCACTCATCGATTCGGGCTAGCTATTGGCGGCGGCTGTCAACGCAGATGGTGTGTCCGAAGTCGTCCACCGTTACTATACCGCGAGAAGGGCGTCGGTTCTTTGTAAATTCACAAGGAAAGACCAGTGCCGGAGCCGTTTGGAGACGGCTCCGGCCAGTCTTCCTGTCCTGGCGGCAATTTGCTGATAACTGCTCATCCCATGAAACCGGCGGACAGGAGCGCAAATACAACAATCCCGATAAACAGCGCGGCATACAAATACACCCATGATGGCTCGTGGGTTAGGTCATCCTTTACGTCCTTTAAATGTAGGTTACTCATAGAGCACCTCCTTGTGTGAAACCTCCTATGTTCCGTAGAAGAGTGTTTGGACCGTCCTCTGCGTT
>SWDO01000004.1:40962-62647 GCA_005116895.1 Nitrospira sp. | reverse complement strand
ATGGTGTATTCCGCCAAAAACTTATCGAGCGGCAACTCGGCGAGGGTCGATGAGGCCTGAGCATCCTCGTACGCTCGGACACTGTCAGGGTCATGCAAGATCCGATTCCAGGCCACTTTGTTGATGCGGGACCACGCAAGCTGTAGAAGTGCTTCGGCCTTGGGTGTCTTTCGGTCAGCTGGAATGTCTTTGACCAACGCTTCGAACGTCTCGATCATCGGAATCTGGTCATTGTTCCAGCGATAGGCCATGCCGAGCCGGAAGCGGGTATCCAACTGCTCAGGATGGGTTTTCGCAAGCGTTTCCAACGCAGGCAACAGCCGGTACAGGAAGTCTGCCGGGGTCGGTTGCGAGAATCCGCCCATCTCCATGCCATTCGCGAGGTCGAGGCGACCGGCGGTCGCATAGATGTTCCAATAGAACTCATTGACGGTCAGCGATAATGCCGGATCCTTGACGTTCAGTTTGTGGCTCTGGGCGGCTTCCCGAAGCAGGACTGCATAGAGATGTCTGGTCAGAACCATCAGTGCATCGACCTGATGCGGGTCAATGATCAAGATGCGATTAAGCAGGGCGATGCGATCGCGTAATTCAGGAAATGTAGCGGCGCGAGCGGCGGCAGCGGTCAACGTTCCTGGCTGATCTTCAGGACCCCACCAGACGATAGAGTTCGGAAGGGCGCGGCTGATCTCCGTCGTGAACGGTATCTTGTCGGCCATCATGCCCGCTGCTTCAGGTGTGGTGGCAACAGGGAGGTGGAAGACCGCCGTGTCGCGTGGGAACCCATGGGGCCTGAGTCCGGTGAAGACCACCCATTGTGTGATGATGGATTTCACGGCGCGTCGCTCGCGTGTGATCGTGTTCGTCCAGTGGACAGTGCCTGGCGCGAACGTGACCGGTGACGTGAGAGGGTCATGATAGTGGATGGTCAGCGTGACCAGCGTGGTCGGGACTCCGATGACTTTCCCGTTCGGTTTCAGTCGGAAGGACCCGTTTGGGATCGGACGAACGTTGGTCATCGTAAGATGAAGGCCGGTTCCGGGCGGCGAGACTCCCAGGGCATCCATCACAAAGGCAGAGGCGGGAGCGCGGGACAGGTCATCTCCATAAAATACGAGCGGACCGGCACTGGGCCAAAGGACATTCATCCCAATATCCGACCGTTTTATAAACGGGGCCTGACTGGTGGTCAGCTCTTGCCAGCAAGCCTCATACGAGGCGTCCGTTGCCGGAGGATGTGGAGGGCTGGCCGACGGCATCGTCAGGAGCTTGTATTGACACGCGAAGTCCAGCTGTCCTGTCGTGATTGTGTCGCCTTTGGCGATCGCTTCAGCATATCGAAAGGCTGTATCAACGGCGGCCTTATGGACGGCCTTGTGTGTAGCTGTCTTTTGAGGAGGTTTGGACGCGGCCGTCGCAAGGTCAGGCACGGTTGTCTCCAAGGCCGTCAGGAGTCCCAAGAGGAGTAGCATTCCACGCAAGAGGTTCTTAGTCATGATGAACAAAGTCATGCGGTTGTGGGTTATCGAGATGAAGCGGTTTTCAGGATTTTCTGACGCATCAACGCCCGGTCTGCTGTCGATAGCGTCGGTGCCGGACTGTGGCGGCAGAGCGATACGGTTTGGCGCAACGACGTCACGAAGGTTTCACAATTTGGACAGGCACCTAGATGTTGACGAATTTCTTGGCAGATATTCGTAGACAGCTCGTCATCGAGATAGGCGGACAACTGGCGCAGGATACGCAGACATCGGCTTTTCCCATGAGTGTGTGGCCGTCGAGTCGCGGAAGTCTGCTGTTTCCGTTTGGACGCGCTACGTTGTGCCATATGAAGCAGTCCCTCTGCTACCCACGTGAGTCGTGGTTGTGATCAGTGAGTGGTTCACCGAGGCCTCGCGCACTGAGTTGACGGCGCACAAACAGTCGAGCCCGGTGCAAACGTGATTTCACCGCGCGCTCGTTCAAGCCCACAATGGAACCAACTGCCTTGGCGCTTAATCCTTCCATGTCACGCAGCACCAAGACCATTTTGTACTTCTTCGGTAACTGGTTGATCGCCGCATCGAGCGCAGCTCGCAATTGCTTATTGTGGAGCGCGGCTTCGGGGCTGAGTCCATCGATCGGAATTTGCAAACGGAACTCGCCATCAGATGTCGGAATGAATTCCTCAAGGGATAATTCTCGTTCCGGGGCGCCTTTCCGTCTGCGCCGCATGCGCAGGCATGCTCGTGAGGCGATGGTGTAGAGCCACGTCGAAATCCGGGCATCACCACGGAATTTGTCGAAGCCTCGATAGGCATTTAAAAAGGTCTCCTGTACCAGATCTTTCGCCGCCTCCGGTTCGCCGCACAACCGATGGGCGAAGCGATAGATGAGGTCTGCATGATCCTTGTACAGCGTATCAAGGGATCCATGGAGGACGAGGCCCGCGAGCGGCGAATTGTGGATGAGGCGCTCATATGCAGCGAAGTCTACGAGGGGATTGAAAAGAGAGTCAAGACGAAGACTCGATGGTGATTACTTCATCCGGTGAAATTCAAGGATGTTGCTTTGCCCGTCGAGTTCCACTGTAATAGGGGTCCCTTCCCGTGCCCCGTTCAGCGCGGACCTCCCAAGCTCTGCCGGGTAGGTCTGTTCTCCCTCCGGGGTCCAAAGCCGGACGCTGGCTCGATCCGGAGTGGCAAATTCCAACGGTCCTGTGATGAAACGGCGGATAAGGGCCGAATCGCGAGACGCGGCAAGATCCGCTACGACGGAGTCGTTGTGCATATGCAAGGTCATGGTCTGCCCGATCTTGGCATTCTTGATGCCAATCTTGGTGTTGACGTTGACGATGCCGATGGGCGTCTTGAAAAAGATAAAATTAGACTTCATTTTGGAGATCGTGCCGGAGAGTAACAGATGTGCTTTACTTCCCGGGGTGGCGACCTGGCCGATTTGAAGATCGAACTGAAGGTCATGCACGCCGATGATGCTACCCGTGCCGTCCACTTCCACCGTGACAGACTCGCTGTTCTTGGGGGCTGCGAGTGCAGATTCATAGGCTCCCATGCGGAAGGCTCTCAACCCATCGTTTGGCGCCCAAAGCACTAACTTTGTGCCGTCTCCGTTGTCTCGCTTGAACGGCCCGGTTAGGTAACGGTGAACGAAGGTCCCATCAGTTCGCCTCACGATATCAATGACCGTATAGTCTTCGTGGACCATGAAGGACACCTCTTGCGAGGCAGGGAGGGTTTTGAGCGTGGTCTTTGAACTGAGCGACATGAGCCCGATCGGTGTCTTCAGGAAGACGATCCCTGGCTTGGCCCGCCAGACCCGTCCCGTCAGCCTGATGGAGGGGTTCACCTCTGTGAAAACAGGCGCGGGAGGATCGATATCCTGTTGCGCAGTTGTCGGCGCATCTGTCTGTGGCTGAGCGGTTGGTGCATTGTTGTCGGAGGGCTGGGCCGGTTGAGCGTCGCTGTCTGGAGGCTGAACAACCGGAGGAAGGTCGCTCTGTGGTTCAGTAGGTGCAACCGCGTCGACCTCCGATGGCTTGGGCGTTGCTTCATCGGTTTGGAGCTGATTAGTCTGGGCCTGCGCCGTTATAGAGGTATCGAGCTGAGATTCCAAAGGGGTAGGCTCAGGGGATGGGGCCTGGGCCTTCTCTCCATCCGGAGAGCTGGCTGTGGCGCATCCAGCATGGACCAATCCCAGGAGAAACACTGCGAGAAAGAGCTGTCGACTGTGTACGAATCGGTCCATGGAGAAGATGTTCGGTATGGCGGTGGTGAATGTTTCGTCCCGTCTAAACGAAAACTCCTCAAGTTTTGAGGTCATGGTGCCGCAATCAATCCCAATCCGTCAATCGTCTATGCGGAATAACATGAGCTGAGAATTAGAGTCAACCTGAAAGAGGGTGTGCCTGATACAGCCCTGGGTACGCTCGTGGCGTCTGCCATACCCTGAGGGTCTTGTGTCCCGGAAGGGAGGGGGGTGGCGCGGTCAATGCCTACGACATGAAACATGCTTGGTCTTTGCACAGATACATCGTGTGTGGGTGGAAGAGGGCAGGACAGAGATTTCCGAAGGGTAGGCTTACTTTTTCCTGACCATGAGGCGGAGCGGGGTGCCGGTGAATTGGTAGGTTTCGCGCAGTTGATTCTCCAAATACTTCAAGTACGAAGGCGTGAGGTCTTCCGGATGCCCAACAAACAAGGCAAAGACCGGCGGTTTGGTGGCCACCTGCGTGATATAGGCGGACTTCGTCGCAGCCGACGGCTTGTGCTTACGAGCCGGCAACGGATGGGTGTCGAGAATTTTCTGCAGCCAGGTATTCAGCGCGCCAGTGGGGACACGCTTGGTGAACATCGCGTGCACGTCCTTGAGGAGCGGGAAAAGACGGTGGACGGAGTCCGGCTTGAGAGCTGATCCATACAGGATCGGAGCCCAGGTCAGAAAGGAAAGCCGTCGGCGGAGTTCAAGTTCATATTCTTGTCGGGCCTGAGCATCTCCGTCTCGTAAGTCCCATTTGTTGATCAGAAGAATGCAGGCGCGTCCTTGCTTGAGAATGGCCCCAGCGATCTTGGTGTCTTGTTCCGTGACGCCTTCCACCCCATCCAGGAGAAGGACCCCGATGTCGGACCGACCGATGGCACGGAGTGATCGGAGGACGCTGTAGCCTTCCACTCCACGGTCGATCTTGCCGCGTCGCCTGATGCCTGCCGTGTCAGTGAAAATGTAGCGTTGATCCTGGTCCGTGACCAACGAGTCGATGGGATCGCGCGTCGTTCCTGGCACATTGCTGACGACGACCCGTTCCTCTCCCAGGAGCGCATTCACGAGGGTAGACTTGCCGACGTTCGGGCGTCCCACCACGGCCACGCGAGGCAGTTGTTGCAGCTCGTTTGCTTCGTCAACCGATGGAAGGAGCGGATAGAGAGCGTCCAATAGCTCGGCAACGCCCAGGCCATGTTCGGCAGAGACGGCATAGAGGTGGTCGGTCCCCAATTTGTAGAAATCGGCGAGTAACGGCTCGGATTTCGGCGTGTCGATCTTGTTGATCGCATAGAACAGGGGTTTGGTCACTCCGCGCAGCAGCCGCACCACTTCATGGTCTGGCGGGGTCAATCCTGAGCGACCGTCCAGGAGCACGATGAGGATATCCGCTTCAGCGATCGCCAGTTCCGACTGCCGTCGAATCAGGGTCAACATGCTATCTGATGAAGAGAGATCAAGCCCCCCCGTGTCGACCAACCGAAACTTTCGATTACGGTAGGTGGCATCCGCATAGTTCCGGTCGCGGGTCACGCCAGGGACGTCGTCCACAATAGCGATCTTCGCGCCTAAGATCTTGTTGAACAGTGTCGACTTTCCCACGTTCGGCCGGCCGATGATGGCCACAAGCGGCGGTGGTCCCCCTTCTGTTGGGAGCAACGGCAGCGTCGGTTCTTGTGTGGGAGCGGATTTCTTACGCGGCATGAGGTCTTGGACGGTAACACAGGGTTTTTCTCAAAGACAACCAGCCTCGTCTTCTCTGCAGTGCTTCGGCTATACTTTCCCCATGCCGCAGTCCGCAGTCCTCAGTCCTCAGCATTTCCCCGACTGGACGCAGATCGACGACGTGCTGCTCGATATGGACGGTACGTTACTCGACCGCCATTTCGATAACTTCTTTTTCGAGGAGGAGCTGCCACGTCGATATGCCACGCTCCACGCCATCCCGTTTGAGGAGGCTCGTGATCGCCTGATGACCATGTACCGATCGGTCGAAGGCGAACTGGCGTGGACGGACCTCGATTACTGGACGAAGCGGGTCGGCCTCGACGTGGTGGCGATGCACAAGGAGCTCGATCACATGATCGGTTTTCTGCCAGGCGCCGAGGAATTTTTGCGCCATCTTCGGCAGCTCGGGAAGCCTGTGACCATCGTGACGAACGCCCATTCGACAGGTGTATCGGTCAAAGTCGCCAAGACTGGGTTGGATCGGTACGTCAACCGGATTGTAGACGCGTTTGAGGTCGGCTATCTCAAGATGCGACCGGAGTATTGGCCGAACTGTCAGCGCTTGTTGGGGTTCGATCCGTCGAGATCTTTGTTTATGGATGACGATGAGGGCTGTCTGATGGCTGCGAAAGCATTCGGGGTGGCCCACTTGGTTCACAGCGCCAAGTCGAGTTCGCAATTACCGCCGGCGCTGCTTCCCCAGTTTCTCTCCATTGCCGGATTTGCACCGCTTCTCAATGGCCGGTCACCAGCCTAATGCTGTCTGGTTGCCGTGCCTCGGTACATCTCACCAACCAACCTGGGTACGCCCTGCATGCTGAATCGATCGAGGTGAGCGATTGATAGGCCGGATTGGGTGATCAGCCGATCGATCTGCCGGTTCAGGTGACATCCACAACCCATCACATTTTGAATCGGATTCAACCGGTCCTGCCAAACGGCGATTGTTCGGTCATCGCTCCGGCCATGCTCCAAGAATAGAAACCTTCCTCCCGGTTTGAGGACGCGTCCAACTTCGTGCAGCGCGAGCACTGGATCGGGAATCGTGCAGAGCGTCCACGTGCTGACGACGGTTTCGAATTGTTGGTCCGGAAACGGCAGGTTCTCAGCTGTGACATGGGTGGTCTGGATCGGATACGGCGCCGCAGCCATGCGGCGAGCGACCTTTGCTGGGAGCAGAGTCGCCGGATCAACGATGGAAAGGCGAGTGATCGTGGTCGGGTAATGGCGGAGGTTGAGGCCCGTGCCAAACCCGATCTCCAGGACCTCTCCGGAAGCCAGCTGCAACAACGATTCTCGCAGTTGCGAGAATGCCGGTCGAGCCATCACCCAATCCATCAGTCGTGGAAAGATCTGAGTCGCGTACAGTCCCATGTACCCCTTCGGGGTATCCCCCTCGACTTTCGCCGAATAGCCAGCATGCCTGCCGAGGCCGTAGTCTGCAAGTAGTAATGCGTTCGGCCATCCAAGGAGATATCTCGATGAAAATCAACATCGGAGATGAACGGCGACGGTCCAAGGGCAGAGTTCTCGGTATGGCGATTGCCTTAGGCCTCGTCTCGGCGCTTCCAGCTTTCGCCGAGACCTATGTCGCTGGCATGGTCGGGGCGACCCTCGCCCCAGATACTGTACGTGGTCGGGTGAACGATCCAAGTTTCGTCGGCCTTCCCGAGGGTACCTCCATTTCGAACGTCCAGTTGAACAGCTCGATCATGTATGGCGCCAAGGTCGGACATTACTTCAACTCAATCCCGTGGTTGGGCGTGGAACTTGAGGCCTTTGTCACTGCTCCCCATCGGCCTGCCCAGCGCTTGACCCTAAACGCCCCTGGAATTGGCACGATTCAGCAGGATGAGCCGGGAGCGACCAATCGAATCGTGGTCGTGTCGCCCCTCATCATGGTGCGGTACCAAGCCGGAGCGTTCGAGCCCTATGCCGGAGTCGGTCCGGGGGTGTTCTTTCTCCATCAGGAGCAGTTCACCGCCTCGGGCAGTCCGTCGAACTACTCGCAATCGAACACGGGATACGGCCTCAATACTCAAGTCGGTCTTCGCTATCGGCTGACGGGACATGTCTCGATGTTCGGCGAATGGCACAAGGCGACGCTGGTCGTCGATCACCGCCGCGTGCTCGGCCTGCTCGGTGAGCAGGGCACGGCCGTGCTGACCCTGGCCTTCGAGATCGCGCCGGCGGCGCTCGGCACGGTGCTGGCCAATGAAGAAATCGTCGATGGCAAGAGCGAAGTGGGCGGCTTCGATGTGATTCGCAAGCCGATGCGTCAATGGGTGCTCAAGATCACGGCCTATGCTGATCGCTTGCTTGAAGACTTGACACTGGTCGACTGGCCTCCCAGTACGCTGGAGATGCAAAAGAATTGGATTGGCCGTTCGATCGGCGCGGAGGTCGATTTTGTCCTGGCAGATCAGAACGGCGCGATTCGGGTGTTCACGACCAGACCGGACACGCTGTTCGGCGCGACCTATATGGTTCTGGCGCCTGAACATCCGCTGGTGGATGTGATCACGAGGGTGGAGCAGAAAGAACCTGTTGCAGCGTATCGGGCGGCGGCGGCAAAAAAGAGTGATCTCCAACGGCAGGAGCTCGAAAAAGAAAAGACCGGCGTCTTCACCGGCGGCTACGCGATCAATCCGGTCAACCAGGAACGGTTGCCGATTTGGATCGCCGACTATGTGCTGATGAGTTATGGAACAGGCGCCATCATGGCCGTGCCGGCGCACGACGTGCGAGACTGGGCGTTCGCGCACCAATACGCGTTGCCGATTCGTGAGGTCATTTCCGGCGGGAATGTTCAGGAAGCGGCCTTCACTGATACGGATCGCGGGAAGGTCGTGAATTCGTCCACGGGCGATGGCACGTTCTCACTCAATGGTCTCACGTCTTCCGAGGCGATTCCGAAGATCACCGATTGGTTGGCGAAGCAAGGACAGGGCACGCGAGCGGTCAACTACAAACTCCGGGACTGGCTCTTTGCCCGCCAGCGCTATTGGGGGGAGCCGTTTCCCATTGTGTGGGTGGACGGAGAAGCGCGCCCGCTTCCGGAAGAGCAACTCCCCCTCGCGTTGCCTGAATCCAACAACTTTAAACCGTCCGGCACAGGAGAGAGTCCATTGGCGAACTTGGACCAGTGGCTCGTCACCACCGATCCCACTACCAATAAACCGGCTCGGCGCGAGACCAACACCATGCCGCAGTGGGCCGGATCTTGCTGGTACTACCTGCGATTCATCGATCCTAAGAGCGCAACACAGCTCGTTGACCCTGAAAAAGAGCGCTATTGGATGCCTGTAGACCTGTACATCGGGGGCAGCGAACATGCCGTCCTGCATCTTCTGTATGCTCGGTTCTGGCATAAAGTTCTGTTCGATATCGGCGTCGTGAGCACTCCTGAGCCATTCAGGAAATTAGTCCATCAGGGCATCGTCTTGGGAGAGGACAATCAGAAGATGTCGAAGTCGCGGGGAAACGTGGTGAACCCGGACGACATGATCGATCAGTTCGGCGCGGATGCCGTGCGCCTCTATGAGATGTTCATGGGCCCGCTCGAAGCGATGAAGCCCTGGAGTACCAGAGGTGTGGAAGGCGTGACCCGTTTCTTGGAACGAGTCTGGCGGCTGATGGTCGATGAACAAGGCCGGCTCTCACACGCCGTCGTCTCAGCCCAACCGAGCCTTGATCACCAACGGTTGCTTCATCAAACCATCAAGAAGGTTACCGAGGATATCGAGGCCCTCCGGTTCAACACGGCGATCTCGCAGATGATGATTTTCACGAATGAGATGACGAAGGCGCAGCAACGGCCTCGATCGGTGATTGAGCCGTTCGTCTTGCTGCTCTCACCGTTCGCGCCGCATGTCGCCGAGGAACTCTGGGACTTGCTGGGACACCAACCCAGTGTGTCGCAACAGCCTTGGCCGATCTTCGATCCAGCGATGACGGTGAGCGAGCGCATGACCATCCCGGTTCAGGTCAATGGTCGGCTTCGGGCGAAGATCGATGTCCCCGTAGGCACGTCGCGTGATGAGATCGAACGACTGGCTCGCGCAGAGGCGGCGGAGTGGATCCAAGGTAAAGAATCAAAAAAGGTGATCTACGTCGAAAAGAAGTTGCTTAACTTCGTTGTGTGATGACATGCTTGGTTCAAGCACTCGACACGCAGGACTCCGTACACCACTCTTGGCCATCGGGTGCCTCACGGTACTGACGCTGTTGACCGCCTGTGGGTACCAGTTTCGAGTGGAAGGGACTGGCCCAACTATCGGAGGAGCCTCTGCGACCGCTTCCCAAGAGCCTCCGCCGCGCCTCATTATCCGGACATTGCTCAACAACAGTTTTGAGCCGAATATGGAAATGCGATACACGAACTACCTCCGCGAGGAGTTTTCCGCCGGCAGCGGAGCGCAGGTTGTATCTGATTCTGAAGCGGCGGATCTTGTGTTGACCGGGCAAATCCTTTCGGTGATCGTGCCGACGCTCAGTTTTTCGTCGACGGCAACGTTGGAAAGCAGAACCGAGGTGGTTGTCTTGGCTCGGGTAGAAGACGTCCGGTCAAGAAAAGTGGTCTGGAGCCAAGTCGTCAAAGGGACGGCGGAGTTTTTTGTGACACCCGATCTCCAGTTTAATCGCGCGCTGCAGAATCGTGCGATTGAGCAGGCGGGCCGCTTTGTGGCGGCTGATCTGGCGGCGCGCTTTTTGTTACAGCTCGAGACCGGGGCGCTCACGAAGCAAGCGTCTGTGCCGGTTCCTGTGTCTCACTAAGATCGAAGGTCTGGACCAATGGCATCCACCATGAGCCCTGTGCAACTAGAGGCGGCGCTGAAACAGCAGGCGCCCGGGTCTCTGTACCTCATTGTGGGGGAAGAAGACCTTCTGCGGGATTCTGCGCTTGCTGCCATCAAGCGCGCGGCTCTTGGCAGCGAAGGAGATGAATTCAATTACGAACAGTTTTATGGAGATGACGCGAGCGGAACCGATATTCGGAACAGTGTGGCGGTTGTGCCGGTCTTCGCGGAGCGTCGCGTCGTCGTGGTGAAGGCGGCAGAAAAACTGACTGCTCGGGAAAGCGAGCCGCTGCTCGACAGTGTGAACCATCCGGTGGACTCCACGACGCTGGTGTTCGTGAGTCCGAAGTTGGATGGCCGGTTGAAATTTTCACAAGCCCTGGCGCGCGCGGCATGCATGGTCGATTGCTCACCCCTCCGCGAGGCGCAGCTGCCTTCTTGGATTGCCCGTGAAGCGGAACGGGTCGGGCTTCGCTTAGAGGACGCAGCGGCCTACGTGCTGCAGGAGGCGTGCGGCGCATCACTCTATGGTTTGCGGAGAGAACTGGAAAAGCTCGCGTCCTATGTGCCTGCCGATCGGGCGGTGACCGCCGCCGATGTGCATCTGTTGCGTGGGATGGAGCCGGGAGCCTCTGTGTTCGATTTGACGTTAGCTATCGCGGAAGGTCGCCGCGGACAGGCGCTTTCCATTGTGGCGCGCAACCTTGAAGCAGGAGAGGCCCCGCTTCGGATCCTTGGTTCTCTTGCGTGGCAGTATCGCCGTCTCTGGAAGGTCAAAGAGTTGCTGGCCAATGGCGGTCGTGAAAATGAGGCGGCGAGGAGCTTGCGCATGGACCCGTTGAAGGTCCGCTCCTTCCTCGATCGGTTTTCCGAGCGACATCTTGAAGCCGCACTAGGTCTCTTTCTGGAGACGGATGGGAGGCTGAAAGGGGGCAGCGGGAGTCGGCCCCGAATGGTGCTGGAACGTCTGCTCTTAAAACTGTGTGAAGATACCGCAAGTCCACACGGCGAAACGCCAAATCGTCCTTCAGCGTCACCGAAGCGGGTTCCCGGACGGGTGCTGTCGAACGTCCGGACGATTAAGAGCCGGACAGCCCGTTGACGTGCAACGCCAGGCGAGAAATTCGGCGGGATGCGGTATTGGGATGAAGCGCGCCTTTCGAAACGGCTTTCCCAATCGCCGAGGTGGCTTCCAGCAAGGTGGTTTTGGCCTCGTCAGCCTTTTTCCCGGCTACGGCGGAGTGAACCTTCTTAATGATCGTCTTCACCGCATTCATTGTGGCCCGGTTCCGCTCATGCCGTCGCTCAGCTTGACGCGCCCGTCGAATCGTCGATTTATGAATCTGAGGCATCGATCACTCCTGTGAAAAAGAAAGTGACTAGTATCATAGTATCTCGCCGGTCGTCAAGGATCGGCACTCAAGAAGGAGTACGAGTATGGTGAAGACTGTGGCACGTGACCGACTCATCTTTGCATTGGATATGCCCTCAGCGGCGGAAGCAGACCGGCTCTTAGACCGGCTCCAGGGACATATTTCGTTCGTCAAGGTCGGCCTTGAGCTCTACACCGCAGCAGGTCCCGAGATGGTGAAGCGGATTGTGAAGCGGGGCATGCGGGTGTTTCTCGACCTCAAATTTCTCGACATCGAAGAGACAGTTCGCCGCGCGACGAGTCGGGTTGCAGACATGGGGGTAGAGTTTTTAACCATCCACGCGAACCGCAAGGCGCTCATGGCGGCTGTGCAAGGTCGGGAGGGTTCGGCACTGAAGCTGCTCGCCGTGACCGTGCTGACGAACTTCGACAGTCAGGATCTCCGAGAAATGGGAATACAGCGGACGGTCCAAGATCTGGTCACAGCCCGGGCAGCGCTCGCTTCAGAAGTCGGCTGCGACGGGGTGGTGGCCTCCGGTGAAGAAGCAGCGGCTATCCGACAGAAAGTCGGGCCAGACTTTGTGGTGGTCACGCCGGGAGTCCGGCCAGCCGGCAAGGGAGTCGACGACCATGCCCGGGCGACGACGCCCACGCAGACGATTGCATCCGGCGCCGATTATCTCGTGATCGGTCGCCCTATTCGCGATGCGGAAGACCCAGCAGCAACGGTGGCGGCCATCACCGCAGAGATGCAAGCGGCCTTTGACGCACGAGGGTAGGCATCATCGGTTAATCATCGTGATGGGGGCAATGTGGAACTCCCATCATCGATCGATACATAACTCGTGAGGGTTGGCAACCTGCCCTAGCAGGTTGCGGCCACTCCAGTGTCTTTGCTAAGATCGCCCTTTACCGCATCGGTTGTATTCTGCGCATTTCCCTTCATGGTGGGTGTAGCTCAGTTGGTTAGAGCGCCGGCCTGTCACGCCGGAGGTCGCGGGTTCGAAACCCGTCATCCACCCCATATTCTTTTCTTGTTCTTTCCCCTGCTTAGGTACCGACATGAGACCAGGCTTATGATCGGCGGTTCGTGATATCCACATGAGCCCGAGTTTGTGTCGGAGGAATTCGGTGACCCAGGCTTGATCGATCGGTGGCATCTCGTGGGCTTCAATCGCAAACTCATGATCTTGTACCCACAGCACGGTCGCATGATGGATACACAGTGGTGCGGACCGTTCGGGGATGGATACCTGCAGGGTCAACTGCATACCGGGTACCACCGGCATTGATCCCACCACTCGCCAGCCCAGAGCGGTTAGATCCAAGATGGTCCCTTCTGCAAAAAAGGCGTTATTCCCATACAGGACTGGCCAGCTGACCGGGAATCGACTATGGCGTCGTACGGGATTCGTCCTATTAGTCATGGCTGCTCCTTCCGCTTGTGTCCATTGGCCTGATAGATCAAGCGTAGCGGAGAGAGTAGGCGAGCGCATCCCTCAAAATATCTACCACGAAAGAGGGGGGGCCAAATTCTGAGCACATAGCCCATGTTACGTACTTTGAGAGTCACTGGGTTTTAGGTGAGGGGGGAATGGCGTATCTTCCATACTGTGCGATCAGTGAAAAGGCCAAAGTGGTGAATTTGGCCAGGATTTGTCACACTGACTAGAGGGGGGACAAGCGTAACCAAGAGTCGTGAGTGGGATCGCGTGAGATATGGATTCATCTGGATGGTTAGGGGGGAATTATGTGTGTTGCGAATTGCCGCGCTTCCTGCTCAACCGCCGTATGCCTAGGTGACAGGCATCCTGATACAATAACGGATGGCCAGTCAGTGCCGGAAATCCATACTGGCAATCATGATGTGACTGCAGAGACTGCTGTTACCATATGAGAAAAGGAAATGTCGCCATGCATCGGCTTATAACCAGCTTACGGAACGGTCTCCTGCTCCTGGCCATCATGATAGTCAGTCTACCCAATTCCGCCCTTGCACTTCCGCCTGTTCAAGGAGAAGTTGTCTCGATGACGGTCGGTATTCCTGGAACAATGGTCATTCGGGACGAAAAAGGGCAGCTCCATATTCTGAACCTCACGCAACAAACCCAACTTGGTGGCCAGTTTAAGGTGGGCGATAAGGTGCTGGCCTTCTTCAGCCCGTATGGCGTGAGCGCAGTTCAGTCCCAGACGGGAAGTCGGTAGTCCGGTCCGATCTCCCAATAGATCCATAGACGCAGGGCGTGCCTCTCCGTGTCTACGCATCTACCCTCCCCGAAGTGCAGTTAGGAGTCCAACCGCGCCGAGGAGCCCACCGAGAATGATCAGGAACGATGACGTGTTTGGTACGCTGGTTTCCTGTGGAGAGGGCCACTCGACAAAGAGCCCCAGCACAATGAGGACGATGCTGAGTGCAAGCATTACTTTCCAGCGGATGATGATCCGCCGATCTGTCTCGTGAGCTTCTTGAGACTGCTTCTCCGACATTGATCCTCTCGATCCGATTCACGATCAGCATGGCGACTTGGAACGGTGACAGTCAAGGGCCAGTCCTACTCTTGTCGGAAGTTCCTCCAAGGGCGTATGGTTAGCACATGCAAGACCAAGAATATCGAGTAAGGTTTCCATGGCGTGGTTGACGAAGTGCTGGAACTGGTTCTGGCGGCAAAGCCTCCTCAGTAAGGTTGCCATTCTTGGCCTGTTTGCCGCCTTTGTCCCCTTTGTCCTCCCGACGGTTGTGAACTGGTTCAGACCGACGATGATTCATGTCGGCGTGTCGTTCTATACGTATGAACGGGGCATTCAGCCACAGGGGATGAATACGCTCTATTTCTTTGAGCGACGCAACTTGGTGTCCGATTGCAGCATCCGTCGAGAGGAACAATCGGTGCCGAATGATCGAGCCAAAGCCCCCGATTCGCAAGCGTGGGTGCTCATCAAGCTGTTGCTCGAAAATGTGTCCGATCGCGACATCACAAATTTACGGGTGGGTGTCCGGTCTCCAGCCATCAATCAGTCGACGCAGCTCCTGACGGCCCCGAATCGTATGGCTACTGTACAGAAAGAGGCACCGCCTGATATGAAGCCATTGTATATCCTTTCGATCGCGACTCTTCCCGGGGAAAGTTCGGCGGTCGTCACCTTGAAGACGCCTATTGACGACAATCTGCGTGAATTTATTTACGCCAAGCGCCGCCCGGTGACCATCCAGGTTTCTTATGTCTCGGCGGACCAGTTTAGACAATACCCACCGATCGTTTCGCGCACGAATGTGGTCAAGATGTTGAATCGTGAAGGCGTCTTGCGGACTAGCGATGAAACGTTCGCTGAAGAAAAGCTCCAGGTGACGATATTGTCCCCCAATGAGCCGTCTGTGAAGGAAGGAGCCGTTTCGTATCGGACTCTTCCTAGGGCCAAGGCTTGTTCGGAGGCAGAGGCAGGTGTGTGGTGATCTTGGAATTAGTAAGGCTGTGGTGAACGGGAGAGTGAACGAATTTGGGGATCATGGGTTTCCTGAGGACTGTTTTATCGTAAACTGACTCTTGATTGCTGATCGCCCAGCCAGCCAGCCTGTCGTCCAAGCCCATTGAAAATTGAACCCCCCGATTCGGCCGTCACAATCCAATAGCTCCCCTACGAGGTAAAGTCCAGGGAGCAGCTTTGATTCCATCGTGCGATAGTCGATTTCCTCCAAGGGCACGCCCCCGGCCGTGACTTCAGCAAAGTTCCACCCGCGGTCTCCCTCGATCGGAAATCGAAACCTGGTTAGAGCGTTCAACAACCGCTCTCGATCCGTGCGCGCAACCTGAGCCATGATGTGCTGCGGATCGCAAGAACAATGACGGCAGAGTGATTCGGCAAAGCGATCCGGGACCAGTAACGAGAGGGTTCGTACGACCGAACGCTTCGGATGTTCAACGGTCTGTCGGATAAACCATTCCTTCAATGTCTCAGATGATCGGCCCGGCACGAAGTTACCATAGAGATCCACACGCAGGCCTTGATTCGTTGCAAGGGTCCAGAAGCGGCTGGCGTCCATGACGACGGGGCCGCTGATCCCGAAATGGGTCCAGAGCAGGCTTCCCGTTCGTCGATCAGCTTCGCGACCATCCACCTGAGTTGTCAGCGCTACTTCTTGCGAGAGGCCTGAGAGTGTCGTGTGAAACATCGAGTGGTGCAATAGGAGCGGGACCAACGCCGGGACCGTTGGTGTCACATGATGGCCTAGGGAGCGGGCCAGCCGATACCCGAATCCATCGCTACCTGTTTTCGGCAACGACTGACCACCGGTGGCGAGAATGAGTCGGGCGGCATGGAGCAGGCCATACCTATGCCGAACTTGAAAGCCGGATTCGGACCGCGCGACCTCGTTCACACGATGATCTGGACATACCGTGACACCCGAATCCCGCGCACGCGCAAGCAGTGCATTGAGGACAGTGCGTGCCTTGTCGGTGGTCGGAAACATTTTGCCGGTGTCTTCGCGTTTCAAATCAACACCCAATGAGGTAAGCCATGCGATCGTCTGTTCAAGTGAAAACGCCGCAAGAACGTTGCGGATGATGTGCCGATTGCCAAAGAAATCCTTCGGTGTCACGCGATCATGCGTGACGTTGCAACGTCCTCCGCCTGAGACCAGAATTTTGGCCCCCAATGACTTAGCCCCATCGAGCAGGTAAATCCTTGCATCTTGGCTGTGTTCTCTAGCTGCGATGGCAGCGACGAGGCCAGCCGCTCCTCCGCCAATAATTGCCACATCCGCCGTGGATGTTTTATGGGCGGATGGTGTTGGATTCTTCATGGAGTGTTTCTCAACCACGTTCACTACGGGAGTTCGCGGCTGAGGCCGTGACTTCCTCGCGGAGAGTTAAGCTGTCACACCGGTAGGCACGAGGCATAACGTGCTGAAAAGTTAGATGATGACCGAACGCGACATTAGAGTTTTTTAACTGGCTGTTAACTCGGGGTTAATCTCACGGTGCTACTGTACCCCTCGTGCATATGTGACGTGATTGTCATCATTCATCTCAGCAGGAGGGACACCATGACTTGTCTAAAATGCAAAGGCCTGATGATCCAAGAGCGTCAACCGGCGGTCTCGTCTAGTACCGTTATTCTGCGCTGTCTCAATTGTGGACTGATCATTGATCCCTTGATCGAGCAGAATCGCAGTAACCACGTGCGAGCCAAGGCGGCCTAGGAGCGGAATCCCATTCCGGTCAGCCACACGACTGCGGGATTGATCGGCATGGTTGGAGTGGATGTCGCGCGCACGGTCAGATCGAAAACTCAGCCCACAAAAAAGTGTGGTCTGACGGTTCTTTCGCTCGCCGCGGCTCGACGTCCACATCCGCCTGCACGCATGTATCCGCGAGTGGCGCGGTGGCCATTATATGATCGATCCGCCACCCTTTGTTGGCCGCAAGTGAGCTCGGCGCGCGGTAGTCCCAGAATGTATATTGTTGACGTGTCGGGTAGAGTTTCACAAAGACATCTTGAAATCCCCACGCCACCGTCTGTTCATATGCCTTACGCGCGGCTTCGTGGTAGCAGACATGGTTCAGATGTTTCTCTGGACCGTGGACGTCCATGGGGCGTGGGGCTACGTTCATATCTCCGCACCAGATCGCCGGGGCTTGCGGTGAGAGGTGTGTGTTGAAGTAGTTCCGTAGTCGTTCGTACCAGGCGAGCTTGTAGGCATACTTCGGCGAGTCGATTTCGAACCCCTGCGGCACGTAGGTGTTCACGATGGGAATCCCATCGATGACCACTCTCAGCAAGCGAGCGTCCTCCGGGTCTCCTCCATCGTCGAATCCGTAGAATACTGCGTCCGGCTTCTTTCGGCTGAGAATCGCCACCCCGTTATACGATTTCATCCCTCGAAACGTGATCTCGTACCCGCTGGGTGCCAGCGCGAGCAAGGGAAACTCGCTATCCTGAACCTTGGTTTCCTGAAGGCACAGCACATCCGGTTTGTGTCGATCGAGCCATTCCAGCACGATCGGCAAGCGTTTGCGCAATGAATTGACGTTGAACGTGGCGATTTTCATCAAAGCTGAGCTTCAGTTGAGTCGGCGGCATCCTAACAAAAGTCATCTGGCGCAACAAGCGCCCAGATGAAACGCTGAGAGGTGCCATGCCGACTGGTGTGTGCCCGGCGCCATGCTCAATCCTGGCATCTTCAGCCCATGGATTGCATCCCGGATCACGTCGATGGCGATCAATCGCTTGTCTGCGTACTTCTTTGTGTGAGCGCTGCAGGGTAGCACGGTGACGCCTAACCCTGACGCGACCATCTGGCGAATCGTTTCGAGAGAGTTTCCCTGTAGACCTTCCGCATCGGATCGGTTCAGTTTTGGGCAAGCAGTCAACGCCTGCTGGCGAAAACAGTGCCCGGCATGGGGCAACAACACTTTTTCGCCGTCGAGTTCACGCGCGTCGATCTGTTTCTTGTGCTCCCCCCGATGCCCAACTGGGACCACTGCTTTGAACGGCTCGTCATAGAGAGCTTGGGTGTGAATGCCCAGTTCTTCAAACGGCAGGGCCACCATGATCACATCTAATCGTTCTGACTATCATAACCAATTGGAATAATACCGTGGCGGACATTAGACTTCTATCAGAGATACGGATTACTATCCGCAGCCTGGGGGGTGGGTCCGATGATGACTCCGGCCAGGCAGAGAGTGTGGTTCGAAAAGACGGCCCATTCGATCGGTGGGATTCAGCTCAAGATTCGCAGCCGCCCGATCGGCGACTATCTCAGGACCGGTCCGGTTATGGCGAGGGGGGAGCCGATGCAAATAATATTTTCCCGAGGGATGTACTTGCGTCGGCATCACAAGACGGGTAACGTTGCGGCGGAACGGCGCTATCGTGTTGCCACTGACCTGAGACTGTGATGGGGGCCCACCGCCTGTTTGCGAAAGGAGAGGAGCCGTGAGCTCTAACACTGGGATGACGAAGAATGCGAAGGTGAAAGAGCGTACTCCCTCAGTTCACGTTGTCGAGGATGAAAGGATGGGCGATAGAGTCGTTGATTCATATGGTGTTCTACAAGCGCACTGACATTTCAGTCACTGCATGAAGGGAGGAGATAAAGATGAGAAGACGGACGCTAACGGTTTCAATATCTGCGTGGGTGTGTATGGTGATTGGACTGCTGTTGGGAGTCCCTTTCGGCGAAGCCCAGGCGGAGGAGTACAAGCTCAAGATTCCGTTCGGTCTCGAGGAGACTTCTGTGGTCATTCCGGCCGACAACCCGTTAACAAAGGAGAAGATCGAATTAGGCCGGCTGCTGTTTTTTGACAAGCGGTTGTCGCAAGACAACACCATTGCCTGTGCAAATTGTCATATGGCGAAATTCGCGTTCACGGATGGCAAGCCGGTCTCTGCCGGCATCCGAGGCCAGAAGGGTGGCCGCAGTGCACCAGCGTCCTTCAATCGGGTGTTCAGCAGCACACAATTTTGGGACGGCCGGGCTCCGACATTGGAAGCGCAATCGGTCGGTCCATTTACGAATCCGATCGAGCACGGCTTTGCCAACTACGATGTGATGAATGCGAAGATGATGAAAATCGCAGGCTACCGGAAACTCTTCAAGCAAGTGTTCGGGGATGACACCATCACGACGGAAAGGGTCGGTATGGCCATCGCCAGCTTCCAGCGCACCGTTCTGTCCGGCAACAGCCCTGCGGACCGGTTCGATCAGGGAGGGGAAGCAGGGGCCATTCCAGAAGCCGCTCAGAAGGGCCTCATCTTGTTTCGAGATAAGGCACGTTGCACAAAGTGCCACTCCGGGTTCAATTTCACCGACGAAAAGTTTCACAACCTCGGTATCGGCTGGGACGACAATAAAGTAGATCTTGGCCGTTACATGGTCACGCAGAACGCTGAGGAACTTGGCGCCTTTAAGACTCCGACCTTGCGGGAGATCGCGAGAAGCGCTCCCTATATGCACGACGGGCGCTTCAAGACGCTTGCAGAAGTCGTCGATTTCTACAATAAGGGTGGTGTCAAGAATCCCCACCAAGACAATCTCATTATTCCCCTTGAGCTAACGGATCAGGAAAAGCATGATCTGGTGGGATTTCTCCAGACGCTCAATGGTGAAGGGTGGCAACATGTCACGGCACCCAAGGCGTTTCCCAAGTAATACCGTAGTCTGATTGCGTGCGGTCCTGGGGGCTTCCTTCGGCAGCGAGGGAAGCCCTCTTCCGTTATCAGGGCTGAAACACTATCCGCGAGTCAGTTGGATGTGGTCGTTCCGATAAGATACCGACGTAGGATGGCCTGCTCGATGCGTGAGCGTCCTCGATCAGGAGCTGGAAATCGAAGCACAAGATGGAGCTTGCCGGATTCCGGTAGTTGGATGGTGATGCGCGGCTCCGGCGAAGGCGCTTCCAACAGATTGGCCTGCTCCAGCAACTTCATTTGCCGGACGGCTTCTTCCATGAACGGTGCACACTCGGCCTTGGCCGCCTCTACGAGGGTGCGTTCAGCCTTCTGCCAGTCGTCATCGATCTTGATCGGCACGACAAGCGTATAGAGGCCGTACTCCTGGTCGGGATTCTCCTTGATCAAGGCATTCGTGAACAGCAGGCTGTTGGGAAAGACGGCGACCCGACCGGTGTACAAGTGCGCGGATTGTCCGGGACCGATCTCCAGTAGCTTTGTCGCAAAGGCATCGTGGTCCAGTACCACACCACGGTGGCCCGCGATCTGAATTCGATCACCGACGGCATACACCTTGCTACCCACTCGCAGCGCTGCGCCGCTCCAACAGAGAATCAGTTCCTTTGTCGCCAAGACCATCGCCGCCGCCAGCGCGACGAGCGACACGGCAAACGCCTGGAGTTCATGGGCCCAGATGATCACCAGGCCGATGAGAAACGCGAGAACGACGGAATTTCTGGTCGTCACCACCCACCGACGTTTCGACTCCATCGAGAGCGTCTGATTGCCGGCGATCCACCGGACGGCCAGCGCTCTGACGCTGACCAAGAAGAGCAACAGGATCAGCGACTTGAGTCCGTCCAATGCGACGGAGCTGTCGATGGAAAACCACTCGCTTGGGGGCACGATCGTCCTCTATTTGGCGGTCAGTGTTTCGCGGGTACCCGGAACGCATTCCTCACGTTTCCAATTCTTTAGGGTCTTGTCTTCGGAGAACGTCAAGGTGTATCGATAGCAATACAACGTAGGCTTGGCGGTTTCTGCTCCCTTGCCCATCAAGCCGGTGACCGAGTTGGAAGCGTCGGAGACGAATGAGGAGTTCCACGTCGTGAGGTCCTTCTCACTGAGTGCGAACCGATAGGCCCAGTGACTATCCCCACCGAGGGCCGGAGTCTTGGCCGTGTGTGGGGGGCCGAATCGGTCCCGGATCTCCTCCTGTGTCAGCCGACCGACCCCTTTCTTGAAATAGGTATCTCGCCAAGGCCCACCACAGCCGGAAACGCCGATAACCAGCGCGACAAGCAGGGTACAGGTGACAAGAGGGAGGCACTTCTGGATGGCGAACGCAATCGAGACCGGCATGCTGACGCCTACGCTACACTGGACGATCGGTAAGTGCAACTCTTGCACGCAATCATCGACTATCATATTCAACGGGCTGCCGCCCTCGGATTAGAGAGCGGCTAAATCGAGGTGGGCTGGATTTTAGCCTTACGTTTTCGGTACCTTAGTATCAACTGAGGCCAACGTATGGATGTCCGGCGAATTTTTACCGTGTGCATGACTGGTGCCCTGGCCCTCTTTCTGCAGACGGGGCTTGCAGTGGCGACAGAAAGTCGGACCTCGAAGGCTGAGTCCATCCCGTCAACTTCCCTCAAGCCGGATCTTCCTGCCATTTCAGCGAAACTTCCCGGCGCCACTGGCGATCACAAAGCTGGAGAGAGAAGCAAGTCGCCGTCCAACGGTGGCGCTCTGCACCAGCTGGCTGTGCTGTCCTCGGCTGCGCCTGAACTGATTGGGAAAGATGGGGCACCGATGGTCTTGGTGTCGGCCGGTGAGTTTGTCATGGGAAGCG
>SWDO01000004.1:0-40862 GCA_005116895.1 Nitrospira sp. | reverse complement strand
GCTATTGTCTCTGGCAGGGTAAACGGCTGCCCGCAGAGGCGGAATGGGAAAAGGCGGCACGCGGGACCGATGAACGGACCTATCCGTGGGGAAACGATCCGCCGACTCCAGTCCACGCGGTCTATGGGTTGAAGGAAGGCGGTGCGGAGACAGTGTCGGTCATCGGCAATCACCACATGGGGCAAAGCCCCTATGGCGTGCAGGATCTAGCCGGTAATCTCTACGAATGGGTGATGGACTGGTACGCTGAGGATTTTTATTCCAGTTTCATCAACAGCCCCGCGATCAATCCACGTGGACCCAGCGAAGGGACAGCCAAAGTCCAGCGCGGTGGATCCTACATCAATACGCCGTATCGGCTACGGTCTTCGTTTCGCACGAAGGGTGATCCGACCGAGCAGGATCCTAACGTCGGCTTCCGCTGTGTCCAGGATGCTCCAAGACAACCATAGGATCCACACCCGGTTCATCCGATTCTAGGAACATACGTGGGCATCTGCAGTGTGCCCTCCAATCACCAACGATGGGGCGTCTTCTGCGCTGAGCCAGGGAGGAACTCATGAAACGATATCGTGTGAAGTCCGGCGCCAAGCTTTCGTTGAAACAGTACGATCCGGACGACACTGGGGAGTACAAAAAGAGCGACCAAGGGAAAGAAAAGGCAAAAGCGGAAACGGCCACACTCATCGCCGAGCTCGATGGACTCCAAGAGCGTCTGTATGCCAACGCAACTCGATCGCTTCTTATCGTCCTGCAAGGAATGGATACGAGCGGAAAGGATGGGACCATCAAGAGCGTGATGTCCGGCATCAACCCGCAGGGCTGCAAAGTGGCGGCCTTCAAGGCTCCTTCCAAGGAGGAATTGGCTCGTGATTTCCTGTGGCGTATTCACCGCGAAGTTCCTCCCAAAGGCTACATTGGGATCTTCAACCGATCGCATTATGAGGATGTCCTGATTACACGGGTGCACGGATGGGTGTCCGAGAAAATCGCCAAGTGCCGCTTGGACCAGATCAAAGAATTCGAGGAGCTGCTGACTGAGAACGGCACGACCGTGCTCAAGTTCTTTCTCCATATTTCGAAGGAAGAGCAGAAGGAACGGTTGGAGGCCCGCATTGCCGATCCGGAGAAGCGCTGGAAATGGAGTTCCGGCGACCTTGAGGAGCGCAAGTTGTGGGATGAGTATCAGAAAGCCTTCGAAGACGTCCTCTCGGCCACGAGTACCGAGCGAACACCGTGGTATGTCGTGCCGGCCAATCGGAAGTGGTACCGCAATCTGATCGTGGCTGAGCGTGTCGTTGGTGCGTTGGAAGAGATGAACCTCAAGACGCCTCCGGCGCCGGAAGGTGTAGATTTTACCAAGCTCAGGATCGTGTAGCGGGACGTCAGCGCGATAGTGATTGGTCGGCGCAGTCATGCACGCGTCGTCACGGGTGCGGCAGGAAAGAAGGAGGAGCGCGGCAGGAGCACCGCGTTCCTCCTTCTTCTTTATGCGGGAGTCTCCTCTATGAATTGGACCATCGTGACGTGGTGTTGCCGCCTGTTGATCGGAGGCGTGCTCCTGGCCTCAGCCTTAGGAAAATCCCTGGACCTGCCTGGATTCGTCGAGATCGTGGTCACCTACCGGTTGTTCCCAGACTGGACGCTGTGGCCAGTGGCGCTTGTCATCACCGTGCTGGAGTGGGTGCTTGCGGCGTGGATCCTGTTCGGGTGGCGGCTCCAGACCGGTGCACGCATTGCGCTGATTCTGAACGCGGTCTATGCAGCAGGGCTTGTGGTCACGCTTGTCCGTGGCCTCAACCTTCCAAACTGTGGCTGCTACGGCGTGTTCTTCCCCCTGCCGTTGCGATGGTATTCTCCGCTTGAAGATCTTGTGTTGGTCGGCATCTGCGCGGTGTTACGCCTCGGTGCCAAGAAGCGCCAGGTCACTCTTGACATGGTTTCCTAATGAGCGTAGTGAGGACAGTGCGGCCCATCGTTTCACGGAAGTTCGAGAGATCGGGTAGACCGCGCGGCTGCCATCCAGGTCTCTCGGTGACTTCATCGCGAGAGGAGGGTGGAAATGGACGATACGACGCCACCTGGCCCATCAGGCCCACCGATTCACGGGTGGGTTTCTCGTCGGTCTTGCTAGCCGATTCTTCGCTGGCTGTGCCAGAATGGCACGCATGGCTATCATGCATGATGGCCAGAGCCATATGAGCGGAGAGCCATTCTGGAGCAAGAGGAATACAGACACCCGGAACTGACGAGGTCTTCCCCGACTGGAAACCTTGGACGACTTGTCTCGTGTGGGTCTTCTGGGCCCAGATCGCCAGTGCGGAACTCGTGTTTCGCGAGTCAGCGTCGGCTTTGAACATCACGGTCGACATGGTCGATGCGACTTCGGATCCGGGCACAACGGTGGCGACGATCGATGCCACGCTCGCCCAGGCACAGAGTATCGAGGAGATCAAGAAAGGGGTGGTGAAGATTACCGCGCAGGTCGATGGCACAACCAAGGTCGGGACCGGCTTCATCGTGAAGTCCGATTCGGAGATCGTCTACATCATGACCGTTGCACACGTCATCAGTGGGGACTCCCAGCCGAAGGTACAATTCTTTTCGCGACAAGAGGTGCCGGTACGAGCTCAAGTCAAACATGCAGAAGGTGGGGATGGCGAAACCGGCATGGCTTTACTGGTTGTCCGCGGGAAGGACAACGTTCCCGCCGGGCGCGCCACGCTTCCGTTAGCGACTGTAGCCCGTGTCTCAGGCGGAGAAGACATCATGGTGATTGGACATCTGCGCGGGGCAGGCGACTGGGCCATCATCAAGGGCAGCATCGCCGCTCGACAGGGGAGATATTTGACGGTCGATGCCAATATTGACGAGGGCAACTCTGGCGGACCGATCATGCACAGCGGCCAGGTGGTTGGGCTGATTGGGGGCGCGCAGCGGTATGGCAAGGGTCTCACGATTGGCACGGTGCGTGAGTACTTGGAGGGACATGGTGTTCTCCTGGAGGAGGGAGCACCGCAAAGCGTAGCTAAGACTTCTCCTGCCCAGCCGCCAACACCCAAAGCTGCTCGCGAGATCATCGGTAAAGACGGCGCGCCGATGGTGCTGATTCCCGCCGGGAGCTTTCAGATGGGCAGCACGAAAGACGAAGTGGACCGTGCAATCCAAACCTGTCTCAAAGAGTATAAGAAAGACCAGCAGACCTGCGAAGGCTGGTACAAAGGAGAGCTTCCTCAGCACCGTGTTCAGCTGGATGCGTTCTACCTCGATAAGTACGAGGTGACGAACCGCCTCTTCCATCAGTTTGTGCAGCAAACCAGCTACCGGACGACGGCAGAGCAGAACGGCAGCGCGTGGGCATTCGTGGAGGGCAAAGGCTGGGAAGAGGTCAAGGGAGCCAATTGGCAGAAGCCGGAGGGGAGCGCGTCTGTCTTTCAGACGAGCAGGGGAGAGCATCCGGTGGTGGCTGTCACATGGGACGACGCGGTGGCATTCTGCCGCTGGGCGGGCAAGCGTCTCCCAACAGAGGCGGAATGGGAGTATGCGGCGCGCGCGGGTACCACGACGCAATACTGGTGGGGGCAGGGGAATCCAGGGACCAGGCTGGTTGAAAATGTCGCCGATGAGTCAGCCAAGCATCTGTTGAGCGTGATTATGTCGGGATACAACGACGGTGCAGTGCGCACGGCGCCTGTTGGATCGTATGAGACGAATCCTTGGGGACTCTACGATATCAGTGGGAATGTGAGGGAATGGGTAGCGGACTGGTATGACGAGAACTATTACAAGAACAGTCCAGCACACAATCCTAAAGGCCCTGGGAGCGGCGAGTTGCGCTTGCTCCGTGGTGGGTCCTGGAGCGATGACCCGGTCTTCGTGCGATCTGCGAACCGGGACAGGAACACACCGACGGATCGGAACGACGATATTGGGTTCCGGTGTGCCCAGGACGTTCCGAAGTAACCTTTTCGCTTTGACCCTGTTTGCTTTTCTCCGAGTCGTGATTCTTGATTTCTTGCCGTGAAGCATCGAATCCTAGTCGGGGGTGATCATGGCCGACGAAGGTGCCGGAACCCTTCCAACCGCCGTCACGAAGGCCTACGATGTGCTGCTCTGGCTCATCAACCACGTGGGCAAGTTTCCACGGTCACATCGGTTTGTGCTCGGGGATCGGATCGAGTCGCGCATGCTGGCGGTTCTCGAAGCGCTGGTGCTCGCGGCCTATACACGAGACAAGAAGGTCTATCTCCAGCAGGCGAACGGCGATGTGCAGGTGCTCCGGTTGTTGGTGCGGGCTGGGAAAGATCTTGGCTTCACGAGCACGAAGCAGTATGAGTTCATCTCGCGTGAACTGGTCGATCTCGGCTGCCAGATCGGCGGCTGGACCAAAACCCAGACGGGGTGATCGATGGGGACGCTGTATGAGCGTGTGACTTCGTTCTCCAATCTGCTGCAGGCGGCTCGGCGTGCAGCTCGAGGCAAGCGCTTCCGACCGAACGTGGCCGCATTCAGCCTGAATGTGGAAGAAGAGCTGCATAGCTTGCAGCAGGAGCTGGTTTCGCATCGCTATCGCCCCGGTTCGTACCGCACGTTCATCATCCGCGACAAGAAACCGCGTTTCATCAGCGCCGCGCCGTTTCGCGACCGCGTCGTGCACCATGCGCTCTGCAATATCATCGAGCCGATCTTTGATCGAGGGTTTCTCTTCGACTCCTATGCCTGCCGAAAGGGGAAAGGGACGCATGCGGCAGTCGAGCGAGCCTCGACCTTTGCACGGCGCTATCGCTATGTCTTGAAGTGCGATCTGGAAAAATACTTTCCGAGCATCGATCATGAGATCTTGTTTACACAGATGACTCGGCGTCTTCATGATCCGGATGTGTTGTGGCTGGTGCGGACGATTGTTGACGGAAGCAACCCACAACCGGCGATGGTTCGTCACTACCCCGGCGATAACTTGTTCACACCATTCGAGCGGCGCCGTGGCATTCCCATCGGCAATCAGACGAGTCAATTCTTTGCCAATGTCTATTTGGACAGACTGGATCATTATGTGAAAGAAACACTCAGGACACCCGGCTATGTACGGTATGCGGACGATTTTTTGCTATTCGATCATGACAAGCATCGACTCCATGATCACCGTGCGGCCATCGAAGACCTCCTGATGCGAGTGCGCTTGCGGCTGCATCCGCGCAAGTGCTTTGTGGCACCCGTTACCTCAGGGTTTACTTTTCTGGGGTATCGCATTTTTCCAGCATTGCGCCGGCTGGATGCGGACCACGTGCGACGATTCAAGCGCAGGCTTCGGCGGTATCATCAGGCAGTGGCAGAGGGGTGCATGTCAGACGCTCAGCGGAGGGACTGTATCCGCAGCTGGATCGCGCACGCACGGTATGCCGACACTGCGCATGTACGAAGTCGAATTCTTGGTGACAGCGGTGAATCAGCATGATGGGAGCATGCCTCTGGCGAGCGACGGGGTAGACAGCTGATAAGGACGTGGCTGGGGTCTCTCAGCCATACGGGGTCGGTCGATTTTTATGCTCCGTGGTGGGTCCTGGAACAATGAACCGGACAACGTGCGATCTGCAAACCGGAACAGGAACACACCGACGAATCGGAACGACAATATTGGGTTCCGATGTGCCCAAGACGCCTGCTCGATGGCCGGAGTCCGGACCTTCACTGGGAAGATTCGGAGTGTGCCGTTGGGCGTCCAGGCCGATCCCGGGCTGCTTGGCGTAGCCGCCAACAGCCGAAGAACGCACTGCCTGCATTTCGGTCCGGCCAAGTGACCCCACTCCTGGTCCAGGGCCGGCCCGAAGTCGGGTGCAATGGTGAGCTGATACAACGAGGGACAATTTCATGAGAGGTTCAACACCTGGAATATCTGATTTCTTCAGACACGCCAGTGTTATCCTCCGTGCACAATGCGGGTGGCTGCATGCCTGCTTTCTTTTTGGAGTGGTGTTGGTGCTGTTGTGCCTTTGCGATGTGGCCTGGGCTCAGGACATTGTGCAGGTCGAGAAGGGGGTTGTGAAGATTACTGCGCAGGTGGACGGTAAAAATCGAGTCGGCTCCGGCGTGGTTGTGCGCGTAGACAAAGAGGCCCTGTTCATCGTCACGGCGGCGCATGTGGTGGAAGGAGATCCCAAGCCCACGATGACGTTCTCTTCCCAGCCGCAACAACCGTTCGTAGCGCAAGTGGTTGGGATTGAAGGCGGAGATCCACAAGGGCTCGCCGCCCTGCGTGTGGCTAGGCCGATTCCAGACGGCGTCGTAGCGCTGCCGCTGGATCTGACAACGAAGGTTGTCGGCGGCGAGGTGATCACGTTTATCGGTTTTCCTCGGACGTTGCCTCCCTGGACTGTTTCCACGGGAAGCCTCAGCGGGATGAACGGGCCGACCCTTGCGTTTCAGGCTCTGGTGGAGGAAGGCCATTCCGGTGGACCACTGTTACTGAACGGGCAGATGATCGGCATTGTGAGCGAAACGCGGGGTCGTCTAGGCTATGCCGTGCCGGCTTCGATTGTGGCCGTGGCCTTGGCGGGGTGGCGGATCGAGCCCCGTGCCAGCGACTCGATGATGGCTCAAGAAAAGATTAGTGCCGATGGCGTTCCGATGGTCCTCATTCGGTCTGGGCGGATTCCGACCAAGATGGTGGAGGTTTTCATGGGAGGGAGGGCAGAGGAGGTTCAGGGTCCCGCGCGATCTATGTATCTAGCGGACGACCTGTATGTCGAGAAAACGCTGGTCACGAATGCGCGCTATCGGCGATTCGTCGACGCGACAGGCGCGATGCCTCCCGCTGCACTGATGGAAGACGGCGCGTCGCTCGATCCCGATGGGTCAGTGGAAGATGTGACGTGGCACGACGCCGTCGCCTACTGCCGATGGGCCCGCAAGCGGCTGCCGACAGAAGATGAATGGGAGAAGGCGGCCCGTGACACGCAGGGCCGGATCCTGAATGACCAGGTCTACGAGTGGACGGCTACCACGTACCAAGAGGCCCGATGGAACCCCACGCCGCCGGAGGACCAGACGCGAAAGGTGATCCGGGGAAGTCTTCAGGCGCTCGGCATTCGTGATGCTGTCGGCAATCTCGATTATCAGATTCGCATGTACGGAAGCGCAGACGAGGGAATGTCCAGCAGAGGTTTTCGTTGCGTGGAAGATATCCGAAAAGAGCAATAAGTTTCCCACCTTGCCCTTCCGCTTCGCCCCCATTTAGAATATCTCTCTCAATTGTGAAGACATGGAGGTTGTCATGGGTCTGGCCGATAATAAATGTATTCCGTGCCGTGGTGGAGTGCCACCGGTGGCGAATGATCGTGCGCAAACTTTACTCAAAGAACTTGGCCGTGGGTGGTCGCTTAACGGGCAGGGGCATCTCGAACGGCTCTTTACCTTCCCTGATTTTGCACAGGCCTTGGCCTATGTGAACAAGGTTGGGGCGATTGCAGAGGCTGAAGGCCATCATCCTGATCTGTATTTGGCTTGGGGGAAGTGCAAAGTTGAAATTTGGACACACAAGATCAACGGCCTGACCGAGAGTGATTTTTATCTAGCGGCCAAGGCGGACAGGGAATTTGAACCGTTCAAGGCAGGAGCCTAGTCCGGCCTGTCGTACTGCAAGTTCATCGGGAGCTTTTAATAACCACGCGAGGCATTAGATGAGCGATGAAACGAGAGTTGCGCTCGTCAACATGCCCTTCAGCTACGCCAAGTACCCATCAATTCAACTCGGCACCCTCTCCACGCTTCTGAAAGCCAACGGCATTCCCGTTGATTGTCATCATCTGAACGTCCGCTTTGCCCACCTGATCGGCGTGGAGTTACACGAAAGCATTTGCGAGAAGCGCGCACTCTTCGGTGAGTGGCTCTTTTCCTCCCTCCTGTTTCAAGACAATCCGAAACGCGAGGAGTACCCACGCATATTCAAGCCGGTCTTCGAACAGCTGTCCCAAGAGTGTGGCAAACCGATTGGCTACTTCGAAGAAATGGCGACTCGCATCGCACCGCAATTTCTCACCTGGGCCCTCACCGCCATCGATTGGGGACAGTACAAGCTGGTCGGGTTTACCTCGACGTTCGATCAGAACGTCGCGAGCCTGACGATGGCCAAGCTCATCAAGGATCTGTACCCCGACGTGACGATCGTCTTCGGCGGAGCCAACTTCGACGGTGAGATGGGGCTTGAACATTTCAGAGCGTTCCCTTTCATCGATCACGTGGTGGTCGGGGAGGGAGAAGAAAGTTTCTTGCCATTGGTTCGCCAGGTTCTGGCCGGCAAGACAGAGGACTATCCCAACGGTGTGACGTACCGCCAGGGCGACGAGATCATGCTCACACCGAATGAATCACTCTTCTCCGATTTTGCGAAGAGCGGTCCGCCCGATTATGACGACTACTATCAGCTACTTTCGGAACTCGGTCACACGGCGCAGGGACTTGATCGAATCCTCTTGTACGAGGGCTCTCGTGGCTGTTGGTGGGGAGAGAAACATCATTGTACCTTTTGCGGCCTCAATGCGCAGAGCATGAAGTTCCGGGCCAAAGCACCTGGGCAGGTATTGAAAGAAATCGCCGATCTCTCCCAACGTTACGACGCAGTCCGGTTTCGCTTGGTTGATAACATCATCGATATGGGGTACATCGAGAATCTCTTTGGCAAGCTGGCAGAGGACCATTGCGATCTAGATGTGTTCATCGAAACCAAGAGCAATTTGCAGAAGCGACAGATCAAAACCTTGGCTGCCGGTGGGGTGAAGTGCATGCAGCCGGGGCTGGAAAGCCTGAGTGTGAACCAGCTGCGCGCTATGGATAAGGGCGTCACGCCGATGCAGAACATCGGCTGCCTCAAGTGGAGCCTCTATTATCATGTAATGGTGTCGTGGAATATCTTGTTGGGATTTCCCGGTGAGACCAACGAGGACTATCAGCGCCAACTTGAGCTGATTCCCTCGCTGCTCCATCTGCAGCCGCCCGAAGCCACCGGCAAGTTTTGGCTGCAGCGTTTCAGCCCCTATTTCACCAGGCCGCACGAGTATGGGATCCGCATCACCGGGCCGGGAATGGCGTACGAGTATGTCTATGACGCACGGCAGGTCGATTTGAACAAGATCGCCTATGATTTCGAATACGAACTCGACCACTGGCCCGTCGATCCCCATCTGTATCAAGAGTTGGTCGCTTCGATTGAACACTGGCAGCGGATGCATAAGTCCGGCGATCGACCGTTTCTGTACTACTCGAAGGCTCCGAACTATGTAACCATCTACGACGGCCGGAATCCGAAGGCGCCGACACGTCGACGGTATGAAGGCTTGGCGTCATTGGTGATTGAGGTCTGTAATGAATCGGCAAAGACGGTGGAGCAGATTCGAGCAGTCGTAGCAGGTCGAACCGATTGCAGTAATGCGATCCTCCAACCCATTCTCAACGACCTCACTGCACAGCGGGTCTTGTACGAAGAGCGGGGAAAATATTTTACGCTGGCGATTCCAGAGAATCCGTATTTGTAGCCCTCATCCAAGACCATCCCAAAATCCGCTCGTGCTGAGCCCCTTATGAGTGGAAAATTGCTATCCGGTTGCAGGCGTTTGCTGTTGCGCACTAATATGTTCTCAAGGTACTTGCTACACGAGACTGGGTACCCCTGAGACCGAGGTGCAGCTAGTGGCGTGAAGAAGCATCCTGGCTAAGGCACTCGGTGTTTCGTCCGCTCAGGAAGACAAATGGATAAACGAAGGAGATAGTATGGCCCCGTCGATTTCTACGACCCTCGATAGGGAGCGGCTTAAAACCATTGCAGATCGCTTGCGCCACACTTACGGTGCTGTGCGTGTCATTCTCTTTGGGTCGATGGCACACGACACAGCTACTGAGCATAGTGATATCGATCTGCTGGTGATCGCCGACACCGGCGAGCGTTTTTACGAGCGTTCGGCCTCGGTGCTTCGCGTTGTGCGCGAAATCAGCTATGGGTTGCCGTTGGCGCCGATTGTCCTGAGCCCACAGGAATTGCAGGCCCGGTTAGACCGCGGCGATCAATTTATTGCGGAGGTGGTGGGGACAGGGGTGGACTTGTGAGCTCACGCCGTGACTCGTTATACCCTGAAGACTGGCGGGTGGTCGGACGACAGGACTGGCATCGGATTCACGTCATGTTGGTCGATGGAGATGCCGAAGGGGCGGGGCTCTTTCTTCAACAGGCCTTGGAGAAATTTCTCAAGGCGTATCTCTTGGGGAAAGGCTGGAAACTGAAGAAGGTGCACACGTTGCAGAGCCTACTTGATGAAGCTGCAGCCCATGATGACGCGATTCGACCGTTTCGTGGCCTCTGCGAACATGCCTCTGCCTTCTACATGGCTGAACGGTATCCGACTCTGGGTGGCACCGGTTTGGAACTCGAAGAGGTGAAACCGTTGTTACCAGAGGCACGATCTCTCATCACCGTGCTGTTCCCAGACGAAGTCCTGAAATGAGGGATTAAGAATCCTCCTTGCCGGTTGAACCAGGGCTAACTGTAAAAAGCCCAATCAGCTCTTATTGGCTGATCTCAACTTGATGGAGTTGAGTCATAGCGCCTCCTATGAAACACCTGTCAACTCACCTCCTACATCGACAACTTCTCCGCCACGTTGCGCATCTGCACGCCGTGAACGAGTGACGCCCCGCCGCGGATGGCACAGGCGACGTGGACGATTTCAGGTCGGGCTAGAGGCCCTCTTGGTCTTGCTCGTACCATTCAACAGGATTCGGGTGAAGGGATTCTGGTGGAAGGTTAGTCGATCTGCTGTTCGGCCCAGCGCCGAATCGCTTCGACTCCGGAACGCAGCTGGCTCCGGTTGACAGGCTCGAGGTCGAGGAATTCATACCGAAACGTTACTGCAAACGGGTTGAGCTGATCGAGCATCTCGATATGCGGTGGCGTGAGGAACAGGCGATCTTTGACGAGATCGACTAGTTCTATCAGGTCGTGGGTTTTTCTGAATGGGATCGCTTTCCCGGCGAGTATGGCTTTGAGACATTTTCGATCGCCTGCTGCGCATGAAAGCCGATTGCTTCGTCATCGCTGTCAGGAATATCGCAAAGCTGCCGGCAGGTTTTGAGGTCGCGATCGGCGAGGGCCAGATACAGTAACGCAAAATCACGCGGTTGCTTCATGCAACGCTTTGCCTTCTTTCAGCGCCCAGTAGAGGATATGGCCTGGCAAATGACCCCACTCCGTCAGCTCCGTCTCTGACGCGACGATGACATCCACGGGAATGCGTAAGGGCCTGAGGATGTTTCGTAATCTCGCCATTTCGGATCGACGATTTGGGACGGCCGCTTCTACCACGAGAAAGTCGACATCCGAATCTTGACGGGCATCACCGCGGGCGTAGGAGCCGAATAGAATAATTTTCGCTGGACGGACGGCCTGCGTCAGTAGGTGGACAGCTTGTTCGATTTGTTGTTGCGAGACCATTAGGCTACTCCGACACTGTGTGGATCGTAGCATGAAAACAGCGTGCTGTCATATTGGAAGCCAACATGGCTCTTAGTGAGCTTCTACATCGACAATTTCTCCGCCACATTTCTCATCTGCACACCGTGGACCAGTGACGCCCCGCCGCGGATGGCGCAGGCGACATGGACGGCTTCGGTCATTTCTTCCACGTTCGATCCCTTTTCCAGTGACGCCTGGGTGTAGGCGTCGATGCAGTAGGGACATTGCACGGTATGGGCGACGGCGAGGGCAATGAGCGCCTTCTCTCGCTCCGTGAGCGCACCCTCGGTGAACACCGCGTTGTAGTAGCTCTTGAACTTTTCCCACAGGGTTTTGTTGCCCTTGCCGATGTCAGCAAACTTGCCAAGATCATGCGAATGGTAATACGAGTCCATGAGGAACCTCCCCTGTGATTCGATGATGTGGAGAAGAAAGCAGTCGCGCGATGACGCGATCAGGCATGGCCCGGAGGGATAGGCTCGACATTCGCCAGAGCTTCGGAGAAGCGATTACCGACGATGTCGGTCACCTGCGTCATGAGTTCCTTCACTTCCTGCCATTCGGCTGGCAGCAAGTCCTGCTTCAACTGAGGGTGGATTGCCCATTGGGCTTCGACTTGTATTCCTTTCCGGCTGACGAGCACGCGGAGCAATTCTACGTCCCAGGCCGGATCAACGGGCTGATCACCGGAAAGACTGTTGCTCGGTTGTTCTGGTGGAGGAACGGCACGCGCCATGCGAAAACCCCTGGTGATCGATATTTACAGCATACCGTATCCACACTCCTGTTGTACATTGGTCAGGGAGCTTCACGAGGTACACCTCTGTGCGTTCATGTCCGTGGAGTATCTTGCTGGAGAACCTGGAGCATCGCCTCGTGGATTTGTTCATTGCTCGCGACAAGCTCTTGTCCGTAGATGGAGAGATCCTTTCCGCTGAAATCGGTCAGCCGTCCACCGGCTTCTTTTACAATGACTGATCCAGCCGCCATATCCCAAGGATTGAGCTGGACTTCCCAGAACCCGTCGAAGCGTCCTGCTGCCACATAGCAGAGATCTAATGCCGCAGAGCCTGTTCGCCGAAGTCCCTGTGCTTTGAGTGCAAACCTAGCAAAATGATCCAGGTTGTTGCGCGGTGTGTCTCGGATGTCGTACGCGAAGCCTGTCACCAGCAGGCTGCTGTCGAGCGTTGCCGTCTTGGATACGTGGATGGGGTGACCGTTCAACCGAGCGCCACGATGTTCAATAGCTGTGAAGAGTTCATCTCGTGAGGGGTCAACAATCACGCCAAGAATACAGCGCCCCTCATACTCAAGTCCGATAGAGACGCAGTAGGTGGGGTAGCCGTGGGCAAAATTCGTGGTTCCGTCGAGTGGGTCGATGACCCAGAGATAGGGTGACGGGGCCTCCTCAATACGGCCACGCTCTTCAGCCAGGAATCGATGGGTGGGGAAGCGAGCCCGGATATGGTCGATGATACACTGTTCAGCGGCACGGTCCGCGTCCGTCACCAGATTGATTGGATTCTTATACTCGATGCGGAACCCAGAACTTGCATAGGTCCGGAGGAGGGCGCCAGCTTCTTTGCCGGCGGCAATCGCCGTGTCGAGCAGAATGTCGTGGGACGGGTGGTCATGAAGCATCGGCACGCCGGATTGTAGCATGCCCTGCATGGAATCGAGCGGATAACGGTGCTTTTCACAGAAACAAGCCTTTCCTATAATGCACAGGCAAGGATTACATGAGCGCAAGAGTATGTTTATTGAGCGAACATATTATTTGAATCAAGAAACTTGACAGAGATTAGAAGCAATGCTATAAAGCAAGCATGCTTTACGAGGGGTGCTTGTGGAGGAATTAAGGGACATTCTCGTTGGGCTAGATCAACGGATTAACGCCTACAAGAGTCGGTTCCAGGACTTGGAGAAGAAGCGTCGTCGGTTAGATGACGAAATTGCGACGATTAAGAAATATCTCGAACTTGCTGAAACCCTCTATCGCGTCGAGGCCGACAAGGCCAAGCTCGCCAGTCTCTCCAATCAAATCATTCCCGCAGACGACTCCAGGGGCATTCGGCCTTCACAGGTCATGGACGTGACCGATCAATCACGAGAAATTTTGCTTGGCCGAAGTAAGTATGTTGGGAAAAGCGTCCCGCAAGCAGCCTATGAGATCCTCCGTGAATCAAACCGCTCCATGCATGCGAAGGAGTTGGTGCAGCGTCTCATTGAAGGCGGGTTGCAGATCAAAGGGAAAACGCCGCTGACATCGATTGCCACGTCGCTCAAGCGTGACAAGCGGTTTAGGAAAGTCGGTCCCAACACGTTCGAGGCGTTAGACGATATGTTGATTCAGGCGGTATAGCGATCAGTTAACGGGCCTAACGTGATACGGCGAAGGGGGGTGAGACTCTTGGCAACAAAGAAAGCAGCAGCAAAGAAAAAGAAGAAGTAATCCCCGCTATAATGTGATGCGCCGGGGGTGAGGCCACTCACTCCCGGCGTACACATACTGCGATGTATTGGAATAAAGATGGCGTCCTGCCAGAAGATCAGCAATCAGCCTGATTATAATCTCTGCAGACTACTAAGAAGCCTGAAGTGCGACAGCTGGATGAAGGTGAAGTGCGTGTGCGGCTGATCGCTTCCCTTCTCTTGATGGTTCTGCGTTGAGGAGTACCCACTTCTCTGGCTGAGTCAGGATCTGTTGAACCAACCGAGTGTGGAGTGCATGTCCTGACCGGTCGGCAACGATGTGACCGATGAAGGGCATCCCCATAAGAGAAAAGTCGCCGATCAGATCAAGAATCTTATGGCGCACAAACTCATCGTCGAATCGGAGGCCGGATTCGTTGACGACCCCGTCATCCGACAGGACAATGGTGTTGTCTAGGGTTCCGCCTTTGCCGAGCCCGCGAGCCCACAGGGCTTGAACTTCGTACAGAAACCCAAATGTCCTGGCTTCGGCGATCTCATTCTCAAACGCGCTGGCAGAACAATCATAGGCATAGGTCTGGGTTTTGATCAGGGGATGTTCATAGTGAATGGAGTAGGTGATCTTCGGGGTGGGGGACGGTTCGATCCGAACCCGCTTCGAACCCTCGGTCACTTCGATCGGCGCCACAATCTTAAGAAACGGCTGCTTCCGATTCTGAGGAACAATACCAACGGATTGAATCAGTCGGACAAAGGGGGCGGCGCTTCCATCCATGACGGGAACTTCGCTTGCCGATACATCGACGAAGACATTGTCGACATGAAGGCCTGACAGCGCTGAGAGCAGATGTTCAATGGTCTGAACTTGAAACCCATTGCCGCTGATGGCTGTGCATAACTCGGTTGGGACACGATGCTTAACGGAGGCTGAAAGATACGTATCAACGTTCGCCTTGCGATTGACAAAAACCACTCCGGTGTCAGGGGGGGCAGGCCGAAGCGTAATCGACGCCGACTGGCCAGAGTGGAGTCCCACACCAGAACAGGTTACTGCCGATGCCAAAGTTTGTTGATTGCGCACAAGTCCTCCCTCATAGAGACAAATGCTTAAACACGATCATCTCACTTTAATGCAAAGCAATTCATGTGCCTGCGAGTTATTCATATAAGATATTGTTATTTCTATATAATGTACGACACATTTTACAATGTAACTGTATCTAAAAAGGCACAACTGTGTTTTTTAAGAAAGAGTCAATCAGGATAATGAAGATTCGGCACGCTCAATTGCGCCAGACCAGCAATGTTGCTTCGGGTGCTGCGAGGACAGTGTTCAGGCAACTCTAAACAGGTGGAAGCAGTCGGTTCCGTTCCTTATATAGCTTCTCCTCTCAATCGGCAACTGGAATTGACGACTGCTTCCGGTGTGGTGATCATGACGTTTACGCAAGCCGAGATCGATGCCGGCTGTGTGTGGTGTTTGTCCAGGAGGGACAGGTTCCGGATCTGGATCGAACTCTGGGACCGGCGGTGGTAACGCCTTGCCTTCAATACCACCGCCTTTTGTGCCGATAAGTACGGAGGCACCGATCACAAATGTGTCGGGAATGGGAGCAACTGAAGATTCGACGCCAAGAGCAGTGATGGCAAGTCGTACGTTTGCGAGAGGTAAGTAAGCGAATACCGTCAGTTCAGAGCGACTGATAGCATCGGTTGGCCGCTTTCACTGCCAGTGAAAATGGTCTTTGCCGTTGGTCACAAGCTTACCGAGCGTTTGACAAGGCTGGTTGAGAAGCTGGAGCGTGGAGTGCAAGAGCGAGAGTCTCAGGGTCACCTCATTGGGCGGGTGGCGTTATCTGCTGAGTTTATCGCCTGGATCCTCCGTGGTGAGTCGCTCCGAGTTTCCTCATTTCGATGCCAGCCTGGCAGCATATTGATCCGCTGCCTGTACTGGGGGGCGAACTACTCACCCGCCGGAAGTGGGACCGCAAGATGCGTGAGGAAAAGGACCAGGACATTAGGCAGTTCTGTGGTTTAGATCGAGTTTTGAATTCTTCGGATCACGGAACACACAGCCGAAATCGATGCCTATGAACGGAACTCAGTCATGAAAGTCACCCCCTTAGTCTGGATCAGTTTCGGTTTGGTCAGCTTGACGATCAGCGTGATGTTGGCTGGCTATTCACTTGTCGATCTCGTGCCCAACCGTGATCGCCAGGTCTTCGAATATCGTCGCGATTTAGCCGAAGCCCTGGCTGTTCAATATTCCGCATTAGCGGAGCGGAATCAGATTGAAACAATTCAATTCGCCATGGAGACGTTAGCCAAGAGGAATCACGAAATCTCCTCACTGGCGCTCCTTCAAAAAGACGGTGGCATCGTTGCCCAAGTTGGCGCACATGCACAGGTTTGGGTTCAGCCGTTGGGTGCCCAATCGACGCTTCAATCCCTTCAAGTCCCGATCTTTTCAGGAGATCAACCATGGGGTGTGCTCCAATTGGCGTTTCGTGAATCTGAAGACTCAGGAATAGACCGCTTTCTTTCCGATCCATGGATACGCTTCCTTGCGTTTGTGAGCGTGATAGGGTTCTTCGGCTACCTCTTTTTCATGAAGCGCACGCTCCGTCAGCTCGATCCCTCCGGCATTGTCCCCACACGTGTGAAAGCGGCGCTCGATGCCTTGACGCAGGGCGTGGTGATGATCGACATGCGAGACGCGATTATTCTTACGAATGATTCATTCAGCCGCGCCATCAATAAGCCCGTGACATCGTTGATTGGCTCCGATCTCGGGACGCTTGGCTGGAAGTCGATGACTCCAACGGATTCGCTCATGGTGTATCCGTGGACCAGGGCCATTATGGACCGGCGCTCGCTCGACAATATCCCGCTCATTATGAATCTCTCCGATGGGGAACAGCGAAAATTTATCGTCAATACGGTTCCGATAATGGACGATGGGTCTACGGTCAGAGGGGCGCTTGTCTCGTTTCACGACGTTACCGAACTTGATCGAGCCAATTCTCAACTCAAGGACGCGAACAGTGAATTAGAAGCATCACGTGTCCAAATTATACAGAAGAACCAGGAACTCGAGGCCACGAATACGAATTTGCACGTCGAGATGGGTCAACGGAAAAAAGCTGAGGCGGAAAAGGAAAAGCTGTATCAGCAACTCATGAATGCCTCGCGCCAAGCGGGCATGGCGGATGTGGCGTCCAGTGTACTGCATAATGTCGGGAACGTCCTCAACAGCATTAATGTGTCGACGGATACGCTACTCAAAACGCTTAAAAAGCCGATGGTGGGCGATGTCTGTCGGATCGCATCGATGTTCAACGAGCATCAGGATAATTTGCAAGATTTTTTGACCGTAGACCCGAAGGGAAAGCAGATCCCGTCGTATCTGGGGTTGGTGGCCGAATCTCTGAGTGGAAGCCATCAGACGATTCAAGGTGAACTCGACTCGCTTGTAAAGAAAGTCGATCACATCAAGCAAGTGATCATGTCGCAGCAAGATATCGCCCGCGCAGGGAATATCCGTGAACCTGCCTCTGCTGAAGATCTCATGGAACAGGCAGTCGTGATGGCGCTCCCCGAGCCGGAGAAATACCACATCCAAATCGTACGGGAATACAGTCCAGTCCCTATGATGATGACGGATCGACACCAAGTCTTGCAGGTATTGGTCAACCTGATCACCAACGCGAAGAACGCCATGGTGGAGTATTCGGGGAGCCCCCGCCGTCTTACGCTGCGCATCGGAGTGGTTTCCGCTCAGGCATGTGCTCAATTTGAGGTGATCGATACCGGCATCGGGGTCAAAGCGGAGCATCTCCCCCGGCTGTTTGCACAGGGCTTTACAACGAGAAAGGCTGGTCATGGACTTGGGCTCCATAGCGCGGCCATCGTCGCCAAAACTCTTGGCGGAACGTTGCATGGGCAGAGTGCGGGCGAGGGGTGTGGTGCGACGTTCACTCTGGAGCTCCCGTTGGTCGTGGTGGAAGACGCAGCATGAACAGCGATCTGGCTACCGACAATCGGCGCATTCTCGTCATTGACGATAACGCAAACATCCATGAAGACTTCCGTAAGATCTTGATGCCGCTGGCCGATTCCGATTCATTGGCTCACGCTCGAGCAGCCTTGTTTGGAGAGGTTCCGACCCTGCCATCACAAATACGCTATGAGCTGGACTTCGCGAGCCAGGGGCGTGAGGGCTTCGGTCTGGCTCAGAATGCTTATCAAAGAGGGAATCCCTATGCGGTGGCATTTGTGGACATGCGGATGCCGCCGGGATGGGATGGACTCGAGACCATCGAGCATCTGTGGTATGCCGATCCTGATGTTCAAATCGTGATTTGTTCCGCGTATTCTGATCATCCATGGGAAGATGTAAGTCGGCGTATCGGAGACACCGACAAGCTGCTCATTCTGATGAAGCCCTTCAACAGCATCGAGGTTGTTCAAATCGCGAACGCGCTGACGAAGAAGTGGAATCTGGCCCGCTCTGTCAAACTGCAGATTGACAGTCTTGCGTTCAGCGTGAGTCAACGAACAGCCGAGTTGCGGGAGGCGAATGAGCGTCTGCAAGCAAATATTGTCAGCCGGGCTGCGGACATACTGTCAGCTCCTTCTCGGAACGATCTTGAGGCGACCCTCCGTCAGAAGGAAGAATTTCTCGCGATTATGAGCCATGAAATTCTAACCCCGATGAATGAACTCGTCAGAAAAGTGCGTCTCTTGCTGGATAGTCCTCTGAGTCCCGGCCAGCGTGAGCATGCGATGACACTCCAACGGTGCGCGCAGGATCTGCTTTCCCTCATCAATGATATGCATGTGTTCATGGCGGGTGGAGGACAAGAAACTCAGACCTAAGGCCTGAGTAACGATACTCCTCCTCTCGGCGGACAGAAGGACATGACGGATGATGGGCGCCAACAATAAAAACCTTCGAATCTTGGTCGTCGATGACAATCGGGCGATCCATGAGGATTTTCGCAGAATCCTTGAAACGCCAGCTGAGGAAGAGGGGCTCTATCGCGCACGGGCGACGCTGTTCGGAGAGACGCCACTTGTAGAAGCGCTGGACCGGTTCGAACTGGATTATGCGGATCAAGGACAAGCCGCGTTGGCCCTGGTAGACATGGCGCGAAGGGAAGGACGTCCGTATGCGGTGGCGTTTGTCGATATGCGGATGCCGCCGGGGTGGGACGGCTTGGAGACCATCGAACGGCTCTGGGAGGCGGACGGACGGCTTCAAGTGGTTATCTGTACGGCCTATTCAGACCATTCGTGGGCGGAGATTGCCGGACGGCTCGAAATGAGCGACCGGTTGCTCATCCTTCGGAAGCCGTTCGATTCCATTGAGGTCCAACAGATTGCCGCATCGCTGACCAGGAAGTGGGAGTTGGGACGGGACATCCGGTCACAGATCGAAGATCTCGTTGCACAGGTCAATGCCCGCAATCGAGAACTCCAGGCGACGAACCAGCATCTCGAGCAACAGGTAGCTGCACGGACGGCTGAGCTCCAACAGCGCAACGATGAATTACAGAAAATGGTCGAGGCCCTTAAAGAGGCCAAGGTGGCGGCGGATAAGGCCAATCAGGCCAAGTCACAGTTCTTAGCCCGTATGAGCCATGAGATCCGGACGCCCATGAACGCGATGCTCGGCATGAATGAGCTGCTTCTCTCAACCTCGTTGAACGACCGGCAGCGTCATTACGTCCAAACCATCCATCATTCCGGCGAGCAGTTGCTTCAGATCATCAACGACATTCTCGACTTGTCCAAGATCGATGAGGACAAGATGGACCTCCACATCGCGGGATTTGACCTGGTTGCAACCGTGCAGGACGTTGCTGGTCTATTCCATGAACCCTCGCGACGAAAGGGGCTCAGTGTAGAATGTCAGATCGACCCCGAGTTACCTGCTGTGTGGCGAGGGGACAGCTTGCGCCTTCGGCAGATTCTGATGAACCTCGTGAGCAATGCCATGAAATTTACGGAACGAGGGGGCATCCTGATCCATGTTGCGCGTCTCGAGGATCGACAGGAGAAGGTCTTATTCAAAATGACGGTGTGCGATACCGGAATCGGTATTCCTCTGGAGGCGCAGCAGAAAATTTTCGATCCATTCGCTCAGGTTGATGGGTCGATGACGAGGCGGTACGGAGGGACAGGTTTAGGCCTCGCGATTGTTCAACGACTTGTCTCCTTGATGGGTGGAGACGTCGGTCTCACCAGTATCCCAGGAAACGGTTCCACGTTTTGGTTTACGGTCTGTCTTGAGAAGGTGAGCGCGAGCGACCGAGCTGGTCTAGAGCGCAAGCAGGTGGATGACCACTCGACGTCTGACGTATTCATCACTAGGAACCAAGATAGGATCCCGGGCGTCCATTCCTCCAAGCCACGGTCACGTGCGCGTATCCTCTTGGCTGAAGATAATCCAACGAACCAAGAGGTCTTTCTTCGCATGCTGGAGCTCTGCGGGGAATCAGCCGATACGGCGGGTACGGGTCGAGAAGCGATCCAGGCGCTTGAGAGGCGCCCATACGACCTCGTCCTGATGGACTGCGAAATGCCGGAGATGGATGGATTGACTGCGACAGCAGAAATCCGTCGTCGAGGATTTACGAGAGGGGACGGTAGGCCCGTCACGATTCTCGCATTGTCCGGTTACGCAGTGAGTACTGTTGAAACTGCGTGTATTGCTGGAGGGATGGACGGTTTCCTGCCAAAACCGGTGGGGCTCAAAGAGATACAGAAGGCGGTCCACCAGTGGTTACCTACCATTGGTTCCCGTGCCGCCTAAGCGGCATCGCTGGTTGGCACAGTCAGAGAGAGCTGTATGAATACGGATATCGACAAGCATCGTCAGCACCTTCGAGTCTTGGTCATTGATGACAATCGCTCGATCCACGAGGATTTTCGCAAAATTCTTCAACCGGGAACGGAGACACAGGGGCTGGATGAAGCACGCGCGTCGTTATTTGGGGGCGAATCGTTTCAGAAGGCTCTTGTGCAGTTTGAACTGGATTATGCAGATCAGGGGCAAGCCGCGCTGGCCCTCGTGGAAATGGCGCGCCGAGAAGGACGGCCATATGCGGTGGCGTTTGTGGACATGCGGATGCCTCCGGGATGGGATGGGCTGGAGACCATCGAGCGTATGTGGGAGGTTGACGCCGAGATTCAGACCGTCATCTGCACGGCCTACACCGACCATTCCTGGGACGACATCATTCGTCGACTGGGCTGCGACGACCGTCTCCTGATTCTGCAAAAACCATTTTCCAGTGTGGAGGTCTCGCAATTGGCCGCTTCCCTCACCACCAAGTGGAAGCTGGCTCGTCAGGCGCGCCAACGGTTAGAAGCGGCCGAGGCCGCCAACGTCGCGAAATCGCAATTCCTTGCCAACGTCAGCCACGAAATCCGCACGCCCATGAACGGTATTCTCGGGATGAGTGAACTGCTGCTGAAGACGCCTCTGAACGACAAGCAGCGCCGGTATATCGAGACGCTTCACAAATCCGGAATGGCTCTACTGCAGGTCATCAATGATATCCTCGATATCTCGAGGATTGAATCAGGCAAACTCAAGCTCGAAAGCATCGCGTTCGATCTTCGCCAGCTTGTAAAAGATATCCTGGAACTATTTTCCGGCCCTATTGAGAGCAAGGGGCTGAGGCTGTCGGTCGAGCTCGCTGACAATCTCCTTCCGGAATACGACGGTGACCCGGTACGCATTCGGCAGATCTTGACTAACTTGTTGGGCAATGCCGTTAAATTTACGACCCAGGGAGAAATCGTGCTTCACGTGGCGGTGGCTGAGGAGACCGTTGGAATGACGACCCTGTGTCTGAAAGTGCAGGACACAGGCATCGGCATCGAGCCCGCCGTCCAAGCCAAGCTCTTTACACCGTTTACACAGGCTGACGGCAGTACCACGCGCAAGTATGGCGGGACAGGACTTGGGCTCGCCATTGTCAAGCAGCTGGCGCACCTGATGGGAGGGATCGTGGGTGTCGACAGTGTCCTTGGGCAAGGATCGACGTTTTGGTGCACGATTCAACTCCAAAAGCCTTCCACCCAGACGGTGTTGGCGAAGGTGGTCTAATGCCTAGCCTCGTGAGGATAGGGGAGCTGTGACGAGTGTCGACGGATAGGCTCAATCGACGTATTCTCGTTGTGGACGACAACCAATCGATCCATGACGACTTCCGGAGCATTCTTCAATCTGAGACGGGATTGGAAGCCTTCGAACTGGCGCGTTCCGCGCTATTCGGGGGATCGATCCCTGTCCCATCCCATGAACCGTTCGAGGTGGATTACGTCGATCGAGGTCAGGCGGCACTTACCGCAATGGAGACCGCAAGGAGCGAGAACCGTCCTTACGCGGTCGCCTTTGTCGATATGCGGATGTCGCCTGGGTGGGATGGACTGGAAACCATCGAACATCTCTGGAAAGCAGATGCCAGGCTGCAGGTGGTCATCTGCACGGCCTATTCCGATCAGCCTTGGGAAGAAATCAGAGAACGGATAGGGAGAACCGACAAATTGCTGATTCTGCAGAAGCCATTTAACGGCATTGAAGCCTTACAGCTCGCCACCGCGCTCTGCTGGAAATGGGACTTGGCGAATAAAGCTGTTGGACAGCTACATGAGTTGAGTCGTCAGGTCGAGGAACGCACAGCGGAGCTCCAACGTGCGAACCAGCAACTCACGGAAATCAACGGCGCCCTGATGCGAACCGTGGCAAATCTTGAGACGGCACAGACAGAAATTTTACGGCAAAACGGCGAGCTGGAGCGTTTGGCCTCGCGCGATCCGCTCACCGGATGTCTGAACCGTCGTGCATTCTACGCGCTGTTTGAGAAAGCATTTGCGGAGAGCCGCGAGCACGGAAGCGATCTCTGTTGTGTGATGGTCGACATTGATCACTTCAAGCGCGTGAATGATCAATATGGACATGCCGTCGGCGATCAAGCCATCCAAGCAGTCGCCAACTGTCTTTCCGCAGGGTTGCGGTTGACGGACACGGTCGGCCGCTATGGAGGAGAAGAGTTCTGTCTGATGTTTCCTCGCACGACGTTGACGGAAGCTTCAGATCTGGCGGAACGTTTGCGAATACGTGTTGGGACTGAGGCGGGCAGCCGGCTTCGAATGGTGTCCGGCTTGACACTGACGGTAAGCATCGGGGTGTCGGCCATCGCGTTTGGAGCACGGACGCCGTTGGAGCTGATCGATCAAGCGGACAAGGCGCTCTATGCTGCCAAGGAAGGTGGGCGGAATTGTGTCATGGCGCTCGCCGTGCTTGTCCCAGAGATGCATTCGTCCGAGCCCCGGGAGCTCCAAGCTAAGCGAGTGACGCCACGGTCTGGACCGCCGAACGCTTGATAACATCCTTAGTACGTGCGACTACTCAGCGAGCGCAACGCACTCCGCCGCTGTATCTTCGTGTGTCAGGGCACCTCTCCATCGTTCCCGTGAGTCTTCGTGAATCCAAGCGGTGTATAATGATCGCGGATGGCACACCCGTCTCACCATTTCCAGTCCTCAGTCGGCCGTAAAGTCGTCATGGCCCTAAGCGGGCTGGGGCTCGTTCTCTATGTGATGATTCACATGTTGGGAAACCTACAAGTATTCGAAGGATCCCATGCGCTCAATGGCTATGCAGCAATGCTCCGGGATATGCCGATCTTTCTATGGGCAGCCCGCATCGGGTTGCTGAGCATTGCGGTCCTCCACATCGTCCTGGCGATCCAGTTGACCTTGCGCAATCGTCGTGCTCGCCCGGTCGCCTATGCGGTCCGCGAGTATCGGCAAGCTTCGTTCGCGTCCCGCACCATGGCCGTCTCCGGCCTGGTGCTGTTGCTCTTTATTATTTTCCACTTATTGCATCTGACGGCCGGCGTCATCGATCCCTCTTCTACCGATCGCCTCGACACCGAAGGACATCGTGATGTGTATGGGAAGATCGTCCAGGCTTTTCAGAATCCATTTATCGTGGCGTTTTATTTGACGGGTCAGCTGGGGCTGGGCTTGCATCTGAACCATGCCGTCACCAGCAGTTTACAGACCTTGGGGCTTGAACATGCCGCATTCAACCGACTCTTCAAGGTCGCGGGTCCCACGGTCGCGCTGTTGGTTGTTCTTGGCAATGTCGCCATCATCCTAGCCATCTTCTTGGGGATCGTACGCGGATGATGAAGCTTGATCCGAAAATTCCTGCCGGCCCGCTGGAAACCAAATGGGACCGACATCGATTCAGCGAAAAATTAGTGAGTCCGAATAACAAGCGGAGAATCACAGTCATCGTTGTCGGCACCGGCCTTGCGGGAGCCAGCGCAGCTTCGACCTTGGGACAGCTCGGCTATCAGGTGGAGTGCTTTTGTTTCCAGGATAGCCCGCGCCGTGCGCATAGTATTGCGGCCCAAGGTGGGATCAATGCCGCCAAAAATTATCAGGATGATGGAGACAGTGTGGCCCGGCTGTTTTACGACACGATCAAGGGTGGAGACTTTCGTTCGCGAGAGGCGAATGTCTATCGGCTTGCCCAGGTCAGTGCGCAAATTATCGATCAATGTGTGGCTCTCGGTGTTCCTTTTGCCCGTGAATATGGCGGGCAGTTGGCTAACCGATCGTTTGGAGGTGTCCAAGTCTCGCGGACGTTCTACTGTCGCGGACAGACCGGACAGCAACTGCTCTTGGGCGCCTATTCGGCGCTCTGCTGGCAGATTGAGCGTGGACAGGTCACGATGCACCCACGGACCGAGATGCTCGATCTGATCGTGATTGACGGTCAGGCCCGAGGAATCGTGGTGCGTGATCTCGTCACGGGACGGGTGAGTATCCAGACGGCCCATGCCGTGGTTCTTGCGACCGGTGGCTACAGCAACGTGTACTATCTATCGACCAATGCGAGCGGCAGCAATGTGACGGCCACGTATCGGGCGTGGAAACAGGGTGCTGCATTCGCGAATCCGTGCTTTATGCAGATTCATCCCACGGCGATCCCACCGGGGGACGAACACCAGGCCAAGTTGACCCTGATGTCCGAATCGCTCCGCAACGACGGACGGTTGTGGGTGCCGAAGATGGCTGCGGATCACCGGCCTCCTGGCGACATACCCGCCGAAGAACGCGACTATTTTCTGGAACGTCGGTACCCACGTTTCGGCAATCTTGCGCCACGAGACATCGCGTCCCGTGCCGTGAAGACTGTGTGCGACGAAGGCCATGGCGTTGGCCCGGGAGGTCAGGGCGTGTACCTGGATTTTGCCGATGTGATTGAACGGCAGGGGCAGGATGTCGTCCACGAGCGCTATGGCAACCTCTTCGACATGTATAACCGGATCACAGGGGAAGATGCCTACCACGTTCCCATGCGGATTTATCCGGCGCCACACTATACGATGGGGGGCCTTTGGGTTGATTACAATCTTATGAGTACCATCCCGGGACTTTTCGTGATTGGGGAAGCAAACTTTGCGGATCATGGCGCCAACCGGCTCGGCGCCAGCTCTTTGATGCAAGGGCTCGCCGATGGTTATTTTATCCTACCCTATACGATCGGCCATTATTTGGCGACGGCGAAGCTCGTACCGGTTGGAGAAGATCACAAGGAATCACGCGCGGCGCTTCAGCGCGTGACGGGCAGGATCAGCCGCCTGCTGAACGCGAAAGGCCGTCGACCTGCGGCCTCATTTCATCGCGAAGTCGGCAAATTCTTATGGGATCACTGCGGCATGTCTCGCAACAGGGCAGGGCTTGAACGAGCACTGCGGTCGATCCCGGCCCTACGGGAAGAATTTTGGCGGACTGTCGTGGTTCCTGGATCAGGAGAAGCCTTCAACCAAGAGCTGGAATATGCGGGGAGAGTGGCTGACTATCTCGAGTTCGCTGAACTGCTCTGTCACGATGCGTTACATCGGGAAGAGTCGTGCGGGGCGCATTTCCGCGAAGAGCATCAGACAGCCGATGGTGAGCCAACGCGCGACGATACTTGTTTTGCGCATGTTGCCGCATGGGAGTATCGAGAGCATGCAGTCCCTATCTTGCACAAGGAACCTCTTGCCTTCGAATTCGTGCAGCCGACCACGAGGAGCTATCAATAGGGCGTGACGCGTATTTTGTGAAGCGCAAAGGGAGTATCTGCCTAGGTCATGAATTTCACGCTCAAAATCTGGCGGCAGAAGAGCCCGGACGAGAAAGGCCGGTTTGTGACGTATGGAGCTCACGACGTCGGCTCCGGCATGTCGTTCTTGGAAATGCTCGATAGCGTGAATCAGGGATTAATCACCAAGGGTGAAGAGCCAGTAGCGTTTGAACAGGATTGCCGTGAAGGCATCTGCGGAAGTTGTTCCCTGGTAATCAATGGCACCCCACATGGCCCGGACCGGGGTATTTCAACCTGTCAGTTGTACATGCGGCGGTTTCCCGACGGAGCCGTCATCACGGTTGAGCCGTGGCGTGCGCGTGCGTTTCCCATCATCAAAGATCTGGTGGTGGATCGACGCGCGCTTGACCGGATCATGCAGGCAGGTGGGTATATCTCCGCCAATACCGGCGGGGCGGTGGATGGGAACGTCTTATTGATCGGGAAGGACCAGGCCGAGACCGCGATGGATGCCGCATCCTGTATTGGTTGTGGAGCCTGTGTCGCTGCATGTAAGAATGCCTCGGCCATGCTGTTCGTGGCAGCCAAGGTGTCCCATTTGGCGATCTTGCCGCAAGGAAAGCCCGAGCGAACGCATCGTGTGCGTGCGATGCTGGAGGCCATGGATCGAGAAGGGTTTGGCTCGTGTGGCAATCAGTATGAGTGCGAAGCCGTCTGTCCGAAAAGCATCAGTGTCCGTTTCATTGCCAATCTCAATCGCGAATATGTCCGAGCGGGTGTCGTCGAATCCGGCCTTCCTGCTGAGCCTGAATCTCCCCATGCAGAGTCCGCCTAGCCGGTACGCTGACGGCAGGGTCTCTCCTCGTTGCGATTCGTCACCAAGCGCGATGCCGACCGCCAATCTCTCAACTGGTGTAAAAGTATGCTGGAAGCCACTTTGCGCCAGATAGCAATCAGCTTGACTGTAGGGGGAAGGCCTTTATAGTGCGGTTATAGGCTGGTGGTGGGGTGGAGATGAGAAAAAGGCACATCGAATGAGTCGCCAGGTGATCTGCCCACGCTGTTACAAGGGCGATGTCGTGCAGGCACGACCGCAGACCCCGCGCGAACTAGTTGCGGCGCTCATTTGGATTGTTCCGTTCCAGTGCCAAGACTGTCGCCATCGTTTCCTCGCCCGACGCGTGAGCACGGCGGGATCCTCTCACCCAATCGAGCGCCGGGAACATCTCCGTATCCCTGTCCGTCTATGCTTATCGTTTTCCGGAGGAAAAGTGAGGGGCGAGGGTACCGTGCTGGACCTTTCTCTGGGCGGGTGCATCATCGAGAGCGAGACCCACGTCCGGGTTGACGATATTTTCTACCTGGAGATCGCCCTCGCCGATGACGAAGCTCCCATCGAAGTTGCGGCCATGGTACGGTCCGTGAATGCCCGCGGCATCGCCTTCAAGTTTCTCCGCAAGGCCCAAGAGAATAAACGTCTGCTCACCTTCATCCACTCACATTCGGGTTCCACGTCCAATGTCCTCTCCAAGGTTGTCGAGCCGATCGTCACCGGTTAGCCTCGATTTCCCGGCCTAGATTGGCATCTCCCAGGCAGACGACAGCGGATAGTCGCTGATCAAGCGGTCATGTTCGGCGCGATCGTAGGGCTCGATGCTCAGATCATGTTGATCCATCGGTTCCGTGCAAGCTGAAGAGGCGAACGCATCGATCAACGCCTGGGCCTTGTCTTTTGTTGAAAATCGACAGAGCCCATGTTCGGGCATGCCTGACGACGGGTGCCAGAAGGCGAGGTCGATCGCACTGCCTTGATAGATGCCAAGGGCGCGGTGTCGCACTTGAAACCCACCAGGTTCATGAATCAATAGTTTCCGTGGCATAGCCCCTCTTGACCGACATATCTTAATGATTATCCCCATGGTAGCATGATTGCGAGAGCAAGGGACATTGCGTCCTGCTCTACTGCTGAAGGAGGGAACGATGGGGCGTACGTGGTGGACAAAGACGGTGATCACTCTAATGATGATCAGTGGATTTTCTGTGTCCGGTTGTGGGTACAACGACCTCCAAGGCTTGGATGAAGATACAAAGGCGGCGTGGAGTGAGGTGATCAATCAATACCAGCGCCGTGCCGACCTCATCCCGAACCTTGTTGCGACGGTCAAGGGGTACGCGGCTCACGAAAAAGAGACGCTTGAGGGGGTCGTGAATGCCCGGGCCAAGGCGACCGGCGTCCAAGTGACGCCTGAGGTGCTCAAGGACCCGGCCGCATTCGAGGCATTTCAAAAAGCCCAAGCGGGACTGACATCGGCGTTAGGCCGACTGATCGCGATTGCTGAAAACTATCCGAACCTCAAGGCCGATCAAAGTTTCAGGGACCTCCAAAGCCAGCTGGAGGGGACAGAAAACCGGATCACTGTGGCGCGTAAGCGGTATATCGATCGAGTCGCGGACTACAACAAGATGGTCCGGTACTTCCCGACCAACCTGACTGCCAAGTTTCTCCTACACCTGGAAGAGCGTCCCAACTTTACCGTCGCCGATGAAAAGGCTGTAGCGAAACCGCCAGAAGTGAAGTTTTAAGTTGAAGGGGAAGCTGAGGCGAAGGGTGAGAGCATTCAGAATGAGCCGCCTCTCGTCCTGCTGGGCTCTCATAATCGTCCTACTCACCATCTTACTTGCGACGCCTTCAGTTGCCTTTGATGTCCCTCCACTGGCCGGGCGAGTCGTCGATCTCGCCCATATCTTGCCGAATTCCACGGTTGAGTCGCTGACCACTCAACTGGCGGCGCATGAAACCAAGTCAAGCAATCAAGTGGCTGTCCTCATCATTCCCTCTCTCGAAGGTGATGCGATCGAGGAATTCTCCCATCGTGTGGCGACGGCCTGGAAACTTGGCCAAAAAGGAACCGACAACGGCGCGCTGCTGTTGATGGCGATCCAGGAACGCAAGGTTCGTATCGAGGTCGGGTATGGGTTGGAGGGTGTCCTCACGGACGCCCGATCGGCACAGATCATCAGGAATGAGATCGTGCCTCGGTTTCGTGCCGGTGATATGCCTGGAGGAGTTACTGCCGGGACCCACGCCATTCTCAAGACAATCGAGGGAACCTATCAGGCGTCCGAGAAGACAGTCCCTCGACAGGAGAGCGATGTCATCGAGCAGGTCGTCGTCGCCGTCGTTGTTGGATTGCTCGTGGGGCTTGTGTTCATGAATTTCCATCGATTTATCGGCCCGGTTGCGGGAGCAGGAATTTCCACACTCCTGGCGCCTTGGCTGGTTCCGGCACTCATGGCGAGCGGCATCACCGTGCTCCTCCTGCTGGTGATTGGAGCCTCTGGTACGGGGGGAAGGAGAAGTCGATCTAGCGGTATAGATGATTGGATTTGGTACAGCAGTCGCGGTGGTGGATGGGGTGGAGGCTCTCTTGGTGGCGGTGGTGGATTCGGTGGGGGCGGCTTTAGTGGAGGAGGCGGCAGTTTCGGGGGAGGAGGTGCCAGTGGAAACTGGTGAGGGGGTGCGACTTGCAGCCGAAGAACGGGAGCGGATCAGGCTGGCGGTTCATGCGGCAGAAGAACACACGAATGCGGAGATCGTCCCAATGCTCGTCAGCCGGTCCGGGCTCTACCGCGACACGCAACATCGCGCTGGGTTGATTCTTGCCTTGTTCACCCTCACTCTATTGTTGAGCACTGAACTACTCTGGCTTCCCTGGGGCTGGCATGCGTCCAATGCCGCCTGGCTGGTACTGGCGACAATCTTGGCCTATGGGGCAGGAGCCTGGCTCGGCACCCTTGCCCCGATCGTTCGCCTGCTCACACCGACCGATCGGATGAGACATAAAGTCAGGCTCAGGGCTGAACGTGCTTTCGCGCAACATGCCGTCTCTCAGACTCGCGAGCGCACCGGTGTGCTGATCATGGTGTCTCTCTTGGAGCACCAGATCCACGTGTTGGCGGACCGACCCTTATTTCAACACGTGCCGAGTGAGCAATGGTCGAAGGTTGTCGAGGCTGCTGTCGATCGATTGAAGACGGGAGATGTCGTCGGTGGCGTATGTCAGAGTATCCAGACGTGCGGTGTGCTTCTGGCTGAAGTGTGCCCTGGTCGTCCAGGAGACAATCCTGATGAATTATCGAATGAATTGGTCCAGGAGCCATAAAACTCCGCTCCCTTCCGTTCCGCCCTCAATAAAACACCGCAGTCAACCGATAGATAAGAGACTTGGCGGGACTGTTCAGCTCAGGTGTGAACTATTCGGATAAGGAGGGAGCCCTATCATGTGGAAACAGGAGGAGGCGGGAGGGGGAGAAGTGGAACGAGAGCGGTGGGTAGAGGACAAGCGCAGTCTACCAAAGGGCGGGCCGATCCTTCCGGATGAGGTGGCGTTCGTCGGAAAAGATGTTGAGTTCAAGGGGGTCATTACCTATTCAGGCACGGTACGGATTGATGGATCCTTGGAAGGCGAAATTCACACCGACGGCGGCTTGCTCGTTGGGCCTGAGGCAGTTCTCAAGGCCAAAGTTTCAGCCGGGACCGTGGTGTGCCAAGGAACCATCCACGGTGATATTCACGCAGAGGACCAGATTGTGCTTCGTGCTCCAGCCGTGGTGGAAGGGAGTCTGATCACTCCGGTTCTTTCGATGGAAGAGGGTGTGGTGTTCAATGGGACCTTGGAGATGAAGCCGCAGGCCAAGGCTGAGGGGTTGAGGGACGTAGAGACAAACGTCGTCAGTATCACGAGTCGGCCGCCTGTTCAACGACTCGCGGCGTGATGAGTGTTCAGAGCCTCTGGCGCGAATCGATGACCAGCGCCAGAGGCTGGCTCAGCAAGAAATCAACTCGCGTTCTTTCCTTCTTTTTATAATCGCGCAGCACCCCACTTCGGTGATGACTCACTAACTTGTCCGCCCAATCCAAACTATGAATTGGTTTGTACGCAGTGGTACGTCTGAGAGCGCTTCACGCTTCGTCTTCAAGCGCCGATAGACGCCCGACAGTCGTTCGGCTAGAATCCGGTCCATGTCAGAGTCTCGCGTTTCGACCGGCGTTCCCACCAAACCCCAGGACGAGAATCAGTCGGTCGTCAAAGCGGCTGGAATGATTGGGGTTGCGACCTTCTCAAGCCGAATTCTTGGTTTCATCCGTGACATGGTTCTCGCCAAGCTCTTCGGCGCCACGCCGGCAGCCGATGCCTTCTTCGTCGCTTATCGTATCCCGAACTTGCTTCGTGAGCTTTTTGCCGAAGGCTCGATGTCCGCCGCGTTCATTCCCGTCTTCACCGAATATCACACGCTCAAGTCCAAGCAGGATGCGTGGGAGCTGGCCAGCGCCGTATTCACGACGTTGCTGACGATTGTGACCGGCATTACCATACTTGGGATCTTGGGAGCGGCAGGTATTGTCTGGCTCTTGGCTCCGGGGTTCCATGATGATCCGACCCGGCTTGAAATGACGACGTTGCTCACGCGCATGATGTTTCCCTATCTCATTTTTATCAGCCTCGCCGCGCTGGCCATGGGAATCCTCAATTCTCTGCGGGCTTTCGCGGCCCCGGCGTTTTCTCCGGTCTTTTTCAATTTGTTCATCATCGGATGCTCGCTCTTTCTCGCACCTACCATGCGGGAACCCATCCTTGGTGTCGCCATTGGTGTCGTTGCCGGTGGTGCGGCCCAGTTTGCCATGCAATTACCAGGGCTCAAGCTGCGCGGCATGTTGTTCGGATTCACGTTCAATCCCGGCCATCCCGGTGTGCGAAAGATCGGTCGGCTGATGATCCCGTCGCTGCTCGGGCTGTCGGTGACACAGATCAATATCACCGTGAGCACGATTCTGGGGTCGTTTTTTTCCGGCGGCCCGACCTATCTCTTTTACGGCATGCGGCTCATTCAATTTCCCCTTGGCATTTTTGGCGTCGCTTTGGCCACGGCCATCCTCCCCACCTTATCGGCACAAGCGGCACGAGGTGCGTTGGACGAATTGCGCACGACGCTCGGGTTCGGTCTGCGCATGATCCTCTTTATCATCGTGCCGGCGATGGTGGGCTTGATCTTGCTGCGGACGCCGCTTGTGCATCTCTTTTTTGAGCACGGCACGTTCACAGCGCACGATACCGCTGAGACCGCCTTTGCAGTGCTGTGCTATGCCCTTGGCTTGTGGGCATTCGGGGGGGTGCGCATTATTGTCTCGGCGTTCTATTCGTTGAAGGACACGACCACGCCGGCCATTTCCGCTGCGATTGCGGTGGCGGCGAATATCCTGTTCTCGCTGGTGCTGATGTCGCACCTGGGGGCGGCAGGGCTGGCGCTTGCGACCGCGCTGGCTGCGATGGTCAATGGTGGAATCCTTGTGGTGGTGTTGAATCGTCGGCTGGGCGGTGTCGAGTGGAAATCAGTCATCCGTTCGGCTGGACGGGTGCTGGTGGCCTGTGTGCCCATCGTCATGGCCTGTTGGTGGGTGGCTGGTGCTCAGGTCTGGACTCAGCCCGACGACTGGACCGAGAAGTCAGCCATGCTTGTCGTTGCCATTGGGTTGAGTATCGGCGGATATTTTGGAGTCCATGCCTTGTTCGGGTCGGATGAATTGGGTGTGGTGTGGGGGATGGTGCGGAGAAAGTTGGGACGGGTGATGGGGTAACAAGGAGTGGTCTATGCATCGTGCGATGATCTTTCATTCGCCCTGGGGTTGGATGGGGATTTCTGAGTCCGACAAAGGGATTCGATCGATTGTATTGCCAAAAGGGTCGAAGCGAGCAGTCGAGTCTGAGCTCAGAGCAGAGTCGGATGAGCCAGTGCAACAAGGAGCGTCCACCAGACTGGAAGTAGCCCGTCGTCAGTTGCTCGACTATCTAGCAGGAAAACGAAGCACCTTCGACGTGCCGCTCGATTTCTCGCAGGGAACCTCGTTCCAACGACAGGTCTGGCGGACGTTGCAGCGAGTGCCGTATGGCAAGCTCCGTTCGTACCAATGGATTGCGTTACGTGTGGGGGGACCACAATATGCCCGCGCGGTCGGCAACGCGGTCGGCGCCAATCCGTTGCCGATTGTGATTCCTTGTCACCGGATTGTCGCTCAGGATGCCTCGCTCGGCGGCTTCTCCGGTGGACTATCCATGAAACGCAAGTTGCTGGGGCTTGAAGGAACATTGATTCAATTGCAGCGAGGATGATGTCAGCCGATGAGAGCAGTCCTTCAGCGCGTCACCAGTGCCTCAGTGGAAGTCGATGGCAAGATTGTGGGCCGGATCCAACAGGGTATGATGTTATTGTTGGGTGTTGCGAAAAGCGATGACGCGTCTGATGTGACGTATCTGGGCGACAAGATCCGGACCCTCCGCATCTTCGCCGATGAGCAGGGAAAGATGAATCGATCGCTCACGGAGGTCGGTGGAGGGGTGCTGTTGGTCTCCCAATTCACGCTGTTGGGCCGGACAACGAACGGACGCCGCCCCAGTTTTGACGGGGCTGCGCCTCCAGACCTGGCCAAGCGCCTCTATGAACAGGTCGCAGCTGATTTGCGGACATGCGGGACGCAGGTTGAAACGGGTGTGTTTGCCGCACATATGCAGGTGGCCTTGGTGAACGACGGGCCGGTAACGTTTGTGGTGGACAGTAGAGCGGGAGGCTAATCCAGGCTCAAGATCCGGCAGTGGTGTTCCGATAGAATCGATGAGAGTGGAAACCGGTTCCGGGTCGAGATCTGGTATACTGAACACGAGCCTCATCAGACTTCTTAGGAGGTGGAGATGGGCACTCAAGTTCCGCCACGCCATCCGCTCCGACAACTCTTCGGCGCCTTAACCGAGAAGAGCTTTATGGAACATCTCGGCTGGCCCGATGCCAAGGTCACGTCATACGTCTCAAATCTTTTAGTCGATTTTACCTCTACGGATCAGCTCTATAAGATCAGAAATCAAGAGAATCAGCAGGTCGATTCGATTGTGGACTTACTCTTCGAGTCCGAGGTCATGCTTGAAGCCCAATCGCTGGACCGTGAACGAGATGTGCATCGTCATATCGGTGATTTCACCCTGTTCATGGCGGGATTGTTTCCTGAGTACCTTCGACGGCTTAAAACGGCTGGGCGCATCTATCACAAAGACTTTCTCGTGGACTATGTGAAGACCGGCAAGCGGTCGTACGGCATCGTCGCGCAGATCGGCCGTGATGATGCGGACACCAGCTTGCCCTTGTTTCGAAAACTGTCCGAGAACTTTGAGCTCTGTGTGACCGGTCTTGGTTTTGTACGGTCCGATCTCGATCGCATGCAGAATCCCGCCTATCGGAAGACCCGGGACTTGCTCTTGAATTGAAATCCGTCCGCCCCATCATCCTCGTGCACGGAGGTGCAGGCCGTCGCGCAATGACCTCACCGCAAGGCGCCTGCCTACGTGCCGCGCTGCAAGTCGGGTATCACTTGTTGGATCGAGGCAGTTCCGCACTCGTTGCCGTCGAACAGGCCATTCGCGTGCTTGAGCGTAGCGGACTCTTTAATGCGGGAACAGGAGCGCATCTGCAACTCGACGGAGTGCGGCGGATGGATGCGTCCATCATGGAAGGACACAGCTTGTGCGCTGGCGCTGTGGCTTCCATCGAGGGAATTGTCCATCCGATTACAGCGGCTCACTTGGTCATGGAGCACACGCCTCATGTGTTGCTCGCCGGGCCGATGGCGACGAAGTTCGCCAGGCATTTCAAGATGGAGCGACAACCGTTCACAAGAAGGCCGCGCCGGTTTTCCTATGATACGGCTCTCCGAAAAACCGCACACAATCGGGATCGGCATGGGACGGTTGGAGCCGTCGCACTCGATCGATTTGGGACAGTCGCGGCCGGCGCTTCAACCGGAGGGATCGATTGCATGTTGCCTGGGCGAGTCGGGGATACGCCGATCATCGGCTGTGGGGTCTATGCGGACAATGAAGCCGGTGCGGTGTCGATGACAGGATTGGGCGAGGGCATCATCCGTCTTGCAGTAGCCAAATCAATTTGTGATCTATTAGAACGAGGAAAGACGCCGGCGATGGCGGCACGACTTGTGCTGCAGAAACTGGTTGCTCGGATTCACGGAGCTGCGGGATGCCTGGTCCTCACTCCTCAAGGACGATTCACCATTCGTCATTCCACCCCGCACATGATGGCCGGGTACTGGGCCGGACGCGGAATCCCCGTGGTCAACGATACCTTCCGATAGCTGAGGACTGCCGTGGCCAGTCGCAAGGGACGGAAACCCAAAAGTTATAGCCAGGTCGCGCGTATCAGTATCATGCTTCGTCGGCTCAGTGGTGGGGCGACGGTGGCAGAACTGGCCGATGAGCTGCAAGTCACAAAGCGCCAGGTCCACCGAGATCTGCAACAGATTGAGGACTCAGGTTACCCATTAGAGCAGGAAGAGGGAAAATGGCGGCTTCCTCCAGGGTTCAAAGGGCTGGAGGTTGCAGTCTCACCGTACGAGCTCATGTCGCTCCATCTCGCGCTGAGTCATCTGGCCTATTTGAAGGGCACACCGTTTGTTGAGGATTTGGAGACCATCATCAAGAAAGTTGAAGCGAGCTTGCCCGACAAAGTTAGAAATCATCTGGAGCGAATCATCACGACCTTTGCGCCTCTTCAGCGACCGATCCGGGCCTATGCCACTCAAAGACCAGTCATCGAGTCCGTTCGAAAAGCATTACTTCGTCAGCTCACGATTGTTCTGCACGGCTACCGGAAACCCGAAGGGCGCCCGCAAGACTATCGGGTCGATCCCTATGGGCTGATCCTGTACCAGTATGGGCTGTATCTCATTGGGTATTCCCATCCAGCACGAGCGTTGAGAATATTCGCGCTGGAGCGAGTTAAAACCATCACGGTCACGGAAGACATGTTTGTGCTGCCCCGGTCTGCTTCTTTCATGGAACGCCTCGACCGAACATTCGGGTTGATCGACGAGACCCCGCAGGAAGTGAAGATCTGGATTGCCTCTGAATGGGCCTATTTCGTGAAGGAGCGAAGCTGGCATCCGACGCAGAAACTTCAGTCTCAGAAGGACGGGTCCGTCATTCTGACCATGCAGTGCGGCGGTCTCGATGAACTGACCGCCAGGGTTCTTTCTTTTGGCCCTGGGGCAAAGGTGCTTGGTCCACAGACGCTGATTGATCACGTGGTCAGTCAACTAACCGCCTCCGCCAAATCGTATCGATCCTCTCATTAGCTGTCTCCAGCCTCCAGAGACCTATTCTGTCACACCCTCGTGTTAGGGTTCCCTTGCACATCAAGAAGGAGGGAGACATGAGTGAGTCCCTGTTTCTCCAGAGACAAAGCAGTCGGTTTCTTGCCGCGCATCCGCGCGAGGCAGGCTGGGTCGTCCATGAATTTGGCGGCGACTCGGCTGAAGAGCTGTCGCTGAACTACCTATTGGATTGCCTCCGAGAGTGGCACCCGACGGCAATCACACGCCGCACGGCTCTCCCGCTCGTTGGGGTGGGAGCGTTTCGGAATTTGATATCTGCCTGCGCTGCGTCCGAAGCAAGTATCTCTAACAGTGCTTCAGAAGAAGCGAATGCCTATGGCTGGCGAGGGACCATTGAATTGATCTGGAACGGCCACGACATCCACTGTCACATGTTCTCACTTATGTTGGGCAAGGGCTGCTTTGGAATCTATTTCGTTGCGACCAAGTCCCTTGCTGCGTTTCGAGACCTTCTTCTCGTTCTGGAGCGGTACGGCAAAGCCAGACTCAAGGAAAAGAAGAAGGAGATCTATGTCGTCAATGGCGAGAACATCCCGGTGACCGCGAGTTCTTGGGATGATCTGGTGCTACCGGCCCAGATGGCGCGGGATATTCGGAGCAACGTCGAAGGGTTCTTTGCGAGCCCTGAACGATACGCGGCCTTAGGCATCCCCCACCGTCGAGGGTTTCTGTTTGCCGGGCCGCCAGGTTGCGGGAAAACGCTGACACTCAAGACGCTGGCCTCTAACACTCCTGCGAAGTTCATTTCCGTGCTGGGGACAGCGGATGTGGACGACAGCATGCTCCGTCATGCCTTGGATCTCGCCGAGGGCTGTACGCCGGCGGTTGTGCTGTTTGAAGATCTTGATCGGATGGTGCAGGCCAAAGGCGTCTCGATCTCCCACTTCTTGAACCTCTTAGATGGGCTTAAGGTCTTGAACGGCGTGCTGGTGATTGCAACCTGTAATGAACCGGAAAAATTGGACCCTGCTTTGTTGCATAGACCAAGCCGGTTTGATCGAGTCTGGACCTTTCCCCTTCCGGCGCTGGAGCAGCGCTTGGCATTGCTCCGCAAGCACGGCGGGCTGTACTTCTCCGACGGTGCCTTGACTGAAGTGGCTCGTCGAACACAGGGAATGTCGATGACCTATGTACAGGAGATCGTCGTCAATGCGCTCCTCGAATGCGCGCACGAAGACAAAGCTCCAGGAGACTCGGATCTGCTGCGAAGCCTCAAAACCATTCGAGCGCAGCGGAAGGATGCGTCAAAGGGTGTGGAGTCACTTGAAGAACAAGACAGCGTGGGATTTTGCATGTCGAATTAGCCTATTTGTCTCAAAATAGCCGACGCGTGGACATGCCAGGGAGATCAGTAACCACAGACTCCCTGGCATCTCTCAGTGCAAGGATTTACAAGCCAAAGACTCGTTAGATAATGAATCGTCTTGGATCGACAGAATAGCTAACGTGCAGATTAGCACCGGTCTAGCGGAAAAGCTTACCGACTACTGGCGAGGCCGAAACCACATCAGCACCCGCTCACAAGCAGCTTCAAGCGGACGGTCTGCCATGATTGCAATTCCAGCCAGGGCGAGAAGACTCATTACAAAGCTGGCTTCTTCAAAGTCTGTCATAGGGAACGCCTCCTGTTGAGACGTACCCTATCTCACTTGTCGGCGACACGGTAGTCCCCGAAAGAGGGGCGCCAATCGACCGGTCGCCGACCCAACACCCCCTTCTTTCGAGGGGAACCATCATAGACTCTTTGAGAGCCATGGCAGGCTATTCAGAAAGGCCGTTCAGCAAGGCCGCAGACGAGGACAGCACCGGAGGCGTATTCGCGCCGACTTCCTCCTTGGTCACATCCTGGGACTGCGGACTATAGGAGGTCACCACCGCACACTTGCCCCTGAAGGGCGTCTTTTGGAAGAGACCGAAATACTTGGTCGCCTCGTAGATGCTTGACGCCACAAGAATGGCATTCCCCCGCTCGTTGGACAGACGCGGCTTCACACTGAAGTCGAAAACGATATCGCTCACTACCCGGTTCATGCGGGACTTGGAGCTGAGCACCTGCTGCATCGTCCCCCATTGTTTCTTCAGCTCGTCTTTCTGCCAGTCGTTCAGACCCTTGGTCTTGGCCTCGAACCAGGCGTCGATCTTCTCTTGAGAGCCCAGGTGCTGGTCGATGTCCCGTGCCTCATAGACCAAATCGAGCACTACGCCATCCTCCACTCCCTCACTGAACTTGTAGGTATGGATGTATCGGCCAAACACTTCGTGGCTGGTGGCCTTATCCTTTGCAAGCAAGGGCGTCCCGGTGAACCCGATGAAGACGGCATTCGGCATGAGGGCCTTCATCACCCGGTGGAGCTTGCCGCTCTGCGTGCGATGGCACTCGTCCACGAAAACGAACAGCTCGCCCACCGTCTGGCTGGGCTGGGCCTCCAGCTCCTTAATGAAGGCGTCGAAATCATTCACGTCCTTGCGCCTGAACTTGTGGATGAGCGAGCACATGAGACGGGGCGTCGCCTGGCCGAGCCGGCTCATCAAGTCGCGGCCGCTGCTGGTGCGCGTGATCGGCTCACCGACCTCGGTAAAGACTCGCTCGATCTGCTTATCCAGTTCGTCCCGGTCGGTGACGATGGCCACGCGGGCGTGAGGATTGTTCTCCAGAATCCACTTGGCCAGCAGCACCATGACGATGCTCTTGCCGCTGCCCTGGGTGTGCCAGATGATGCCGCCCTTGCGCCGGCGCACAGAGTCCTGCGCCGCCTTGATGCCGAAATACTGATGCACCCGAGGCAGTTTCTTCATCCCACTGTCGAAGAGGATGAAGTCGTGTATCAGCTCGATCAGCCGATCCTTCGCACACAGCTTCAGGAGATACTTGTCCAGTTTGAATCGGCGGTTGTCCTGCTCGTCCTCTTTCCACTTCAGGAAATACTTCTCCTGCGTGCCGATGGTCCCGTATTGCAGACCTTCAGAGTCATTTCCGGCGAAGAGGAACTGCACTGTGCTGAAGAACCAGGCGTTGAACTCAGGCAGCTGATTGGAAAGGCTTTGGCGGATACCGTCGCCAATGGATACGCGGCTGTTCTTGAGTTCAATCACCCCAACCGCAATGCCATTCACGTAGAGGACCAGATCAGGCCGCCGCGCGTGGCTGCCCTTGAGCGTCACTTCCTCAGCAATCGCGAAGTCGTTATTGCCCGGCTCACGCCAGTTGATGAGATGCACCGTTTCCGTGACCTTGCCTGCCTCGGTCTTGACCGGTATCCCGTAGCGCAGCAGCTTATAGACAGCCTGATTGTTCCCGTAGAGATTGCGGCTGTGATTGTCCGCTTCGATCTTCAGTAGATACAGCGCCCGGCTGATCTGCGCCGGCGTGTAACTCAGCTTGGCCAGATAGTCGGTCAGCAGCCCTTCTTCAATATTGCTGTTCTGCTCCCGGTCGGTCCAATCACCCAGATAGCGGTAGCCCAGCTCGTCACGGAACAGCGCGGTGACGCGATTCTGCGTGGCGCGTTCTGGTTGGCCGACAGCGGACATCAGCGAGAACCCCCTCTAATCCACAGCGTGCGGCACAAAGACACGTCCCTCTTGCAATTCACACCATCGTCATCCATAATTTCACCATGGGCTGGTCACTGCGTAGCGGGGGCCGGCCTCTTTTATTTGGGAAGCACCACCAGGCCATAGCCTTCGACACGCCCCCTTCGGCTACACCGGAACTTCTCCTCGATCACGCGATAGTCTTCTTTGATCGTTTTGCCAAGCACTTTTCTGCCGATCGGCGTCACGACGAGATCCGCCAGTTGGAGGCCAGCAATGTTAGCGGTCTTCGGGCGAAGGTTCAGCCCCATGATCCGGTGCTCAATAGCCTTGGCTTGCATAAACCGGGTGCCTTGCACCTTCAAATTCAACCAGGCGATATCCAATTCCCGATCGAGTGTCGGATCGCGCCGTTCCGCCACAATCACACCACCTCCGGCGACCTGGCCGATGTCCATGCAGAACCCCTCGACCAGCACATCCAGACTCAGCATATACGGGTCGAGCGCCGCCACTCCGTACCGCTGGAGATGATCGTTCTTGCGGATCACGCAGGCGACCACTTGAAACCGCAGATCTCGCATCAAGGTATTGAGTTCACGGTAAAACCTCTCCCGAAATGCTGGTTCCTTCAGCCGCTCAAAGCCGTTCTGGTTGCGCGTGATATCCGCCGTGTGGAGAATCAAATCCTCGCGCCCGAACAGGCGTCGCTTGAAATCCCGCAACGCCTCTTCCAACGGACCTTCCGCATACCGCTGATCGACAATCACGCCGCCCAGCACAAATAGCGGATAGGACGGATCAATCACCGCCAGATTGTGATCGCCGGACTCATCAAGGAACAGGACTCTCATGACGCACACCGCTGCATGAGCAATCTCATACCAGCCTGATCCTCCCGGTGAGCAGCTCCTGCATCATGCCCTGCTTGAGCGCGCGAGTCTTGTCGCGCCGGGCTTCCAGCGCCGAGAGTTCGGCGTCCATGTCGGAGAGGACGGTGGCGATGGCGGTTTGTTCGGGGACCATGGGCAGGCGCATCTCGACAC
>SWDO01000035.1 GCA_005116895.1 Nitrospira sp. | reverse complement strand
GTCACATTGATCTGCCCCGGTGTTGTACACCTTCTACAATTTTTGCAAGAAGGTTATGCCGACCGGAGGAAGGAGTCAAGCACAGGCGAAAAGACTGTCAAGCCACAGTAGAAATGTCCTCTTTCTCCCAAAGTAGAAATGTCCGGTTTAGGTGCTGCCCGCCGCCGCAAGGATTGCTCGTGGAGGCACCATCGGTTTTCGCCACGGATGCGTCCGTGCCGGTGTGGCCGGTCGGTGCCGGCGTGACACCGAGCGCGATTCTGCCGGGCGCACCGGACGTACGGCGATCGGGTGATAGGCGAGCACGTGGCCCTGATGCGTGATGCGCAGCGTCCCATCGCCCCGTTCTTCTATGACCACCTGTGTCGCCCGCACGTTGGTCTGGACCTGATAGAGCTGCCCGTTGTGGGCGACGGTCCAATCGCGCCGCAGCACTCGCGTCGTCTTGATACACAGGATGCGATCCAGTTCGCCACGCGCCAGCCTCGGTCGATGCAGATCAGCGGCCTGGGCCGGCCGCACGGCGAAGCGCCGATTGTAGATTGGCAGATAGCGCTTGAGGAACACATTCGCCGCGTCCAGCGTGGAGACCTCCGCGCGCCGCAGCTCCTTGATCACCCGATCTTGGAAGGTCTTAAAGAGCCGCTCGACCCGCCCCTTGGCCTGCGGGGAATGGGCGTGGATCAGCGTCACCCCTAACTCCGCGAGGCTGCGTTCAAACTGACTCTGCGGCGTCGCTCCCGCCAATTGCTCGTCCACGGTCGGCTGAGCAGGTGATTTATAGGTCGTGTGCTTGTCTGTATAGACGGCCAGGGGAATCCCATACTGCTTGACGTAGCGCCCCAAACTGTCCATCGCCGGCACGGTCCCTTCATACGCGTAGAACCGGGCAAAGACTCGACTGCTCGCATCGTCGATGTACGCCATCAAGACACACCGAGGGCCGCGCCCTTCCAACCAGTCGTGATGCGACCCATCGAGCTGCACCAACTCGCCGACGTGCGCCTTCCGAGCTCGCCACGCCCGATGTGACCGCCTACGTCGCCGGAAGTGCGTCACCCCCTTGGCCATGAGCCAGCCCCGCAGCGTCTCTGCACTCAGCGTGATTCCGTCCCGCTCGGCCAGCTTCTCCACCGCCAACGTCGGCCCAAAATCTCCATACTGCTCCTCGTACAGCGCCAAGACCTTCGTCTTTCTCTTCTCGGGAATCCGCCGATTCGACGGCTTCCCACGTCCTCGATGGACGAGTCCCTGGTCGCCCTCCGCAGTCACCCGCCCAAGCAGGCGTCGGATCTGACGATCCGACACCTGCAACATCTTCCCAGCCTCCCTCTGTGTGATCCGTTTCTCCCGCAGGTGGCGGAGCACATGGACCCGCCGCAACTCCTTCGCACTCATCGTCACCGTGTCCTCTCTGACCATCCCC
>SWDO01000034.1:312-539 GCA_005116895.1 Nitrospira sp. | reverse complement strand
AACTATACGTACGATGCCGGCAACAGAATCACACAGGTGCAGGAGAAGAATGCCGGTGGGACCGTCACCGCGACGATTACGAGGACCTATGATGGGTTGGACCGACTGACCCAAGAAGTCACGGCCCAGGGAACCGTGAACTACACGTACGATAACGCCAGCCGACGCGCCACCATGACGGTCGTCGGCCAGACGCAAGTCGTCTATACCTATGATAATGCCAATCG
>SWDO01000034.1:0-302 GCA_005116895.1 Nitrospira sp. | reverse complement strand
CGACCGAAGAACCAGTGTCACCTATCCGAACACGAACAGCGTGGCGTATGGCTATAACAACGCGTCTGAACTCACAAGCCTGACCTACAAACAAGGGGCCACGACGCTGGGCGATCTCACATACACCTATGACGCCGCGGGGAACAGGATTAAGACGGGAGGCACCTTTGCGCGGTCGAACGTGCCACCTGCATTAGCCACGACGGTCTACAATGCGAACAATCAGCAGACGACGTTCGGCACCACGACCGAGACCTACGACCTGAACGGCAACCTCGCGACGACCACCGATGCCGGAGTCA
>SWDO01000033.1 GCA_005116895.1 Nitrospira sp. | reverse complement strand
GAGCCAACGTATTGAAGTGATTTATAAAACGAACGTGCTCCCGATGGCGATACTCGGCGATCTGCGAGACAACACGCAACGGGTGGCCGGCGCCGTGGGACTGCATATTCTTGCTCACGACAGCGCCACGGCGGCGAAACGCATGGAGGAGATCGCCAGGCTCGACGCAGAGATCGAGACGCTCATGTCGTCGTATGCGCCCATCATCCTCTCGGAAACGGAACGAAGGTACTTTGAGCAGTTTCAAACAAGCTGGTCCGGTTATAAAGATATTCGCGCGAAGGTGTTGCAGCTGAGTAAAGATTACAGCAAGGATGGCGCATCGGAACTTCGCGAAAAGGAACTGAATCCGAAACTCGACGCGCTCAACGACGCGGTGAATGGGCTGGTCGGAGAAAATAAAACACAAGCGCGTGAGGCGTTTCAAGCGAGCCAAGACTTGCGGGACACGCTGACGCTGACCTTGATCCTCTTCGTCGCCGGGGGGTGCGTCGCGGGGATCGGATTCGGGTGGTTTATGTCCCGATGCATCGTTGCGAATTTATTGGATGTGCTGGAAGCCGCTCAGCAACTCGGTAGCGGAAAGCTGGATGCTCGTTCGACGGTCACGACACTGGATGAGGTGGGCCGGCTGGCACAGGAATTCAATCGCATGGGAGAGGCGCTGGAGCACTCGATGGTTAAGCAGCAAGAAGCCATCGAGGAGATGAATGCCCGTATCGATATCATGAATACGACGAGTATTGTGTCGGAGGCAAATCTCAAGGGAGAGATTCTTGCAGCCAATGACAAATTCATTGAAATATCCAAGTATTCGAAAGATGAAATGATAGGCCGGCCCCACAACCTCACCCGCCATCCGGACGTGCCGAAGGAGGTCTTTAAGCAGATGTGGCAGACGATCGGGGCGGGGAAGATCTTCCGCGGCGTGATTAAGAACCGCGCCAAGGACGGGACTCCCTACTATGTCGATGCGGTGATCAAGCCGATCATGGGTCCAGATGGGAAACCCCGCAAATATCTGGGGGTTCGTTATGACATCACAGAGCATGAGATTGCGCGCCAAAACATGAAAGGGATTCTGGATGCGATCAACAAGTCCTACGCCACCGTCGAGTTTGATCTCAATGGGACTGTTCAAACAGCCAATACGCTCTTCTTAGAGAAAATGGGGTACAGCTTAGGAGACATCAAGGGGAAGCACCACAGCCTCTTTGTCGAGCCATCGCACAGCAATACACCTGAATATCGTTCCCTCTGGGAGAAGCTTGGGCGCGGGGAGCCTGACGCCAGACAGCATAAGTGCATCGCCAAGAGTGGGCGGGAGATCTGGTTTCAGACCAGTTATAACCCGGTGTACGACGAGGTGGGGAGGCCGTTCAAGGTGCTTGAGCTTGCTACGGACATCACCGAGCAAAAGCAGGCGTTGGTGGAGGTTGAAACCCTGATC
>SWDO01000032.1 GCA_005116895.1 Nitrospira sp. | reverse complement strand
CGAATGCTGGACCCTGGTTACCTCTTTCTTCGAATTGCCCCGGAAAGAACAACTGAAGACTTTTTCCGCCTTGAGTCTTGAACGGCAGTATGTCACGTATATTTGCGGGATGAAGTCCACTCATCCACCGCCCTTTCATCTGACGACGGAGTTTGCAAAAGAGGGCAAAGTGGTGTTTCCGTTTCTAGCCAAAAAGCTGCGGGAAACACAGGAAGATTCCTATTTTCGCTACCTTGTCTGGGTTCTTAGCGACATGCAACAGGAACAGACTTACGATGTAGTGGCTGACAAAGATCTGATGCTGTACATGAGAAAACGTGCGTCAGAAATACGAGACGAATTCTGGCGGAATCATGTTCGCGAGATCCTTGATAGGATGGTGAAGCCCCGATGATAACCACCTGCAACCGTCCGATCCAAAAAACAACAAGTGGGGTCAGCAACTGTCTTGAAAGTCAAGCGGGCTGACCGACGGATTCACGCCAGGAGGTCCCGCTTTTCACCATCGCATTGAGAATGGTGTGAGAGAGAGATTGGGTCAGTGCTTGACCTTGCACCGCCAGCCACCGTCGCCGATCCGCTCAACCACACGACGACGTTCGGCTACGATCCTAAAGGCAATCTCAAGACCATCACCAATGCGCTCGGGAAGATCACGAACATCGACGTGAACACCCAGGGCCAACCCATCACGATCAAAGACCCGCTCAACAACCAAACCA
>SWDO01000031.1 GCA_005116895.1 Nitrospira sp. | reverse complement strand
TGGCCAAGGTTCATATCTGGATTCATGCTCAAGACGGCAAACATAATAGGGATGTTGTCTATCACTGCCGATAAGATTCCAACGAGGACATTGGCGGCCGTTGCGCCTAGGTCTTGGTACAGGAGGCTGGACAGGACAGCCAGATACCCCAGCGCCCCAAGGCCACCGACACAGAGCATGATGCCGTAAAAAAACATGAGCGTGTCCCATTCCACGCGTTTCATGCTAATGAAAATATTGAACGGTTTGACGGCTGGTTTCCATAACGCATGCCTCTGTCCCGTGTGCTCGTCATCAAACATGGGAATGTCCGTCCATTCGACCAATTCTTTCCGCCGTATCCAATGTCCGTAGGATTTGAGAATCCCCAATCCGGTCATCATGCCGAGAAACGGAGGCATCTCCAGGAAATGATGCATCGCCACGGTACCCGCTATGGTGATGAGAAACAAAAGTACTATGATGTAGCCGCCATGTTTCACTTCCACCGGTTCCAGGGTGGCCGTCGGCTTGTCACGTCCGATTGTCATTGCCATGACTATTGCCGGCACAAGCCAGTTAACGAGCGATGGAACAAACAGCGCCACAAACTCTCCGAATTTGACCAAGCCTTTTTGCCAGACCATCAGCGTCGTGATGTCTCCGAAGGGACTAAATGTGCCACCGGCATTGGCGGCCACGACGACATTGATGCAGCCCAAGGCGATGAAGCGCCCGTTACCTGCACCGATCGCCGTGACCACGGCACCCATGACCAATGCCGTCGTGAGGTTATCCGCAACCGGCGAGATGAAAAACGCCAGGATACCTGTGAGCCAAAATATGCTGCGCAGTGATAAACCTAATGAAATAAGCCAGGTCCGCAACGCCTCAAAGAGGTTGCGCTCACTCATCGTATTGATGAAGGTCATTGCGGACAAGAGAAAGAGCATCAGCTCGGCATATTCAAGCAGGGTATGCCGAAGAATTTCTGCAGCGGCATGAGATTGGTTTTGCGTGCCGTATGCCAGCGCCGTTAGGATCCAGATTCCCCCCGCCGCCACCAGGACCGGTTTTGATTTACGTAGGTGAATTGACTCTTCGACGATCACCAAAAGATACGCGGCGATAAACACGACGAGTGCTGCATAGCCTGTCCAATGGTTAACAAAACTCGTCATCTGATCCCTCTCATTATGGCGGGCATACTAAAATAGAGCACATGTCTGATAAACCACCAAGCATCGCCCATTCACTGTAATGTTGTGAATGCCAGGGCTGAATGAGGTGCTTAGATCCGCTTCGCCCCTCGCTATTCTTTTACCCTTTTTATGAGCGCATCAATGTCCGACTTGTCACGAAGATCTGCCAGGATGCCCCGCTCGGAAGAGCGGGGAGGAATGGCAGCCCATAGCGAAGCGGAGGCCAATTCCTTCTTGGTTTACAAAAGCCCCGCCCGGAAGGGCGGGGTTCTTTACTCGGTGGTCCTTTCCATCTATTGGTGATTTCCCGTGAAAATGACTACCCTAGAGTCATGAAACGATGAGCCTGATGGCCGCAGTCCTAATACCCCCTGTATGTTCAACTTGGAAAACCCAGCAGCTTGCTGCGGGGAGCTTCATTTCCGCCGACGAATCTGTTTCGACTTCACCTTTTCTTCATTGACATCAATGACGGTCCCCGTCTGGGCATCAATGTGGATCTCTTTCGTCTGTTTCTCCGGGGTGATGACTTCTATCTCCCAGATCAGTCGGTCGTGATTCTGATCCAGCTCGACTTCAATGACCGTACCTGACACGTTCTCCCGCGCCGTTGCGATAGCCTCATCGATCGAAACTTTCGCCGCGGCTGCCTTCTCGAATTTATTAGGCTCCGCCGATACTTGGTCGATCATGATCATCGTTCCGGCTGTCAACATGAGCGAGGCGAGCGCAAGATCTATCGATAATGTTTTGCACATGACTTCCTCTGTAACCTGGCCATACAATTTAAATATTGTCGTTATTGTGTTCGATTGTGTTGTACTCGCAACGTTTGACGGGTCCACGCGATATAGTCGCGCCGCATGACATCAAGCTCGTTCGGGCTACTCAGCACGAGGTAGCCACAGCCAGAGCCGATGTACACTGAGCCTAGCCACGACGCACGGATAAACACAAAGTTGCAATATCCAGTTCAAAGTACTTCGTGCCCAATAGCATGGACATCCACTATTTCACCAAATCCTGGTTTATCGCTCTCGCACACTCACGTTGAAAGACGCATGAAGACCCCAGGCTTACACACAGTACTTTATGGGCATCATTGACTCATCGGCAGGACGGGTTCGCCCTCGCTATATACGATGAAAATGGGCGGATCCAAGTTATTCCGCTTGTCGGATGCCGGCAGTTGTGGATCTAACAGTCGTCGACCTCTATCCAGTTCTGCTCTGCGTGACACCCCTTTGGTCCAATGCCATCAACGGCCGCCTCTATTTTGAAATTGCGCAACGCTTCCTCGACCGGCCTCTTCTCGGCTCAAGCCCAGGCACGCTGAGGCATGATCGGTCCATAGGTCTCATACTTGGCCACTGCCATGGACGCATCCAGCGTTATCAGCAGCACCACCCACAACACTCCATTTCCAAACATACTAATCTCTGTCACCTTTCCTCCTTCACTCCTGCCAGCACGGTAGGGTCGCAAGATGTTCGAGTTCGTCGAACCATTCTGCGGTGTCAACGACAGACGAATCAGCCACGTGTGAACGCCTCAGCCTCGCGTGGACTGCACATTGATAGAATGAGAACGAAGGCTACGATTGAGGAGGATGAAAGACTGCGGTCGAAAAGATTGGAAGATGCCCTGGAGGTTGACCCTCCACACTAAAACGAGAATGGCTCGGAATACCCGGCTCCGGTGTGATCGGTGGAATGGAGAAATCCTCAGAGAGCGATTCCACTGGCGTATCCGACGTCAGCAGACCAAGCAAGGTGACTGGTGCTCCAAGCATTTGGAAGACCACGCAAAGACAGACGAGGAGGATCAGAATGACCGCACCTGTGCACGCAGGAAACCAGCGAATCGTGCTTTCACCAATGTGACTCATCGGAGGCAATATACTCTGACGTTGACTTGATGAGCAACCGAATAGAAACCGTTTCTGTCTTAACGACATCCATAAAGGGCCTTGATGTCGGTCAATATAGAACCGTGCTGCGGAACGCTAACGCTGCTTCAGATACCGGAAGAATTCGGAGTCCGGGCTCATCACCAGGGTCGTGCCGTCTTTGAAGGCGCTCTTGTAGGCTTCCATCGAACGGGTAAACTCGAAAAACTTCAGGTCCTGCCTGTAGGCATCGGCATAGATCCGAAACGCTTTGGCATCGCCGCCGCCTCGAAGTTCTTCCGACTCCTTATAGGCTTGGGCGAGGAGAATTTCTCGGTCTTTTTCAGCTTCCGATCTGATTTTTTGCGCTTCCTCCGCTCCTTCAGCGCGATATTGCTTCGCTTGCCGTTCCCGTTCCGCTTGCATGCGCGCGAAGACGGCTTTCTCGTTCTGTTCCGGCAAATCGGCGCGCTTAATCCGAACGTCCTGAATCTCGATGCCATAGACTGATGCCTTCTCGTTCGCTCGTTCGGTCACCACCTTCATGATGTCCGCTCTCGTGCTCGACACGATTTCAAGCAACTCATGACGACCCAACTCGATGCGGAGCTCGGAATAGATAATGTCATGCAGTCGCTGGAGCGCGCCCCGCTGGCTTTGGAAGTTCTGATAGACCTTTAACGGGTCGACGATGCGCCATTTCGCAAAGTTGTCGAGCAACAGGGTCTTCTTGTCGGAGGTAATGACATCCTGCGCGTTCGAATCGTAATCCAGTAACCGCTTCTCGAAGT
>SWDO01000030.1 GCA_005116895.1 Nitrospira sp. | reverse complement strand
GGTATCCAGAAAGTAGCCGTTACAGACCAGGGTATGCTGCCCCTCCTGCGCACCTGCCGCATCCCATCGCACCGTGAACGGTCGTCCACCGGGCAGTCGGCGGAATGCCTGCGTCATCAGCTCCCTTGATTCTTTTCCTCGATACACCTTACAACCGAGCCGTGCATCCCCGTTGGTTTTCATGGTGAACAGATAGCCACCGATCTTATCGGGCAACTGCGCGTGATAGAGGATCGCCGGCGCAATGTCCTCGTTCTCTCCCGGTGTGTCTCTTCCGAGGCGAACCAGCACCCCCAATTCATAGGGATTGAGTTTCTGATCCAGTTGTCGCAGCACTGAGGCTGTCGGCCAGCTGTATTCATTCACCGACTTGGCCTGCCATCCCTTCGGTGGTGTCACCCTGTCGAGCCAATAGTAGAGCCGGTAATCCTGCTCCCGAACGGTAAGATGAACGGGAGTCTGGCTCTGAAGGTAGAACCCAACCCGGAGTTGATCCGGCAGTTGCGTAGAAGGTTCCTGATAGTCGGCCAGAACGGAGATGAGTTCGATGTCGTAACCGGAGACCGGTTTTGGTTTGAGTCCTTCGAAGCGGTCTCCACGATTTTGGTAATCCAAGTTGGCATCGGCCCACAGCGGGAGAGGGGCGACGAGCACGCCCAAGAACAGCCACGTCGCACGAAGTTTGAGCGCCATGTGAGATCCGTGGATG
>SWDO01000003.1 GCA_005116895.1 Nitrospira sp. | reverse complement strand
CTACCAGAAGGGGGGGCTTACACCGACCCGCATAAGAACCCATGATAAATGGTCCTATGCATGCAACTCATTGTGCTGACGATGATGAAGCCTTATAGTTCAGGAAATCGATGGCGCGTTATACGGCCATAAATTGGCAGATCCAGCTCTTACGTGGATCAGCCTAAACATTGTTATCCAGCAAAGTTGGATTTACACCAAACGCATGAATCCGAAGATCATCATTAGGCACGAGATCGATACCGATGTAGGTGCAATAAGGGAAGTGACCGCTGCTGCGTTCATGACATTGGAGATAAGCAACCACACGGAGCAGTTTATCATCGAGGCGCTACGCACCGCCAAGGCTCTTACTGTATCGCTCGTTGCGGAATTAAATGGCGCAGTGATAGGCCATATTGCGTTCTCTCCCGTGAGCATTTCGAACGACACTCGGGGCTGGTATGGCCTTGGTCCCGTTTCGGTACTGCCAACGTATCAACATCAGGGCATTGGAGCCTGGCTGATTCAGGAAGGACTTTCACGGCTGAAGGCCATGAATGGCCGAGGATGTTGTCTAGTAGGGCACCCGGACTACTACAGGAAATTCGGGTTTAAGAATCCTTCCGGACTGTTGGTTGAAGGTGTACCGCCAGAGGTCTTCTTCGCACTATCTTTCGATGGGCACTATCCGCAAGGCACCGTCACTTTCCACGAAGGATTTAGGGCAGATGGTAAGGCTGCTGGCTAACCCCTCCGTCAATCGGACGCCCGGCAAGCTGCGCTTGCCGGTTCCCTTCGCCCTTCGGGCTCCGGTCGCCGGTAACGTCGAACGTTAAGGCGACAGGGCTGAGGACCGCTTTACGGCGCCTCTAGTTCGGATCGGCCAAACTCGTCGATCCCGTCAGCACGTCCGCCCGCAAGATCTCGCGCACCTTGTCCGGCTCCTCGAAGAAAGGCGTGTGGGCAGACTGCTTGAAGGTGTAGAAGCCCTTCACGGGCGCATCCAGATGCTCGAAGTAGGACTTGGCCAGGGGGTAGGACACGGTGTAGTCGTACACGCCGTGAAAGAAGTAGACCGGAATCTTGAGCCGAGTCACCATCTTTGTTAGATCCGTGGACAGTTGTGTGTTCCACAGGCGACTACCGGAGAAGAGCTTGCCGCGCCATAAGTTGAGCTTTTCAGTCAGCGTGTATTCGCGGTGGAGCAGGGACCGCAAGAACATCCCTGTGACAACCGATTTCATGTCGTGGGTCGTACCCACGCCCAGTTCGTGCATCGCCATGTCGCGCATCTTGAGGTACGCATCCGGCAGGGGCGCCGTGTCGCCGACGGGTGCCTGTTCGAGGCGTTGCGCCATCTTGTTGTTTCCTTCGTCCTTGTAGCGCTGAAGCATGTAGCGGTGCGCCAGCCGCTCCGATTCGAGCTGATTCGAAATCTGCGCGACGGCGATGTAGGCGTGGTACAGCTCCGGGGCGCGTGCCGCCGCTTGTATGCCGAAGAAGGTGCCGCCCGAACGGCCCATGAGGTAGATCTTGGTTTGGCTGAAGCGTGCGCGCAGGTAGTTCGTCAACGCCAGCGTGTCGGACACCAGTTGTTCCGGGTTCAAGGACTCCGGTGCCATGTCGGGGCGGTAGGATAGCCCGGATCCACGCTGCTCCCACCAGACAATCGTGAAGACACCCTCCAGTCCGGTGGGGTAGCGCTCGGTGAGGAAGTAATCCGGCACGCCGCCATGCAGGTAGAGCAGCACCGGATTGCGAGCGTCTCTGCCCTTGATGAACATCCCCTGCTCGACGCCGTTGATGTTGACGCGGATCTTCTCCGAGACGCTGTGTGCGAGCGGTCTGCCACGGTTGTCGAGATACGGTTTCGGCGTCCGCGGACTCAGCAACAGTGGTACGCCGACAAGAACGAGAACCGCCACAAGCACGACAGCGACGGCAGTTAACAGCACGCCTTCGTCATCCTTTCCGCCTGATTCGTGCCAAGGCGGCAGCGAGGTGCTGGCCCCACATACCGAAGCGTTCGCCTAGACTGCCCGCGCTCGGGACGGCACCAATCTGCGTGGCCAACGCGAGCCGATCTACCACGACGACATGGTGCGCGAGCAGGCCGTCCGCGAAGCGCGAGAACTCCGCCGTTTCGAACGCGACAGGACCGTCGGTCGGGGCGAAACCCGGCGGTGTCAATGGTCCGGTCATCGTGCCGGTCATACGCAAACGGACGGCGATGCCCGTGCGATCAAAAGAAAGGTACGGGCCGTCAATCAGTGTGACGCTGACATCGGGGAGTGCCCGAAACATCCCCTCATGATGGAATCGATAGACCGCATCGCGGCCGCGCAGCGGTTCGTGTGCGGCAGGGTCTTCCCACAAGACGTCTTGCGCACACAGCGCCGCGACGGCTGTTGCATCGTGCGCATTTACCGCAGCGTAGAGGCGCTGCAGGAACTGGCGCGCAAAGGGCTCATCGATTTGGTCTGCCATTCAAGAAACTATCTAAGGTGCTGTGGCTGGCGACGAAGCTCGATATTCGGTGATTGGGTTTTGCGCAGCAACCAGGGTGTCACCCCTAACACTCACAATCACTTGCTCAACCGGTCGACGCAGTGATCGCAGCGTTTCGGGTCCTTGACCGATTCGCACGATGAGATCGGGTCGTCGGTTACCTATTCCGAGGTAACGGGCAAAATCGGGGCGCAATGCTGCAACTTCGACTGGCTGATTGATGAAAGCGGTACGCAGATTCAGAGCGGCGGCCTGCAGCGCCAGGCGTTCGTAACATCGGCCCGCTTCTATCCAATGTGATACGTCATCTGCCTCGGAGTGGATCACAGCGATAGCAGCCGAACTTCGGATGTTTCGAGTGTCTTTTCGATTCTGGCTCTTGGACGAGAATGCGAATCGCATGAACAACTCTCCGACCCACCGTGGCACGTCCGGGTTGCCCATCACTGGACCGTAGAGTCCGTCGCCCGCGCGGATCGCATCGCGTGCGTTGAACCGAGTCCACGACTTGAGCTCTGCCGCCCAAGCTGCGTCCGCGAATTGAGTCGTGTTGCCGCGAGTCACGTAGTCGGTCACAGCATCTTTTTGTTGTGCGTTTGTTAGTAAAGAAACTGATACACCATTGCCTCGCCCGGCAGACTCGAGGTGTCGCAGCGTTTCTGTGGACAAGGGTTTACCGTCGTATTCGACCCGGCTGCACTGGCGATTCGGAATGGCTTGAAAGAGCGGCGATCTCTTTGGCGTTGCCGCGTTGAAGTCCACACGCACGCCGGTCGTCGCCGCATCAAACCGATAAGTGCCGTCCAATCCCGCAGCCTGTGCAGCAAGCAACAGATTTTCTGCAGCGCAGCCGAGACTGGCATAGAGATGGTGATCATCAGGATCGACCGCTGAGCAGCGCCGAGACAGATCTGGAAGGATCGTAATCGAGCCCGGCTTGAGCTCGAACTTCCACGGCTGCGTGTTGTGGCTCGAGGCAGCGAGCGTCGCATAGCGCACGAGTTCTAAGTAGCTGCGCGGATCGGTGCCAGTCTCCGTATGGCGCCACATACGGGCAACTTCGGTGGAATAACTCATGGTGACCTCACGCGGGAACGCGAAAGCAACGCTGTCCGAGACAGATGTGGCGGTTGTGACGGTCTGAGAAACGGCTTCTTCGCGTTTCTTCCGGAGCCGATCATCACAAGATGCTGCACTGACAACGGTCCACCTGACTATAGTAGCATTTCGCTTGATTGGCAAACCGCTAACTGACCCGGAAGCTGGAGGTTCGCAGGAATGTCAGCTGTCGGGCAAGTATTTTGATGCGCCAAATTTCCGCTCTTGGCCGTAAGCGGACCTTTGGCTTCGAGCGCGACCGCCCAAAAGTTCCATCACTGGCGACATGGGTTCGGATTTACACCGCCACGTTCTGAAATCATACGAAAGGATTCTTTCTTCTCAGAAATCCCACCATGCCCCCCCTGGCCCTTGCGCCTCCTTCGCCACCCCCCCTTCAATACCCCCTCCCTGCGCGGTTTCCATGAACGGGTGGATGTCCCACGCCATTTGCTGTAACCACCCCCGCACGGACAGCTGTTTCACAAAGGGTCAGTTGTGAAACGCAGGACAACGTGAAATACTTGGGCTACAATGTAGCTCAGTAAGGAGCATTGCTACCATGACTAACACCACCGTTGTGCGCGCTCGGATCGATGAACGCACGAAAAGACAGGCCGCTGCCGCCTTAAAACATATTGGCCTGACCGTGTCCGACGCCTTCCGCTTGCTCCTGGTGAGGGTGGCGGCAGAAAAAGCCCTTCCCTTTGAGCCGCTGAATCCCAACACCGAAACGATTGCCGCCATGAAGGCTGCTCGCCAGGGCGATCTGATCAAGGCTGGAAAGCCGAAAGACTTGCTCGCTAGTCTCAATGCGGGAGATTAAATACACCGCCCGGTTTAAGCGAGACTATCGGCGTGAATAATCCGGTCTACACGGCAAGCACCTCGATACACTGCTGATGGAGGTCGTGAACTTACTTGCCAATGATACCCCTCTTGCCCGTCGCAATTTTGACCATCCGTTATCCGGGGAATGAAGCGATCATCGTGATTGCCACATTCGACCCGATCTGATCCTCATTTATCGTAAACCCGACAGCACCTCTCTCGAATTGGTGCGCTTGGGATCACATAGTGAACTCGGTTTCTGACATTCTGTTGCGCCCCGGCCTGGGTGAGGGGCGCAACACGATGGTGAAAAGAGGTCGGTGCGCGAGTTGGTGTCTGAGTCCACTCATGGTCGAGATGGCTCTTCAGGGAGAATCGAGGAGCAGAGGTGCGAGTCTACCACCTCCATGACGGGAATCCTGATATCGAGGCGCGCCTCATGTTCAAGGATCATGATGGGCGCATGGGGGCGACCTCCTGTGCACGGGAACGAATGGATTGACTCCCGCACCAGTCCGAAGTAGACTAATCTTAGTCCATATGGGGGGTGTATGAAAGTTGCCACCAAAACGGTGAATGTCCATGAGGCCAAGACCCATTTTTCCAAACTCCTTGCCGCCGTTGCAAAAGGGCAGCGCATTACGATTTGCAAAGATGGAATGCCGGTGGCCGAGCTGGGACCGCTTGAGGCCAAGCTGCCACGTCGCCGCTCGGGGCTTTTGAAAGGACGCGTGACCATCTCTGACGATTTTGATGCGCCGTTACCACCGGACATGATGGCTGCATTCGAGGCTGGGCCATGAACCTGTTATTAGATACGCACGTGTTTTTGTGGTTTGTGATTCAGTCTCCACGACTCTCGAAAACCATCTATCACCAGATCGAGACCACGCCCGTGGTCTATATCAGTGCCGCGTCCCTGTGGGAATGGCACACCACCACCTTCGTTGCCGGGCTACGGCATGATGACATCTCCGCTCCGATGGTGGCGGATGGTGCTATGACAGGCGCGCTATTCGTCAAGTATGTCCAGGAGTTCTTGTGCCCGACGCTTCACCCCGGCGATCTCGTCATCGCGGACAACTTGCGCAGTCACAAAGTAGCGGGCGTCAAAGAGGCTGTTGAAGCGGTCGGGGCCCACCTCCGCTATCTCCCACCCTACTCCCCGGATCTCAATCCCATCGAAAAACTGTTCGCGAAACTCAAAGCCCTGCTCCGCAAGGTCGCCCCACGTACCGTGGATGCGCTCTGGACTGACATCGGAAGGCTGCTTGACGACTTCACACCAGACGAATGCACGCGCTACTTCGCGTCCTCAGGTTATGTAAAGACATAAACCAAAAATGCTCTAGCATTCCCCCCGGTGCTTGACCCTTTCTAGTCCTCCGGATCCGGCCTCTGACTCACGTTTCTACCTAGACCTGCGCGGTATCTCTCCTCCACTTGTGAGAGCTTTATAGCTAAGCCCACTCTTGTCCAAAACAGCTTAGACGTTGGGTCATCCCAAGGTGTAGGGTGTCGGTGAATCGCCAAACCCACCTGCGCCCAACCGAAGGAGACCCAACGTGAACGCATCATGCAGCCTGTTCAGCCAGATACTCAAGCTCATTCCGCGTACCGACTTTGAACGCATCGTCAACGAGACAGGTGCCGAATATCGCAGTAAGGGTTTGTCGAGTTGGAGCCAATTTGTTGGCATGCTGTTCTGTCAGTTGGGTCGCGCCCATTCCCTGCGGGAGATCGAAGGCGGGCTGAAGAGCTGCGAAGGCAAGCTGGCCCACCTGGGCATCGAAGCGCCAGCGCGCTCGTCGCTCTCCTACGCCAATGGCCATCGTCCGTGGGAACTGTTCGAGAGGGTGTTCTACGGGCTGTTTGACATTGTGGCGGCGAAAGCCGTGGGCAAGAAGAAATTCCGCTTCAAGAACAAGCTGGTCAGCCTCGATTCGACCGTGATCGATCTGTGCCTGTCGCTGTACGATTGGGCGAAGTACCGCCGCACCAAGGGTGCGGTCAAGCTTCACCTGGTGCTCGACCATGACGGCTATCTGCCGTGCTTCGGCCTGGTGACTGACGGCAAAGTCGCTGACGTCAAGGCCGCCTGGCACATCGCCTTCGCGCCCGGCACCATCGTGGTGGATGACCGGGGCTACAACGACTACCGGCTGTTCGCCGAATGGACTGATGCCGGCGTGTTCTTCGTCACTCGCATGAAGGACAATGCCTAGTTCGAGGTGGTCGAGGAGCGCGAGCCGCCGCAGAACCGGAACATTCTCAAAGATCAGACCATTCGTCTGGCTGGCACGGGCGCACAGAAAAAGTGCCCGTATCTGCTGTGCCGCGTCGAGGCCGTCCGCGAAGACACGGGGGACAGACTGGTATTCCTGACCAACCACCACGGCCTCGGCGC
>SWDO01000029.1 GCA_005116895.1 Nitrospira sp. | reverse complement strand
AAAACGGCCTGTTTGCTCTCTTAATCAGCGGGCCGTAGGTTCGACCCCTACACGGCCCACCAAATTCAACAACTTGCCGCTTCTGCCGCCGTACCAACCAAGCCGACTGTGATAATTTGTGATGTCGGCTTGATTCGGTCCAGGATTTCGACCCCATCCCGTAAGCTTTCGGGATAGTGATGGGCATAGCGCTGGGTCATCATCGGCGACTTATGCCCCAAGAGCCGCTGCACCTTGTACAGCTCCACTCCTGCCTGAACCAATCGCGTGGCGAAGGTATGCCGGAGGTCGTGGAAGTGAAACTCTTCGATTCCAGCCTTTTTAAGAGCTAGCCGAAATGAGCGGCGGAGATGTCCGCTTTCAATCGGCGTCTCGGTTTTGCTCTTGAACACGAGATCGTAAGGACTCTCCGCGTTCAACTTAACCAAGTTGCCAGTGGGCTGTTTGATTAGGTGCGCCTCTTCCTTCTTGGCCCTAATTAGGCTGAGCATGGTTTGATTCAAGGGTATCGTGCGCCGCTCACCGTTCTTGGAGTGAAACAGCATCACGGTTCGCCTTGTTAGATCTACCCCTCGCCAGGACAACGAGAGAATCTCACCCATCCTCATGCCAGTTCCTAAGGCGAACTGCACAATGTCACGAAGCCAGGGCCTACAGGCTGCAAGCAATCGGTGCTCTTCTTCCACCGTGAGCCACCGAACCCGCCCGTTATGTTCCCGCTCCATTGACACTGAGAGCACCGGATTACGCTGGCACCATTCCCACTCTCGCACGGCTAGATTGAATGCTTTCTTGAGTGTGGCAAGATGCCGGTTCACCGAGGCTGGAGCCAGGTCATCCGCGAAGAGCTGATTCTTGTATTCGGCAATCAGCCGTGGCGTGATGTCGGCCAATGGCGTCGTGTCGCCAAAGAACCCGCGCAACCGCTTGGTATAGCCGACGTAGGAGCGTTGGCTGGCTTTCTTGATCACATGTTCCCTCAAAAACCGATCCATAAGCTCCCCAAACGTCCGGTTACGCTCTTCCAGCGTGATCCGGTAACCGCCGTCCCGTAGTTGCCGCCTCGTATCCCCTAGGATTAATTCAGCGGCTCGCCGGTCGGTCTGTCCGGTCGAAGCCCGGACTTGCTGCCCCTGATAACTGAAATTCATCCACCAGACTTTTCCTCGTCTATACAGCCCCATCCGCTGCCTCCTTCCCGATAGGGCTTGATCTGAGTCTGGTTTCCCCGTGGCGGGCATTATAGGCGGCTCGTTTGGCACGGGCAATCACTCGGTCGATGTCAAAGGCTTTGGGCTGCACTCGTGGAGATTCAGCCGCTTTCGGTCGCTCTCGAAAAGCTTCTACCCACTGGTCAATTTCCTCCTTCTGAAAGCGCACAAGGCCATGAATCTTGATGCAGGGAATACGCCCCTGTGATGCCCACGCATACAGGGTTGCCGGTTTGATCTGGAGACTCAGCGCAACTTCTTTGATAGTCAGGAGCATCTAACACCAAGACTTCTGTACGATTTAAACGACGAAAGTTTCAGGCCGTGCCTTATATCGTTTCGGTCGTACTATTGGCATACCATCGAGTCGCGGGCCTTCCGCCCGTTATTTCTTCTTCTTGTCTTGCTAGCCCCGCACTAATCAGTAAATCCAAGCCTCGCTCGATATCTCGGCCCGCTTTGTTGTTCCCGAAGAGTCCATTAATTGCGGTTCGGGTCATGCCTTCTGGATGTTGTCGCAAGGTAGCTAGAATTCGATCGGCCACTTGATCGCCAAGAGTACTGCGAAAGATGTAGCGACATGAATCAAGACCGTATCTCCACACTTCAGCCCCTGCCTTGAGATGCTCCACCCGAATGTGAGTTGATTGGTCTAGGAGCGCATACAGACAACTCAGCCGGATAACCAAGGGGTCCGCACGGGAGGTCACATTGCCAAGTAAACCAGGGTGTCCAGTGGACAGTTTGGGATAGAGTTTGTGCCAGAGCTCCCTCGCTTCCTCATCCAGGCTGATCTGTCCTGTTAATCGTCCGAATTGAATGGCCGCCTTCAATCGATATACTAACGGCTCCAAGTCCTCTTCGCGGAGGTGGCCACCTTCTGGTAAGCACTTGGACCGACGAACGCAGATCCACAAGAAACGATTCGCAAATCCGTTCGCTGTTTCGGTGTCGTCCAGGTATCTGCGTAGCTCATCTTGAGTGATGTGGCCGATGATGGAAATATGGGCTCCGGTGGCCGCCACAGGATTGTTTTTCGTCAGCACCCGGAGGTCTCCATGATCCCAGGCTTGGCGGATCACAGCTGAGAGGGTGTTGCCGTCGCGCTGTAAAATTCTTAGGACTAAGGCTAATTCGCTTTCAAGAATTAGAAGGCGTTTGTCTTCGACACCGGGATCAACACGAATAGGCTGATACCCAACAACTTCCCTCTTGTCTCTGATCGGCTCTTCTTTGTAGATCGGGTCTCGAACATGCCAGATGAGTCCTTCACCAGATGACAGTCCGCCGTGAATACGCTGGGAAGACCAATCAGGGTCAGCCATCTTGAATAACTGCCGAACCCGCCCCCATGAAGTCCCCTTCCGGCCCTTCGCTGTTTTTCCGACGAGGACGACGTATAAATTTAGTGCGTGAATGTCGGCCTCCACCCGAAAATGTGGGCGACGATTGAGCACGTTGCCATATGCGACGAGTATTTGGAGAAGGATCGCGGCTTCGTCTGCTTCCGTGTGGGGTTCGATGGTGGCAACGATCTCACCAAGCAGTCCATGGTAAGCCTCTTTCGAAAGAGGCCGAGGCCACTCTACTGCCTCTGTTGCTCCGTTGATTCTTGAAGCCGGTTCATACTGAGCCATGCTCTGGGCAATTCGTGTAACCTCTTGGTAGGGGAGGGGAGGGATACACCGTGAGCGGTTTTCAATCAGGAGAGCTTCGGCAATGGCCTTTGGACTCATGCCTTTCCAACGCATGGTTCCAGCGAGACTGACGAGGGTGTTGTGCCGTTGCCCCTCAGGAATAGAGCTGATAGCAGGATCTGACGGTTGGCTTTTGAGAGTGCCTTCTCGACTCATCAGTTGCAGAAGCCACTCGGGGAGAGCTGCTAAATCTAGATCGTCAGGGTGGGATGACACTTCCCACTGGTACGCTTCGCCGTTCGGATGAATGCTTGGAGGGGCCACCACATAGGCCCCGTCTGCTTTCACTTCAACGCCAGGAGCGAGGGTCTTGTTTTTGGTGAACCCGCTTGGGTGTTGAAATAAAATGTGAATTCCACCCCCACCAGTCAGACTCATCACTGTGTGTGGTAGCTCTCCGTTCTGTTGCTCCAACTCCCGAAGATTCTCGCTCCCGCCGTTTCGCGGATCGATGTCGAGTACCACTAGCCCAGACGCTGCCCCGGTGCGGATGCCTATATTGCTCATCGGCTCACACTGCCACCACCGAGCAATCATCTCTTGATCAGTCGTTGCGCCCTTCAAACCGTGTGGAACGAGTTTGCCAAGAGGTTGTTTGGTTTGTGGTGTCAGGGGAAGCACAGCCCAACCTCGTTTTGCGTAAGCCATTGCTGCGATGAAGAATTGGTTAGTCTCGAAGGCATTCATGCTTAGTACCTTGGTTGATTTCTCGTCTCTTGTTGAGAGGATGGGGCAGAAACGAGGCCTGCCCCACCCCTTGTGTTAACCCTCGTCGCTCTGGTCTTCATCCTCGATGCCGAGAGCATCGTGGATCAGATCGCAGGCTTCTTCGAGAGCTGCTTGAAGCACAGCATTGCGCTCTTCAAGCTCAGCTTTCGTTGCCATACGTATCACCCCCCTTCCCCCTCTTTGGTTCTTCGAGGGTCTTCTGCTGGTGCCTCTGTTGTCTCAGGTGCATCACTTCAGAGATTCGGAAATACAAAGAACGACCTCTTCGCAACGGATGGAGTGCTAGACCAATCAAGCGATACAGATGTCTGCGCGTGATACCGAGCATGTGGCATGTGTCGCGCGATGTAAGGAGGCCAGTGGCCGGAAGGCTCCGTGTCCACAGATGACCATCTCGGAAGGATTTTAAATAGATGTCTTTTGCTCGCATGTTCTCACCAGAAGTGACATGCTAATTTATAAGTAGGGTATTGCTAGGAGTCGATACGGGGAGAATGGGAATGCCCAAAACTGATAAATTCCGCAGACTTCTACCACGTGATCCGTTTCGACTTCATTCGGTAGAAGAGTGGCTTCGAGGGTTTCGCGAGCAGCCCTTACCTAATTTCGACAATGTGGTGTATTGCAGAAAATGCGGGATACTTATTTTAGCTTCCCCTGATCCTGTCACTACCACAGATCACCCATGCGGACCCATCAGACGACTGGACGAGGCGTTTTGGCAACGACTCAGTAACCGTATCAGGCAGCACTATAGGAAAGATCAGCTTTTGTTTGCTCGGCTCAAGGCGGAATGCTCTGTAATGATGCAAGCCCCAGAACTGCACGGTCCGCTCGCCTGGGTCACAATTGAATGGCGAAAAGCTGCAAAACCTCCGGGTAGGCCTCTGGATCTTGAAAGACAACTCTTCCTGGCATCCTGGCTTTACTCCTTAGCTCGACCACGGTTGGTCATGATGGAAAAACGACTGTCTCGAAAAGAGATTCTTAGAAGTTCAGGGAAACATCGGCGATTCTTTTCGAAATGGCTGTCGAGTAGAGAGCTAAAGTTCCCTCACTGGCAAGAACTGCCAGCGATCATGACCCTAACAGGGGCCATTGAATTGTTGACCGGAATCGACACAACTGAAGCCAAAGACAGGAGGGTTAGCTGGCGACAAAACCAACTCTTTGGAGGACTCCCCACGGAACAGCTAGTTCAGTGGCACTCAACCTTTCAAGAAGAGTGGACGAATAAATTTGGAGAAGCTCCAGTTCCATTATCTCGGCGAGAAGCGGAGAGGATGCTTAAGCTCTATGAAAGAATCAAAAGTGGCTGGAAGGCACGCATAAAGGGGTTAAAGCTTCGAGATAAGAGATCAAAGAAAACAGAAAGAGCAGGTGACCTTAGCGCTCAGCTTCCAAGCGCCGATGAGGACAATACTGTGAAGCGGATTTCTTGATTTAATGTGCGTGGAATGCTTGAAAGTTTCGGATGTGGGTTTAGAAACCTAGTTTTAATGGGGTTTTGAGGCGTTTTAAGCAGTTTCTGACAATCATCCCAAACCTAACTGGCCAGACTCTAAACATACAGTTTGGCCGCTTAAGGGGCCGATTATCCATGAAACCTGCGACACGAAACCTACTCTCCCTCTAACATTACCACGTGACCAGAAACGGGGCTAGGAGCATGTGCCCTCTTTCACTATATCTGCCCACCGTCACTGCCATGCTTCATGGGCGATCTGCTTGAAAGTCTCGATCACGATTTGACAGCGCAGTGACAGGTGCTATGGTTTTGTATGTACTCGAACGTCTAAATCCCATTCGACGACTTTCGGACTACCACAATGAGTGGAGCGGGTATGACAACTTTAACCAGAATCGTCATTGTCATTTTGGTATTTCAACTGACTGGTTGTGCGTCGATGTTTCACGGAAGCAATGACGAAGTGGTAGTAACCAGCGGTGACCCCGAGGCCAAATTATATATGGATGCCACTTATCTTGGGAAAGGTTCTGGGACGGCCATCGTAAAGCGGAATACGGTCCATACAGTATTTGCCAAGAAAAAGGGTTGCGCAGACGGTATAGCTCAGACCCAGACAAGTTTCGATGCAGTTTCGCTTCTTGGAATCTTCATCGATTGGGGTCTGATCTCCATGTTAGTTGTTGATTGGGCTGCGACCGGAGCGATGTGGAAAATCGATCCACTTCTCTACAATGTG
>SWDO01000028.1 GCA_005116895.1 Nitrospira sp. | reverse complement strand
GGTCCAGATCATTGAAGGGCGATTCTTTGTGAAACCGGAAGCGCAACATCGGACCTTGACGGAACTGATGGATCGGTACACGAGTGAGCATGCCGCAAGGCGGGCCAATCATCGGCGGGAACTGACTAGCGTGAAGAATCTGAAAGACTTCTTCGGTAATCCAACGCTCGATCAGATCACGCCAAAGCGGATCGTGGCCTACAAGAACCAACGGTATACCGATGGGGTCAAACCCGCCACGATGAACCGGGAGCTTGCGACCTTGAAGAAAGCGTTCAATCTGGCTCGTCGAGAGTGGGAATGGTGTACCGATAACCCGGTCTGTCGCGTCTCCATGGAGAAGGAAAACAACTCGCGGGATCGCTGGCTGACCGTGGAAGAAGAACAGAGGCTTCTCGCGGCTGCGGCTCCGTGGCTGCGGGAGCTCGTGGTCTTTGCCATTTATACCGGCATGCGGATGGGGGAGATCCTGGCCCTCACCTGGGCCGGTGTCGATCTGTTCCGTCGAACAGTGACCGTCTTTCGCTCAAAAAACGGCGAGCGGCGGACGATCCCAGTGAGCACCACCGTTCTCGATCTCTTGAAACATAAATATGCGACGCGTCCAGAGACGGCTGACATCGTGTTCCACAGCGAAAGCCATACGCCCCTTGATGGGAGCAACATCCGGCGAGCGCTGAACCTCGCGCTCGACAGTGCGAAGATCCAC
>SWDO01000027.1 GCA_005116895.1 Nitrospira sp. | reverse complement strand
CCGTCCTGGCTCGAACAACAAGAAAACTGTAGAAGAATCTAAAAGGGTCAGTTCTTGCAATCAAACATATGCCAGGCATGATGTTGTCTTGGAAAGAATATACCGAGCCGCAGATAGTTGATGGGTGCGATGGCGCAGCAGTTTGCCATTGGTTCACTCGCTGAGGCTAGCCTGCATTATTCATGACGGTTCGTCACGAAACCGCCAAGACGCCAGGCCCTCGGCTTCGCCGCGAGGCGAGCGAGACAGGTGTGTGGAGATCAGGGGGACTGACACCCTTCCCCGCGTCTACGCGTAGGCTCTGTCCCCGACCGAATCGGACAGGCACCTCGCCTGCGGCGGGAGCCAGTCCCCGACAGTATATTGAGATTACGGCGGGCGTGAGGCTGTACACGCTGGGCGGCTGGTCTGTCGATCAGCCCAGAATTTCCAGAAGGTCAGTCATCATGTCCACCAGCGGCATCACGATCACGCCATTCGAGATCGGATATTGTTCCGCGCCTGGATAGCAGATATAGCGGTGTGTGGCTTTGATATCCTCGCACCCAAGATGGAAGCCTTTGGATACGGATGGCGCGAGCGACCGCTTGATCTCAATCGCGATCCGTTGACGCAATCCCTGTTCAATCACAAGATCGATCTCCGCGCCTGCCGCTGTCCGGTAAAACCAGGATGTCGCTCCGTCCGGCAGGACTGACAGGATATTCTCCAGCGCAAACCCTTCCCAGCTGGCCCCTGCGACGGGATGCCCTAGTACATCATCGAGCGTCGTCAGGTTTAACAGGGCGTGGGCAATGCCGCTGTCCCTGATGTACACCTTTGGCGCTTTGACCAGGCGTTTTTTGATATTGCCCGCCCAGGGGCGCAGCGTCCTGACCAGCAGAAGATCTTCGAGCAATTCGATATACCGCTGTGCCGTATGGGCCGACACGTCAAGCCCGCCCGCCAGTTTCGCGACATTGACCTGCTCCCCCTGACTGTGGGCCAGCATGGTCCATAGTCGCCGCAGGGTGACGGCAGGGATACGCGGTCCCAGTTGCGGCACATCCCGCTCTAGATAGGTGCTGATAAAATTTATTCGCCAGCGCATGCTGGCCCTCTCATCATGAGCCAGATAGCTATCGGGGAATCCGCCGCGCAGCCAGAGGGTCTCCTGATCTTTGCTTTTGATCTCGGACACGGTCAAGCCTGTGAGTTCCTTGTAGGCAATGCGCCCGGCGAGAGACTCCGAGGATTGTTTCAACAGATCACGCGACGCTGAGCCCAGAATGAGAAACTGTCCGGTTTGCTGTCCGGCAAGGCGGCGGCGGTCGATGACGCCACGCAGAACCTGAAACAGCCCGGGCGTGCGCTGTATTTCGTCAAGAATGATCAAGCGATCGGTGCGGGTCTGAAAATACTGGCCAGGATCATCGAGTTTTGCGAGGTCGATAGGATTTTCAAGGTCGAGATACACCGGAGAAGGTTTGGTGCGGGCGGCAATCTGTTGGGCCAGAGTGGTCTTGCCGATCTGGCGCGGTCCTAAAATCGCGGCTGCCGGAAACTGCTCCAGAAGCTGTACTAGTTCCGTTTCTGTGTGACGTTTTATCATCCTTGTAAATATGCCACATCATGTCATATTTGCAAGGACTGAATTCTGTGCCTGCCTGACCCAGCAAAGAGTGTCGGGTCTTGCAACCAAACATTGCCAGGCACGATGTCGTCCTGGGAAGAATCTCCTAGACTGCGGATAGCTTATGCGCGACGCCTACAACCTCCAACGCTTTCTCGACGCGCAAGAGGGCGTCTATGACACAGTCCTTAGTGAGCTGCGGGCCGGGAGAAAGTCGAGTCACTGGATCTGGTTCATCTTTCCGCAGATCCCCGGTCTTGGTCATAGTGAAATGGCCCGGCAGTTTGCTATCACCTTGCTTGATGAGGCCAAGGCTTATCTGCGACACCCAATCCTAGGCCCACGGCTCCGAGCCTGTACGCAACTTGTGCTGGAGGTGAATGGTCGCAGTGCTGAGGAGATTTTCGGATATCCCGACCATCTCAAATTCCGGTCCTGCATGACCTTGTTTCTGACTGCTGCCACTGATAACACTCTCTTCAAGAATGCCCTGCTCAAATACTTCGACGGCCAGCCCGACCAACTGACGCTGGATCTCCTGGCACAGCAATCGTCTTAGAGCAGATACAGGTGTCAGTACCATTTCGAGCAGGTAGGCAACACACTATCTGCGCGCAACATTCTCACTCGCCCAACCCCGAGCGCGCCCGCTTCGCCAACTCCCAACTCATTGAGGCGCAGGTATTATCGCATCCCCCTCTTTGTTTGACTTCGCCATAGCCGCCCTCTACAATTTGCCCATGACTAAGACGGTGAATGAGAAACGTGCCAAAACTGTGTTTGCCGAGTTGGTTGGACGGGTTTCCAGCAAAAAAGATACGGTCATAGTGGAGCAGCACGGGAAACCTGTCGTCGCCATGATCGACTTCGATCGTTATCAACTACTCACCACCAAACGTGAACGCCGATTCACCGTGCTCGATCGGGTGTGGGCGAAAAACCGTGCCAAATCGGCTCGGACAGCGTATCAGGACGCCACTCAAGCCGTAAGCCTTGTCCGAAGCACCTCCTCTCGGAGCCGTAGGCGTCGGAGTGCCTAGGGCGCTTCTCGACACTAATATTCTCATCAGCGGATTAATCACGCCTCGCGGAACTCCGGCGAAGGTATTACTTGCCTGGCGGGTAGGACATTTCAACCTCGTGACCAGTCTTCCTCTTCTTCTCGAACTGAAAGAGGCCATCTCACGGCCACATTTGAAAGATCGGTATCGCCTTTCGTCTCAAGACATCCATGACTTGATCGCTTTGATCAAGAACACCGCGTTGGTAATAACGGACCCAGGAGCTGTCTCGACGCAATTGCGTGATCCCGATGATCTCGCTGTACTGGCGTGCGCCTTGGCTGGCAACGCTGAGTACATCGTCACAGGCGATCGTGATCTTCTCGACCTGCACTCTTTCGAAGGTGTGCAGATCATGCGGCCTTCCCAGTTTCTTCAACTTCTTCATTCATCGCCATAAGCCGCGCGTTGCACGAGTACAGGAGACCATCCCTGGTGGCTCGCTCGCCGTCCTCCATTCCACGCTTGATCCTTGCCCTCTCTCAATAGGGAGTGGTCAGGTTGTCCTTGACTGCACGCGTTATCCCAATCCTTTACTTCATTTTCAAGGGTAGCCTGGTTGATCCTCGATTGCGCGCGTCGAACGAGCACATTCTGATCGTGCGCGTTCCGCGAGCAGGAGGACGACCAGGCTACCCATCCCTTCCCCCTGCTGATTGACAATCCTCGGTCCGGGACTTATCGTCCTCCACGCTACGCAATGTCCGGCTCGGAGATCCCACAATGGACAATTCCCCTTCTTCGCCTCCTGGCCCTCTATCTTCTCATTCTCACAGCGTCCTTGATCGCATCGCCTTGCAAATGGCATCGAGCCTAGATCTCCATGTCGTGCTCACCACTATCACACAAGGCCTCGTGGATGACCTGGGTGCCGCCTTTGCCCGTATCTGGCTTCTCGGTCCTGGCGATCTCTGCGGTAACTGCCACAAAGCCTCTGACTGCAAAGACCGCACCCAGTGTTTACACCTCAGGGCGAGCGCGGGACTCTATTCCACTCTCGATGGGGAATACCGCCGCATTCCGCTGGGGGCACTGAAGATTGGCAAGATCGCCCAAGGTGCGGGGCCGATGCAGACCAACGACGTGCTCGGCGACGATCGACTTCCCAACAAACAGTGGATGAAAGACAACGGGCTCCGCTCCTTTGCCGGCCACCCACTGAAATTCCAGTGGGAGTTGCTCGGCGTCATCGCGATGTTCGGCCGGCGGCCGCTGAGCGAAGAAGAGTTCGAGCGATTGGCGGTCTTTGCCAACCAAGCAGCCATTGCAATCAAGAACGCGCAACTCTTTACAGAGGTCGCACAGCTCAAAAATCGGCTTCAGGCAGAAAACCTCTACCTTCGCGAAGAAATCAAGCTCGATCACAATTTTGAGGAGATCGTCGGTGAAAGTCAGAGCATTAAGGGCGTTCTCCGACAGATCGAACAGGTGGCGCCCACGGATTCGACGGTCCTCATCCGGGGGGACACGGGGACT
>SWDO01000026.1 GCA_005116895.1 Nitrospira sp. | reverse complement strand
AACGAAGCTGTGAGCCCCGTTCTGCTGATCCCCGTGAGCTGGTTTCTCGCATTCCATGTATAGGTCGTTGTGACACCCGCATCTGTAGTTGTTGCCACATTCCCATTCAGATCGTAGGTCTCCGTCGTCGTGCCGAAGGTCAGCTGCTGATTGTTACCGTTGTAGTTTGTCGTGGTAAGAGCCGGAGGAATATTCGACCGTGCAAACGTGCCGCCCGTCTTAATTCTGTTCCCCGTCGCATCGTAGGTGTAGGTCAAATCGCCAAGGGTTGTGGCACCTTGCTTATAGGTCACCGTCGTGAGTTCGCTCGCCGCGTTGTAGGCATACTCCACTTTGTTGGTATTGGGATACGTGACACTAGTTCGTCGATCCGCATCATCATAGCCGATCGTCACCGTGCTCGTCCCTTGCTGTACTTGCGTCAGCCGATTGGCATTGTCGTAGGTGTAGACGACTTGCGTCTGGCCCATCACCGTCATCGTGGCACGGCGTGAGGCGTTGTCGTAGGTGTAGTTCACCGTCCCCTGCGGTGTGACTTCCTGCGTGAGCCGGTCAAGGCCATCGTAGCCTCTCGTGA
>SWDO01000025.1 GCA_005116895.1 Nitrospira sp. | reverse complement strand
CAATTGGAGGTTGGATCTATTTGTACATGCGGGCCCATGGTCGGACCGTGTGGACACCTTCGTGGATCGACAGCGTTCGGATCCGCCTCTATGTGCTGTTCCTCAATCGACTATATGTCGATGTGGTCTTACATCGAGTGGGGTACAGGCTGACGTCTCTCATTCAGCGCTTGGATAAACGTGCCCAAGAACGTGCGCTGTGAACGACGCCGGCTTGACGACACGCTGTTGCCGGACGTAGGCTTCTCATCCGCAGCAGGACCGGCGGTCAGGTTTGACGAATGATGGAGACTTCGTAGTAATAGTTCGCCTCCATCATTCGGGAAGTGTATCCATTGATTGATAGAGAAAAAGAACGTTATTGAAAAGGGCCTGCAGGCTGTTTAAAAAGGCCGTTCAGCAAGATCGCAGCTAGCGAAAAGGCGAAGCGTACTTTGGCCATAGGTTGAGCCTCTAAACGCTACGAAAACGCCGATGGCGTGCTTTTTCAACAGTCTGCTGGGAGAAATGACGTGCTCCTGTCGCTGGTA
>SWDO01000024.1 GCA_005116895.1 Nitrospira sp. | reverse complement strand
CCGATGCCACATCCTCACGGGTCAGCTCCGGATAGGTTTGGAGAATCTGATCGTTGCTGTAGCCGCCTGCAATCAGACCGAGAATGTTGGTCACCATGATCCGAGTCCCACGGATGCAGGGCTTTCCACCACGCTTCTCAGGATCGATAGTAAGAAGATTCTTCCAATCCATAGGCTGAAGGGTAGCCTGAGAAACCACAAAGATCAAGGCCGTAATCGGAATCCTGCGATTACCCCCTACTCCCTCTACTTTCTCAGATCAATCCCCGCTGTTGCAGAGAGTCCGTATCGATGCTGATAGTGGGTCTTGGAATCTGGCCACGCCCTTGAAGCAATCGCTCGGCGTACTTACCGATGAGGTTGGACTCAAGGTTGACAGGGCATCCACCAGCCTCTGTTCATATAACGGAATCCGAGCCCTTAACTCTTCGTCAGTTGCTGACCCAATCTTCTTGGTGCCATCGGCAAGTGGAAGGGCGCCCTTTAAGTAGGGCCGCCCTTCGCAAGGTGTCGACGTTTTTAGAGCAGGACATCGGTGATGCCCTGAAGGGCGGGAAACCCCGAAACGACAAGCTCCGGTGCGCCGATCACCTGAATCTCAATCTCCGGAAACGCATCGCCTTTGACGTTGCCTGCCAGGATTTTGGTCACGATGTTAAATCGGAGTTGGCCAACTCCTGTAAATTCAAGATCAACTGGGGCATTTCCCAAGAAGATGAAGGTTTGGTTCCCTTCCACAGAGTAATTGGCATCGATGGAGCTGAGGTCGATCTGATCGCCTGCGAGTGGTCCCCGTCCCTCAAAATCGGTAATGACATCCCTATTGAGTCCGAGTCGGCCTTCGGGGCGATTGAAGTCGAACCTATCGAATGCGAGCAAGCCGCCGCCACCAACCAGGATGTCCTTGCCGGTCCCACCCTCGAGTGTATCATTGCCAGCGCCACCATTGAGGGCGTCGTCGCCGTCATAGCCGAGCAGCATGTCGTCGCCAGTCCCCCCGTTCAGTGTGTCGTTGCCTTCGCGGCCCTCTAAGTAGTCGTTGCCGCCCCCCCCATCCAGTGTGTCGTTGCCGTGCCCACCATGGAGGTGATCATTGCCGTCGCCGCCATTGAGGAAGTCGTCGCCAATCTCTCCGTAGAGCCTGTCATCGCCGGCCTCACCGTGGAGCCTGTCATTCCCCTCATCCCCGTTTAAGATATCATCGCCACCCTGGCCTGAAAGTAGGTTGTCGGCGTCATCGCCGATGAGCGTGTCGGTGAAATTCGTGCCGGTGAGGTTTTCAATACTCACGAGCGTGTCGCTCCCAGCTCCTCCCGTGTTCTGCGCGCCCGTTAGATTAAGATTGACCGTGACGCCCGCCGTGGCCCCGATGCCG
>SWDO01000023.1:165707-172539 GCA_005116895.1 Nitrospira sp. | reverse complement strand
AGCCGAACGCGCCGGCGCAAGTAACGAAAACACCGCGTTCGGAAGCACCGAACTCAGCCACCGTGCGCACGGCGTGTTGGCGGTGTTCGGCCCGTTCAATTTTCCCGGCCATTTGCCCAATGGTCATATTCCTGAATCTTCCTTCCACTGGTCTTCCCTGAAATGCCTGGAAGCAGCGCCAAGCGAAGGCCATGATCCTCCGACGTTATCCTCAAGTTGGGATTCGCAGAAAGACTTTTGTGCACACCGATGCCGCAGTCGAGAATTGCTACTTCGACTTTATTCTGCGTGGGCCAGTACTGGCCGCAGTATTCGAATTCTGCACTTTCGCTATGTTCAACTGCGTTTCGCATGATCTCTCGTAGCGTATATGCGAGGGTCTCAACCAGATGGGATTTCTTCTCCTGTGAAAGGAGTTGAGCTAATTTTGCGGTGTCACCTTCGAGTACATCACCGACATGGAGGTTTCTTCTCCCTGCCTCTTTGTTCATGTCTTCAATGGACTTGCTCATTATGGGCAGGTATGCGTCGCTACCTTGCGCCTCTCCCGGCTTGTTGCCAACGTGCAAGTCAAACGCCTCGAAGAAACCCATGTGCGCAGCATAACTATTGGTTTGGTAGTTCGTTGCGGTGAAACGCGCCTCCTGCTTAGACCTCCTAAATCTACGGATATTGGCCGAGAGAAAGAGCAATGGAAAAGGCTCTATCCAATTCATTTGGCCAAAGTCGAACGTATAGTGGTCACTCTCAGGTGATCGATAAAGTTCGTCCACCCATTTTAGAGTGCGCTTAAGGTCTCTCGATCGCGGAACAAGAATTGTGTGTTTGGTCAAGGCGTTATCCCTGATTTTGACACGACACGTGTCCGAGAGGCGTCGTTACTCACTAGGCGGCTTTGTCGTCAGGCATCGGTTGGCATAAGTTAAGATGGGATTTGAAAAACGTCAATGCCCCGGTTTTTGGGCGCCGGGAATACTTACATTCATGGAAAGTCCCGTTTCCGTTATGGGCAATCCACTGCACTTCATACCGGTCGCCGAATAAGAAGGTTCTTTATAGCTCGATAGGCTCTTGCTTTACGTGCGGTTTCTATCATGGTCTCGAAGGATGGTGAGCCTGGCGTAGCGAGCGAACTTTTGTGTGCCAACTGTTCGAATTCTCCAAAACTAAACTCTTTCTCTGGGTGAAAAATGATCTGATTAATGATCGCTGTTTGACTTCGAAGAAACTGCAGCAGCTTTCCCGATTGATCATCACGGGGAACATATGTTTCGTTTGAGTATCGGGACATTAGGCGAAGTAGCACATCAATCAATTGCAAGCCAATGGATTCCATCGATGAGACGATTTATAAGGGGCAATGGAAAAGTCTTGCCGGGTTGGCTCGCAGCCAATCATACGGACTGCCAATCGCTCCGAATGCGTTCTTAATCAAATCGAAATCCTGCTGAAGCATCGATTCAAATTCTGGCTGCTCGTCATGCATGAATCTAACTACCCGCGCATTTGCGCCTGCGATTTTGTGAACTCCATCGACGAGGAGAAGCAATGCCCTAGCATTGGGGGAGTCTTGATCTATATCTCGATCGCCCATGATGTGATAGGGGTGGAGCCGAGCCCAAGCCATGCCTTGGCAGAGGACCTGCGTAGACCGAGCATTCGGGTATAGTTCACTCACACGGTGCTCCAGATCTAGTAAAAGTTCGCTGAACGTTCCCAAATCCTTCTTGAGGTATGCATTCCAGAATTTACGTCGATCTTTTTGCCAGAAAACTTGTACCAAGTCCTTTGCCAACTCCTGTCGAAACAACCCTACATGATCATGTAATGGGTCAACGGCTTTGTTCACATCGCTATCGAAAATCATGGTCACGAAGCTCACGATCGCGTGGTAAGTTTTGTCAATGCGCGTGAAGACGAAGCGGCAATTGTGTTTTGTTAGGTAGGCTCGAATAGAATCAGCAATTTTATTCAGTTTTACAAAGGAGAGGTCCTGCCCGTGCAGTTCTTGAGCTCCTACCAACCGCAACCAGTCTGAGTGCAATGAAGTGGTTAAGTCTAGATTGTCAGGTGATAGAAGCGTTCCTGACCAAAACATGGGCTGTTCTTGGTCAAAGATATTTAGGCCTGAATTGCCAGACGCATCAGTCCACCCATACCAGTGTGTAGTTGAGGAAGCAGGCAAGTGCATACCTTCTGCCTTAGAAGGCAACTTATTCGGTCCTATCAATACCGGCTGAACAAAGTGAACGGGGTTATACCCTTTGATGTAAGAGTTGGGCAAGGGCGGACTGGTTTATTAGACTGATTGTGTATCAGCGGTGACGAACCATATGTACATCCCTCCTGACCCCAGCATATGATTGCACCACGTCGCGCATCTGACGTGGAGACCCGATCGTGAGACTGATCCTCTCACACTGCGACCGGCACCTCACCGGTCGCGGGGTCTTTCTCTTTCCCCCACGAGGACCTGGGGAGGACAGCGCCCATACCTAATTGAAAGGCATGCTGTCATCGAGACATGCTGTTGGTGCAAGCTGAGCTCGGGACATAGGGTAGCTGGCTACCTCAGAACGCGGCAGGTTTTTTCGGGAGCTGATGCTGAACCGGCTTCGAGTCTGGCCTGAGATCAGAGACGGGGAGAAGGTCTATCGCTTCGAAGGAGAAGTGGCAGTGAATCGATTTTTCAACGGCTTAAGTCCACATTGAAAGGTGTGGTGTCCCCAACGGGATTTGAACCCGTGTTACTGCCTTGAAAGGGCAATGTCCTAGGCCAGGCTAGACGATGGGGACGTGCCACTATAGAGAAGCGAACAGAGGCACTCATACCACACTCCTAACAGCTCTGTCACTAGGACTGCTCTGCAGATTTCGTGAAGGAAGGAGTCGCAAAGGTTCATGGTTAGGGTGAAGATCGAATGTGTGGTGAGTGGCGATTCAGCTATGGAGTAGGTTTATAGACCGGTAACTCCGAATCCATTTCTTTGATGGTACGGTAGGCTTGGTCTTTCGGTGAGAGAATAGGCTCACTGATCGGCCAGCGAATCCCCAACGCTGGATCGTTCCACAAAATACCTCGCTCATCCCTCGGCGAATAATACGCAGTGCACTTATAGAGAAACGTGGCCGTCTCGCTCGTGACACAAAAGCCATGAGCGCATCCTGGGGGAATGTACAGCTGGTGAAGGGTCTTACCCGACAGCTCGACGCCATACCATTTTCCGAACGTCGGCGATCCAGTTCGAATATCGACGACGACGTCGTAGACAGTCCCTTCAAGGGCCATGACGAGTTTCCCTTGACCATGCGGCTCCTGAAAATGCAGACCACGTAGCGTGTTTCGAACCGATCGTGAGCAGTTATCTTGCACGAACTGCTCAGTGATGCCCGCGTCACGGTAGCGCTGTTCGTGATACGTTTCTAAGAAACACCCTCGATGATCGGAGCTGACGGACGGTTCGAGCAAGAGCACGCCATGAATGTCAATTGGTGTCACGCGCACGGCATCCCCTCATTCATGGCGTAGGATCAGACTCGCGAGGGGGATGACGAGGAGGATCGACGCCTGTAGGTTGGTCGGGATACAATTGGCCTAATCGATCGATCAATGGAGTGGCTTCAGGCGTGCTGGTCATGCGAGCCTCACTCACTGGATGGTCCCACACCAAAGTCGTAATATTTGCCTCCTGGAAGAGGGATCGGATCGTAGAGATACAAGCATCAAGCGTGAGCTCCGTTCCCCCTCGAAGATCAAGCACGCGTTCTTGAGGGGTGGTCGGTGGTGGTTCGGTGTGAATGAGGGCCCAGCAGCGGTCGAAGATCGTCTGCCGCAGTTCTTGTGAGACATTGATCGTCGTCAGATCTGCCGTGCAGAGTGCCGACACGAACAAGACGAACTGGAGGTCGGGCATGTTGGGATTGTGCACATCGAGAGATGGCATACCTGCTTATTATCAGGAGAGATGCCGGGCGAGTCAACTCTCGTCTCACAGAGCGATTGGGCGTGTGTGCATGGATGAGGAACAACGGATATGGTCACCATCGTACTGACCGGACAATTACAAACTGTGGATGGGGAATGTGATCTGGCATGCGACATCGATCGATCGATGTCCGTTCGCCAACTGATCCAGCGACAAGGAGTTCAGCTTCGGCCTCTGCTGCAGCTCCTGCGGGAAAAGAAAGTCCTCGTGACTATCAATAAGAAGATCGCCAGTGAGGATTCGCTTGTTCAGGATGGGGATGCGATTCGCCTGATTGGACACGACGGGATGGGGGGCAGTGGACTTGGCCCATCACACTACTAGCCTGTCGGCGGGAAAAGACGGGGGTCGAGACTGGTTGGGCCTCGACCCCCGTGTGCGAATGAGAGACTGCAAGATGGACCCCAACTCAGTAGAGCTGGCGCTGTAGCACTGCTGGGACAGGAATTCTCTTTATTTCTTGCCGAGAATTGCGTCCTTGGCGGCCTTGGCTACACGGAACTTGACCACGCGCTTTGCTGGGATCTTGATTTCCGCGCCGGTCTGAGGATTGCGACCGATGCGCGCCTTGCGGTTCGCGAGCTTGAGTTTGCCGATACCGGGTACCGTGAAGACATTCTTGGCTTCGCGATAGGCCAGGGCGGCAAAATCATCAAGAATCTGCACGGCCCCTTTTTTTGTGATGCCGGCTTTTCCGGCGATGTAATCTGCAATCTGCGATTTCGTCATTGATTTTGCCATTCGTGAACCTCCTTGAGGGTAAGGGATAAAGTTAGTCGATGTCTCGCCTGACTCGCCTCCTGAAAACACATCCTGGCTCGTTTTGAGTTGCAGGTGTGCGTGCTCGTGATCACATCATCTAAAACCCGCGAGAGTGTAGCCAAGAGTCGGAAGAGTGTCAACGAGAAAAACGCACGTCTGGCGTGGAGAAATGCATACACTACCCCTTGCGGTTGAGGCAAATGGAAGGGTAGAGTAGAGCTGGATGGACTTTGCAGCTCAGCATAAACGGCCCTTGACCACGGTGGAAGCGTATGGGTAAAGACCTTCCTATATTACCCTTAGGTGCAGCCAGTCAAGCATCCGAACAGCCGGAAAGCCTTCTCTATACTCGGGTCTTCTGTCAAAAGGAAAATTCTCCTCCGCTGCGACTTTTGATCGACTTTCTGAAGTCGCGCGGGCAAACCCCTATCGTCCCGGCAGATCTCCAGGAAGGGGCCCTCGAAGAATGGGCCTGGGTGCAGGTGACATTGGGCTACCATCGTGAGCGGAAGCCGATTCACCTCTTTTGTGTTCGGGATCGCGGGAGCTATCGAGATGTCTTCGACCAGGAGAAGAAAGTCTTCCTGGATCTCCTCACCGCTCATTCTGACATCGAAGCGCAACTCGCGATTGAATATGTAACTCGTTGTCGGTTTATCCTCACGACGCGCATGGCGGAGAGCGATGTGACCGACGAGGGCTATGATTTCAATGGATGGATCCTTGAGTTCTATCAGGAGCAGTGTAACGGGATCGTTCAAATCGACAAGCAAGGTTTTTATTCGCCCCAAGGTGATCTCATCGTGGACATGTCGGCGGCCGTTGAAGGCTAAGCCAGGAGGGTAACCCCTTGCGGCCGGCTCCGCTGTTTGAAAAGACTGCTCAGTGGTTTCATCGCGCGAACGCCTCCCTTCTCGGCACTCTCCCCTGTGCCCAAGGCTGTACCCACTGTTGTATCGGCCTGTTTCCCGTGACGATTCTCGACAGACAAGAAATTCAGCGAGGTCTTCGAACGCTTCCAGATGAGCAGCGGGAGAGGATCGAACGGACCGCAGCGGGGCAACTTACCGTGCTTACCGCCGCCGCGCCACAACTGAACACGAATCGCTTCATTGACCAGTGGCCTGAGGAGAAGAGCGAACAACTCATCGAACAGTTCGATACCTGGCCTTGTCCGGCCTTGGAGCAAGATGGAAGTTGTGGCCTCTATGAGTTTCGGCCGCTGGCCTGTCGTTCCATGGGTGTGCCTCCGGATGATGGGGTCTGTGTCGGTGGCGCCTGTGCCGTTCAAACGTCCGTTCCACTGATTCGGCTCTCGAAAACCATTCGAGAGGAAGAGAATCATCTCGCAGGGATGGAAGCGGAGGAAATCGAGGTGCTGCGACGCCACGAAGGGGCCGAGGGGGAGGAGCTGTTCCTGCCCTATGCATTCTTACCCGATAGCGGAACGCGGTGAAGCACAAACACACGCTAGACAGCATATTTCTCGCTGTGCTAAGGTGACTGTCCTTGGTTGCGGGAGCGCCTGTAGCTCAGCTGGATAGAGCATCAGCCTCCGGAGCTGAGGGCCACAGGTTCAAATCCTGTCAGGCGCACCAAACCGCCTTTGGTAGTCGGCAGCGAGAATTCAATACCCGGTGGGGCCGTTAGCTCAGTTGGTAGAGCAGCTGACTCTTAATCAGCGGGCCGTAGGTTCGACCCCTACACGGCCCACCAAAATCAACAACTTACAAGTCTCGCCTGATCGACAGGCCCGCGACTGTGCTACATTGTGCTACATTTCGCGGGCGATCTAAAATCGCCACTCCGTCCCGCAGACTTTCCGGATAATGGTGCGCGTAGCGTTGCGTCATGATGGGCGACTTGTGCCCAAGTAGCTGTTGCACCTTGTAGAGATCGATACCCGCCTGCACGAGTCTCGTCGCGAAGGTATGTCGAAGATCGTGGAAATGAAACTCCTCGATCTTTGCCTTGCTCAGTGCGAGTCGGAAGGACCGTCGGAGGTGTCCTGACTCCATCGGCGTGAACGCTTGGCTGCAGAACACGCGATCGGATGCCAAGGACCGAACCTTCGATTTTTCCTT
>SWDO01000023.1:159179-165607 GCA_005116895.1 Nitrospira sp. | reverse complement strand
GAAATCACAGAATCTACAGATTCTATAGAATCTGTAGAGAGTTCGTAAGTATCCAATTTCATGAAAGAACGGGGAAACCGTAGACCGATCAAACCCTTGTGAAATTGCCCTGAACGGCCTCTTAATCAGCGGGCCGTAGGTTCGACCCCTACACGGCCCACCAAACCAAGCTCGCTCGTGCCGTGCGCTATTCTTCGATAGATGCGCACGGATAGAACCATCCAGTAGTCCGTTTCTCTCCTACGACATGTTGCTTGTGTGTGCGTCTGCCTGTTTACTGGGTGGCATGACCGGTGTCTGTCGTGGCTGAACCATCATTCTTTTGCCACCTTTTGGCCGCAGGGTGACCATGAGTTGCGGCTCGACGCGCTCTTGAGCCAGTTGCCCGCTCTCTTCCATGGACCTTAGGCTGATACAAGTGCTTCCCTGCTTTGCTTAATGTGCCTCCTCACCTTGCTCGACATGGCTTCTTCTGCAAGGCGCAGCTCGTAGGTCTTCTGTAGGTTCATCCAGAACTCAGCCGTGGTGTTGAAAAACGCAGCAAGGCGAACGGCAGTATCGCCGGTGATGCCCCGCTGTTCCTTGATGATGGACGTGATCCGATTCGCCGGCACGTCGAGGGCCTTTGCGAGCATATTGGCATTAATCGCAGAGACTGCCGGCTTCATGAACTCTTCCAGTAAAATTTCTCCTGGATGAACCGGGCGCATGCCGTTCTTAACCATGGTGTTCTCTCCTTCAGTGATAATCCGTGATCTCGACCTCATGGGGTCCGTCAGCCGTCCAGGCAAAGCAGATCCGCCACTGATCATTGATCCTGATACTGTGTTGGCCGATCCGATCACCTTTCAATCTTTCCAGTCGGTTGCCTGCCGGTGAGCGGAGGTCTTTCAGATCCGTCGCGTTGTCGAGCATTGTGAGTTTCCGCTCAGCTCCCTTTCTGAAGCCGGAAAACTCCTTCACTATCTCACCGGCGAAGAACTGTTGCGTCTTCTTGTCTCGAAACCCTTGAATCACGATACCAACCTATCATGGTTTTACGCATTACGTACAGCGTATGTGATGAAATTGAGCTAAAATATTCAGAAACGGTATACCTCGACAGACGGGGCCGTAGGTCCGACCCCTACACGGTCCATCAAACTTCGCTTGTGCGCACTGTGCAAGGATAATCCCCCTCCAGTAGTCTGTTCTATGACACCTCGTTTGTGTGCTTTAGCCCTGTTTGCTGGGTGACATGACCGACACTTGTCGTGCTTGAAGCATCATCTTAATGCCACCTTTGGGCCGCAGGGTGACCATGAGTTGCGGCTCGACGCGCTCTTGAGCTAGGTGCAGATCATAGCGGCGACCGATCAGGGCTAATAGAAGTGGCCCTTCCACTGATGCAAAATGGATCCCCACGCAGGCGCGCGGTCCTGCGCCGAATGGGAGATAGGCATAGCGGGCAGCCGGCCGCTCACCGTCCAGCCAGCGCTCCGGCATGAACTGTTCGGGGTCTCGCCAAAAGGCCGGATGCCTGTGCAAATTGTAGGTGCCGATGAGGACCAAGGCACCAGCTGGCAGCGGTAATCCTCCCACAGTCGTACTGGTCGCCGCCTTGCGCTGTAGGGCTGGTGCAGGCGGATACAGACGAAGCGATTCATCGAATATGGCCCGAGTGTACGGGAGGTGCTGCAGGTCGTCGGCGCTGGGAACTCTTCCCTGGAGCACCCGGTCCACTTCCTCATGAAACCGGGCCTTCGCCTCCGGGTGAGTGGCGAGGAGGTACCAGGTCCAGGCCAGCGCGTTCGCGGTGGTCTCGTGGCCCGCCGCAAAGATTGTCAGTGCTTCGTCACGTAGTTCCTGATCGCTGAGTCCCTCACCGGTCTCTTCATCTCGTGCCTGCAGGAGGAGATCGAGCAGGTCCCCGTGCTGCGCTCTGCTTTGGCGCCGCTCAGCGAGCAATCCATACATCAACCCATCCAAGAACTGCATCACCGTACGAAATTCCCGGTTGCGGGCGGTGGGTACCCAGAGGGGGAGGAAGAGTGGATTGCTGAACGAGTCGAAGGCGTACTTAATGCTTACGCGCAGCGCATGGCTGATCCGATCAATATGTTGGGTCATACTGGTGGTGAACATGGTCTGCGAAATCACTTCGAGGGCCAGTTGCATCATCTCAGCGGCGATGTCGATCGTACGTCCCGCGTGGTTGTCCCACGTGGCAATCCGCTGCTCGCCCACTTGGGCCATCCTATCGGCCATCGCCGACATCCTTGAGCGATGAAAGATGGGCTGGATGATGCGCCGATGGCGTTTCCAGACCTCACCTGAACTGGTGACTAATCCATTACCCAGGACCAGCGCCAGGCCGGTCGGCCGCTGAGGGTCGTAGACTTTTACGAAGCGGTCGGCTTGCTGGACCAGAATTTCTTCGGCGAGATCGGGATGACTAAAGAGATGGAGCGTCTTCGGGCCGAGTCGAAAGCGTATGGCATCGCCATGCTGGTGCCACCAGGCCGAGAGCATCTGCAGCGGCTGCTTCTTGAAAGCACCCAGGTGGCCGAGCAGCGGCACCGCGCCGGGAACATCGACAAGGGTGAAGGAGGGAACCGAGTCCGGCATGAGAGGACGGACCGTATCACACTAGGGCAGGGGCATCAAATGAACATGGGGCAATTTTGGCTGCGGATTGTGCGAGCTCAATTGAGCAGGATCATCCACTTACTCAGAAGCACATCTCGGCTTGAACATTAGTCGTACGACCCGCGGTTTAGGAAAGCTTTTTGGTAATCCCCCTCCAGCCTACTCAGACTCATTCGAGCCAATCCCATCGATGGTTTAGGAGAAATCACATGTTTGGCTGGAATTGGCTGGAATTGGTTAGAGTGAGGTGGGCTTGAGCACAAAATGACCACAGGCTAGTCGATTCCACAGACTCCCTTGTCAAAAGGCGCGACCGGAAAGTTGTCTCTTGAAGACCCATCAGGGAAGCTCAACCTGATCCGAGAAACCTTGCGGAATGTGATCTCGGGTGCCGAGACCGCTTCACCCGTATTCCTCAGTCCATCAATCCTCAGCAACCGAACGTCGCCTCGGCCATATTTTAAATGTATAGGAGCAGCAGGGGGTGTAAGCCCGGTGGGAGAAGAGAAAAAGTAAAGATGAGTCCAGAATCCTGACGGCGCTATCTTCTCACCAGTACGCATCACCAGGGTTGTCTGAGTTAAATCAAGAAAAAGATCTTCATGTTTTGGCTCAAAAACAAGTTCAATCCAGAAATGTTCACGATCTTCTGGCGGAAAATCAGGGGTCAGGATTTCAAAAGAGATAATGGTAGCAATCAAAGGGCCAACGAATAGATGTCTGTAGCGAGCACTTGGAGGAGCTTCCCGAACAAACACACATACTTCGCTAGTTGCAAACACAATCCCATCTGCGTAGGACTGTGGCTTTATATTGGGTTGAGAAACGGTGGCCTCGCTAAAAGAGGCGTGGGTGAGAAAGGTGCAACCATACGCGACACCACTTTGGATCAGTATGAGTATTAACAAACATATGTTCTTCAGTGTGCACTCTCCTTTAGGCCAAAACACCATCGTGTTCCAGGGAAATAATGTGGGTGAGTTCCGCTATGTTATGCACCTGCCATTGCGGAATCAAAAACAACTGTCATTGGATCGGGGTAGCGGTTCGGATAGTCTTTTCTACTGATGAACCGTAATCGCGCATCACGGATCTAGAAGTTTAGTCATAGATTCGCGAAAAACAGCATCATGGATGTCCTTATCAATTCTCTCCCAATCATATGCGCTTAAACCATCACTTATATTGTCAAACCATCGTCTGTAAGTCGTCATTTCCGGAGAGTAAGTCCATGTACGTCCTATCTCACCGACAATTGAAACAAGAAAGAATATGCTGCTGTAACGATTCATGTTCATGGGGTCTGGAGGTTGAACACCCCATATTCCTCGTTGCTGGACTACACCCATCTGCGGGGTAATTCGAATCTGCACAGAGAGCTTTTGATTAGTTATTTTGATTGTCCGCTCGTGGCCAGATTGTTCGGTTTGGAGAGTGCAGTCAGGAGGTAAAACAAGTTTGGGCATGACGACAACACCGGGATGGGAGATCAAGCGATTATGATTAAAAATGTTTTGGAGCTGCAAGAGGGAGATCTCTGTCTTAGCCGTACTGGTTCCGGGAGACATGTAATATTGCGTTGATAAACCGCTAGGTCCTTTAAATTTACTCACTGGACCAATGTCCCAGCCACTGGAAAATCTGAGTAGTAGTGCCTCTAGAATTCCTCTCTCAATAAGATCCTTTCCCTTTTCGCCCATGAACTCAGAGAAGGTTTCTCCGGCCAAGGCACCTTCCAAGTTAGAAAGGTTGGCGTACATGGGAATATATGCTGAAAAATAATTATTCGGCTCCTTCCCAAGAATAAGCGTCTTTTGCTCCGAATCGAATAACAGCATATGGGTGGATCTTTCCTCAATCTTTTCTGGACTGAGATACGGCAGCACCAGTAATGCGATCGGTAAGATCGAGGCCAAAACTACACCGGTATTCTTAAGTGCGTCCGGAGCAGAGGCATTGCGCCATAAAAGGAAGATGAAAAAGCAAGCAAGCAAACCATAGACGACGAGGGCGATTTTAACGGTATAAACGCTCATATGCTCAACCTATAGATGCGCAGACTGCCTCCGCGTGGTTTTGTATCAGCCCTCGATACCTAGATTATTAACTCAAAGGATTTGATTTTGAATCGGGCGATTGGATACGTCAAAGCCCAAGAAAAATCGACGAATGCGTCTACGAACGAATGAGGGGTTTTGGTCCCGTCCAGAAAAACTTCAGCTACGACATCCTCGTGGTCATTAACAACCGTCTCAATTTTCGGTACCGTGTATCTCCCTCTTGGGAAATGCATCTTGTGATGGTATCCTGATGCCTTCTGTATCAGTTCGCCACCGCGTCTGTTCTACCGAAACGATGTGATCGCCCTGCTCGGAGCAGCAGGACCTATGGCCGGCTCCACACGCATGTCCCAATTTGCGAAGCAGGACCTCTGGACCAGGGATCTGACGACCATGTCATGGCTCCAACGGTTGAGTACTCAGGCGCTTCGGCTGGCCACCGCCGTCGGCATGGAGTTTCGCCATCGCCTGCTCGATGCGCGGGCCGCCGGTCTGGTCTTCACCACGTTACTCTCGTTGGTGCCCTTTCTCGCTGTGATGTTCTCGGTGTTGAAGGCGTTCGATGTTCACCACGTGATCGAGCCCCTCTTGGCCCAGACCCTGGCACCCTTGGGCCCAAGGAGCACGGAGATCACGTCTACCATTGTGGGGTTTGTCGACAATATTAAAATCGGCGTGCTGGGTGCCGCAGGGATTGCCGGCCTCTTCTATACGACCTATTCGCTGATCGACAAGATCGAGCAAGCGCTCAACGCGATCTGGCAAGTCAAACAGGGACGCACCTGGGAACGAAAGTTTACCGACTATTTGAGCGCGGTCCTCGTAGGGCCGGTGCTCGTGGTGAGTGCGTTCGGCCTCCTTGCGTCACTTCAAAATCATATGGTGGTTCAGCGTCTCGTGGAAATGGAACCGTTTGGGACGCTGCTGGTGTGGAGCGGCGATGCGGTGCCCTTCGTGATGCTCTGTACCGTGCTTACCTTCTTTTACAAGACGATCCCCAACACCCATGTCCATGTGCGTTCAGCAGCCGTGGGTGGCGTCTCGGCGGCCATTCTCTGGATCGTCGCCGAGGAAATCTTCGCGAAATTCGTCGCAGCCTCCGCCAGTTACAGCGCGATCTATTCGAGTTTTGCCGTCCTCATGCTGTTCTTGTTATGGCTGTACGCCGGATGGATGATCGTGCTGATTGGGGCGCAGTTCTCATTTTTTTACCAATACCCCACAGCCTATTTATCCCGTCTGCTGTGGGATCAGGGCACGTATGTCTTTCGTGAACAGCTCGCCTTGAAAGTCTTGCGCGTTCTGGGGCATCACTACCTGAAGGGCGATCGTCCGTTGAAGCTGCCAGAGCTGTCGAGTGAACTGAACATGCCCTTGTCTCTGGTCGAGGAAGAGGTTGAACGGCTTGTCGACAACGGGTTTGTGGGTCGCCTTCAGGAACCGGAAGGGGTGAGTCTTCTCAAGGCGCCGGACCTGATTCTCGTGAAAGAGGTGCTGGATTCGGTTCGCAATGGAACCCCGCCGTGGGTGGTGCCCCACCTCGATCCCAGTGATCCGGTATCGGCCCTGTTGCGCCGTCGAGATAAAGCGGTGGAACGGGCGTTGGTGGGCGAGACCGTGCAATCGCTCCTACAAGACCAACCGTCGTCCTAGTCCGCTGAGTCTTGATGGTGTCGGAGGTAGGCGTCTAACCGTTACGGCTGTCTATCTGCGTTTGGTTTGTCTCGATTCTGGCCGAAC
>SWDO01000023.1:126110-159079 GCA_005116895.1 Nitrospira sp. | reverse complement strand
AGAGAGCTACTTCTCTGAATAGCCCGGAAACTTATGTCCGAGGGATTGCGGGAAACTCACCGTCCCATCGGGGAATTCCTGTCCGTGCTGCCACAACTGATAAACAATACCGTCTGTCCCTGCTGCTATTTCTACGACTTTGGCCGCTTGGTCAGCAGGCATATCCAGGACTTGGACTCGGCCAGTTGCGACCTCGACCTTATGATCGTGGAAATGCCGGTGCCACTGAATGGCTGGGAGCTTGCGCGTGAGGTCCTTGGCGATGAAATATTCGACGGCAACCAATGGAGCTTTTGGATCAGTGGATTCGAAGAGCAGACATTGCAGGATCTTATCGGAAATCCCTTTACAGTAATGATGGAAAGGGCCACCGGGGGTTCCATCCGCCATCATATGCGGCGCCTGGACATGGATGTCGTATCCCACGGCCGGACCGGTTGGTTCCCCGCCGACAGCCTTTTGGGTGGCCACTCCGCTACATCCTACGGCAGCCATCGCAACTATGGCTAACAGTCCTTTTTTCATCACACACGCCTCCTAGGTTTGAGAAGTCCTTGCCTAGCCAATCCAGGCAGAGAATGAATTCCCCATATTAGATGATTATGAGAGGCAGTCGATTGAAAAAGGATTCGGGTATTAGTCAGGACACTGTCACACCAAGGCACGTGCATGCGCGAGGTATGAACTATGACGGGAGTGTTGGTGAGGAAGGAGAGTCGGGCCTGGTCGGGGTAATGAGCTGGTGAGCCTGAGGGGCGATCTTGCCCTCGGCGTCCATCATCTCAAACATCAAACAGCACTTTAGCCTTCCACACACCCCCAGCAGCCGAGGGTCGTCAATCGTCAGGTTGAGCTTTTTCGCCTGCTTGGCTGAGATCGGCTTCATATCGGTCAGAAAGCTGGCACAACACAGGACCAAGCCACAGGTATCGATTCCACCGAGGCGTCTGGCCTCCTCGCGTACCCCGACTTGGCGCATTTCGATACGCCCGCCGAAACGACGGGCCAGGTCTCGGACCAGTTCTCGGAAATCGATCCGGTCCTCAGCTGTGTAGACAAAGGTCAGCTGCCGACGGTGCATGGCTCCGTAGACTTCGACGAGTTTGAGAGAGATATGGAGTTCGGCTGCTTTCGTTCGGCAATAGGAGGCGGCCTCCTGCGAGAGCTGCTCAAGCCGGCCGATCAACGCCGTTTCTTCAGCATCCGGCTTTCGCAAGATGGATTTCATCGCACGCATAGGAGGAAGAAAGGGGGTTGTGTATGGTTCGGTGTAGACAATCCCGTGGTTTAGTGGATGAGGGAAAGGTTATGATTGGGATATGGCAAAAGTTACCTCAGCATGTGTAGCCGATAGATATCCATAAGGCGTTGATAAACATAAAGAACAATAGCAACACCCAGCCAGGTTTATTATGGTAGGCTATTTCACGGTAGGAGGAGGGGTGAGTGTACAATGGGTACGATGCTTGGAGAGCGAAAGAGGATGTTGCGCATACCGAATCAGGTTGTCCTTCCGTTCGGCTACCGGATTACCGTTCGGCAATTATCGGACGCGGAAATGGACAAGCGCGATGCGAATGCCGATGGGATTTGGGATGATGAGACGAAGACGATCTACGTGCGGAAACGACTTCCTGTGACCCGCCGCCGCTATATTCTTGCCCACGAACTGGGCCACGCCTGGCTGGACTGGCAACATCGATATATAGACGATGGAAAGGCCAGCACGTAGCGTCTGGAGCACATCAGTCTTCCGCCAACTTCATGATATGCCTCCATTCCAGTGGGCTGACCGGCTGAACCGAAAGCCGAGACCCCTTCTGCAGTAAGACCATTCCTTTGAGTGTCGGTTCTTTTCGCAATTCATCCAGCGTCAACGGGCGAACGAATTTACGAACAAATCGGATATCGACCATGTCCCATCTGGGCTTGGATGGTTTGCTCTCTGGGTCGTAGTGCTTGTCCTTCTTGTCGAATTGCGTCGAATCAGGATACGCGGTTGTGACGACCTCTGCGATGCCGACGACCGCCGGTGGATCAGTGTTGCTGTGGTAGAACAACACGTGATCGCCGACTGCCATGCTGCGCATGAAATTACGAGCTTGATAGTTGCGTACGCCATCCCAATAGGTTGCATGGTTGGGAGCACGTATCAAGTCATCGATCGAGAATGCGGTGGGCTCTGACTTCATCAACCAATACCTTTGTGCTCCCATTCTTTTCTCTCCTTTTGTGGAGCATAGATCAGCTTCTTTCTCGGGAACGGGAGTCCATAAACTCGATCAGGGCCTGATAGGTCAGCTCCCTTGTTTGAGTTTTGGTCATGCTCCGACCCTCAAGGTTTCCTTCTAGCCAGATGCGAGTAGAGATCGGTTCAACGGCTTCGTTACAGACAGTCCACATGTCATGGAGAAAGCATTCCGGTAAGCCTACTTGAATACCTTCTGATTCGATCCGATCATCCAGTAGGGCGAGGAGGTCGGAAATGGCCTGATCGGGACGATACGGCAGGGGAGTAAAGCCAAACTGTTCTTGGGATTGTCGTTCTTGCGTTGCTTGATCGACAAGGTCACGCATGTACTCTTTGAGTAGACCAATGACATGGCCAGAAAACACGATGGGATGTGCCATGCGTTATTATCGAGGTTCTTTAAGGAAGGAGCAAGATCGACCGAGTTTGGTGAAGGGAAAATGCTAGGTGGTTTTGGTGTAGATCATTGTGCGTGGGGCCAAAAGTGACCGGCGGTGATTAAGCGGGGGTACACCTCGCTGACCCGCTATGAGCGACGACCTCTTTGGCTATCTCACGTTCGGCAGGGTCGGTGTACCCGCGCACGATAAACTCTACGCCTTTTCTTAAGACACGCAAGGCCCAAAGATGGCCTTACGTGGGAGTCCATTTGGGCTAGGGTAAAGGAGCCAGTAGGATCTGTTCGAGCATGAAGTGGAAAGATGAACAACGCGATAGGAGCGCCGTTGGAGAGTTCCGAGACGAGAGGCAGATCTGTGCCATCTTGTGAGAAATACGGCTCTTGATTCATCGTGGGCCGGCATATTAGTTTCTCTCTGCTATCAAGGGAACATCCAATTAGCCATTCCGAGCCCGTCGAGATGATGACTCCCCCCACAACCGAACACTTCGAAATCGCGCTCAACACCTCTGCCGGTCAGATTACTACCGCTGTGGAGGTGCCGACTGGATTTGTGCCGGTCACGGCCATCGTTCCCTTGATACGTCGTTTTGGAGAAGAGGCCCAAGCGCTGGAAGTTGCCCGCTCCACCGATGCAGGCAAAGCACCTTCGTGCCACAAGGGATGTGCGGCTTGCTGTCGTATGTTGGTCCCCCTGTCGGCCCCGGAAGCTTTTGCGCTAGGTGAGTGGGTCGGCTCACGTCCAATGGACCAACAGGATCGTATCGTGGCAAGGTTAGCGGAAGCAAAAACCAGGCTGCTGTCACAGGGTCTGTGGGAGCGACTCTCAGAACTCTGCAATGCTCCGGAACAGCCGAAGGATGATGCTCTGGAAATGATGAATCGTGAATACTATGCTCTGCGACTGCCATGCCCCTTCCTCGAAGAAGAGGTGTGTACGATCTATGAGGCGCGTCCCGCGGCATGCCGGGAGCTGATGGTGAGCTCGCCTCCCGAGCGCTGTGATGACCTGATCAACAATTCTGTGGACCCAATTTCAGCGCCTATCCTTGTCAGCACGGTGCTGGGGCTTCTATGGCAAGAGCTGACGAAGTCTCCGACAAGGTTGATCCCACTCCCGGTAGCTCTCGATTGGGCAAAGGGTCATGAGCAGGAGAATCAGCTAACCTGGAAGGGCGTCGAGTTGCTCGATCGCGCACTGGACAAGACGTGGCGTTTTTTAAGCCAATCGCTGCTCAGAAGCAACCAAGGTTCTGTCAAATAGGGGCCGAGATCAGCATTATGCAGTGTGAATGAAGAGGAGAGATTGTATGCAGCAGCCTGTTGTGGTGTGCTTAGACTTGGAAGGAGTGCTCGTGCCGGAGATCTGGATCAATGTCGCGCTGAAGACCGGCATTGAAGATTTGAAGATTACGACCCGTGAGATGCCCGATTACGATAAGCTCATGAGACAGCGATTGAACATCCTCGATCGACAGGCGTTGAAGATCAGTGATATTCAAGATGTGATTGAACAGATGGGGCCGTTAGACGGAGCGACTGAATTCCTCGCATGGCTGCGGGAGCGTTGCCAAGTCATTATTCTGTCGGACACCTTCTATCAGTTCGCCCAGCCACTCATGCGACAGCTTGGCTTCCCAACTCTCTTTTGCAATCAGCTGGAGATTGATGGGAGTGGCCGCATCGTGAACTACCACATGAGAATGCAGGATCCAAAGAAGCATGCCGTAGCGGCCCTGAAATCTCTGAACTTCTTGACGATGGCTGCCGGTGATTCCTACAACGATACGGCCATGTTGGGCGAAGCCCACGCTGGATTTTTCTATTGCCCTCCCGAGCATCTACCGAAAGAGTTCCCGCAATTTCCCGTGACGCAGACCTACGGCGCACTTCAGGAACAGTTTGCGAAAGCGGGTCAGTTGCAATAGCGGTTGATAGACGAGTATTTAGAGTCTGCGATGGAAGTTCTCGATGGAGGAGGTTCCTGCGACTAGCGACCGCCTAGAAGTTGATCCAGAGCTGGGCATAGGCCCAATCTTGCCCGACGGCTCGAGCCCCCAAATTCCGTGAAATATAGGGACCAGGGAACAGATGGCCATAGCCGCCTTGAAAGGCCACCATGCCGCCCATGAAGAAGTGTGTCCAGACGACATCGACTTCGTCACCGATATGAGTTTCCGTGTTGTCGGGTTGCGAGAACACGTACACTCCTTGGCTTGCCCGGTACCAATTGTCGCGAGCATTCGCAAGGTGGATGTTCGTGTACCAGAGTTCGATGTGGTCGTTCGTGGTCGGGCGTGCTTGGAAGTTCCCTGAGAAGCTCATCATATTCTTCCACGCGATGACATCCATGTATCCCATGTGAATGTGATTCGTCGGGAAGAAGTTCTCGAAGGTGTTGGCGGTCTTACAATCACCGTAGGCGGCGTTTAACGTACAATTTGCTCGTCCGTCACCGGAGGCATAGTCGAAATTGAAGGCGATGCGTGGTTTGCCCGGCAAGTTAAAGGCGGTATACCCGATCCAGTTTCTCGTGGCCCATGCATTGATGTGAAGACATTTCCCCTCTCCTCCAGGGTCACCACAGATGGCGCTCGCGCTGGTAGCTGTGTCTCCCATTTGGCCGAACTGATAGACCACTTCGCCGGAAGCATCAAAATAGCCTTTTTTCATGGCCACTCGGGCTCCGACGGTATGGCGGGTTTGATTGCCGTGCTTCGGGGTGCCTAGTCCCTGGGAAGAAATGTCTCCCCCGCCGAGGTTGCTTTTGTAATAGGCGTAGAATGGTTCAATCAAAAAACCCGGGACTGTCTTGATCTGGTTGTACAAGATAAAGAGGTCCGCATCCCCGGCCGCGTTTCTTGCTTGACCTGTCCCTCCGATGTTCGGGTTTCCGCTCCCGAGGGCCGCGCCTTGTACCAGGTCAGTTTCTGCTGTCCGAAACCAACCAGCATGGGTATCCATGAAGCTGTGGCTATACTGCACCATGACCCCGTCAAACGAGAAGCCTGTGTTAGCCCAATCGAAGTGGCCGAACAAGCTTTGGTCCCCGAAGACGAGATACTGCCGACCGGCCTTCAACCCCAAACCTTGAATGCCGGCGAAATTACGGATCAACATATAACCGGCTCGTATGCCCAGTGAGCAGACGGGTCTTCCTCCCTGGCCTGGCGTCGAACCGCATGTATGGATAATGGGGTCTCCGTTATTCCCCGCACCTCCGGCGCCGACCGGCGTGCCGTTTCCACCCCAGGTACGAGAATCAATCAGTTCGAGGTAGAAATTGACATCCGGGGATAGGTCGTAGCCGATACCCAGTCGGGTCATCTGCTGGACGAATTGATCATTTGCTTTACCGAGGAGGTTGTTTGGCGCAATGCCGGGCGCATTACATTGTCCAGCCGCTCCAATCCCGCCTCCGAAGCAGACGTTGTTGCGGTATTCAGGCCGTACCCGAAGATCGGCGCGCATCCAGAGGTTGCGAAGGTCAAAGTTCCTACCAGTTTTTGGGTCAAACGGTTCGTAGGCCTCTTTTTGTGGGATACCGCGGCCGATCACGATTGGATTGGTAATCTTTTCGCCTGGTGGTAATTCGAAGGCGCTTTGGGCTGGACTGCAAAAAGCAATAAGCCCGACCGCCGCCATCATGGCCGTGAGGAGAACTGTCTGCCACTGTCCCTGTCGTGGATCAGGAGTTGTTTTTAGGGTATCCATACTCTGGGAAAATTGAGTCGACTTGCGCAGGTCCTTCAGCACGAGTGGGAACATAGAGGGGAATCTATAGAGCCCGTGTCCTCTTCGTGAAATCACTGCATTGATCATGTGTGGTTATTTTATATCTGACCCAACTTGCTCACGGGTGCGGAGGCCTCTTCCGGAGGTGTCCCTGCAGCCGTGATTTCTTCTTCGGCTTCTTTTATGGAAGCTTGAAGGTCCTGTTCGACCATTTTGACTTCTTGCTGAATCATGTTCAGCTCTGGTTCTACGGACTTGCGAAGGTCCTCAGCTGTATCTTTAAAGCCCTTAATGGCTTTGCCGACTTGGCGACCGACTTCAGGGAGTTGTTTGGGACCAAATAGGAGAAAGGCGATCACCAGAATAATTAAGATCTCGCTGGCCCCTAATCCAAACATGAGTCACGATAATTATATGGTAATGCTGTTAATCGCTCGCTACCCCGTCGTCACAGCACACTTAGGCGTATTACCCTTGTTTCACCTGGCCCGATTGCGCCGTTTGGGGAGCGGGTGATGGTGAGGCTTCCGATTGGGCACCGACCTGACTCGTTGTAGTGGCCTGCGAATGGGCTTGCTGAGACTGTTCGGCCGGTGTGACGTCAATCGCATCGGCTTCGTGCACAGACTTTTTGAAACCTTTGATGGCTTTTCCGAGGCCTTCTCCCAATTGGGGAAGTTTACCTGCGCCGAAAATGATCAAGACAATGATCAAAATCAGCATTAATTCCATCCATCCGAATGAACCGAACATCAGAACCTCAAAAGAATGTGATGAGTATCGACCTCGACCGGCATGTCCCTGGAAGAGAGGGACTCTTGCCCTGCATTCGTCGCTGCGAAGGCTATAGGAAAATTGCAGGACAGTCAAGATGAAGCGAGCAATCGCGTGGGGTTAGAAGGGTTGAATAATTCCACCCCCTAGGACATGGTCACCTTCATAGAAGACGGCTGATTGGCCAGGACTGAGTGCCCGTTGGGGCATCTGGAACTGAATGCGGAGGCTTGAGGGGGTCAATGGCGACAGAATCGCGGGTGTCGGGGGTGTCGCGTAGCGGACTTTGACCTGAACTTCAGCGGATTTCTCCAATAAATGGGACGCAAAGAGGTTGAGGTCGCTCACCGTGCACTCATGTCTGCGTAGGGATTCTTCTGGGCCGAGTACGACGGTATTGGTCGCCGGCTGTACCTGCTGAACATAGAGCCGTTGTCCTGTGGCAATACCAAGGCCTCGCCGTTGACCAGGGGTGTAGAACGCAATTCCGTCGTGTTGGCCCAGGGGCTGCCCCGTCTCATTGATAAAGAGACCTGGTTGTTTGGCCTCGGGAAGCTCCTTTTCGATAAACGTACGGTAGTCTCCTTGGGTAACAAAACAGATCTCCTGACTTTCCTTCAGCTCGTCAGCGGGGAGCCCTAAGGCCTCGGCCTCTTTCCACACGTCCGATTTTTCCAGGTGGCCAAGAGGGAAGAGGAGCTTGGGTAGCCAGTGAGGATTGAGGCGGTAGAGAAAGTAGGTTTGATCCTTGCGGCTATCGGTTGCCCGTGCCAGAACCCGAGTGTCCTGATAGTTTTGGAGACGGGCGTAATGCCCCGTCGCGACGTAATTGATGTTGCGTGCTGCGGCCAGATCTATGAGGCCCCGAAGCTTTACTCGCTCGTTACAGCGAACACAGGGATTAGGTGTTGTGCCAGTCGTATAGCCGTGAAGAAAATCGTCAATCACTCCTTTCTGAAAGGTGTCACGGGTATCGATAACTTCGTGAGAGATATTGAGTAGTTTGGCGACGTGCTTGGCGATGCCGACCTTGCAACAGCTTCGTTCTTGCCATTTTTTGGATGTTGCGACGGTTTCGTCTTCGTGTTCCCATACCTGGAGGGTAATGCCGTGCACCTCGTAGCCTTGGCGTACGAGTAATGCGGCCGCGACAGAGCTGTCAACTCCACCGCTCATACCGAGGAGGACGGTTGGGCGAGTCATTGGACCAGCATTGTACCGGGAGGAGTCGGTAAAGGGCTAGAGGTCTACCACGCGAGTCTTACCTCGATGGGACGCGAAATCGTGCACGTTTTTGGGTGACGGTTGACCGTCCTCGACCCATTTATGAGCACCCATATCACACATGCCATGGAAGTGTGCGCCATCTTCGATCGAAATGCCCGGTGTACGAATGTCGCCGATGAGCACCCCAGGCTTAAGGATTTGAATTTTAGCCGTGGCTGTGACCGTGCCGTTGACCTTGCCGCTGGTCATGAGGGTGCCGGCGGAAAGAATGCCTTTGATCACCGCCTGTTCTCCAATAATGAGAGTCCCAGTGGTGTGGACTTCGCCTTCAACACGACCGTCGATTCGAATGGTTCCATCAAAGTTGAGGATACCCTTGAAATCGACTCCCTTTCCAAGGAAGGTGAAATTGTCGCTGTCACTGGTTTCCTGAGCGCTTTTGTCGCCTAGAGCCCACATCAGTTGTTCTTGCTCCTTGTGACAAATCCGAGGAGGTGCTGTCCTTCAGTGGGATTGGACAGGAGAGAGGGAGGCGTATTCGGTGAGAAAGAGCCTCTCCCCTCTGTGTGTCGTTTAGTGTATCACATGCTCTAGGCAGGAACCCTCCGGATAGCTGGTTCATTGGATGTCCCGACCGCATGGAGATGTGTGGCGTCACGTTGGGATGTGGAGGCGGCTTCTTCCATTTCCAGAGTGCCATTGAAGAGGACCCCTTCTTCCATGGACAGCATGGGTGTGGTGACTCCGCCGTTGATGATCGCGGGTGCTCGCAGCTTCATCTTGTCTCTGGCATGAATATCCCCTGTAATTTTCCCCTTACAGACGATCGTGCCGGCTGTTACTTTTGCTGTGATGACGGCTTCTTCTCCGACTAAGAGGATACCATCGGTATGGATTTCCCCCTCAAGAGTCCCATCAATCCGGACGGTTCCGTTATAGGTGATTGTGCCCTTAAACATGACGCCTTTTCCGACGAACGCGCTGACGTCTTGCCCCGGTTCGTGGCGCATAGGTTCAAGGCTCGATCCATTGCCTTCAATATCAACCTCATCAGAACGCCTACTATCTTGTTTGTCCTTCCACATACGCTCGCCTCCTCTCACGATTTGGGCTAGGGAAATCCGGCTGAAGGGCGGAATCCTTATCGTTAATGGATATATCGGTCGGTTCCACCGAGATATTTAGCGACCATCTGGACGTAAGCGCCAATGAGAGGCGTTTTGGGGGCGCGTCAGGGGCACTAAGGCACGATGAAAGTTAACTGAGCAGGGTCTCCACAACGCCATCAAGTTCAGCAGGAGAAAAATAGTGAATAACGATCTTCCCTCCTTGATTGTGAGGGCGAATGGTCACCTTTGTGCCTAACCGTTTCTGTAACCTGGCTTCGAGGTCTGACCATGGGGAACTGTGAGGTTCTTTGTGCTGCCGCTTCTTTCCTGCAAGGGAAGATTCCACGAGTTTTTCTGTTTCCCTGACAGACAGAGCTCCAGACGCCACTATTTTGCCAATCCTCAACTGGTCTTCGGGGGATGAAAGGCCGAGGAGGGCTTTCGCGTGACCTGCTGTGAGGGTGCCTTCTTGGACGAGTTCCTGAAGCTCAGGATGAAGATGGATTAGCCGAACGAAGTTCGCCACGGAAGAACGATCACGACCGACCTTCGTGGCAATTGCGTCTTGCGTTAGACCGAATTCATTCATCATACGTGAATAGGCGCGTGCCGTCTCCATGGGATTCAAGTCTTCCCGTTGGAGATTCTCAACTAATGCCAGCAAGAGTGACTCCTGATCGCTGCAATTACGAATGACGACGGGAATGGTCTCTAGGCCAGCTTCTTTTGATGCACGCCATCGGCGCTCTCCGGAGATCAGTTCATAGATGCCGTCCCCTTTGCGGCGGACCATAATCGGCTGAAGCACCCCGCTCTCCTTGATGGACGTGGCAAGTTCAGTCAGTTCGTCCTGAGGGAAAGTGTGCCGTGGTTGATAGCGATTGGGAACAATCGTCTCGATCCGTACCCTCTGGACATCAGTCGGCTCCGTAGGTGGACTCAACTTGGGGGATGGGAGGAGGGCACCAAGGCCTTTACCGAGGGCTTTTTTCTCCATGAGCAATAAACTCCTTAGCTAAATGTACGTAAGACTGCGAGCCGGCTGATGCGACGTTGTACAGAATTCCCGGTCGGCCGTAACTCGGAGCTTCTGCGAGGGAAACGTTGCGCGGGATGACCGCGTGATACACCTTGTCAATGAAGTGAGCGCGCACTTGTTCGGCTACCTGTCTGGCTAAGCTGTTACGCGAGTCAAACATCGTCAGGACGATACCCTCTAGGTCTAGGCTTGAGTTAAATGATTGACGAACAAGATCGATGCTCCTGATGAGTCTGCTTAGACCTTCCATCGCATAATATTCACATTGGACCGGTATGAGAACCGAATCCGCAGCGGTAAGAGCATTAATGGTGAGAATTCCAAGGGCTGGAGGGCAATCTAGAAAAATAAAGTCATAGGTCTCTCTGATCTCACTCATGATGGACTTGAGATGACTTTCGCGGCTTTCAATATTGACTAGCTCAATCTCAGCTCCTGCAAGATCTGAATTGGCCGGCAGGAGTGAGAGTCCTGGAACCGATGTTGCTATTGAAGATTCTTGAATTGTGCTGATTTTAGCAAGACAACTGTACGTCGTGTTCTTTAAGGATCCGTGGTCAATGCCGAGACCACTCGTGGCATTTCCTTGAGGGTCCATATCGATGAGCAGAACTGATTTTCCTTCTAGGGCAATTGCGGATGAGAGATTTATCGCCGTAGTAGTCTTACCAACTCCGCCTTTTTGATTCGCAACCGCAACGACCTTTCCCATTGAGGAGCTCCTACAACAGAATTGTTCCACGTGGAACACCAAGCGTGTGTTTCATTAAACCGAAGGTGTAACAATTGAAATAACTCTCTGCCCATATCCTTTCTGAAGTTGAAATGTGTGTTCACGCGATAATGACCAGTTGGAAGAAAGATCAGATAGGGGAATTGGTTGTGATGAGAACAGAATGGCTTTCCCTCCTTGTCGAAGGAGTTTTTGGCCATCTTTTAAAATTAAATCATGTTTCAAGGCACGAGTAGCCAAGTAATCAAACGATCCATATGGCATGCGTTCGTTCAAAAATCTCTCTAAAGTACCGTCGAATATGTCAACATTGTCAAGTCGAAGAAGGCCGATGATGAACCGAAGGAAGGAGACCTTCTTTGCTACCGGCTCAACGAGAGTTATATGAGTATCTAATCTAGCGATTTTTAAAGGAAGTCCTGGAAATCCAGCTCCGGTACCGACGTCAAGAAGTCTGGCCCCGACCTGAACATCTTCAGCTCTGAGCGCGGCAAGAGAGTCCACAAAGTGCTTGATGATAATCTCATCATTTAACGTGATGCTTGTGAGATTGAATGATTGATTCCAGATCTGAAGCTGCTCGAGATACACCATAAACTGTTGTACCTGTTCAGTACTGAGTGGAACGCCAATTTCAGCCGAACTTTCTTGCAGTAGTATTGAAGGCGAACTCGATTGTTCCACGTGGAACAATTACGCTGATGCTGGAGCGAGGTCAATAGGAAAGGTTGGTTTGATGGAATCTCAGGAAATTACTTGCTGTAGAGGAGGGAATTGACGCCGCCTTTTTTCTATCGCAACTAGAAGTAAGGATATGGCAGCTGGAGTCACCCCAGATATTCTCGATGCCTGGCCTACCGTCTCGGGTCTTACTCTAGTGAACTTCTCTCGAACTTCGCTCGAAAATCCTGAAATGGAACTGTAATCAAACGCGTAAGGAATCAATTTCTGCTCAAGTTTTTTGAATTTTTCTACTTGCTGGATCTGCCGACGCACATAGCCTTCGTACTTGATCTGGAGCTCAACTTCTTCGCCAATTTCGATCTCTGGAATGACTGGCATTCCAAAAGCTTCTAAGAGTTCTTGATAACTTGCTTCCTGCCGGCGAAGAAGCTGTGCCATGGTCATGGCAGACGAGGCATTTTCGAGATACGTGCCTTTGGTCTGCAAACGGATCTCTTCGGTGAATGACGGTCTGGCTGTATTCAGATGCTCAATCTCCATTTCAATCAAACGTCTCTTCCGCAAGAACCTTTCGTATGCGCTATCTGGAATCAGACCGACGTCGTATCCAACTGGCATGAGTCGAAGGTCAGCATTGCTGTGGCGGAGAAGCAATCGATACTCAGCTCGAGAGGTGAACATCCGATACGGTTCGTAAGCATCTTTCGTAATGAGATCATCGATGAGTACGCCAATATAGGCTTGGGACCGGTCCAGGATGAGAGGAGGCTTCTCTCTCAGCTTCAGAACGGCATTGATACCGGCAACCAAGCCCTGCGCTGCTGCTTCTTCATACCCGGAAGTCCCATTGATTTGTCCAGCATGATAAAGGCCAGCGACCTGTTTTGTTTCGAGTGTTCGGTAGAGTTGGCGAGGGGGGAAATAATCGTACTCAATCGCATAGCCAGGTTTGAGAATGTTGGCCTGTTCTAATCCAGGGATTGTCTTCAGCATAGCGCTCTGAACATCAACCGGCAGGCTGGTTGAAATGCCGTTCGGGTAAAATTCGATCGAGTCTAGGCCTTCTGGTTCAACAAAGATCTGATGACGTTCTTTCTCAGAAAAACGCACGACCTTATCCTCGATGGAGGGACAGTACCGAGGCCCGGTTGATTCGATGACACCGCTATACAGGGGGGAGCGATCGAGATTCTTTTGAATGATGTCGTGTGTCTCTCGGTTGGTATAGGTCAAATGGCAGAGAACTTGTCTGGTCGTGATGTGTTGAGTCCGATAGGAGAAAGGAGGGGGAGGGGAATCACCTGGCTGCGGAATCATCACGGAGAAATCAATCGTCGCCTTGTCCAATCTGGGTGGGGTCCCTGTCTTGAGCCGGCCGACTTCAAATCCAAGATCCCGCATGCAATCGGAAAGGTGTTCAGCTGAAGCTTCGCCGGCGCGACCAGCGGGGAAATGGTTAAGGCCGATATGGATAAGACCCTTAAGGAAAGTGCCTGATGTCAGTATGACGGCCTTGGCATCGATCCTTTCGCCTGAGCCTGTGACAATCCCGGTGACCGTACCCCCGGCCACGAGCAGTCGGTCCACGACTCCTTCCGCAAGCGTCAGATGCTCTTGCGAAGCCATCGTTTCCTGCATCGCCATACGATATAACGATTTGTCGCATTGGGCGCGCAATGCCCGCACTGCGGGTCCTTTACTTGTGTTGATGAATCGAAATTGAATCCCGGCGCGATCCGTGTTTCGCCCCATCTCACCGCCGATCGCATCGATTTCTTTCACGAGGTGTCCCTTAGCGATCCCACCGATTGCAGGATTGCACGACATCTGCGCGATTCGGCTCAGTTCCATCGTTAGCAGTAAGGTGTTCGCACCCATGCGTGCCGCAGCGAGAGCGGCTTCGCACCCGGCATGACCGCCTCCCACAACGATGACGTCAAATGCGATGGCCACCGGTCCCTCTACTTGCCGATACAAAACTCGGAAAAAATCTCATCCAACACTTCGTCAGACGTAATGGTTCCAACAATTTCGCCCAGCGCATCAGCGGCACCACGGAGATCGACCGCAACACATTCTGGCTCTATGCCTTGTTGGACCGAGGCCAGTGCGTCATTGAGTGAGGTCTCTGCACGCTCAAGCGCCGCACGATGCCGAACGTGAGTGACAACGACACCATCGCGAGGTTCAAAGGACGGCTTCACAAATTGTGATTGAATAGCGAACTTCAAGTCTTCAAGTCCCTCGCCCGTTTGAGAGGAAATAGGAAGAACCTTGCACGGTGTACGAGTGCGCAGTGCGTTGGTCAGCCGTTCTACTAATGCCGGGTCACAAAGATCAAGTTTATTGATGACAAGGAAATGTTCAGGATGGAGGGTGGGGAAACGGAGGCTGCTCAGATCCATCTGTGTCAGTTGGGCAGCATCCAGGACATACAAGACGATATCCGCCTGGCCTTGAGCTTCGATGGAACGACGGATGCCTTCCTGTTCAACAAGGTCGGTGGTATCACGCAGCCCAGCGGTGTCGACCAACGTGATTCGCAGACCGAGCCAGATGATCGACTCTTCGATAATGTCGCGAGTCGTGCCGGGGATATCGGTCACAATCGCTCGATTCTCCCGGAGTAAACGATTCAGCAAACTCGACTTACCGACATTGGGTTCCCCGGCGATCACCACGCGGACTCCCTCGCGCAGGACCCGCCCCGTCTCGGCAGTCTCCAACATCCGCCGAACGTGATCCAGTGTCTCCTGGAGAGAGCCGATCATCTCCTCGCGACGGACGAACGTAATATCTTCTTCTGCGAAGTCGATTCCTGCTTCTAAGTGAGCCAACAGCCTGACGAGTTCAGTACGCAAACGATGGACCTGTTGCGCGAGTTCGCCGCGGAGTTGGCGTTGTGCCAATTTGAGGCTCAGTTCGGATTTAGCCCTGATGGTATCCAACACAGCCTCAGCCTGAGACAAATCCAGGCGACCGTTCAAGAAGGCTCGTTTGGTAAATTCCCCTGCTTGTGCGAGGCGAGCTCCGGCAATGATGCAAGCCTGACAGACTTGTTGTAGGACGAGCCCATTTCCGTGGCAGTGGATCTCCACCACGTCCTCTGCGGTAAACGATCGAGGGGCCTTCATATAGACCACCAGGCCTTCGTCGATGATCTGCTCGGTCAACTGACTTGCCGTGGATCCTGAATGGCTACTGCTTGAAGGAGTAGGCGGAAAGAGAATATCGGCCAGGTATAGGGTGTGAGAAGCGAGAGTATGAAACGATTTCTTGGAGCGAAGCCGAACCACGTGGCTTGTGATGCCAACAGCATGTGGCCCGCTTATCCGAACAATACCGATACCCCCCTCACCAACAGGAGTGGCAATTGCACAAATCGTATCCTCGGGCGTTCCAACGGCTGGCATGTTCACACTCGTTCGCGAGGATCAGTCACATCGAACGAAACCGACCGAGCATCATTTCTTGCCACCTTGTTCATCCGTCGTCAGCGCTGTGGTGGGAGTTCGAAAGAACAAATGATCCGTCACGAATTGTTGCACAATGGTGAGCACATTATTGGTCAGCCAATACAACACGAGACCGGCAGGAAAATTGACGAACAGGAATGTCATGGCCACCGGCAGCATCAACATCATTTTTGCCTGAGTCGGATCCATGGTCGTCGGTTGAATCTTTTGCATCACCATCATGCTGATTCCCATGATGATCGGCAGAATGTAGTAGGGATCCTGAAGCGACAGATCGGTGATCCATAGCCCCAACGGCGCTTGGCGTAAATCGATCGTCATATACAGAATGTTGAACAGCGATACGAATACCGGCATCTGCAGTACCATAGGGAGACAGCCACCCACGGGATTGACTTTGTGATCTCGATACAGCTTGATGAGTTCCTTATTCAAACGCTCGCGATCGTCCTTAAATTTTTCCTGGACTGCAGCGACCTTCGGCTGGATGCCCTGCATCTTCTTCATCGACGTATAACTTTTGTATTGCAGGGGGACAAACAATACCTTGATGATAATGGTCAGGAGGATGATCGTCAGTCCATAATTGTGCGTATAATCATTGATATAACGCAGCACGGAAAAGATGGGTTTGGCCACGGCCCTGACCGTGTCCCAGCTCCCGAAAAGGAACCAGCCAAAATCAATGGTATCCTCGAGCCGAATGTGCAGACTCTGGAGCGTGTCAAACTCCTTGGGGCCGGCAAAGAGCTGAAGTTCGAGCGGTGCTCCGGAGGGATCGACCGGTAACCGTATCGCCGTGGAAACAAGTTTGTCTCCTTGTTTCTTAGGCCAAGCGGACGCACTCGTCTTTGGAATAAGTGCGGAAATGAAGTACTTATCTTGTAGCACGACCCATTTCACAGGACCCTTCTGCTCAGTTTCGGCTTCCGGCATGTCGTGTTCAATCTTGTCGTCAATAAGCGAGGCGGCTCCGACAGAACCGATAAACCCTTCTCCCCAATCCACGACCCCAAAGTTCGTTCCCAGTCCAAGTTTTACTGCTTCTGCGAGCCCGCTGGATTTCAACGCGATGTCGACGACATAGCTCTCGGTGTGAAAAGTCAGTTGCTTTTCCAGCCGTACGCCGGTTGCTGGATTACTGTATGAGAAGGTTATATGGCCCGTGGGGTTGCCCTGGTCCAATGCCGTAAAGTCCTTTTCGACCCTATAGATCCCTTCGCTTAATTCTTTTGAATGAGCGGTGTCATCCACTGTGACCGTCAAGGGCTCGGCAAACTTGCCGCGTTGTCGTACGAGTTGTACGAGGGGCTTTCCATCCGAATTGCTGCGATAGCGTTTGAGTTCCCAGCTCGTGAGTGCGGCCCCACGGGTCGTAAATGTAGCTCGATAGAGCTCGGTCTCAACCACAATGAATTCCGGCGCAGAAGATTCTCGACGTGGATCTTGGGGGCGAACCTCCCCAGCGGATGGCTTTTGCGGTGCAATGTTCGTAGTCGCGGGAGCGCCTGGAGTCGGAGGCTCAGGGCTTATACTCGAAGGAGGCGACGTATCGCTTGTAGAAGGATCCGCCTCTTCCGAAATAGTCGGTTCAGGGAGTAGGCCAAGCTCTTTGATTAAGTACTCATACCCGAAGATAATCCCAAGAGAGAGAAACAAGAACACGATGACGCGCTTTTCCATGAAGAGGCTATGCTTTCTTTAAAAAGATGTGATCGTCCCTACTTGACCGGGTCTTCTCCGCCGGGATGGAAGGGGTGACATTTCAAAAGCCGGAGGATGGTTAAGCCAAACCCCTGCAATGCTCCATATTTCGTGATCGCATCTGAGGCGTATTGCGAACAACTGGGTTCGAATCGGCATGTGCGACCGTACAAAGGGGAAATCACCATGCGGTATCCTCGAATCAGCCACAGACACAGTGTTCGCATATCAATAGGCCCTTGCTCGAAGCAGATGCAAGCGCTCAAGCGACGTCCTCCACGCTTGGGCCAACCCCTCATGGGATTGCAAGAGTGCCTCTCGCTTTGGAAACACGAGAAGTCCTCGGCCCGGAACCAAGTCCGGATGTAATTGCCTTACCAGTTCACGGAAGACTCGTTTCGCCCGATTGCGTCGGACGGCATTCCCAAATCGCTTTCCCACAATAATTCCGACCCGACTCGGGGCATCGTCCATCTTGTGCGCCAAGAGATTGAAGAGCTCGGTTGAAGTTCGGCGACCATGTTGTTTAACGGTCTGAATATCTCGGCTGCAGCGCAAGAAAATACCATGGTCTATGCGCGGTTTCGGTGTCATTGAATGAAGGAGGTGTTTCAACACCGCATCCCATCCGTTCACGATCCCGGAGAAGACTCTAGCTGGTAGGTGAGCGCACGCTCAACAGCAACGCGAGAGAATTGGAGAGCGACCCGAAGGACACCTGCCGATCCGACACGATGTGCCTAGACAGTCAATCGAGCTCGTCCCTTAGCCCTCCGGCGGGCCAGCACCTTGCGTCCGTTCTTGGTGCTCATACGCTTTCTAAATCCATGCTCACGCTTCTTTTTTAAGTTGGACGGTTGTTGCGATGTAAAAGACATAGTCCCCTTTCCGTTCCCTCGCTTTGAATAGTCAGGTCAAATGAACGCTGGATTATAGGGGAGGCATGTGGGCCTGTCAATTTCAGGCTGTCTCCAACCATCAGTCGGTACGCCTGGCTTCGACCCCTAAATATCCAAAATATTGAGGCACTTTTGCCTTTGGCCACCAGAGTGCCACAAAGTCAGGTGTCTCGGGATGAGCAAAGTCACCATAACTATTGGAAATAAATTGAATTGTTACCTGATTCCGACAATTATCGGTGGCACCGAGCTTGCTGCATCTTTTTGGTGTGTCAGTATGCCAGGAGGTCGTAGTCTGTTAAGCTGGCGTATCGATCATGAAATAATCTTTATCCTATTCGGAGGAGTAGCAGCGGCTGCGAATCAGGTACTCCTACGCTTAGGATGGGTGCAAGAACAGCTGGATTGACCGAAATCGATGGATAGAACCTGTAAGGAGGAATCTTCGTTATGTTGAGAAAAGCATCTCTTGTCTCTCTAACCTTGACTCTCATTATGATTGCTGGATGTGCGGAGCCTCCTACCCAGCAGATCCAGGAAGCGGAAAAGGCTCTCAAAGATGCACAGGAGAGTGGCGCGGCCACCTATAGCGCTGATGAGTATGCCAAGCTGGAAGGGACCCTCGCCGCCTTGCGGAAAGAAGTCACTGATCAAGATGGAAAATTCACACTCCTTCGAGACTATGGCAAGGCCCAACAACTGTCTGCCTCGGCCAAAGCCGATAGTGAACGGATCAAGACGGCCGCGACGCTAAAAAAGGAAGAGGCTAAGGCAGCTGCCTTACAAGCTCAACAAGTCGCCGAAGAGGCAGTGAAAGCCACGCAAGATTTAGTCGCCAAGGCACCGGTTGGAAAAGATCGCGCCGCAGTGGAGGCTATCAGGAACGACGTAGAAGGGCTCAAGTCGTTACTGAAACAGGTTCAGGCATCGATCGACAAAGAAGATTATCCGGCTGCGCAAACCCAGGCGAAGGCTATTCACGACATGAGCCAAAGCGTGTCAGCCGAAATACAGAACGCACTAGCGAAGGTGGGCAAAGGAAGACCTGCGAGGAAACGATAGCGTACGACATGACGCCGAACCAGACTCATACGACGCTTGCTGCGATCCTCTGCGTCCTCTGCGTAACCGGGTGTGTTCAAGCCGTTCCGCCTGACCTCCTTGTTGCCCTTGAGGCCATCGACCAAGACTTGATCGCATTGCGAGCTCCGGAAGCTGCGCCTGAGGAGTATAGGCAGTTTGTTCGCCAATGGGTTTCTCTGAAAGCGCGCGTCCAATTGGACGATGATCTGATCAGATGGCCATGGGAAGCGAGTGATCTTGAGAATGAACTCCGCCGGCTGTACATCACGAGCGAACGTACAGTCTCCCAGCTTCATGAGCGGCAAGCCTCGCAGCACCGCACGGCGCAAGCCACGGTGGCGCGCCTTGAAGAACAGCTTCATGCGATTACCTCGAGAGTCGAATCGATCGATGGGCGCATCCTCTTAGGAGAACGAGTCGTTCAAACGGATCTTCTGGTTAAACAAGCTCGTTCCTTCTTCGAACAAAAAGACTTCCAACGAGCCATGCAAGCAGCGGTGAAAGCGGATCATGCGCTCAAGGCCCAGGCTTCATTGCTCAGTCAAGAATTGGGACGATATGCCGACGCGAGCCGAATCGCGTATTGGCAAACCATGGCCAAGCAGACCATCGATTGGTCGCGTATCCACCAGTCAACGGCCATCGTGGTGAGCAAAGCCGATCGAGAATTGACCCTCTACAAGAACGGACGGAAGGTGCTATCATATCGCGTTCGGTTGGGGTTCAATGGCATGTTGGAAAAGCAGTTTCAGGGGGACGGAGCGACACCGGAAGGTCGGTATCGTGTGATGGATAAGCGAGGCCAAGGGCAGACGCAATTCTATCGAGCTCTGGCCCTAGATTATCCCAATGCCGAAGATCGGCGGCGATTCAACTATGCGAAGAAGTCCGGAAGAATCGGACAGGCCAAAGGCATTGGAGGCCAGATCGAGATCCATGGAGCCGATAATGAACTGTTGGCGCAGACCCTTGGCTGTGTCATGCTCGATAATCCGAATATGACGGTTCTCTACGAAGGCGTCTCTGTCGGGACACCGGTCACGATCGTGGGTGCCTTGACGAGAGAGAATGCGGTAGCCCTGGCCCTATCGGAACTTGTCCAACGGAGAGATGAAATCTGAGCGTAGACCAATGGGCCGACTCCTTCTTGCAACCGCTGCGGGCGCTTTGCTTCTGCTCCTGGTCGTGAATGCCCCGACGACTAAACGCATAGTGCCCGAAGATTCCCACGTGGTTCACACGTCTCCCGTCCAGGACAAAGCCAGTCTGCGACCATTGCAAGATCGGTATAAGGTGCTCTCCAAGCAGTTATCCCAACTCATACCGAATCAGCACTACATCGTGGTCGATACGGCCAGAAACCGACTCTATGTGAAGCATCAAGAGAAAGTGGTGCTCGACGCCATTGCGTCGACCGGGAGCGGAGTCATTCTTGACAAACCAGGAGAAGGAAATAGCCAGTGGGTTTTTGATACGCCACGAGGAGAATTTCTCGTGAAGACAAAATTAACGAATCCCACGTGGATCAAGCCGGATTGGGCATTTATCGAAGAAGGGCTCGCTGTTCCGCAAAACGCCAGCGAACGAGCAGAACAAGGTGTGCTGGGCGATTATGCGCTGGGTTTTGGAAAAGGCTACTTCATCCACGGGACGCTCTATACCCGATTGTTGGGGAAGAATGTGACACATGGATGCATCCGGCTGAATGACAGCGATCTTAAAGGTGTCTACACGCTCGCCCGAGTGGGGACACCCATCATGATCTTTTGACCCCTCAACAGTGCGCAGATATTGATGATGAAACTCTGCGCCATTTTGATCCTCTTCGTCTTCACCACGCCAAGCTGGGGCAAGGAGTTCGAGGCCTTCCCTGATCTGCAGCTCAACGACGCACAAGGGCTGAAAGAAGCGACGCGGGTGCTCGAGGAAGAACTCAAGCTCGCGGCACGCCCACAGACCTATGTGCTGATCGATCTGGTTGGGAGCACTATCCAGATTAAAGGTCGTGGAATCGGGCTCCACCAGATTCCGATCATTCGCTGGTCTAGTGAATCGCGAAACGAATTGAAAGGGATACACAAGCTGATTGCACGACCATCAGTCGTCCGACGAAAAATCGATCCGGGTGCCGCAGGTGAACAGGAGCCGATTTCACTCGCCGACATGCCTACCGACTATGTCTTGTCATGTTCGCCTCTGATGACTATTGCCGTGGTTCCCTCGACAGCCGGCGAAACCCTCCTTCGCGGCGCCGCCATTCTGGGAAAATCAGGGTGGCATCACGTGCAACATTGGGCCAGCTCGCTCTTCACCGATGCCCCATCAACACCGACACCTCATCTGCAACTCACCATCTCGGTCGACCATGCGCAGTCCTTGGCCTGGTCGCTGGTGGACGGAATGGCGACCCTCATTCGCCGGCCAACCGACAAATAAGCAGCTGACCAATCGGCAACGGGGACGACCGTCCGATGGGTCACGTAACTCTTCACCAACAGCACATGGGCTTGTATGCAAAGACACCAAGAAGCGTTGCCTTTTTTAGACCGACTCCATAAGATGCGGAGGATCACTCACCATCTCCACTACCACAATCTCATTGAGGCGGGAGGTCGATAGCTATGCGAATGGGTGACAAGCTTCCAGCATTCTTCCAATCCACAGTCAATCCGGCTCTTGATGCGCTGACTCAGGCGCAGATCATTGAGCGCCTCTGGGCGAAAGACCATCGGGTCTGGAAGCAGGATCCCAGAGAGATTGTCGACCGGTTGGGATGGTTGACGTTGCAGGATCAGATGCCGCAACAGCTCGGACACCTACGCAATTGTGTGTCCACGGCTAAGGAGATGAAGGTCAAGGATGTAGTGCTCCTGGGTATGGGCGGCAGCAGTCTTGGGCCTGAGGTGTTCCGCACAGTGTTTGGCGCTCAGAAAGGGTCTCCGCGCTTGTGGGTATTGGACTCAACTGTTCCTGGCTGGGTTCGGCAGGTCACGAAGGCCATTTCTCCATCGCGGACTCTCTTTCTCGTGGCGAGCAAATCCGGTGGAACGATTGAAGTCATGTCACTCTTCGCCCACTTTTGGAAACTCGTGACGAAGGCCAAAGGGAATCATGGAGGAAAGCAGTTTGTCGCGATTACCGACCCGGGGACCGGCTTAGAAAAAATGGCGCGGGGCTATGGATTTGGGCAGATCTTCACCAACCCAGCCGATATTGGCGGGCGCTACTCGGTGCTCTCTCTCTTTGGTCTGGTACCCGCCGCGCTCCTTGGACTCGATATCACCCGGCTTTTGGACCGTGCCGCCGGCATGGCGGAACGATGCCGCCAGCAGGAAGACGCCAAGGCGAATCCTGGTGCCTATCTCGGTGCAGTGATGGGGAGCCTTGCCAAGACTGGACGCGATAAGGTGACGGTCATTGCGTCACCGTCGCTTGCGACGTTCGGGCTCTGGGTCGAGCAGCTTCTTGCGGAAAGTACGGGCAAAGAAGGCACAGGCCTCATCCCTATCGCACAGGAACCGGTGTTAAAACCGAGTGCGTATGGAACCGACCGTTGCTTTGTCTATCTCAAACTCAAAGGAGAAAAGAGCGGGGCGCTCGATCGGGCTGTGCAAGCGCTTGCTAAGGCCAAACACCCAGTCCTGCAGTTTGACTTGCGCGATCGCTATGATCTCGGGGCCGAGTTTTTTCGGTGGGAGTGTGCGACGGCGATCGCTGGGCATGTGCTCGGGATCCATCCCTTCGATCAACCCAATGTACAAGAGAGTAAAGACAACACCAATCGGGTTCTGGACACATTCCAATCGACCGGACGCTTGCCAGAACAGGTGAGTAGCCATCCCAAAGACGTCGCACACGATCTCGCGAGCCAGCTTCATCCCGGAACCTATCTTTCAGTAATGGCATACACCACGCCATCACGCCCGTTTGAAACAGCGGTGCGTCGTCTCCGCCAAGCTCTGATGACGAGACATCGCGTTGCGACCACATTTGGATACGGGCCTCGGTATCTTCATTCAACCGGACAGCTCCACAAAGGCGGTCCCAAGACCGGGGTCTTTCTTGAGCTCGTGGACCGGATGTCGCCGGACACTGCCATTCCCGGCAAACCATTCTCGTTTGGCACGTTGGCCCAGGCTCAGGCAGTCGGTGATCTGGCATCACTGCGAGCGCACGATCGTCATGCGATTCGGGTTCAATTAGGGCGTGACCAGGTCGCCACGGTGAACACGATCACGGCGGCACTGGTACCGGCCTCATCAGGCCGACGGCGTGGAATATTGAAGAAACGTCCCAAGCGCGCTTCCCGCTGATATGGCCGCCACGCCAGACATCCGCATTGCGCCGGGCACCCAGGAGTGGGGACAGACGGCTGCTTCCTTGATCCTTTCAGTGAGCCAACAAGCGATTCAAGCTCACGGCCGGTGCCTCATCGCCCTCTCTGGAGGGTCCACCCCGAAGACGCTCTATCAAGTCCTGGCAACTCCCGAATGGAGCGCACGATTCGATTGGTCGCGTATGGTCTTTCTGTTTGGTGACGAACGCTGTACGCCACCGGACCATCCAGAAAGCAATTTTCGGATGGCGCAGACGGAGCTCTTTCAACCGCTGAATATTCGACCGGAGCAGGTATACGGCATGAACGGCGAGAGTGACGACGCAACGGCTGCAGCTCAGGAGTACGAAGCAACGCTTCGACGGCTGACGAATAGCCCGGCTCCACGGATTCCGGTTCTGGACCTCGTGCTTCTAGGGATCGGGGAAGATGGGCACACCGCATCGCTCTTTCCCGGAACCCCAGCCTTGCAGGAAGATAAGAGGATCGTCATAGTTGGTCACGCTCCCACAGGCATCAGGTCTCGCCTCACATTGACCCTAGGTGTCTTGAATCACGCGGCTGTGGTACTGTTCCTCGTGACTGGGGCCGGTAAGGCCGACATCGTCCGTAGAATTCTTGAGCCCAAGTCCGACGAGGATCGGTCTTTGCCAGCGGCGAGGATATCGCCTGCGTCGGGTCGACTCGTGTGGATGCTTGATCACTCAGCCGCACAACAGCTGCAGAAGACGCCGTCACATCGAGGAGAGACATGATTCTCGCGGGAGATATCGGAGGAACGAAAACCAACCTGGCGCTCTACGACTGGACCACCGAGCGAGTGGAACCACTACGCGTGGAAAGCTTTCACAGCGGCGATTACACCTCCCTCGAAGACATTCTCGTAGAATTTCTCACACCGCCGGAACCGCCGATGCCATTGGATTCAGTGGGGCCCGAGGGAGGTGAGAAGATCCAGAAGGCCAGTAAGCCAGCGTCCGAACCAGTAAAGCTAACGGCCGCCTGTTTTGGAATCGCAGGACCGGTGATCGACAATCGTTGTCAAACGACGAACCTTCCCTGGGTGGTAGATGGTCTAACCATCGCGAAACAGTTCAGTATTCCTCGTGTGCAGTTGCTCAACGACTTAGAGGCCACCGCATACGGACTTGTGTGGCTGCGAGCGGATGAGCTGGAAGTGCTGAACACAGGCAACCCTCCGAAGAAGCGACAAGCTCTTGCGCTGATCGCAGCCGGGACGGGGCTTGGTGAAGGGATCCTCTTCTGGGACGGCAAATCGTATCGCCCGATGCCATCGGAAGGAGGGCATACGGACTTTGCACCAAGCAACGATCTGGAGATCGAATTGCTTCGTTATCTCCGGGGCCAATACCTCCATGTGAGCTATGAACGGATTCTGTCCGGTCCGGGCCTCCACGCAGTCTATGAGTTTTTGCGTGACACCAAGAAGAATGAACCGACGTGGTTGGCGGAAAAAATAAAAGTCGGCAATCCAGCCGCTGAAATTGCGCAAGCTGGATTGCAAGGACAAGCCGAGATCGCCAAACAAGCGTTGGACATCTTTGCGTCGATCTATGGCGCGGAAGCCGGGAATCTTGCCTTGAAGGCCCTGTCGCTCGATGGCGTCTATATCGGAGGTGGGATTGCACCCAAGCTCATTGCGAAGCTCCAAGACGGGACGTTCATGAAAGCCTTTACGAATAAAGGTCGGTATAAACGCTTGATGACTCATATGCCCGTGAAAGTTATCATGAATCAGCAGACGGCTTTGCTCGGTGCCGCGTCTGTCGCGGCAGCCCTTTCACTCGCACCTGCGCCATGACGTCGGTTGATCTCGATCAACTCAAGAAAGCGGCTGCCTTAAAAGCTAGTGAATTCGTCCGCAGCGGCATGGTCGTCGGCCTGGGGACAGGGTCTACGGCTAAACATCTTCTGGTGGCGATTGGCGAACAAGTCCGTGCCGGCATGAAGCTGCGAGGCGTGCCGACGTCGCAAGAGACTGCCGCGCTCGCCAAGCAGGCCGGCATTCCGCTGATCGACGCCGAGAATCGGTGGGAGATCGATGTCGCCATTGATGGAGCGGACCAAGTCGATCCCCATTTCAATCTGATCAAAGGCGGTGGGGGAGCGCTGTTGAAAGAAAAGATCGTCGCAGCGTCTGCAAAGCAGTTCATTGTGATGGTTGACCACACCAAACAGGTGCAGGTGCTTGGAGGGTCCTTCCCTCTCCCTATCGAAGTGATCCCCTTTGGGTGGGGCAGTACCGCACGGGAAATTGAAGCGCTTACTAAAAGCCGTGTGGTCCTCAGAGAACGCAACGGGGCTCCGTTTAGGACCGAGGCCGGGAACCTCATCGTTGACGTGCATATCGATCGCATCAGTCAGCCGGGTGACCTCGAAACAGCACTGAACCTCATCCCCGGCGTCGTGGAGACGGGGCTCTTTGTCGGTCGAACCAACGTCTTGATTGTTGGTACGCCTCAAGGCGTTCACACCCTCCATGCTCCCAAGACCTAAGCACTCGCTCAGTAGACGAGACGTCCTACGGGCACTTGGTCGACAGGCCTGCTTTCTTCTGACCGCCCCAATAGCGTATACACTCGTACCATCCGAATCCGCAGACGCTTCAACAACAACCAGACCACAAGGTGAAGACATGAGTGTTGATGATATTTCAGGTAGCAACGATCCGTATCGGCTCCCGCGGCACGTGATTCCGATCCGGTATGATCTGAGGCTTGAGCCGGATCTCACAACAGGACGCTTCCTGGGCCACACCACCATTCTCATCACGGTTCAAGCGACGACGCAGACCATTCTCTTGAATGCCGTCGATCTTGTGCTTCAATCAGCAGCGGTGGAAAAGCCGAACCGGAAGTCGTTCAAAGCATCAATTGAATTAGAGCAAAAGACACAACGGGTCAGGCTGTCATTTCAGGAGCCTCTTGATCCAGGCGAATGGACGCTCACCATTTCGTTTGAAGGTACACTGAACGATCAACTCCGCGGGTTCTATCGGAGCACCTACAAAGATGCGTCGGGGATTGCGCAGACCCTTGCAGCCACGCAATTCGAAGCCACCGATGCACGGCGTGCATTCCCCTGCTGGGATGAGCCTGATTTCAAAGCCATCTTCGCGACGACATTGGTCATCGATCCACACCTCACTGCCGTTTCAAATACGACGGTGGTTTCTGAATTGATTGAACACAACAAGAAAGTCGTACGTTGTGCCGACAGCATCATCATGTCGACCTATCTGGTGGCCTTCATTGTGGGGCAGATCGAAGCGACGACACCAGTCTACGTAGGCAAGACACCGCTTCGACTCTGGACGATTCCTGGAAAACAGCCACTCACGCCCTTCGGGCAGGAGATTGCCGCTGCGTCGTTGAAGTTTTTTGAAGACTACTATGGCGTCGCGTACCCAGGAGACAAGCTGGATCTTCTCGCGATCCCAGACTTTGCATCTGGGGCCATGGAAAATCTCGGGGCGATCACGTTCCGTGAGACGGCACTGCTTGTCGATCAACGGACGGGAACACACGCTGAGCTCGAACGAATTGCCGATGTCGTGGCTCATGAGAATGCCCATATGTGGTTCGGCGACTTAGTGACGATGTCCTGGTGGAATGGGTTGTGGCTGAACGAAGCCTTCGCGACCTTCATGGAGATGCTCGCCGTCGACGCCTGGAAACCGGAATGGAAACGCTGGGAAACGTTCAGCGTCGCCCGCGCAGCTGCGTTCTCCGTCGATGGGCTCATGAGCACCAGGCCGATCGAATTTCCGGTCCATGCTCCCAAAGATGCGGATGCGATGTTCGATATCCTGACTTACGAAAAAGGCGCATCGGTCCTCCGCATGTTGGAGCAGCATATCGGTCCGGTCGTATTCCGTGACGGGGTCCGGCAGTATCTTCGCGCCCACGCCTACGGCAATGCTGATACCAAAGATTTGTGGACCGCTCTCGGCACGGTCGCCCGCCAGCCGGTCCCAGAGCTGATGGATGGCTGGATCTTTCAACCAGGGTTCCCCTTGGTGACGGCGGAAGTATGCGGTCAAGGATTGCAGCTCTCGCAGCAGCGTTTCACCTATCTCACGCAAGAGTCGGTGTCGGAACAACTCTGGCAGATCCCGGTGCAGATTCGCCTGTCCATCGGCGATCGGGTGGAACATCGTCGGCTATTGCTCACAGAGCGTGAGACGACGATCGGACTCCCAGCGGGGTGCACCTCCGTCTTTGTCAACGAGGGTGGCCATGGGTTTTATCGGGTTCGTCATCGTGGTGCGCTTCTGCAGCAACTACTCGATCAGGGTCTTGGCCGTCTGGCTGCGATGGAACGATTCAACCTCATCAGCGACGCCTGGGCTACCACCGTGGCGGGGCTGATGCCGCTTCCCGACTATCTCCAACTCACCGCACGCTTCAAAGATGAGCGAGACAGAAATGTCTGGACGGTGTTACTCGACTCCTTCTCCTTCTTGAACAGGGTTACAACACCGGAGAATCGAGCGGCATTGGAAGCGCTGGTTCGTGGTCGAGTGGGCCTGGTGGTGAAAGAACTTGGGTGGGATCCGAAGCCGGGTGAATCAGATCTTATCAAACAGCTGCGAGGGGATCTCCTCGGCGCACTTGGCAAGCTTGGTAACGACTCGGCAACACGGCAGCAAGCAGCAGAACGGTATCAGCAATACCGAAAAGACCCGTCGACCGTCGACGCGAATGTCGTGCCAGCCCTCGTCGGGATCCTAGCCCATACGGGAGACGAGGCGCGCTATGAGGAATTCTCAGAACGCTATCGCACTACTTCCACCCCACAAGAGGAGCGCCGGTATCTCTTTTCGTTGGCCGCCTTTCGGCCCAAGGAACTACTCACGCGGACGCTGGCCTGGACGATCAACGGTGAAATCCGTACGCAAGATGCCCCGTTTATCGTCGGGGCGCTGATGATGAATGTGGATGGGCGAGAACAGGCCTGGGAGTTTGTGAAGGCGAATTGGGATCAAATGGATCGGCTGTTCCCCAAACAAGGCCTCAGGCGCATGTGTGGGGGTATCGTGGGCCTGGCAACTCCGGAGCTGGAGCAAGACGTACGCGCGTTCTTCGCTGCCCGCAAGATCGATCTAGGAGGGAAAACCCTGGAGCAATACTTCGAACAACTTCGTATTGCGGTCTCCTTCCACGAACGGGAAGGAGGTGCACTTCAGCCCCTTGGACTAACTCGCTAGATGCATGCAAGACAAACGTTCTGCAATAAATGGTTCTACATCAAATGGCTGCGATGAGAATTCTCCTACAGGCACTGCTCATCTATTTCTATTAAGCCCATCAGTACGGGAGTTCTCACGTCACCCAGGTTGTATGCGAGATCCAGCCTAGTCATTTCCCCAGGTTGTCGGCTGTCTAGCGGCACGTTACAATACCACATAAATTTTGTTGGGAAATTCGATGTCTATTCTCAGTTGTCCCGCTTGCGGCTTGCGGGGCGAGCAAAATCCGTCTCGCGGCAATCTTTCTGATGTTCTATTGAGCGGTCTGACGATCTATCCGTTTCGGTGCCAGCTCTGCGCCGATCGCTTTCGAACATTCCTTGGGCGTCGCACGCCCAATCCCCGTCGCAGCTTCGATCGCGTCGAGGTGTCCTTCCCGGTCTGGTTTAAATCTCGACGATCCTCAATCTCTTCCGGACTGGGATATGAGGGCGTGATAGATAATCTGTCGATTCGTGGATGCCGAATTCGTTCCACTGCTCCAATGAGGATTGGCTCGCGACTGGAACTGGAATTCCAGTATTCAGACAATTCTTTCCCGGTGACGATTGAGGAGGCGGTTGTGCGCTCCATAGCTGGGGGTGCGATCGGCCTGCGCTTCACCAAACTTCATCGCAGCGAGGAACGGCGTATTCGTCAGCTCATCGATGTCTGGTTGCCCGAACTCCTACACTCGGTCTAGCGTGGTCCCGCCTATTCTATCGCCATAGCCATACCTCTCAGCTGGTTCTGTTCCACCTTCCCAGTTCTTCGCTTTTACTTCGATGCGGTAATTTGCAGCACACACTTGCCTACTCGTCCCTCTGGACAGGAGCGAAGGGTAGGCGGGCAATGCGATGGAGCACATACAGTGACAGTATGAAGACTGTGGCCAACATGAGCAGCATCCATTTAGACCAGAATAGCTGTGGATCGATCAGGGGTGTGGTGTAGATAGACATCTCGTTATTCTGGTAGACCCGCCACGGGATGCCAGGGGCCAGATAATGGGCGACGTATCGGTATTCCGCTTCACCTCTAACGATCTTCTCAAGTTCACTGTCCAGTAGCGTCAGCCAATCACGACCGAATCTCGGAATGCCGTGCGCGCCAAAAAACAGCGTGTCGGGGTTGGTGAGTTGCAACAACCGCGTACTGTTTGCCTTGTACGCCACGAGATCAGATCCCGGCGCAAAGGCAATGATTCCACCGAGATGGCGGTAAATGAAATCACCGGCAAAGACTTGATTGCGGACTCTATCGAACAGGACCGTTGACTCCGTGGCATGTCCCGGCAGGTTAAGTACGTCGAGTTTGCGACCTCCCAGATCAATGACGTCGCCATCGGCAATGATGGACGCCACCTTCAGCGAGCGCCGCTCCGTGTCGAGCGATTCCCATGGGCCGATGGTGAAGACTCCGCTTTTGATACTGGTGCGGATTTCCGGACGGTCGATGAGTGTGATGCCGTCGAATGTAGCAGCGTCGTAGATGTGGTCATAATGAAAGTGCGACAGGATGAGTGTGATCGGTTTGTCTGTGTATTGCTCAGCGACCTCGCGCATGGATCGAGATCCGGGAAGCCGTTCGCCGCTGCCTGCATCGAACACGATGGCCCGCGCGTCTCCAACAATCAGATAGGATGTATTGTACTGGGAAGATTTCGGTTCATTGATAGCAAAGGTTTGAGTGTCAATCGCTTCGATGGCGTACCAGTCATCAATCATCTTGGAAGCTGAACTGTAGAGCTCTCCTTGTTTCACGTTGCCGAATACGTCAACTGGCTCCACAATCCTCTCGAAGCAACCTGTAAGCCCAAAACACCCACTCACCAGGATTATAACCAGCCAAGGTCTCATAGAAGAATCTACAAGGTAAATCGATCTTGGTTATACAACAGCTGATGGGCTTATCACATGAACCGGTGGGAGGGAATGCCAGGCAGCTGTAGCTATTGCCTCTGTTACTCCTGCCGAAGCACGGACAACGGCGGTTGGCCGAGAATCCGATAGGTGCTGAGGAAGCCCACCAGCATGGTGAGTATGATCGTCGCTACGACACCCACAGCCAGAATAGCTGGTTGAAGGCTCCAGGAGAGATCAAACACCGTCTCCAGAACAGCCCACGACAGCACACTGGCCAGCGCACAGCCAAGTAACCCACCCAAGGCCCCCAACAACGCATATTCGGCTGCAAATGAACGTGCGATCATGCTGCGAGTCGCTCCCAGGGCTTTCAGAATGACTGACTCGTACAACCGGCGGTAGCGTGTCGCTGCCAGGGCCGCAGCCATCACCAGGCCTCCGGACAGAACACAGAACAGCGCAACAGCACGAATGGCGAGGGACAGTCGATCCAATACCTTCGCAAAACTGTCGAGGACGTCGCCCATATTGATGGCTGTCACATTAGGAAAGGATGCGACGACCGCTTGCTGTAAGGCCACCTCTTCGGACGGGGCGACACGAACGGTGGCCACATAGGTATGCGGAGCCCCATCGAGGGCGCCCGGAGAAAAGATCATGTAGAAGTTGGTCGAGAAGTTCCCCCACTCCACTTGTCGAATGCTGCTGATCTCTCCAGTGATGGATGTGCCTTGTATGTCGAGCTCAAGGGTGTCTCCGACTGTGAGGTCAAGTTGCTTCGCCGCATCCTCCTCAATCGAGATCAGCGGTTTGGGAAAGACCTGTCCCGGTTTCCACCACTCGCCCCGAACGACCTTGTTGTCTTTGGGAAGATCATGGAGAAACGTCAGCACGTACTCGCGTGTCAGGTACCACTTCTTCCGCCGTTCTTCCTTCTGGGCGGCCTTCTCTTTCTGCTCTTCCTCCTCCGACGTCGCTTCGATTTTGACCGGTTCCCCCTTTAGGCCAGCGAGTCGTGATCGCACCAGAGGGGTCAGCTTGGGGGCCTGATCGCTGGACCGTTGGTGCAAGAGACTGACGAATCCTTCCGCTTGATCGGGTTGGATATCGATGAAGAAAAATGTCGGTGAGTCAGTCGGCCGATTCTCATTGACCTGCGCGAGGAGCGATCGTTCAACGAGCGACACCGTGGTCACCACCATTACGCCGATTCCAATTGCAATCGTGATGTTCACGACCTGGTTACCCGGTCGCACCACGTTCCCCAGCGCCTGGCGAAAGATGAGCGCCTCAGGGCGTGGTCCGTTCTTAAGGGCGTCGAGTACCAGATGGGCTGAGGCTCCCAACAGCAGCACCGCAGCGGCAAACGCGAAGATAAAGAGCAGCCCCACTCTCCAGGAGTTCGCTTGCCAGATCGATAAGAGCGCCAATCCCAGACCGATACCGATCGACGTGATGGCCTTGGCTGGGTCAAGCCCCTTCCAGAATATCCACCATCGGGTCCGGTCTGAGGCACTGGAGGAGGCAAGCGGGGCGACATCACGGCGAAAAATCAGAGCCGGTTTGATGTCGCGAATCGTCAGTAATGGCCAGAGTGTAAACAGCAGCGTCGATAGGATACCCAAGGCCAATCCTTTGGCCAAGGGAGCCAGGGGAAGCGCGATCCCTCCCTGAGTGAATCCCAATTGGTCAAGAAGATCCGATGCCATCAGCGCTGCGATCATCCACGGAAGTCCTTGGTGGAGCAGCACACCGATCATCAGGCCAACCAAGCTTCCACCCAGCCCAAGGAGCATGGCTTGTACCCCATAGGTCTGGATGATCGTAGATGAATCTGCGCCGACTGTCTTCAAGATGGCGATCGTATGGAGCTTTTCTCGCACAAAGGCATGAACCGATGTGGCGACCCCCAGGCCTCCTACAAACAGCGCCGTCAATCCGATCAAGCCCAAATAGCGCGTCAGCTGTTCCAACGACTGCTTCAGCTGCGGCTGTGCGTCTCGGTAACTGGACACGCGGGCAGCGTCGAGCGCAAGTCGTTCCCTCAATTCGTAGAGCAACGACTCAGGCGCCATAGTGCTTGGGACTTTCAGTAGATATCGTTCACGCACCCTGCTGCCGACCTTGATCAACTCCGCTGTACGGAGCCCCTCTCGTGACATCAACACACGGGGGCCAAGGCTGAAGGCATTAGCCATGCGATCCGGTTCCGTCCTAACTACCCCGGTGATGATGAACAGCCCTTGTCCGATTCTGAGTTGATCTCCCACCGTGAGCCCCATCCGGATCAGGAGAGATTCCTGCACGACCACTCCAAAACAGGTACGGTCTGGGCACCGGCGCGTTTGCTGGCGAAGGAGGTCCACGAAGTCGCTCTGTGGCTCCAGTCGGAGCGTGCCATAC
>SWDO01000023.1:96393-126010 GCA_005116895.1 Nitrospira sp. | reverse complement strand
ATAATTGGACTGGATAGTGTTCCAGACGGCTGGTCAACCCGACCGCGGCCAGCAATTCGGCGGCCCGTTCACCAGCGCGCCTCTCGCCACTGAGTTCGAGGGGAACTGCCACGTTCTCGATGGCCGTCAGGGTGGGAATAAGATGAAAAGATTGAAAGATATAGCCGACTTTTTCACGTCGAAATCGGGCCATCTGGCTTTCACCCATCGCCGTGATATCTGTCCCATCGAGCTGAATGGATCCGGTGGTTGGCCGATCGAGGCCAGCCATCAACCCAAGCAATGTCGATTTGCCGCTTCCTGAAGGCCCCACAATCGCGACCGTCTGCTTGGCCGGAATGTCAAAGGTGATGCGGTCAAGAATCGTGACAGGACGGCCTGCGGCTGGTAGAACCATCGAGATGTGGTTGACGCTGATCATGAAAAATCTTCACTTCTTGAGTAAGAGAGAAACATTGGACGATATTATACCGTCTGGAAGGATGTGAGCTAGTTTTGTATCACGATATGCCACTATCGCGACTACTTCATCTGATTTCGCTGCTGATGTTCGTGGTTCTAGTCTGGCTGTTGGTCTCGGATGGAGCCTCCACCTCAGCATCAGACACGAGGCCCCGTATCGTGGCGTTTGGTGACAGTCTTACCGCCGGACTTGGGGTGCAGGCCGATGAATCCTACCCGGCTCAACTTCAACGCCGACTTGATAGCCTTGGCTACCACTATCGGGTGATCAACGCCGGTGTGAGCGGCGATACGACGGCTGGCGGACTTCGACGCGTACCCTGGATACTGAATAATAAGCCTGAGCTGGTGATACTCGAATTGGGTGCGAACGATGGTCTTCGAGGGCTCCCCGTGGATCAAACACAAAGTAATCTCCGTCAGATCATCCGACAATTACAGGAATCCGGTACGACGGTGGTCTTGGCCGGGATGAAGCTGCCGCCGAATTACGGACAGGACTACACGGCCAGCTTCGAAGTCATGTACCGGATGTTGGCCAAAGAGTGCCAGCTTCTCCTCATCCCCTTTTTTCTTGAAGGGGTGGGTGGTTCATCCGCGTTAAATCAGGCTGACGGTATTCATCCAACCAAGGAAGGGTACGAGGTCATCGTGGCGCAGGTACTGAGAGTGCTCAGGCCATTACTGAATGAGCGGGTACACAAACCCATGGCCCCTCATAAGCAGAGTTGAAGGCAAGATAACTCGGTTAGACCCGCACAATGCTAGACAAGGTTACAAAAGGCGGGTCAACGAAGCCCTATTCCTTACGACTTCTTAAAAAACGTGTCGTAGACGCCGTACGCGAGGATCGCTCCGATCAGCGTATAGTATATACCGCTAATTCCGCTGTAATCAGGAGCCCCTTCCCCTGCTGGAGCGTTCGCTAACGCTGGTAAAGCCTGGACCAGCAAAGCTCCCATGAACAGACCTGTTTGTGAAAGTAGCCGTTTCATCTTCTGCCCCTTTCTAAATCTGCAGACAAAAAAGTGGGACGAATCATACTGAATGTTGGATGGGAGAAGCAAGAGGAAGCCGGTTGTGGGAGAATCGGCGTAGGGACAGGTCAACGTACAATCAGTGGGGAGGCAGCACGATGGCTGACTGAAGCGAGTCAGCCACATCTTTAAATGAGCCGACAAGCTTCTCGAGCTGAGAGCCTTTCTGCAGCATATCACCCGTCACTGCCCGCATCTGTGCGATGTACCGCACGATCTCGGTCGTCAACTTGCTGACTGTGGCCAACACTTCCTTGTAGGAGGCCACTTCCCGTTGAAGTTCCTGAGTGGTGGCCTGCGCGGCATTGCCCTCCCGCAGAGAGGTCTGGAGTTGTTGTGTCAGCTGTCCAACGTCCGCGTCACGGTCTTTCAACTGAGATTCAAGATTCGTCATGACCTCTTCATTTTCCCTACGTCGCTCGTCAAGGTTCCGAATCGTTTGGATCCACGTCAGGGCTGCTCCGGGACCGAGCGCGGGTGGACTGGGAAGCGGCTCTTGCTGCGCAAGAGCTTTCGTCGCAGGCTCCAGCCATTCCAAAAAGACCATGACCTCACTCAGCTTCACGTCGGGCGTGACCGAGTGCGGGGTGGTTCTTTTCCCATTCTCGGAAAGGGCGACCGGAGGTGTCGTGATCGATTCCTTCGCAGGTCTGGGTTTTCGAGATTGCTTCGGTTGGGCCCATCGCTGATATTCCAGTAACACCGCGATGCAATGGCGGCACATCGGCTCTTCGGGAAGCGTGCAGGAACATTTCGAGACGAGGTGGCCGTCTTTCAGTCGGATGGTTTGCTCGTAAAGACCAGAATGACCGACGACAGCGGACGTGATTTGCGAATCATCGGCTTCGACGATACGGACCCGATTCGCAGTCAAGTACTGATGGGCAAATTGAAAAGACGAAGCGTCCGAGACGGCCTGGATCATTTGAGGATCGAGCAAGCCGAGTCGTTCAGCGCTGCAGGGAATTTTTTTTTGCATTTATGTGCGTAGCTCTCTTGCGCCGCCACTGAGCATGATGGTGTCAGTGTGCCGAGCGACGTGAATCCTGTCAAGCACTGAGCAGTTTTGTGTTGCCCTGCGTTATCTGACGGTCTGAAGAGTAAGGCGCTGACGTGGTTCTACCGGCAGGGTTTAGCTGAACTGGACTTGCCCATAGGTGTCAGCCAAATGTAATCCGCAATGGATTCTTGCATGAGAGCCTGAACATTGGCTATTTTACTGGGCTCGAACGACGTCATGTAAATCGTAGCCTGTTTGATGTCACCTCTCAGACGTCTGGCAACTCGCTTCGGTACGGGGAGGTTAAATTGAACATGGCCAGCTCCCGTGTAACTCACGATCATACGATGACGGCCGTCATTCTCGCGGCGAAATTCTTCTTGCGTGATGACTAGCGTTCTTGCCATGCCCTCATCCCGGACCATCGATGCCTCATACATCGTCCGGAAGTGCTCCTCGCTTCCTCCGTGGCACCGTCTCAACTGATCGACAATCCTCTCGTGGTACGCGGGGTCATCGATGATATCCTCCTGTAGGATTCCCCACGGCACCCATTCAGGTTCTTGCCTGGCTTGGTCAAGCCCTAATTTTACGACACGACGAATCAAGGGCTTGGGTGGGTTCATCGCCCGAACGGACAAGCGGCGGTCTCGAGCAAATGCCACCAATGGTGCGTAATCTTGAAACGCGCCACCCCAATTTTGTTTCCAACGCACCTGCTCTAAGAACTCGCTCGTAATTGGCTGATCGGTCGCGACGTAGCCGTCGAGTGCCGGTTGGCCGTCCCAACCGAACATCTCCATTCCAATGGTGGGCTCGATGCCATCGGCCACCAATTGATTCAGTACTTTCAGCGCGGCTTCAATATGGTAGGGATTGTGGTGTTCCTCTCCCAGATAGACGATGTCGTATCGTTCTAGATTCGTGATCAGTTCTGAAAACGGGAGCACGCGACCGGTGTGAGTTTCAAGAATCTGCCAGGGTTGCCATCCCTCATCGGCGGTGGGCCGGAGGCTGCCGTCGCGCTCAGCCGCACAACCGATCGGGAATGCCAGCAGGCCGGCGAGCATGACTAGCATGACGGTCGATCGCCAACCGAGCGAGTCGGCGGACAGGAATCGTATTCTCATGAAACCACTCCTATCATACCGAATGAGCGTGAACAATCGGACTTGACGCTGAAGTTTGAAGGTTACTATGCTCCTAGCCGTGAACGTCAATCGACACCCTCTTCTGCACACGGCGATCAGGCTTCCATGAGTCCCGACCCCCTTGCTGACTTCCGCCGTGTCGTGAGTGTTCGCGCACGTCAGTTTCCGGGACAATGGGAAACATCAAAAAAGTTGATGGAAGGTGCCATCTTTCCCTCTACCCTCGCCCGACTCTGTGCGGCCGTGCAGAGCAAAGATCTTCCAGTTTCAGTGAAAGAAACGTTGTTGCGCCTCTTTGAACAGCCCGTACCACGGCGCGTTCAGGATCTCGATGGAGGATGCCTCAAGTCCGTCACGGGCCTTCCTCCGGCCAAAGCGCTACGCGCACTTACCGTTTTTTTTGAGCTGGTGCCTGCAGCTACCATGAGGTGGCCCGTGACTCACCTGTCGAGTGGGGAGGTCGAAGAAGTCGTGCGGCGGCAGGACAATCCTTTTGACCTCCTCCATCATACTGATGTGGCGTCTGTGTTGGAGATTGGGGCCGGAGATCTCTCGTTTGCTGAGGAGTTAGCTGATCTGTACGGCCCCGAGCTCACGCAACAACACCGCCCGTTCATTATTCATTGTCTGGACCGACTCGACCCCCGTTCTCAACTGGGCGGTCCGCTCCATGCGAATCCGGAGAGGCTGCAGAAGCTACAGCGGAGAGCCGAGGTGTCGTTCTCCTTCTTCGGCGATCAAGACATGTTCACTCTTGGCGGTCTAGATAAACAGGAGTTGCTGGCCCCACGATATACCATTGCCACCTGTTGGGCCCCAGCCACACCGACCTTTGCCTATGAGCCGACCAGGCTCTCTGAGACTTTCATTCGGAAGGAACTGGAAAGTACCAAAGGCGCCTTTCACCAGACACGTTTTGGAAAAGAACCAGCGCTCGAAGTCCAGCATGCTGGCCGTGCCCTGCTCTTCCCACCGTGGAAGTTTGAGATCGTCGGTCCCCTTGCTCTCCTGAGCCTGCTTGCCCGTCGCGGATTTCTGTGTGTCCTGGGAGCAGTGGATGCGCAGGTGTTTTGGGAGCTTCTCGCGCAGTTATTGGAGGAGCCACGCTATCGCTCGCTAGACCAATCCTTTACCCCCGTCAATCTGCCCACGATCTTCGGCGAGGTCTATCATGTTCTGGCCGGTCTCCCGATCGGCGAGTCCATTGACTTGGCTGGGGTGGCAGCCCTTCGGCGTCACTACCTTGGGTCAAGCTCCTCTTCTGCCATGGATGGCGGTGCCGGTCATTTTCGGTATGTCCGCATCAGCCGAGGTGCCACCTTCCCGGGTATTCCTGCGAGCAGCACCGCTCGAAAGTTCACGTCCATGACGGAAGAAGTTCCCCCGTGGTTCATCACACTAGTTCCCGCTTAGGCCACTGGTCTAAGCCTCGTGCCATGATGCCGATCGCAGGGGCGCAAAAACCTTGAATAAATTGACCGTCTCCAGGCCCTTTGTTAGACTTCGATCGTGTCCGACCACCAGCCAATCCTCCAACGCAATTTCACGCCCTAGACCATCATGAATCCAACGGGAATCATTCAAGCCATCCAGGACAATATTGCGCGGGTCATCAAGGGCAAACCTCAGGTGATCGAAATGAGCCTGGTCGCGCTCCTGGCACGTGGGCATCTCCTCCTCGAAGACGTACCGGGAGTCGGAAAAACGACGCTCGCACATAGTCTGGCGAAATCGCTCGATTGCTCGTTCAAACGCATTCAGTTCACGAGTGATCTGCTGCCGTCCGATATCGTGGGTGTCTCGATATTCAACCGTCAGAAACAGGCGTTTGAATTTGTGCCGGGTCCGATATTCGCCAATATCGTGCTGGCGGATGAAATCAATCGAACGACGCCGAAAACACAAAGTAGTCTGTTGGAAGCGATGAGTGAAGCGCAGATTTCGTTCGACAACAAGACCTATCCCTTGAATCAACCCTTCATGGTTATTGCGACGCAGAATCCCGCCGAATACCATGGCACGTTTCCTCTTCCGGAGTCGCAGCTGGATCGGTTCTTGATGCGGCTTCGCATCGGCTATCCCTCGCCGGAAGAAGAAAAGAAAGTTCTCGACCGACCGCAATCGCTCCATCCAGCCGAAGAGCTCCGGCCATTACTGGCGACTCATGATGTCCTGCTGCTCCAGGAACAGGTCGATCGCGTGCTCATGGAGGAAAGCATTACGGACTATCTCTTGGCTATTGTCCAACGCACCAGACAGTCGGACCTCCTGTCATTGGGGGTCAGTACCAGAGGAGCGTTGGCGTTGAGTCGGGCGGCCAAAGCGTTGTCGCTCGTCCGCGGGCGAACCTATTGTTTGCCGGACGACATTAAGGAGTTGGCCCCTATCGTATTGTCTCACCGCATTATGGTGGCCCGAACCCAGGGGTTGCATCAGCGAAACTTTGAACAAGCTGAGCGGATCATCCAAGATTTGGTCGACTCGATTCCCGTCCCCGTCTAGGTCTTCCCCTACATCGTTGTTCCGGCGTGGAGCTGGTAGTACATGCTGCGTCAATCCCCTTCCTTTCTTCAGCGAATGTTTCGCCACCGGTCGACGAGCGTGACTTCAGAGGGCGTTCAATTCCTGCTCTTTACCGTGGCGATCGGTATTGCAGCCATCAATACCGGCAACAATCTGTTCTATCTTTTGCTCGCGATGATGCTGAGCCTTGTGTTGATCTCGGGAATTGCGGCCGAATACTGCTTGCGACGGTTAGAATTCCATCGTCATCTTCCCGATCATCTCATCGTGAATGAACCAACCACTGCCACGCTGGTTGTGAAGAACCGAAAGTCACAATTCCCCAGCTTTTCATTGAAGCTGTTTGATGTCAGCGATAGCCGGAAACTGGATCGAGGTTTGGAGATTCGTCAACTCCTTCCAGGCATCAGTCAGCTGCTGTCGTATCCTCTCGTTGCGACGCGGCGTGGCCGACTGCAACTGGATGGTGTCTGTGTCGGGACGGAGTTTCCATTCGGACTTTTCATGAAACAAACGTATTACCCGATCAACGAAACGGTCATTGTTTGCCCGGAGATTAAGCCGATCGACGAGAGGCTGTTACAGGGCCTTCTCGCCGCTGGGCCAGACCAGAGCGTCCACCGACGGGGGCATGGTAATGATTTGTACAATCTGCGCCTCTATCACGCCGGGGATGATTCTCGAAAGATTCACTGGCCAACGACGGCGCGGACGTCCCAATTGACGGTTCGAGAAACTGAGGCCGAGGACCAGCGCCGCGCCGTCCTGTATTTACCGACTGTCGCTCCAGTGAGTCACGATGCCTTGTTTGAAGAGGCCGTCTCCCTCACGGCCTCCATCATTCAGTATCTGGCACACCGTGGGTATATGCTTCAATTGTTTGTGGGGTCGTCTCGCTCATCCTTCGGTCAAGGTGACCTCCACCTCTTGGAACTTCTTCGAATGCTCGCCCTCTGTGAGCGGTGCTCTCCCCATGCAGAGTCCGTCGTGTCGAAGGACCCCTCCAGAGACGCTTTGGAGGTTGAGGGGGGGGCGATGATTGTCGTGCAGTCATGGCGGGGACCGGGGGACATCAAGCCTGAACAGCCTACCATTATGATTAACGGACGCCTCATCGCCGGAGCATCACATGCCGTTTGATCAGGCCCTTCGGTTCGCGTCGATTTGGCTGGCGTCTACGTCATTCATCGGGTTGACGCTTGGAGCCGGTCTGCCGGAATGGCTGGCTGTGTTAACCGGAGCTGCACTGATCGTGGCTCTCTTACGGAACGCAGGGGGTAAGTCTGTTGGGCGACTCGCCACCCATACGCTCATGTCAACCACCGGATGGAATCTTCTGGTGATCGTCGGCTTTCTTGGATTCTGGGTGGATATGTTGTGGGTCTCTGGCGAACTCCTTCCGGCCGGAGTTCACTTCCTCATGATCCTCATGATCATCAAGCTGTTCAACCTCAAGCTTCGTCGTGACTATCTGCATCTCTACGCCATCAGTCTCGTCGCGATTCTGGCTTCCGGTTCCCTCACGACGGATCTGTGGTATCTCCCGATTTTCTTGCTCTATCTTTTCGTCGGCGTGTGGACGCTGCTGCTGTTTCAGCTGACTAAACATCCAGAGGAACCCCGCATCCTCACGATGTCGGTCGCCATGCGACCACAACCTCTGGCACCGGTCAGCCAGGTCACGCCACAATTCTTCTGGCTGGCCAACGGGCTTGCACTGGCAACCTTTGGGCTGACATTGGTGATCTTCTTCACGATTCCTCGGGTCGGCGCCGGGTTCTACCAAAAGGGCTTTGGGGAGAACATTCGCACGTCGGGATTCTCCGAAACGGTGAACTTAGGAGAGATTGGGCCTATCAAGCGAGATCCCAGCGTCGTCATGCGGGTTGAGCTATCCGATGGCCCCCCACAGGAAGCAGGTCGCCTGTATTTACGAGGAGTGGCCTTCGATCAATACGATGGAAAAGCCTGGACGAATCGGCTGAACTACCGGCGGGCGGTGAGCGAAGACGCGGTCGGGACCTTTGTTCTTCGTAGTAGCCGATCGCTTGCAACCCCCCGCCTTGGCGACACCATCCGACAGAATATTCTGTTGGAGCCGCTCGACACCCCAGTTCTCTTTGCTGCTCCGCTTGTCGAAAGAGTCAGCGGAAAGTTCCCGAGCGTCCAGTCCGACCTCACTGGTTCGGTGTATCTCCCGTTCCCCAGTTCGTCGCGAATCGAATATTCCGTTCTGTCCCGATCCAACCCGGTGCTACCGGAGGATCTCGGCGCGGAGCCCAGCGTCTATCCTGAATCGGTTATCCGACATTTCCTGCAGATTCCTAGTCAACCCGAGCGGATTGCCGTCCTGGCCAAGGAAATCACGCACACACAACGCACCATCTATGACAAAGCCACCGCCATCCACTCATTCCTGACGCACAACTTTCGTTATAGCCTTGATGCGCCTCTGACAGAGCAGGACCAGCCACTGGAAGAGTTTCTCTTTACCCGCAAGACCGGGTATTGCGAACACTACGCCACCGCCATGGTGATCATGCTTCGGACGATCGGAATCCCGGCACGTCTCGTCACGGGATTTCTCGCCACTGAGTGGAACGAATACGGCAACTACTATGTGGTCAGACAGCAAGACGCTCATGCATGGGTGGAGGTGCACCTACCGCATTCCGGGTGGATTACGATGGACCCAACTCCTCCTTCGATCGAAAGTATCGGCAGCGGGTCTCCCGCATGGCATGCGTTGGGACGAATGTTGGATACCATCAGGCTTCAGTGGGGTCGATTTTTTGTGCAGTATAGCGCCGCTGATCAGCTCGCTGTTGTGCGGGAATTGAGGGCGGGGAGTACCTCGGCCAGAAACAAGGCGTTTGATTCTATAAGCACGCTCTTCAGCCCGTTCATAGCCATGTTTGGCGGGATGGCGGGCTATGCGTCTAAAGGAACGATACAGTCGTTGGCTGAGGTGCTTGTCCCCACACTGATTGGCCTTGCCGTGCTTCTTTGGCTTGGGATCAGGCGGCCATGGAGCAAGGGGATGATCTCTAAAAGAACGACTCGCGACGAGCAGGTCATTATGCAGCTTTACGGACGAATGATCGGACATCTCGCTCGGAAGGGCCTTGCTAAACTCGCTGCGACGCCACCCCTTGAGTTCGTCCGCCTTACTCAGGAGCGATGGAGTAATGCCGGTTCAGCGGTTGCGTCTATTACCGATCTCTATTGCCGAGCCCGATTCGGTCAAATTCCCCCCACCAGAGAAGAATTGGCACTCGCTGAAGATCATCTTCGCAACCTGATGACACTCGAAAAACCGTAGCAGGATCAGGAAGCGGCTCTCCTTCGTACAGATCGTGAGAGCGTCCAGGAGAATAGATGTACGGAGAATCAGTGTGAAGTTAAAGATGATCTCGATGGAGCGGGAAAAGGGATTTGAACCCTCGACCCTCGCCTTGGCAAGGCGATGCTCTACCACTGAGCTATTCCCGCTCGCGAGGTTTAAGGTGCGGAGTGTACTGACCTCTCAGGGTACTGTCAAGCTAGGACTCTGTTGGATTCACAGAAAATTATCAGTTACAAATAGTAGAACGTTACATATTCGTAACGAATGCAGATGTTGCTAAAGTAGTTATAACGAAACAATATGATTCTAAAAGAATTTTAAACCATGAGCATTATAAGACGCAGCCTCTAATCGCATGAATATTCAATGAAAACTGCTACTCCTACTACTCATAAATCATAAATGGTCGAAACGCGATATTCGGAAGCAAAAACACAAAATATATTGTTTTACAGATGCTTGTGCGAAGTGGAATGATGAATTTCCTAAGCAACTAAGTATGGTCCGAATATTGCTGAATTTTTCGGTTGCAAGGGATGGTATGCGGTGATATATGCTTCACGGCTTTCTTCTAACATGCTAAGTGCTGAGTTAGAGGCTTAGTGCGTACAGCGCATAACAGAAAACAAATGAATGCTGGTTCACATCATCCAGCGGATATAAAAGCAAACAAGGAAACTGGGCTCGTTCAAGTTCATAAACGTTGAGGAGGTATCCACAATGTTCTTGTCACGTCGACAATTTTTGAAAGTCTCTGCTGGCACTGTCGCTGCCGCAGCCGTGGCGGACAAAGTCCTGGCATTGACGGCTCTCCAGCCGGTGATCGAAGTTGGCAACCCGCTGGGAGACTATCCGGACCGATCGTGGGAACGGGTCTATCATGATCAGTATCGCTACGATTCATCCTTCACATGGGTCTGCTCTCCCAATGACACGCATGCTTGTCGCGTTCGCGCCTTCGTTCGCAACGGAGTGGTCATGCGTGTGGAGCAGAATTATGACCACCAAACCTATGAAGACTTATACGGCAATCGTGGAACATTCGCCCACAACCCACGGATGTGCCTAAAAGGGTTTACCTTCCATCGACGTGTGTATGGCCCGTATCGTTTAAAGGGGCCTTTGATGCGGAAGGGTTGGAAGCAGTGGATGGATGACGGTTCTCCAGAGCTGACTCCGGAAACCAAGCGCAAGTACAAGTTCGACAGTCGCTTCCTCGACGATATGCTTCGTGTTTCCTGGGATACGGCGTTTACCTATGCGGCGAAGGCGATGATCATCATTGGCACTCGGTACAGCGGTGAAGCTGGAGCGCGGCGACTTCGCGAGCAGGGATATGCCCCGGAAATGATCGAGATGATGAAGGGCGCTGGCACCAGATGCTTTAAGCATCGTGCCGGAATGCCGGTCCTCGGTATTATCGGGAAGATGGGCAATACTCGGATGAACGGCGGAATCAATGCCTTGTTGGATACCTGGATCCGCAAAGTGAGTCCTGAGCAGGCACAGGGCGGTCGCTATTGGTCGAATTACACCTGGCACGGAGATCAAAATCCCTCCCAGCCGTTCTGGTCTGGTGTGCAGGGTTCAGACATTGACCTTGCAGATATGCGCTTCTCGAAGCTGAATACCAGTTGGGGGAAAAACTTCGTCGAGAACAAAATGCCGGAAGCGCACTGGAAGTTGGAGTGTATTGAGCGCGGCGCCCGTGTGGTCGTCATCACGCCGGAATACAATCCTACTGCCTACCGAGCCGATTATTGGATGCCTCTACGTCCACAGTCAGACGGTGCAATTTTCTTGGGCGCCATGAAAATCATCGTCGATGAAAACATGCACGACGTGGACTTTTTGAAGCAATTTACCGACGCACCGATATTGGTGCGTACGGATACGTTACAATACCTGGATCCGCGCGACGTTGTGGCGGATTACAAGTTCCCTGATTTCTCGAAGAGCTACTCTGGCCGCATCCAATCTTTGAAGCCTGAGCAAGTTGAACGGCTCGGTGGAATGATGGTGTGGGACCATACTAAGAAGCAAGCCGTGCCGCTCCATCGGGAGCAAGTAGGATGGCACTATACGAACAGTGGTATCGATGCCGCGCTTACCGGCACTTATCGAGTCAAGCTGCTCAATGGCCGCGAAATTGATGCCATGCCGGTCTGGCAGATGTATCTGGTGCATTTCCAGGACTATGATCTGGACACAGTCCATCAGATCTGCCGCACACCGAAGGATCTCCTTGTTCGTTGGGCTCGTGACTCGGGCACTATTAAACCCGCTGCAATTCATAACGGTGAAGGCGTCTGTCACTATTTCCATATGACGGCGAACGGACGCGCGGCTGCCATGGTGCTCATTATCACTGGCAATGTCGGCAAGTTCGGCACCGGGCAGCATACCTGGGCGGGTAACTATAAAGCGGGGGCGTGGACGGCAACGCCATGGTCGGGTGCCGGATTGTCCGTGCACACGGGCGAAGATCCATTCAATATTACGTTGGATCCGAATGCACATGGAAAAGAAATTAAGACTAAATCTTACTATTACGGCGAAGAAGTCGGATATTGGAACCATGGGGACACGGCCTTAATCGTCAATACGCCAAAGTATGGACGCAAGGTATTCACCGGTAAGACCCATATGCCGACACCGAGCAAGTTCCGTTGGGTAGTCAATGTCAACGTGCTGAACAATGCCAAGCACCATTACGACATGGTGCGTAACGTTGACCCGAACATTGAATGTTTGATTACGCAAGACATCGAAATGACATCCGATGTCAATCACAACGATATCGCCTTTGCCTGTAACTCCTGGATGGAGTTCACCTATCCGGAAATGACGATCACGGTCTCCAATCCGTGGGTCCAGATCTGGAAGGGCGGCATCAGGCCGCTATACGATACTCGTAACGACTTGGATACCTTTGCAGGGGTTGCCGCCAAGCTATCGGACATGACCGGCGACAAGCGTATGAAGGACTATTTCGCCATGGTCTACGCGAACCGGGTCGACGTCTATGCTCAGCGCATGCTGGATGCATCGAGCACATTCTACGGGTATTCAGCCGACGTCATGCTGAAGTCGGAAAAAGGTTGGATGGTCATGGTTCGCACGTACCCACGGCATCCTTTCTGGGAAGAGACGAACGAGTCGAAGCCGATGTGGACTCGTAGCGGACGTTACGAGAACTACCGTGTCGAACCCGAGGCCATCGAGTACGGAGAAAACTTTATCTCCCATCGAGAAGGTCCGGAGGCCACACCGTATCTCCCGAACGCCATCTTCACGACGAACCCCTACGTTCGGCCTGACGATTATGGCATTCCAATTACAGCACAACATCACGATGACAAAACGGTCAGGAATATTAAGTTGTCGTGGCATGAAATTATGCGTCACTCGAATCCTCTGTGGGAGAAGGGGTATCAGTTCTACTGCGTGACCCCAAAAACTCGCCACCGAGTCCACAGTCAGTGGTCGGTGAACGACTGGGTGCAGATCTACGAGTCCAACTTCGGCGATCCTTATCGTATGGATAAGCGAACGCCAGGGGTCGGTGAACACCAGATTCATATCAATCCTCAAGCCGCCAAAGACCGTGGGATCAACGATGGCGACTATGTGTATGTCGATGGCAACCCAGTGGACCGCCCCTACCGCGGATGGAAGCCGAGCGATCCGTACTACAAGGTGGCACGGCTGATGATTCGCGCCAAGTACAACCCGGCCTATCCGTACCACGTGACCATGGCCAAGCACGCGCCCTATGTGTCCACCGCGAAATCCGTCAAGGGCCATGAGACCAGGCCAGATGGACGGGCGATCGCGATCGATACCGGCTATCAATCGAACTTCCGGTACGGAGCTCAGCAGTCATTTACTCGTAATTGGCTGATGCCGATGCACCAGACCGACTCGCTGCCTGGCAAGCACGCGATCGCCTGGAAATTCAAATGGGGTTATCAAGTAGACCACCACGCGATCAACACGGTGCCGAAGGAATGTCTCATCCGCATCACGAAGGCGGAAGACGGCGGCATCGGGGCCCGTGGCCCGTGGGAGCCGGTCCGGACTGGGTTCACGCCGGGTCAAGAGAACGAGTTCATGATCAAATGGCTCAAGGGCGAACATATTAAGATTAAGGTGTAAACCAGGACACACGAGAGCGCGTGTGGGGCGCACCCGTGAATGTGCAAGGCCTCATACGGAGAACGTCGAACATAGAACGGAGGACGCAATGCCTGAAGTCTATAATTGGCAGCTGGGACGTAAGATGCTGTATCCCTACGAGGAACGGCATCCAAAGTGGCAGTTCGCCTTTGTCTTCAACATCAATCGGTGTTTGGCCTGTCAGACCTGCAGTATGGCCGATAAGTCGACCTGGCTCTTCTCGAAAGGCCAGGAATATATGTGGTGGAACAACGTGGAAACCAAGCCGTATGGCGGGTATCCCCAGTTCTATGACGTGAAAATCACGCAGCTGATTGAGCAGGTCAATCCGGGCGGCCAAGTCTGGAACGTCCGCGTGGGGCGGAAACATCATGCCCCCTACGGCGTCTTTGAAGGGATGACCATTTTCGATGCGGGCGCCAAAGTGGGCCAGGCTGCCATCGGCTATATTCCGACCGACCAGGAATGGCGCTTCGTCAATATCTACGAAGACACCGCCACGTCCATGCGTGCCTTAGTCGAAGGTATCGACAAGACCGGCTTCTCGCGGGACGAACCCTGGAAAATGACGGGGAGCAGCCTTCCGGAACACGAGACCTTCTTCTTTTATCTCCAGCGTATTTGTAATCACTGCACCTATCCCGGCTGCTTGGCGGCCTGCCCTCGGAAGGCGATTTACAAGCGGCCGGAGGATGGCATCGTCCTCATCGATCAGAACCGGTGCCGGGGTTACAAGAAGTGTGTCGAGCAATGCCCCTATAAGAAGCCTATGTACCGGGGAACGACGCGTGTCAGTGAGAAGTGTATCGCCTGTTATCCGCGGATCGAGGGGAAAGACCCGCTGACCGGCGGTGAGCCGATGGAGACGCGCTGTATGGCAGCCTGTGTCGGAAAGATTCGCATGCAGAGCTTGATGCGGATCGGAGAGGATGGGCTGTGGGCGGAAGATCGATGGCATCCGCTCTACTATGCGATCCGGGTCGAGCAAGTGGCCTTGCCGTTGTATCCGCAATGGGGAACCGAGCCCAATGGGTTCTACATTCCCCCGCGGCATTCCCCACGGGGCTATGCCCGGCAGATGTTTGGTCCCGGCGTGGATAACGCCATTGAAAAATACTTGGTCCCCAGTCGAGAACTGTTGGCTGTGCTTCAGCTGTGGCGAGCCAGTCAGCAGATCGTGTTCCGTTACGATGTCATCCCTGGACCAAAAGTATTTGAAACCCAGATCCATGGGAAGCGGTTCGAGATGTACAACGACACTGTCTTGGGCTTCAATAAGTCGGGGAAGGAAGTAGCCAGGATTCAGGTTGAAGAGCCGATCTACATCCGGCCAGCTGAGCGCGTCACCTGGCTATGATTTAACACAGTCACTGTGTTCGAATGGGGGGGCGGAGTCCTTCTTGGGCTCCGCCCCTGCTTGTTTCAGGGCGGCAGCGCTCCTGCATTTATCTAAACAATCACTTCGTGATCATTTTTCAAGCGCATCCGTATATCGACATTTTCCAGGCATCTCTTCACTCATGTCACAGTCCTGGCCAGTAACCAGCCCAATACCTACTTACGGCTCTCAACAAAACTAGAGCCAAACCATCTCCCTCTATCAGTCTTTTGGCTCACGAGCACTGCTTCTTCTGCACGCTTGACGAGACAGACTGTGTCCAGTACAGTTTTGGAGTATGGTGTCTTTGCTATTGTATTGGGGAGTACTCCCGGCGTGACATCACATCAGCAGCAAGCAGTTCCCTTTGCTGCCCAGTCCATTCCATTTGATGAGTTTCTCGCTTCCGGTAAACTCCCAGATGGCTATCTGAATAGCGAATATGTCGCTCAACAGTTCGTTGAGCGCCTTGTTCATTATATCCTCAGTGTTCCAGCCGGCAGTTATTCCATGTCTCAGCTGAGCCAACTTCTGGAGCAGCTTGATCCACGCACACAGGTCTTTTTCTTCAAACGGTTGAAAGAAACCAGCCCGGACTGCTTAAAGGATTTTGCATCTCTCTACTATGGCTTCATGAATGAGTTCCACTCGCTCCTCTTCACCTAAACCTCAACAAAAAATACTCCTTGTCGGCACTCCAATCTCATGTATAATTGCAGCTCATCCAAAGGAGAAGGAGTATTATGCTTCCATCGTTACAAAGGGCCGTCACCAGCTTCTACAATTTGATTTACGAAGCCCAGGCGTTTGCCACCGCAATGGCACGAATCGATACTGCGGAGCAGGAGCATTACGCCGGACGTATTGAAGGCCTTAATTGGGTCCTCGACCGCTGTCAGGAACTAGAAGACATGGACACCAATCTGACGCCAACGTCACTCCAGCGTATTCTGGGGGAAGTCAAATCAGATTTGGAACATGAGCTATCCGTCCAGCGAAGAGAAAAGGGACGGCGTGCCGATGGACGGGAGGAAGCCCTCAATTTCGTTGCGGATTATCTTTCAAGCCTCATCACAGCAACTGAAATCGAGTCTGCTAAAACCACCGTCTAACGGGGTCTTTTCAAGCAACAGGGGCCTGCCTCTCCTCACGTGGCAGAGGTAGGCTCCCTTCTCCAGCCAAATCTCCCGGCGTCATAAGAGTTACTCACCATCCACAAGATCGCTGAATGAGATTAGGACCACAGCTCACCTACCGTTTTGTCTGATCAGGAGCACACTCATTTAGCCTCATTTCAACTCGCAGGTGCGAGCACACGTCCTAAAGTGGTAAGTCTTTAAGCTACAGTCCTCGAGTTCTTGGATCGATCGTCTCAGCCGAGAATGGCTTTCGTTAACCAGGCAGGTAGATCATCAGTATGATCCAGATAGAAATTGAGTAACCCTTGACCAAGACTTCCCATTCTCACTAAGATAAAACCATGTTTCCACCTTCCCGCAAACCAGGCAGCCAGTGGATTCCTGGCCCTCATCTCACACCCAGAAGCAGGCCACGCCCCTCTGCAGACACTCCACAAGAGCAATTTGGCTCACTCAATGCCTCTCTATTGTTCTGCCCTCGGTGCCGTGTGGCCACTCCGACAAGAGAGCGGCTTCTTCTCGTTCTGCCAACCGGCAATCTGTATGAATATCTCTGCAGCCACTGCGGAACCTCTACGGGGTCGAAGACAGACAATCCCGCCAAGACCCCTCAGATCCTCGCTCCCTAGCCCCTTCCCACATCACCAGTTGCAGAATCCCATCCAGCGTACTCGTATGGTCAACGAAGATGATGATCTGAAATCCAACACAACTGTCGACTCTAATCACAAGTTTAAGGTAGAGAACCAAACAACGGAATGTCTGGGAACCTACAGAAGAGATGGACGACGTTCAAAGACAACAACCCCGACTCAATATGCCAATGCGAGAGGGAGAGAGAAATATCTGATCGCCTGGGTCAATCAATTTGGTCGAGGGGAATGCCTTCCTCAATCAGCATCACCGGAATGTGGTCGCGGATAGGGTAGAGAATCTTCCGATCGGAGCGGATCAAACCACCATCAAGTTCGCCTGACACAGGGCGCTTCCCTGCATTCATCAATTCGCCACGGGCAACTGTAGCATTGAGTTTCTGAATGAGAGACTCTTCGGCTAAACTCACTGCTTGTTTCGTTTCCGGGCAACAGAGGATTGCCAAGAGTTCTTTATCAATACTCATGACCGTCAGCCTCCCACTGTGTGATGGCAGGTAGAATAATCGATAGCCACATCAAGCGCAAGCTGCCAGAAGGAACTCCTCATCCTCTGGCATATCTGCTACACTGAGCGGGCCTTCATCAAGGAAATGTCGTGATGATCAAAGCCTTCTCGAAGACATGCATGGCGGGCCTCATCGTGCTGGTCCCAGCCTGGGCCACGTTCTTGATTCTCAGGACGCTTTTTACCACACTCGACGGCTTGGTCGGACAGTACATATCGGATCCTCTCCCCGGCCTTGGACTGCTCCTCTTGATCGTCCTCCTCATTGTTGTCGGTCTCATCGCGGATCATGTCATCGGGCAAGGCTTGCTGGCGCGCCTTGAACAACGCATTGAAAAGATCCCTCTGGTACAGAGCATCTATCTGACAGTAAAGGGAATGACCGACGTATTGAATTTTCGCTCTCGCTTCGGACGCAGCAAAGTGGTCGCCTTTCCGTTTCCGCGCGACGGCTGTTGGGCGTTGGGATTTGTGATGGGCACGGCGCCTCCATCCGTTCAAGTCGAGCCTGCCCACACCCTCTTCATGGTCTTCGTTCCCACCGCGATTCATCCCTTTACCGGCTTCCTGGCTTTCATCCCGGAACATGCGCTGCGGGCGATCAATCTTCCAGTCGAAGATGCGATGAAAATGGAGTTTTCCGCTGGGTTCTATAGACCACCAAACGGTTGGCTCGACGCGTCACCATCGCGTCTCACCTGATCTATGGCGAGTGAGAGTATCCAGATCAGACCAGCAACCAAGAACGATGCGGACACCATCGTCGAGTTCAATAGGGCCATGGCACTCGAAACAGAGAATCGCCGGCTCGATCTCCCAACATTGCGCCAGGGCATTCAAGCCTTCTTAGAAAGCCCTAGGTATGGATCGTATATCGTTGCTGAACTTCTAGAAAACAAGAGCCGCACAGCGATCGGCCAACTCATGATGACGTACGAATGGAGTGACTGGCGAAACGGGGTCTTTTGGTGGATTCAGAGCGTCTATGTCGCTCCAGAACGGCGTGGCAGGGGGGTATTTCGAGCTATGTACGAGCATATCTTGGCCAAGGCGAAAACCGATCCAAAAGTCTGCGGGATTAGGTTGTACGTGGAGCGAGAGAACCGCAGCGCTCAAACCGTGTATCAGCGTGTGGGGCTCGCGCCGTCTGTCTATACGGTATTCGAACAGGATTTCATTCTGGGGCCTGAGGCGATCCAGAAATAGACAAGGAGTTCACATGAAAGTCGGTCACTGTGTGCTCGGTTTCGTTATGGCTGCATTGTTGTTTCAAGGCTGTGCCTTCAGTCGAGGGACGGTTGGCGATGACGTCAAAGCCGAGATTGTCGCAGCGATTCAGAAAGGGACGACCACGAAAACAGAAGTGGTCAACCTGCTGGGCGCACCAGATCGGCTGCTGCAACTCAACGGACGGGATGTCTTTCACTATTATCGCTATGATGCAAAGGCGGGAAGCCTGCTCCTAATTCTCCTCAACTTCACGCGTCTTTCAGTGAAGAGTGATGACGTGTTTATCATTGTGAATCGTGACGGGATCGTCGAAGAGATCACTTCATCGAAACGCACAGATAACTTGAGCTTTCGATTTTGGCCATTCGGGGAGTGACATGAAGAATGTGGGGAAAAGGAGCATTTCCTTACTGGTGGCGGTGATGGTGAGTCTGCCATTCATGGGGTGTAATGTGGCTCGCGTGACCCTCAATACCACCCTCACTCCAGAGAGCGTCGCATTTATCGTTCCGGGAAAGACCACCTTCACCGACGTCGTCACCAGGCTCGGCGCGCCGGAAACCATCACAGATGCTGACTCAGGGGTTGTTGCAACATACCGATTCCTCGATATCAAATACTCGCGTGTCAATTTTGGGTGGTTAGCGAAACCCTGGACACCCGTGGATCCAGATTTAATCTTTTCACGAACCGGACTTGGGGTCGATGAGTTCCAAGTGTTCTGTAACCTGGACTGGGTTGTAGTCCAGCAAGGTTTTCAACGAAGTCTCACCAGACCTCCGTTCCATCCTTATCCCTTTTAACCACCTACAACACCCACTACACAATGAATTGCCGCTGTCATCATCGGGCAGCTATAATGCCGACCCATGGATCAGGAAGTATCCGACCATCCGCCGCTCTTTGACCCTGACCAGCATTCTTCGTCCTATATCCCGGCTGATAAAGATACAGAGTTTCTCCAGCGGGATGAGCTTCGGCCCATTCGCATCGGCCTCGAACTGCTGAAACCAGAACTCATCCAAAAGGAAGAACAGATCCAATCCACCATCGTCGTTTTTGGCAGTGCAAGGTTGCAGGAGCCAACTGCTGCGAGGCAAGCCCTGAAGAGGGCGGAGGAAGAGGCAGATCAGCCGCCGAACGACCTTGGCTGCCAACGCAATGTCGCGATTGCCAAACGGCAGCTCGAGCTCGCTACGTATTATGATGTGGCCCGAGAATTTAGCCGCCTCGTATCATCGACCTGCCAGATTGATGGCCACTGTGATTATGTGATCGTGACAGGCGGAGGTCCCGGCATCATGGAAGCGGCGAATCGTGGGGCTGCCGATGTCAACGCGAAATCCATCGGGCTGAACATTACGCTTCCCCACGAGCAATATCCCAATCCCTACATCACGCCGCGGCTCAATTTTCAGTTTCGTTATTTCGCCATCAGAAAAATGCACTTCCTCATACGGGCCAAGGCACTCGTCGCGTTTCCCGGAGGATTCGGCACAATCGATGAATTGTTCGAAACGCTCACCTTGCTCCAGACCGGGAAAACCCAGAGCGTCATCGTCGTGTTGGTCGGACGGGACTTTTGGGAGCGGCTCATCAACTGGCAATTCCTGGTCGATTGCGGATTAATTGCACAGGCAGATCTGAGACTGTTTCACTACGCTGAAACGGCCCAGGAAGCTTGGGACCTCATCTCACGCCACAATGGAGTACCAACGATATGAAACTCTCATTCCATGGCGCTGCCCGTTCCGTCACCGGAAGCAGACATCTGGTGGAAGTGCCGGGCTTTCGAATGTTGTTGGATTGCGGAATGTTTCAAGGACGACGAGACGAGGCGGTACGGAAAAACCGAGAACTGGGCTTCGACCCAAAATCGCTCAGTGCCGTCCTGCTGTCACACGCGCATATCGACCATTCGGGCGCGCTGCCGGTGTTGCCGCGACAGGGCTTCTCCGGGAAAGTCTACCTTACCCGAGCCTCAGCCGATCTCGCGGGCATCATGCTCGAAGATTCCGCCCGCGTGCAAGAAAACGACTGCCGATACGTGAATAAACAAGAAAAGCGGCGCGGGAGAACATGCATTCAGCCGCTGTACAGCGGCGACGATGTCAGAAAGATTGTCAGGAAGTTTGAAGGCGCACGATACGGCGACCAGCTGAAAATCGCCCCGCGCGTGGTAGCCTCATTTCACGATGCTGGCCATATCTTAGGATCGGCAGCCGTCCGTGTGAAGTATACGGCGCGTGGGAACAGCACCACCGTCTTGTTTAGTGGCGACCTAGGGCGGTCTCACATGCCGATCCTGCGTGATCCGGAGCCGCCGCCCGCCTGCGATATTCTCATTCTGGAATCCACCTACGGCGACCGTTTGCACGAACAGGCCGGCGAGGAGATGAAGAAGAAAGCCCAGGACCTGATTGCCCACGCGCGGCTACACAAAAGTAAGATTATCGTGCCGGCCTTCGCGGTGGGCCGCACCCAAGAGCTGGTGATGCGGATTAAGGAGCTCGTGGGTGAAGGGCGCGTCGACCCCATTCCCATCTATATCGATTCGCCCTTGGCTGGTAAGGCGACAGATGTCTTCAAGCGTCACCCGGAATGTTACGACGAGGAAACGTTGAAGACCTTTTCCTCAAATAACGACGTCTTCGCCTCGCGCTACATTCACTTCGTGTCATCATCCGAGGACAGCAAGCGGCTCAATGCTATGCGGGGCCCCTGTGTCATCATCTCTTCGTCGGGAATGTGCGAGGGTGGCCGGGTCATTCACCATCTGAAACATGCCATTCAGGATGAAGCGAACGTGATCGTGTTCGTCGGCTTTCAAGCCGAACATACACTTGGGCGCAAACTCGTCGAGGGCTGGGATGTCGTGCCTATCTTTGGGGTGCCGACGAAGCGACGCGCTCAGATCGTCAAGTTCAACGGCCTGTCGGCCCATGCCGACCGCAATGATCTGTTGGCTTATGTGCGAGCCATCACCCCACGACCCAGCACCGTCTTCATCGTGCACGGGGAGGAAAAGCAAGCACTCTCATTGGGTGCTGCGATCCAGGCGGAACATCCAAAGATCGATGTGCGAATTCCTCATCAGAACAGCACACATGAGGTATAAATCTTTGCTGGTGAGATCGGTCGACGGCCAGCGACTGACTCAGTTTTTTCTACTGTCCTGTATTGCCATCTTAATTTCTGGTTGCCTTTCCGCGGCGGCTGCCGAATCGGATCAGAGCCGTCATCGTCTTCGAGATCTTGGCATCGTGATCGGACAGTATCAGCCAGGCCCTCTGAATGCCATTACCGACGTGGCCGGAGTGAAAGTCGGTCACACGACCCTCATCCAAGGCGACGGGCCGCTCAAGCCAGGCCAGGGCCCAGTCCGCACCGGCGTGACGGTCGTGATTCCGCGCAACGATGTGTGGCACAAGAAGGTGGCGGCCGGTTCCTTCGTCCTCAACGGCACGGGTGAAATGACCGGCCTCTCCTGGGTGGCGGAGTCGGGCTTTCTGGAGTATCCCATCGCACTCACGAATACGCTCAACATTCCGCGCGTGGCCAACGGTGTCATGAGCTGGATGATCAAACAATATCCGGCGATCGGCATCGAAGACGACACGCTCACGCCGGTGGTTGCCGAATGTGACGATGGACGATTGAACGATATCCAGGGCCGCCATGTGTCCGAGCAGGATGTGATGGCCGCGATTGACAGCGCGAGCGGCGGTCCAGTGAAAGAAGGCACCGTCGGGGCCGGCACGGGCATGGTCTCCTATGGATTCAAGGGCGGCATTGGCACGGCCTCGCGGAAACTCTCTGAGAAAGAAGGCGGCTATACGATCGGTGTTTTGGTCAATGCGAATCACGGCCGTAGGCCGGAACTCGTCATCGCGGGCGTGCCGGTGGGCAAACTCTATGAGCCGCCGCCACAGATGTCTGATGTCCTCTCGCCGGGCCAGAGCGAAGGCTCCATCATCGTCATCATCGCCACCGATGCGCCACTCGACAGTCGACAACTCACACGACTCGCGAAGCGAGCCTCGCTGGGCCTTGCCCGCACCGGTTCCACCGCCCGGCACAGTAGCGGCGACTTCATGCTCGCCTTTTCAACGGCGAACGTCATTCCTCACTATCCAGCAGAATCCACATACCAGCTGACCCATCTCGCCGACACCCATCTGAATCCGCTCATCTCAGCGACAGTGGAGGCCACCGAAGAAGCGATCCTCAATGCTCTTACCATGGCCACCACCGTCACAGGCCGTGATGGGCATCGGATTGAGGCCATCGACCTGGGCCGCCTCCACACACTCCTGTCCGGTTCGCGATGAAACTAATCCACTAAATTTCTGAGCGTGTGTTGTGAGGTGAACCAAGCTTGCAAATGTGACGACTCCCTCGCTATCCTGCCAGAGTTAACCCGGAGGAATGGTATGGCCGACTATCAGATCGGCGGCGGACTCCAGCTGCTGACGGCGGTACAAAAAACAGAAGCCTTTGCCGAGTTCCTCAAGGAGCGGATGGTGCACGCGTTGGAAACCGAGGACCCGACCGAACTGCACTACCTCTTGGCACAAGTCGACGACTACCACTCGTATCTCTGGCGATATTATAAAAAGCTCGCGCAGACCCGATCCCAGCGCATGGATCCGGGAGTCTGATCGCTAGCCGTTTACTCACGCCTACGCATGCCTGGTTTATCGTCATCTGCCCCCCAGAACACGGCCTTCCGGTTTGCCAACGCCCTGGCACAAACGGGCGATACGGAAGCCGCTGCCCGGGATCTTGCCGATGCGATTCAGACGCAGCTTGGTGGTACGCCGATTGATCTCGTCTGTGTATTCTTTTCAGCCCATCATGCGGCGCGAGCTGAGGTGTTGGCGAGTATGCTGACCGAGCAGCTGTGTCCTCGATTGCTCATCGGGTGCAGTGGAGAGGGTGTGATTTCAGGAGCCGAGGAATTGGAAACGGCTCCGGCCGTGACCGTATGGGGGGCGGTGCTTCCAGGCGTTGGGCTGGACGCCTTTCAGTCAGCATTTTCACCCACACAGGACCAGTTCCAACTCTCCGGATGGCCTCCGCCAGGGGCGGGGGATACGCCCATCCTGTTATTCGCCGATCCCTTCACGACTCCCGTTCAAGAAGTCCTTGGCCTCATCGATGAGCGATACCCTGGAGCCAAAGTCATTGGAGGACTCGCTGGGGGTGGACACGAGGCCGGCATGAATCGACTGATTCTCCATGAGCAGGTTCTCGATGGTGGGTTGGTCGGTGTCCGCCTGTCTGGACCGATTGACGTTCGCCCCATCATCTCCCAGGGATGTCGTCTAGTCGGCGAACGGTTTGTGGTCACGAAGTCGGATGGCAATCTCATCCATGAGCTTGGGGGGACACCAGCACTCGAACGCTTACAAACCGTGTTCGACACGTTGAAGGAGGAAGACCGGGGCCGGGCCCATCGAGCCCTCCATCTCGGCATCGTGATCGATGAGCACCGGAACCGATTCGAGCGCGGCGATTTTCTCATTCGAAACCTCTTGGGGGCCGACAAAACGAGTGGGGCGATTGCGGTTGGAGAGGTGGTGCAAGAAGGACAAACGGTGCAGTTTCATCTGCGCGACGCGGAATCAGCCACGGAAGACTTGAACGTCCTGTTGGCGACCGATCGAGCCGGCCATCGGCATCCTGCTCTTGGCGCGCTCATGTTCAGCTGTTGTGGCCGAGGTCGGGGGCTGTTCGGCAGACCTCATCACGATGCCGCCGCCGCGACCGACCGACTGGGACCGATTCCGATCGCGGGGTTCTTCGCACAAGGTGAGATCGGACCTGTCGGCCATCGTAATTTCTTGCACGGGTACACCGCCAGCCTGGCGCTCTTTGCCGAGCGAGATTCGTAGCCAAACTCCAGTTGACCGAACAATCTCTCCCATGCCATACAGGTAAGACGAAGGAGACGCGCTATGAAATTTCTATCAATCTCATCAATGGTCACGTTGTTGGTTCTGACATCGATATTAGGAGGAGAACGCATTATGGCAGCGAGCGAAAAGGGGTCAAACGCGCAGGACATTACGACGTCGTCCGGGCTCAACTACGTGGATCAGGTGGTCGGAACCGGAGATGTGGCTGTGTCTGGCAAGACGGTGAGCGTCCACTATACGGGGTGGCTGGAAAACGGCAAGAAGTTCGATAGCTCCGTCGATCGTGGACAGCCATTTTCATTTCCTCTCGGCGCCGGGCGTGTCATTAAGGGCTGGGACGAAGGGGTGCAGGGGATGAAGGTGGGAGGCAAGCGCAAACTGACCATCCCATCTAATTTGGGCTATGGACCACAAGGTGCCGGTGGTGTCATCCCACCGAATGCCACGCTGATTTTCGACGTTGAATTGCTCGGGGTGCGATAGGACGACCATGCAGCAGACACCGCTCATCGCGCAACATCGCGCCGCCGGCGCCAAGCTGGTCGACTTTGCCGGCTGGGAAATGCCCATCCAGTACAGTGGCGTGGTGGATGAGTATCACACGGTTCGGAGCAAGGCCGGCCTCTTCGATGTCAGCCACATGGGACGCATTGTCGTCACCGGCTCCGGCGCGGAGTCGTTCATCCAGCGCATGACGACCAATGATCTCGCAGCGTTGCGGCCTATGCAGGCGCAGTACTCGATGGTCTGTAACGAGCAGGGCGGCATCAAGGACGATATCTTCGTCTATCGGTTAGCGAGGGCCGGGGAATTTCTGTTGTGTGTGAATGCGTCCAATCGAGAGAAGATTGTCCCGTGGCTGACGGAGCACAGCCGGGAGGATTCTGACTGTCAGGTCTGCGATCGTTCCACGGAGATCGCGCAGATCGCCCTGCAGGGACAGGCGGCGCGAGCGATCGTCGCAGCGGTTGGATTGCCACAGTTGGAGCAGCTCAAGCTTAGAGAATCCACAATGGCGCGAGTCGCGGATGTGGAGTGCCTGATTGCACGAACGGGCTATACCGGAGAATTCGGTTACGAGTTCTATGTCTACGGCCCAGCCGGCCCAGTCTGGGACAAGCTGTTGGACACGGGCCAGTCGTTCGGGTTGAAACCGGCGGGACTCGGGGCACGGGATCTCCTGCGTCTGGAGATGGGCTATCTGCTCTACGGCAACGATATCGATGAACGCACGACACCGATCGAGGCCGGCGCGGAATGGGCTGTGCGCTTCGAGAAGGGAGACTTTATCGGCAAGGCTGCGTTGCTGACACAGAAGCAAGCGGGTGTGCCTCGCCGATTCGTGCGCTTTGAGTTACTCGAAAAAGCTGTTCCGCGACATGGGTTCACCATCCTCTCGTCTTCGTCACCGCAGTCGCCCATTGGAGAAGTGACCAGCGGGAATCTTTCTCCCCTTCTCCAAAAAGGGATCGGTTTGGGTTATGTGTCCACGAAGTATAGTGACGTCGGAGCAGACCTCTGTATCGACATTCGAGGAAAAGCGGTTCCGGCCAAGGTGGTGAAGGCGGCATTCTATAAAAAATCGGTGAGGCGTGAAGGGTAAGGGGTGAGAAGCGAAGGAGAGTGGTCTTCTGTGACGAGAAACATCTATACCGGCAAAGTTGTGACACTGAATGTCGACACCGTGGAGTTACCGAATGGCGTGACGATTGATGGAAAACTGTCTCCCGGTGAAGACCCATTGCATTGCGCGGCACGCGAGCTGGAAGAAGAAGTCGGCTATCGCGCGGCTTCGTTTGAGTTACTCTCCAGTATCTTTACCGCACCGGGATTTGCAGATGAAGTGATCCACGTCTACAAGGCCACCGGATTGATACAAGGCAGGCAGCAACTGGATCACGACGAAGTCTTGGAGATTGTCGAGATGCCGTTGACCGCTGCGATAGAAAGAATCGCAGATGGGACGATTCGAGATGGCAAAACGATTGTTGGATTACAGGCGGTGTATATCAGAGGGCTAAAAACAACCTGAGGGCACTCCACACAAAAAAGTGGAAGTGCCCTCAAGCCAAACCTCACCAGACGGAGTCTTACTTTCCGCCCTTCTCGGCTTTCTTCTCACTGAAGGTGTCGGCATGGCCGCCCTTCTTCTCTTCCTTCTTCTTCTCGTCTCCGTAGATCGCCTCAACTACCTGTCCGGGCTTCTTGTCCTTGCCGCCTTCTTTCGGGCCTTCCGCGAACGCCGGGGCGCTGAATGTGATCGCTACTGCCACTGCCATCACTGCCATCAACATGCTTTTCATCACGTATTTCCTCCTTGAGATTATCAATGTGTACCGACTATTCGGTACCTATACAGGTAGATGAGCAAGCTCAGTGCCAGTCTGTATTCACCAGAGCGCTGCGCCAGTTGTGTTATGAAATCAGTAGGTTCAAAACTCACCGCACGGGAAAGAGATTCTCCCTTGGGCTACATTCTGTGGCAGGATGCCACTGATCTCTACGACATTGCCACAGAACCAGGCCCACAGCCTATGCCGCCTATGCCGCGATTTGTGTCTCGACCGGATTCACAGTCCTCTCAAATCATGGTATCTTCCGTCCTCGTTGTCGCGTGCCAGTCGGGACTTGTGCGCCTAGTCGAGACAGCCACCAGCTAGACAACGCATCGTATTGAACAAGGCTCCTCAATGCCTAATGAAGGAGAATCTGACCAATGTTGCTGAAGGGTAAAAAAGGACTCATCATCGGTGTCGCCAACAAACACAGCATCGCCTGGGCCATCGCTCAATCAGTGGCTGGCCAGGGCGCTCAGCTCCTTTTCAACTATCAAAACGAACGGCTGAAGCAAAACGTAGAGGAGCTGGCTGCTACCTTACCTGGCGCGAAAGCATTTCCATGCGATGTGAGCCACGACGGAGAGATTACGTCGCTCATGCAACAAGTCCAGAAAGAAGTCGGCCAGATCGATTTCCTTATCCACTCCTTGGCATTCGCTCCGCGCGAAGAACTCGCGGGTCAATTTGTGAATACGAGTCGACAGGGGTTTGCGATGGCGCTCGACATCAGCGCCTATTCGCTTGTGGCCGTCACCAGAGCCGCTATGCCCTTGATGACCGCCGGGGGCTCCATCGTCACGCTCACCTATCTCGGTAGCGAGCGCGTGGTACCTCACTATAACGTGATGGGTGTCGCCAAAGCCGCGCTTGAAGCTACGGTCCGCTACTTGGCGTATGACCTCGGTCCTCAGAATGTCCGGGTAAATGCCATCTCCGCAGGGCCGATTAAGACCCTTGCCGCGCGCGGGGTTTCGGGCATTTCTAAAATGGTCGATCTGCATAGGGAATTTGCGCCGCTCCGTCGTCCAACCGAACAGGGTGAAGTCGGCGACACAGCTTTGTTCCTGGTCAGCTCATTAGGACGGGGCATTACCGGTGAAGTGATCTACGTGGATGGCGGATTCAATATTCTGGGCATGATGGCTCCCGGTGAACAGGCGAGCGCTTGACCTTCTCCCGTTGAATGGTTGAATGATGCGGATGAAAACTCTCGCACTGGCGGGTACCCTTACAAGCGGCCTGTTCTTTCTGCCGATGCCATCTTCAGCGCAAGGGTTAGGCGACCATCTTGCCGAACAGGCTCTTGAAGCATGTCATCGTGGAAGACTAGCTGTGGATCGTGCAACGCGTCTGGCCCATTTTCAACAGGGGCAGATCATGGGAGAGCGCGCGGTGGCTGCGGATGAGGGAAGCGCCGATGCCCACTTTGCGCTATTCTGCAATCTCGGAGAATTGCTCCGTGTCGACGGAGAATCTCTTACCTCGCTCTTTGGCCTCCGCCGCATGATGAATGAACTCAACCGGGTTCTTGAACTCGATCCAGCTCACATCGATGCGCTTTCGGCCAAAGGAACATTACTGGTGAAACTGCCGAGCCTATTGGGGGGCAATGCTGAAAAAGGGGAGGCGCTTTTGGAGCAGGTGGTAAACCGAGCGCCGAAAGCCGTCAATGCTCGCTTATCCCTTGCCAAGGTGCGATGCGAGCATGGCCGACATCAGGAAGCCGTGACATTGGCGACTGATGCCTTAGCCCTCGCCCAACAACACAACCGACCCGACTTTATCCCCGAGGCGCGAGCGGTGCTTGCACAGCTCCAGGCTAACGCCACCAAAGCGACCGACAAAACTCAATTCTAAAACCCTGCTGCCACTTGATCGGATCGTCATCAAGACTCATCAAGTGTTTTCCGCAACGTCTTCAAGCGCCCCTGCCGTTTCTTTCCCTCAATCCGCCGATTCTGTGAACCCTTCGTCGGGCTAGTGGGCTTTCGCGTCTTGCGCGGAGTCGTCGCGCAGTGAATCAATCCCCGGGCACTTGATGTTATGTCAGTAATGACATACAGTATAGTCAAGGAACCTGACTGATAAACCTCTGGTCTGGTTACATGGGGAGGTAAAAAGTCCGCCGTTGTCGGCAGCAGCCCGAGTTGAGACGGGCATTCTACTTCGTCGGCTACAGAGGGGTGAAAAGCTGAGTATGCCTCAGTCACGTCCGATGCCTATCGTTGGTGCGCGTTGCCATGAACTGCGGGTGCCTGATGAGACGGGAACATGGCGCATTCTGTACCGAGTGGATTCCGATGCCATTGTGATCGCAGAGGTGTTTAACAAGAAGACACGTGCAACACCGCATCAAGTCATTGAAGCATGTCAACGACGATTGCGTTCTTATGATCTGGTTTCAGGCTAAGGAGGAGTGGCGATGGAGAAAGCTAAACAAAAGAGACTTGAGGCACGCGGTTGGCGCGTCGGTTCAGTCGGCACATTCCTGAAGCTTAGTCCGGAAGAGGTCGCACTCGTCGACATGAAGGTGAACTTGAGCCAAGCATTACGAGCTCGTCGTGAGGCTCGTGGTCTTTCTCAGTTGACTCTCGCGAAACGACTTCGATCAAGCCAATCTCGCGTGGCGAAGATGGAGGCAGCTGACCGGACTGTTTCGATCGATTTACTCGTGCGCGGCCTCATGATTCTCGGTGCCCACGGCACACTGACCAGCTTCATGGTCACTTTTGATTTGACCCCTTCCCCAAC
>SWDO01000023.1:90963-96293 GCA_005116895.1 Nitrospira sp. | reverse complement strand
TGAATTGTAAATGTATGGCCGTCGAGACCTTATTAACATTCTGACCTCCTGCTCCTTGCGAGCGGATGGCATGAATCTCGATGTCTTGATCGGGGATAGAAACCGATGATGAAATAGGCAGCATGGGGAGTAGCTAGCACAATCTAGAGGCTGGCGCAATCTGGGGCATCAGAGCGCTACTCACGGGAAGCCCATTTTGTGCTGGCGTTTGTTCCATCGGAGGATGTAAAAAGCTCCTTTGAGCGCCAGGTAAAGCTGCCGCCTCTTCTTCTTCAGTGAATGGTCGCAAGATGGAGAAGGGCGCTAGCTTTGGCGATCGAGAGGCAAAAACCTATCACGATCAGGGAAACTCCCATTCACTTGTGATCAACATGAAGGGTTGGCACGAGCGAGGAGGATATCTGCAAGCTTTGGAGGGAACGCATGGAGAGGGAACAAATAGCTAGCTGGGCAAGCGGATTGAGACGGCTCATGGCGATCAGTGTTCTTGCCTGGATCCTCACAGGATCGACCGTGAACCCTGCGCAGGCCTTCACCGAATTGGGTCCGAATACAACGTCGGATTTTCGGCTCTGGCCGCCGGTCTATCTGACTGTGGCACTTCCTTCGAAGTTTATCGCCTACATGGAAGTCAACCCGCGCATTGCGGATGATGTGACCAATATTGACCAGCTGTTGCTCCGCCCGGCGCTTGGCTATCAACTGACGGAGAATCTCTCCATCTGGCAAGGCTATGCCTGGGTCGGCAACTTTAATCAGAGGCATACACCTCCACAGTCGCCATTTTTCGAAGAAAATCGTATTTATCAACAAGTCAACTACAAGCAGAAGTTCTCCCACTTGAAGTTCTTAAGCCGTACCAGGTTGGAAGAACGGTGGATTGAGCATGCAGACGGCACTGCCGTACGGTTCCGGCAAATGTTCCGTGCGGATTTCCCGATCCCACAAGCCCCTGACTGGGCGTTCGTCGCCTATGACGAAATTTTTATCAACTTAAATACGGTGGGAGTACCTACCGGAAAAGGTCCCGGAGCCGGAATCGATCAAAACCGTTTCTTTCTCGGCATTAACAAATCGTTTAATCAATACGTCAATGTGGATATGGGCTACCAGAACCAGATGCTCAACAGCCGGAACCTGCCCGGCAATGCGAACCTCATCAATCACATCTTTCTTTTACAGTTCTTCATCAATCTTTAGGCAAGTATGGCGAGGGATCTCTTACGCCTGTGCCCCAGTAGTGTTACCCACACAAAATCCTGGAGAACCCGATTTTGGTCGAGACGTGAAGGTCTCTTGTAGATTTGGGATGGCGTTATCGGAGCTCCGGCAGCCGATCAATAATGCGAAGTCGCAAGTCATTCCCGAGTCGGATCTGCACCATCTTGCTGGCGAGTTTTTCTCGGATCTGTCGCATATCCTCCGGAGTGAATTGCAATTCCCCTCCACACCGATCAACGAGATGATAGACAAGCAGGGAAGTCAGGTAGTGAACTTCCTCATCGCTGGCATGCTGGCTCAAATTTAAGAATTGTGACATGGTGGAAGCTGGTCGTGACCGGTGCCTGTCACTTATCGCTGAGCCGACCGGGCTTCCACAATGCCTCCAATGTAGGGGGCAGCGCTTCTGCGGTTGATGAGAAAGCCTGCGGCATTGATAATGCCCGCGTGCAGTAAGGCCGTCACGGACGTCGGGGCATAAAGATACCGGGGAAGCCAGCCATAAAATGGAAATTGGGCTGATTTGCTCATCCCGCCGACAAGGAGCAACAGGGCCAGGACCCGACCCCGGTATAGATCAGGAACACCGCGCCGAGCAGACAGGCGAGTGTGGAGGTTTCCCCCATGGAGCCCGGCATCAGGCCGATAAAGGCATTCCACCAGGTCGTGCCTCCGCGGACGATCTCGTCGACGCCGCCCACTTTCCCAAGGCTGAGCGCGGTCGCGCCGGAATAGCCATCCACCGCCACCCACACCCGATCACCGGAGATTTCGGCGGGATAGGCGAAAAACAGAAACGCCCGTGCGGTCAGGGCGGGATTAAGAAAATTCTTGCCGGTCCCGCCGAAGATCTCTTTGCCGAGGACCACGCCAAAGCTGATCCCGATGGCGACCATCCAGAGAGGCATATCGGGTGGCAGCGTCAGCGTGAAGAGCATGGAGGTGACCAGAAAGCCTTCATTGATCTCTTTCTGGCGCACCGTGGAAAAGACCGTTTCCCAGATACCGCCGACGATCAAGGTCGTCAGATAGATCGGCAGAAAATACAGGAAGCCATGGACCGTATTGGCCAGGATACTGCCGGCGTCAAACCCGATATGGAGCGCTGCCAGCAGATCATAACGCCAGCCAGCCTTGGCCATCCCCATCTTGGCGAGGGCGAGGTTGGCCTGATAGCCGGTGTTGAACCAGCTCCATAGAATGCAGGGAATCAGCGCCACCACCACGTAGACCATCAATCGTTTCAGATCAATGCCGTCCCGCACATGCGGAGCGTGGTGCGTGGTTTCGGAAGAGGAATAGAAAAACCCATCGACCATCTCGAACACGGGATAGTACTGCTCATACCGGCCGCCCTTGGCAAACAGGGGCCGGAGACGATCGAGATAGCGTTTCATACCTGCCATCAGCCTTCTCTCTCAATCTGGCTCAACACGTTCCGCAGCACTGGGCCGTAATCGTTCTTGCCGACACACACAAAGGAGCAGAGGGCGAGGTCTTCCTCGTCCAATTCCATGCAGCCCAGTTGTTGCGCCATGTCGGTGTCGCCCACCATGAGGTAGCGCAGCAGCTGCGTCGGAAGGATGTCCAGGGGCATGATGTCTTCAAAGTTGCCGAAGGGCACCATGGCACGCAGACCTCCGTTCAACCCGGTGGTCAGTCCAAACTCCTCCCTGCGGTGACGGAAGAGACTCGATAGCATGACGTTGCTCTGAGAGAATGTGTTCCGCCCAGGCGTGAACCAGCCCATGAACGTGCGTTCGACCCCTTCCGGAATCACACAGACCTGTATATGATGGCGCCCCAGATAGGACGACCAGCCGGCTGCGTGACGCCCCGACAAGATGGAGCCGGAGATGACGCGGTTCTCACCGTCGTGAAGCTCATCCTCAATCAATTCCTCGATACAGGCGCCCATCCTGGTCTGCAACAGGCGTGGCTGTTTCACTTGAGGCCCGCCTAGCGCGACGATGCGTCCGGTCGATAAGCGACCGCTGGTAAACAGCTTGCCGATCGCGATCACCTCTTGGTAATTGAGGTGCCAGACAGTCTTGTTGACGTCGACCGGTTCGAGAAAATGAATGTGCGTCCCCGGCAGACCGGCTGGGTGGGGACCTTCGAAACTCGCCTGGCGCATGTGGCCTATACTCTGTGGCAACGGCAGCTCAGCCACGGGTGACGTGCACACCCACAGCGGCATGGTGCCAAGGCGCGACAGCACCGTCAGGCCATGGCCGAACGACTCAGCCTCCGCTGTAATAATGGCAATAGGATTGGCGGCCAGCGGGTTGCTGTCCATCGCCGTCACGAAGATGGCGGCCGGACGAGTGGTCGGGTCGGCGATCTTGCTATAGGGACGCGTGCGTAAGGCCACCCACAGACCCGATGCCAAGAGATTGTCCACCACCTGTGCGTCGGTCAAGCCAGCCAGTTGGCCGATAGGGTAGGATGCAAATGTCTCCTCGTTTTCGGTGTCGTCGAGCCTGATGACGACTGACTGGAGCAGGCGTTGTGCTCCACGATGGATCGCACGCACCGTGCCGGCACCCGGGGCCGTGATACGTACGCCGGGTAACTTCTTGTGCTCGAACAGCGCTTGGCCGAGCTTCACCTTGTCCCCTTCGGCGACCAGCATGGCGGGTTTGAGATCGACATGATCCACGCCGAGCACGCCGACGTGGCGGACAGGCTTGGCGACGTGGACACTTTGCTCCGGTTTCCCACTGATCGGCAAATCCAGTCCTTTTTTAATTCTGATAATCATGGTCGTCGCGATGAAGTGAGCGTGGTCGTGTTGGGTCAACTCGCTTTGCTTCGGCGGTGATGAATTGTTTATGCTGCTGGATGAGCCTGTCCCTGTCGTTCATTATAAGCGCCGCCATATAAAGTGGCAGTAAACCATAGGGTCAAATTGCCGCAGTACAACTGTTTGGACACCTTGCTGTCAAGCCTCATCCTTGGGTAAGCATGTTAGATGGCTTGCCAGGGGTGTGCCTCTTCATCAGAATGGACATACTGTCATCGATGAAAGTGAACAAGTGGCGAAATCCAAGAACGTCATGGTACACAGAACCATGACGCGGCGCACCGTGGAAACTCTCTCGTTCGACAACACCTATGCCCGGCTTCCACAAGTCTTTCATGCGCGATTGAACCCCACTCCCTTTAGCGCCCCGCCCTATCTCGTTCATGCCAACCCTGCGGCAGCCGAACTGATCGATCTCGATCCAGAACAATTTACGAGGCCGGAATTCTCGGCTCTCTTTGGTGGGAAAGCGTTGGCGTCAGGTATGGAGCCGTTGGCCATGCTGTACTCCGGCCATCAGTTCGGCGTCTATGTTCCGCAACTTGGCGATGGGCGAGCGATTCTTCTCGGCGAGGCGAAGAACGGCCGAGGCGAACGGTGGGATCTGCATTTAAAGGGTGCCGGCATGACGCCGTTTTCACGGGATGGAGACGGGCGCGCGGTGTTGCGCTCGACGATTCGCGAGTATCTCTGCTGCGTTGCCATGCAGGGGCTTGGTATTCCAACCACCCAGGCGCTCTGCCTCGTCGGCAGCGACGACAAGGTCTATCGTGAACAGATCGAAACCGGCGCGATGGTGGTCCGCATGGCGCCTTCACATGTCCGCTTCGGCACCTTCGAAATCTTTTATTACCGAAAGCAGCATGAGCATCTGAAAACATTGGCCGACTACGTGATCAACCTGCATTTTCTCCATCTGTGTGATGCCGGCGACAAGTATGCGCGTTTCTTCACCGAAGTCGTCGAGCGCACTGCACGGTTGATCACCCAATGGCAGGCCGTCGGTTGGGCACATGGGGTGATGAACACGGACAATATGTCGATCCTCGGCCTGACGCTGGACTACGGACCCTACGGCTTTATGGACGAGTACGACGCCGGCTTCATCTGCAACCACTCGGACCACAATGGCCGCTATGCCTTCAATCAGCAGCCCTACATCGGGCTCTGGAATCTGAGTTGCTTGGCACAAGCCTTGTTGCCATTGGTGGAAAAAGATGTGTTGAAGACAGGCCTTGAGACCTATCAGCCCCTCTTTGATCGGGAATATCAGAGGCAGATGCGGGCGAAATTAGGATTGGTA
>SWDO01000023.1:82706-90953 GCA_005116895.1 Nitrospira sp. | reverse complement strand
TCAGGGACTTCCTGGGCCTCCTTCAGGGCAGCCATGCGGATTACACGATCGTGTTTCGGGAATTGAGCACATTTTCCACGGCGGAGGACGCGACGAACGACAGACTGCGAGAACACTTCCTCAGCCGTGATCGGTTTCACGAGTGGGCAGCGCGCTATCGAGATCGCCTGCGGAGTGAACGTAGCCATGACGATGACCGGCGTGAGAGGATGAATCGTGTGAATCCCAAGTATGTGCTGCGCAACTATCTTGCTCAGATCGCGATCGAGAAAGCACAACACAAGGACTTCTCCGAGATCGACCGCCTCTTCACGCTGCTGCAAGAACCCTTCAAGGACCAGCCTGGCATGGACGCCTACGCCCTTCCGCCACCCAACTGGGGCAAACATCTGTCCGTAAGCTGCTCGTCTTAGTCGGCTGTGACTTTTGTAATTGCGGTGTAAGGGACCTCAGCTTCACTCTCAGGACGGTCTGTTGTAGAGTGTCGCGCGTGGCACATCTGCGCGAAGATCTCTCTGACGCACCACATCTCTAAGAAGCGAGATGGCGAACAAACAAAGCGATTCCAAGATAGCGGTGGCAGGCGCCCTCACGCTTGTGCTGGCGCTGGCCGGCGTCATGCTGGTGAAAGAACCGCTGCGCAGCTCTCGACCAGTTGGGACGGGATTGGACATGAGAGCCACCGTCGAGGAGCAAACCGTGCGTGCCCGGTTGTGGGAAGATCCCGTCGCGGCAGTTCAGCGAGGCCTACGGGAAGTCAAGACGAACCGACCCTCCACTACTCCTGTTCCGCCGCTCACACAGCGGCTCCGATCACTCCGACAAGCGATCGCAGATCGGGTCAAGGATGGCCATCACGTCACGGTCCTGCTGGTGACGACCAGCGGAGGACCCTATGTCGAAAGTACCGAGTCGCGGGTTCGTGATCGCTATGCGGTTGGTACTGCATTGGGGGTGGCCTGTTATGTGCCGGAACAAGAAGGCCAGCTGTCTTTTGTTGAGTGGGATCCGCAGAGTCCCATTCCGGCGCTGCCATACGAATGGTATCGACTCAGAAAGACGAGAGTCTGTGACGAGCAAGTGACGCGCTCTCAGAGCGTGCTGGTCGTGTGGTTTCCGGACGAGGCACTGAGCCGTGGATTTTTTGCGAGTCTGACATCGTTTTCGCAAGCGCTCGTCTGCCGAGAAGCTGAGAAGAAAAGCGAATGCCTCCTCACGAATGATACGCGCAGGCTTGTTCGATTGAATCCGAACCTGCAACAGGCTGTCACCTTCAAGATCCTGGGACCTCGTACGTCCTCGGCATTTCGGGCGCTCCTGGCCGAGGCGGGTGAATCGTATGCCGAACCCCACGAAGGGGTCGGGGTCTGGCCGAATGCCGATGGCTGGATCGAGCTGTACTCCCCATGGAGCAGCGCGATGAAAGGGCTTCTGGCCTACGGACTCACAACGGGTGGCGGGAAAGGGGCGGCCTGTGCCACATACGCCTCTTGCGAACAGGAATTCTCTCGTCGGTTATCGGATGCGAATATCCGGATGATCTACGATATCGGGTCCGACGACCAGTTGTTCGACTCGTTAGTCGAGGAGCTGGAGCGCCGGCAGGTGCGACTCGGCTGGGATGCCGTGATCCTGATCGGGGAATGGGATTCGTTCTACGGGAGGGCGCTTCCGATCGAGTTCAGGGCCGCGGCCTGCAAGAAAATCGGGAGCTTTTCCGAGCGGGATCTGGAGATGATCGACGTACCGGTGACGATCAAGCAGTGGTGTTCTGATATTCCCAAGGCCATCGATCTGCAGATTCGGCGGCAAGCCGATTATGAATCACTACGTCTCAACGTCCATCGGTATAGCTACCTGAGCGGCCTTGATGGGGAAGTCCCGGGGGAGGACAAAGGCAAAGCGGCTCGTGCTGACAATGGCAAGGAGAGCCAGCGGGATCGTCCGGAAGGGACGAGTCAGGTCGATTATGTACGAGCCTTGGTGGATCGAATCCATGACGAGGGGGAGGGGGCTCGAGCCATCGGCATTTTTGGAACGGATCCCTATGATTCGCTCTTGATCATCAAAGCCCTCCGTCCTGCATTCCCGCACGCCATTTTCTTTACGGTCGGCCTTGATGCCCGGCATCTGCACCTGAGCGAGTATAAATGGACACGCAACATGGTCATCGCCTCTCCCTTCGGGTTGCAGTTGGATGGTGGTCTGCAGCGAGATGTCCCGCCTTTCCGCAGCAGCTATCAGACCTCCACCTATTTCGCCACGTTGCAGGCGGTCAGCCATGTCATGTGCCACCGTGACGAGCAGGTTGGAACTCCGAGCGGTCCCTGTACGTCCACCTACCATGCGGCATTGACACCCGACGACCGTCTCTACGATGCGGGACCTCATATCAGATTATTCGAGGTGGGCCGGAACGGGGCGGTGGACGTGAGCATCGTGAAGCAAGAAGCGGTGCGTACTATTCACCCTCTGCGCCCCGATCTGGCCTATACGGATGGATACGGCCAGCTGAGACAAGGCGTCGGATTTGACAATACCGCCGTGGCCGCAGCGACAGCGGTGGGATTTGTCCTCGTGGTGGCGGTGGCCTGGAGCAACCAGCGCCTCTGGTCGGGCATCGTGCGGTATCCGCGTACGCTGAGCACCGCGGCGGTGGTCCTCGTGGCACTATTCGCGGTGTTTGTGTTGGCCGGAGGCGCTGACGCCTTGCTGGCCGGGCATGACAAAGGGGAGCCGTTCTCATGGACGGCCGGTGTCAGCATCTGGCCGAGCGAGCTGTTACGGTTCTTCGTGGTGGGCCTGACTGTCCTCTTGTTTGTGAAAGGCGCCCGCGATCTCCAGAAGAACGGCGAACAGATCGGCGAGAAGTTTCAGTTCGAAGCGACATCGGGACGGTACCGCTTCTCTCCTCAGACCTTCTGGGCGAATCTCCAGCGGGTCTACCATCCCCTCGCCACCATCGCCTCGATGAAGGTGGACCAGGCCTGGGGGCGCTATCGAGAAGCCAGTCGGCTGAGCCAGGGGATTGTTCGCACGCTTCTGTTGTTCATCATCTATGCAGGAGCGATGTGGGCCATCGGCTATTTTGTGTTGGACGAGGAGTATATCCATCCCTGCCGTGGGGCCCTGAGTTGCAACGTGGACTCGGTCATGACGCTCGCCAGCGTCGGTATTGTGGTGCTGCTGAACCTGGCGGTATTTGATGCCGTGATGCTATGCCGCCGGTGGATCGGATGGGTCATCAACTCGACGGGAGGGTGGTCCGACCACATCCGGAACGAGTATCTGCGGAACTACGGGTTGGGTGAAGCGCAGAAAGCAGAGTTCGAGAAATTACAGTGTCTCGCCGTAGTCGACCTTATCGCGCAGCGGACGGAGGTGGTCAATCGACTGATCCGCTATCCCTTCATCGCCCTCTTGATCATGATTGCCGCGCGTAACGAGTATTTCGACATCTGGAACTATCCGCTGCTCCTCTTACTCTCCTGGTCGGTGAATGTGTTGTTGGCGCTCCTCGGCGCCTTCCTCCTCTATCAATCGGCAAGCCAGGCCAAATCTGCCATGCTGGCAGGACTCAACCGGCAAATAGTCCAAACCTTAGGTGTTGGCAAGGATCACGAGATACGGGTGAAGCAGATTCAGCACGTCATCAGCGAGGTAGAAGACAACGAACAGGGTGCCTTTGTGCCGCTCTATCAGCAGCCAGTTGTAGAATCGTCACTGTACGGTTTGGTGGCGCTGCTTCAATATCTCTATCTCCGTTAGGGGGCTGAATGCGTCACGTGTCAGTAGGTGGATTGAAGGTCAGGCTCGCCGGTGGAGTAGACGGGCAGGGAGGTGGTGATGGTCCAGTCGTCATGCTGCTCCACGGATTCGGCGCGCCGGGAGACGATCTGGTGCCGCTTGCCGACGTGATCGACGCGCCGGCTGGGACACGCTGGCTCTTCCCGGAAGCGCCACTTTCGCTCAACATGGGGTTCGGCGATTCACGAGCCTGGTGGATCATCGACTTCGCGCGCATCCAGGCCGATCGCGAAGCTGGACGCATTCGTGATTTATCTATTGAATTTCCCCAAGGCCTGACCCTGGCGCGTGAACGGATTCTAGCCTTTCTCAAAGAACTCCCGAAACAGCTCCCGATCGATTACAAGAAAACCGTGATCGGCGGGTTCTCACAGGGCGCGATGCTCACCTGCGATGCGGTTTTGCATACCGACTATCCAGTTGCGGGGTTAGTGCAGCTCTCCGGCAACTTGTTGGCTCAGGCGGTCTGGAGTCCGCTGATGCGGAAGCGGAAGGGGCTCCCGGTCTTTCAAAGCCATGGTACGCAAGACGACATCCTCCCGAACATCGGAGCCGAGCGCCTCCGTGATGCGCTGACGCAAGCTGGCCTCGCTGTAGAATGGCACAGCTTCCGTGGCGGGCATGCGATTCCGGAAGCGGTGTTGCGGCGACTGGGTCCGTTCATTACAAAGAGACTCGGAGGATGAACATGCAGCCGTTCGAGCTGATCGGTGCAGACGGGAAACGGATCACAGGTGATCGTGCTGATGGGGCAACCCGGCAGATCCTCTTCATCACCGGGTTTCTGTCCAAGCGCTGGGGCAATAAGAGTAAGGCGCTGGCGCAATGGTGTCAGGAGAAGGGTTGGGGGTTCTGCTGTTACGACGTGCGAGGGTTCGGTGATTCAGAAGGTCAGTTCACGGATTACACCCTCTCCGATTGGATTGCCGATGCGCGGACAGTGGTGAAGTTGATTGGGGCTGGACCACCCGTCACCATTGTGGGCAATTCGCTTGGCAGTTGGATCGCCTGGCTGGTCGCGCAGGAATTCTCAGTTGTAGAAGAACTGATTTTGATCGCGCCGGCATTTAACATGATGGGTGAGCGAGCCAAGACCATCCCCAAGGAACGGCTCCACGACTGGCATACCGCCGGATGGATGCCGTGGGACAATGATCCGGTACATAGGGATTGGCCTTTGTCCTGGACGTGGGTGGAGGAAAGCGAACAGTACTGGGCCAAGACATGTGATATCACCCGCCACATTAAGACGACCATTCTTCATGGACAAGACGATATTGTCATTTCCCCGGATGGCAGTCGCCAGTTCGCCGATGAACTGCGTCGTCGCGATCCCAGTTTTCCACTTGATCTCAGACTGATTCCAGGCGACCATCGGTTGAGTAGTCCTGAACATCTGGAGCTCTTTCGCCGATTGGTCATGAGGGAGGCGTAATGCTTGTTCTCATCCATAAAGAATGTGGTAGTCCCGCCTTAGACGAATCGCCGGTGGGGGAGGTTTGCGCCATCCCCATCGACCGGTTTCCCTTCTCTTGTTTTACCTGCCTGGAAGAGATCATCGATGAATCCGAAGTGCGGCTGTCGGAAGAGCTGGGGATCTAGATCGAATCCACAAACCCCATAGCTGCCTCCCCCTCAGGCTCCCTGCATCATCACGCTCAAGCATTGAGCGTATCGCCTTTAGCGCATAAGTCAGAAGTATGTGCTATTCACGATATTGCAATATTATCGTGAATAACGCATAATTCGAGCATCGGGGAGGGGCTTGTTATGGATGATCTTGCACGAGATCCAAGACAGATCGGAAATCTGATCAGGCGGATCAGAAAGAAACAGGGACTCAGTCAAACACAATTGGGAGAAAAGGCTGGTCTTCGACAAGAGACGATCTCCCTGATCGAGACGGGGAATCCGTCGACAACGTTGGAAACTATCCTAAGCGTTCTAGCTGCGCTCGATCTGGAATTTCGAATGGTCCTGCGCTCCAAAGGCCGGGCGGCTGATATTGAGGAGATCTTCTGATGGCACGCCGTCGCACCCATGCGCCGTTGCGCGTGCTCCTGAACAACCGGCTCGTCGGCCAACTCAGTAAAGCATCTACCGGCGCGATCGAGTTTCAGTATGACCTACAGTGGTTGGAGTGGGAGCACGCGCTACCAGTCTCGTTGTCACTTCCATTGCGAGAGGATGTGTACAGAGGAGAGGCGGTTGCGGCGGTGTTCGAGAATCTCTTGCCGGACTCCGACGTGCTGAAGCGGCGTGTTGCCGAAAGAGTGGGGGCAGCGGGAACAGATGCCTATAGTCTGCTCGCCGCCATTGGCCGGGATTGTATCGGGGCGATGCAATTCATGGCGGCCGATAGTGCCGACGAAGAGGATACCACCACGATCAAGGGAGAACCTCTCACAGGAGCGGCGATCGAAACACTGCTCCGTGGCCTTTCGCAATCCCCGCTGGGGTTAAGCCGTGAGGAGGCCTTCAGAATTTCTGTGGCTGGCGCACAGGAAAAAACGGCTTTGCTGCGGCATAAAAGTCGGTGGTGGAAACCAGCGGGTACGACGCCCACGACGCATATCTTCAAAAAACAGATCGGGCGGCTCCCTAACGGGCTTGATCTGTCGGACAGTGTCGAGAATGAGTTCTACTGCCTCAAACTGGTGGAAGCGTTCGGTTTGCCGGTCGCCAAGGCAGAGATACACACATTCGGCGACACCAAGGCACTGGTGATCGAGCGGTTTGACCGGCGGTGGACGAAGGACAAGCGACTCCTCCGCCTCCCACAAGAGGATTGTTGCCAGGCATTGTCCATTCCGCCAACAAGGAAATATCAGAGCGAGGGAGGGCCGGGAGTCGTCCAGATTATGAGCCTGCTGAAAGGGAGCGATCAGCCGACGGCCGATCGGATCACCGTGATATTTCAGGTCTTTGATGCCAATCCCGGCCTGGCCTAGACAATACTCAACGGCTCGACGTGGAAACCCCGGGTCGTGCTTCTTTCTCGTAAATCTCTCTTCTTGGGCTGCGGCAACGATCTCGCCGTCCCGCACCAAGCACGCAGCGCTGTCGTGATAAAAAGCCGAGATTCCCAAAATATTCATCAGAATTCCCTGGCGGTTTCAAGTTCCAAGTGCAACGGGTGAATGATGACGCAACTCCGCATAGACTTCCAGGGGTGTCGCAAAGTCGAGACATTTCCGTGGGCGCGTGTTGAGCCGATGCGCGATGGCGTTCAACTCGCGCTGCGTGTAGCCCGACAAGTCCGTGCCCTTGGGCAAGTACTGGCGCAGCAGGCCATTGGTGTTTTCGTTGGTGCCGCGTTGCCACGGGCTGTCCGGATCGGCAAAGAATACCAGGATTGCGAGCCGCGCGGCCAGACGCTCGTGCTCAGCCATCTCTTTTCCCCGATCATACGTTAGGGTTTTGCGCAGCAGGGCGGGCACAAACGTGCAGGGAGGATTATAAGCGAAGAGCTGAATCGTTGACGAAGGCTGCTCTATTCTCGTTGATCGCCTTCTCTTTCCCCTCTCGCAGTGGAAATGTCCGACAGATCCGGGTAATGTGTGCCTCAATTCATGGAGTGCTGGAAAGCGATCAGTGCATGTCTTCGTCACGACAACATAATAGCGGGCCGGAGTCAGACGGGCCTGATGTTCCTGAGCCATCCCATGCGGAGCGGGCTAAGACGCTGATGTACTTGCAGCAGACCGGCAGTCTGTCGACGCTCTCGCGCAAGCAGCCAGGCTGGCCCTTTGGGTCGGTGATGCCCTACGGATTGGATGCTCAGGGACAACCGGTCTTTCTGATCAGCACGATGGCGATGCATACGCAAAACCTCCTGGGCGATCCACGTGCCAGCTTATTGGTGACTCCGCCTGAGAGCAGGGTCGATCCCCTTGGGGCGGCCAGGGTCACGTTGATGGGCTCTGTGACTAAGGTGCCGAAAGAGGAGAACGCCGAGGTTCGCGCCTGCTACCTGGACCGCCATGCCAACGCCTCCTACTGGGTGGACTACCAAGATTTCGGTTTCTTCCGCATGGCCATCACGGAGATTTACTTCGTTGGAGGGTTTGGGTCGATGGGCTGGGTGACACCGGCTGATTATGCACAGGCAGCCGTGGACCCACTTGCGGATGTCTCCTCGGGTCTGATCCGTGAGCTCAATACTGGGCAAGCGGAGACGTTGTTGGCGCTGGCCCGTGCGTTAGGTATTGTCGATGCGCAGCAGGCAACGGTGACCGCATTGGATCGGCTCGGGTTTCATCTTCGGTTGACCACTCCTGGCCGGATGCAGGGCGGGCGTGTGGCATTTACCAGTCCTGCGCGCACCGAAGCAGAAGTCAGAGCCAGCTTGGCCGGCCTGGCCGCGCAGGTGAACGCCGGACTCCCAGTCCTGCATTCGCTGTAGCAGGATGCTGAAAAAGTTCCCCAGCGGCGTTCTCG